>CAZBBO010000001.1:0-186584 GCA_964490345.1 uncultured Ferruginibacter sp.
CATCTGTTTGGGGTAGTACCTATAAAGTACCGTGATGAGGCATTGTTCTGTGTTTTAAAAATTGCGAGCTTTGAATTGGGGTCAGCGGGACGCTGACCCCGGGCATCAGTACAAACCCGGGAAGGAATATAAACCGGGCAGCAATACAAAAAACGGAACCTACATAATTACATCTTGCCTTTGCCAGCAGCACAAAAAAAATATACCACAAAACAACAAGGTGCTTCACCTACTCAAGAAATATACCACACAGTATCTCGAGATGCCCGCATTATTTATTAAGAAAAAGGTGAAAACCGTGCTTATATCTATAAACATGCTAAACAAAATATCACTCAACGCCAATAACCATTTTATGTTTTTATTAAAATCCCCTTCTTTAATAAGCTATCCATTACTCTATTATTCATTTTACACATTCTTAACAGTAATCACTTTCTTAGCCTAAACAATGAAGTATCTTTGCGGCAAATAAAACATGTTGATTATGAAAGCCATTAAAATATTGGCCATTTTACTATCAGGAACGCTGTTATTAAACTCCTGCGTAAGCAAGAAAGTATTAAAAACAGAACAAAACAAATATGTTACACTTCAAGCTGATTATGAAAGGCTGCAAGCTGAACTTAGAGATTGCAATGCACTAACAGATGCAGACGCACGAAAAAGAACACAATTAGAAGCAGAAATTGCATCGCTGCACAAACAAATCGACTTCTTGAAAGAAAACAATACCCAAGCTTTAAAACAGTTGGAAAACCTGAGTGTTATCTCCGGCGCACAAGCAGAGAGTATAAAAAAATCATTAGATAATATCGGTGCAAAAGATGCATACATCAAAGACTTGCAAGGCGCTATTGCACGCAAAGATTCATTAAACCTGGCGCTCGTTACAAACCTTAAAGGGGCTATCGGTAATATGGACGACCAGGATATCAATATCAAAGTGGATAAAGGTGTTGTATATATAGACATCTCAGATAAGCTGTTATTTAAAAGCGGGCAGTATGAAATTACAGATCGCGCAAAAGAAGTTTTGGGCAAAGTGGCCAAGGTGCTGAAAAATCAGCCCGACATTGAATTTATGGTTGAAGGGCATACAGACAATGTTCCTTATCGCGGTAGCAGCTTACTACTCGATAATTGGGATTTAAGCGTAAAACGTGCTACTGCCGTTGTTCGTGTTTTGCAAAATCAATATGGAATCCCTCCGGCCAGAATGACTGCCGCAGGTCGTAGTGAATATGTACCGGTAGCAACAAATGATACAGAAGCCGGTAAAGCAGCTAATCGCCGAACACGAATTGTTATTTTACCACAGCTCGACCAATTCTTTAAATTGTTAGAAACAAAATAAGATTATAAATAAAATAATCTTCAAGAGGCTCATCATAATCTGATGAGCTTTTTTATTCACTCAAAATCTATACTAAATAATCAAAAATATCTTTATGCGAAAACCAAAAACGGTCAAAGGCAATCAGCCTTGATTTCAAAAAGGCTATTGCCGCAGGCCATGTATCGTGTTTAAAAATATTTACACCATCTAATGTGCTTACAATTTCTGAAATCGGCTTATCGTTATAAATACGATAATCAGTTATCAGCCAATCCGCCTCATCTCCACCACTTAGTTCAGAAAGTAATAACTCGAAATGCTGTAATATCCCTTTTCGAATATCTTCATCCGGAAAAGAAAGGACAATCTTCGTATATGCTGCACTGTTTGTAAAGTCGGATATGATGCGGATATGTTTCACTCCTGTCTTATAATTAATCCAATTCACCTTCATAGGAAAACTTGATTCAACAGGTTGCATATACTTTCCAAATCTCGTCCAGAAGTCTGCTTTTATTTTTGATGCTTCTGCTTTTGAATACATAATGGCAAGTTACCATCAATGATGCAGATAATCTTATCCCCATTCGAATAAAAATGATGGTATAAAAAACAATTAATTAGCAATAATAAAATCAGGTTTTTTAATAAAGGTGCTATTGTATTTAAACCGGATGTTTGACGAAAAAGAAATCTCCCATGGTTTCATCCCTCCAGGTGTGCGGGGGAAATAGGCTCCACGTAGTTCTAGGGTACCAAAAATCAGGTTTTCATTCCGGGTTCTAATACCACCACCAAAAGCTGTAAATCCATTAGTTTTAGAGAAGCTTTCATCCACAGGTGTTAGCATGGTAAGACCTGTAAATGCAAAAGGGGCAAAACGAAAACCCAAAAATTTCCGAAGATTAAAAAATACCGATTCTGCCTTTACCGTTGCTCTAAAATTGCCAAACACTGAATTGGTAAAATCAGGTAACCCAAAATCAGAACCTAAGAACAAAGGAGTATTCAACAAAGGATTTATTTGTTTAGCAATACCTACCTGAACAAAATTTCTATTTCGCCACTTTGCATTCATCTTTCTTAATGCAGAAAAATGATAAATATCCAATAAGATATCTGTATCTACCCAATGACCATGATCACGAAAAGTACCAGCTCGAAGTATTACAGAATAATAATTTCCTTTTGAAAAGAATTTACTTCCTTCGGCTCCAATACCATAATACCCACGCCTTTTCCCGCTTTTATTTGTCCACCCACCGGTGGCAGAAATGTTTAATCCTTCGGGAATATCTTCGCTTCTGCCAAAGCCATAAATAAATCCGGTTTTATAAAAATTTTGACGATACAGTGTATAGCTCATCAAGGCGCCATTTAAATCAGCATATTGATAATTATAAACCCCATCAAACTTATCAGGCTTTTTAAAAAAGTGGTTATAAAAAGTGCGAACCGAAACAAAATGCCGTATTCTATTAAAATGGTCAGTAAGCCTTGCGCGTTTATATCCTATATTATATCCCAACCAAAAATCTGATTGTAAATAGCGGTACCGAAAATCTTCATTGAATAACGAATCAGAAATATAGCGGTTATAACTGTTATTTATTTGAAATTCGGCCGCTCCAGTAAATCTGGTGTACCGGCTAAACATCGGCCGCTCCAGTATAGTATAAATATTCCATTCATCACGCCTCCCACTGTTAAAGGCCGGACTATAATTTAATGCGCCCAGCCGCCAATCTATAAAACTACCTTTTATGTTTCTTCGAAGGAATTCGCCTCCCAGGCCAATTTGAGGATCCCTCGACTTATCATAAAACGTAGAAAGGGAAACATAATTTCCTTTGCCGGCCAAGTTTTCCTCTTTCAATTCAACCCGACCCTCATTTTCGGAACTGATATCCAAATTTCCGCCCAACGAAAACACATCTCTTACAATAACAATTACATCTACCGAACGATTAGAATTTTCACTTGGCCTAACTTCAATCAATGCATCCTGCAGGTAATCCTGTTGGCGCAAAAAGCGCTCATTATCTGAAAGCATAAATGGCAGCAAAACATCACCGGCCTTAAAAAACAGGTTGTTCCTAATAATTTCTTCTCTTGTATTTTTATGCAAAGCATTTGCAACCCGGATAGGAAAATTCGTTTTAATAACAGATGTATCATCAAAAGAGCGATTAAACCCTAACCGTACAACTTTTACAGATTGAATACGCTTTCCGGCGTAAGGTTGAAATGGATTAGATGCCAAAACAGGAGCTACAATCGGGTCATCTTTGGAAATACTTTTACCCAACTTTCCTAATAAGCCCTTTTTCTTTGCTAAAAAAAAGGTATCTGTATCCGGCTGCTGGGCCCTTAATGAGAAACTACCTATACAAAATATTAAACAGAAAAATATACGCATACTAAATAATTCAGGAACTAAAGTATTGTATTCTAAAATCAAATCCCATGTTTCTTATCCACAGATTAACGATCCCTTCATAGCCTCCATTCTTAATTCAGCTTCCTCACTAAACCCAAGATACCGTTTAACACAATGATGAATAAAATATATTAAAGAAACCAGCAAATCCAACTAATAATTTGGTAATCCTGAAGTTTAAAATAACTATTCTCATATTCTTAATCCAATATGAAGAAATATATCACTTGACTTATAAGCAAAACTCCATTAAACACAATATAAAAAAGAGGAAGATTCATCTTTTTTCTAACCATCAATAAAAGCAACAAGTTACCAAAGAACAGAAAATTAACGATAATAGCTCCATAACCCATTATTATAATGGTATTTTGGATAGGTACGTAAGGAATAAGTTTATCCAGATGTGAATCCTTCCTTTCCAGCAATCTCATAATTACAGACACTGCAAAAGCAAGGTTACATAGCACCGCAATACGCGCAAACATTTTCATAAAATGAAATTACCCTCCGTTCCGCCCTTTTAGCATCGGAACAAATGAAAAATTCTCAAAAGCTTCTTCGGTTGAACTTCCATCTGGATGTTTAGTGATTCGTAACATACGCTGATATGCTCCTTCATTGAGCGGTAAAACCATCATTCCACCGGGCTTTAACTGATCTATCAAGCGGGGAGGAATATACGGCGCTGCCGCAGTTATAAGTACCTTATCAAAGGGAGCATAAGTAGGCAACCCTTCGAACCCATCACCATAAAAGAATTTAATATTTCTATACAGATGTTGTAATGGAAATTGCTTTGTTTTTTCAAACAGATTTTTCTGTCTTTCAACAGAAAAAACCAGGGCACCAAGAGCTGCCAATACGGATGCCTGATACATACTTCCCGTTCCTATTTCCAAAATTTTATCTAAGGGCTCTACACGCAGTAACTGTGTTTGATAGGCAACCGTATAAGGTTGTGATATCGTTTGTCCTTCACCGATAGGGAACGCCCTGTCTTCATAAGCCATGCTATCTAAACCGGGGTCCATAAAGAAATGTCTGGGAACTTCCATCAAAGCCTCTAACACGCGCTCATCGGTTATCCCCTTTTCTTTTACTATTTCCACCAATTTCTTGCGCAGTCCTTTATGCCGATAGGTGTCTTCACGTTTTTTCATATTGGTTTTTCCTTACAGGTAAAAGCAGGTGTTTTAATCAGCCAGTTTCATTTCTGAAATAATATGAGCAATCTTCTTATCCAATTCCATCTCCACCTTTTCAAAATTATCAGCACTACTTAACGAAGTATTTACACTAAAATAAAATTTGATTTTAGGTTCAGTTCCACTTGGTCGGGCAGAAATTTTAGTACCATCGTCAAGAATAAATTGCAACACATTACTTTTAGGAATATCAATCTTCCATTTCGTACCATTAGTTAGATCTTGTCCTTCCTGCAGTTGATAGTCGAGTAGTTGAACAACTTTGTTACCGGCAATTGTTTTAGGTGGTTGTTTTCTAAAAGTTTCCATCATTGCTGCAATTTCTTTAGCTCCATTAATTCCCTTTTTTGTGATGCTAAGTAAGTCTTCTTTATAGAAGCCATACTCAACATAAAGATCAATTAACTTATCCATCAGGCTTCGTCCTTTATCTTTTTCATACGCCACCATTTCACAAATCAACGCCACAGCACTAACTCCATCTTTATCTCTTATTTTATCCCCAATCATCAACCCAAAACTTTCTTCGCCACCAATGATATAATTTTCCTTGGCTTCCTTTTCTTTAATCAATGATGAAATCCATTTAAAACCGGTAAGCACATTATAACAAGCCACTCCATTACGTTTGGCAATTACATCAATCATATCTGTGGTAACAATAGTTTTAATAACCATATCATTGGGCATGGCAATTCCCTTCGTCTTTCTGGCTTCAATAAGATAATTAAAAGCAAGCAATGCCGTTTGATTTCCGTTCATTAATATCCACTCCCCCTTTCTATTCTTTATCCCAATACCAACACGGTCAGCATCGGGGTCTGTTCCCAAACAAATATCTGCATCCAGTTTTCGTGCAGTTTCTAAACAGATACTCATCGTTTCTCGTTCTTCAGGGTTAGGATAAATCACGGTGGGAAAATTGCCGTCTGGTGTACTTTGTTCTTTAACAACGTGCACATTGGTAAATCCAAAGCGTGCTAATGCGTCTGGCACCAACATAATACCTGTTCCATGTATAGGTGTATAAACAATTTTTAAATCATGCTGTCTTTTACACACTTCAGGATACACACTTAATCCTTTCACCATATTCAGATAAGCATCATCCATTTCCTTTCCAATAAGTGTAATGAACTCATCGTTCCCTTCCCACTTCACTTCATCAATAGATTTAATTTTTTCTACTTCCGCAATTACATTCGCATCATGTGGCGGTACCAATTGTGCACCATCATCCCAATAGGCCTTATATCCGTTATATTCTTTGGGGTTATGACTGGCGGTACATACTACTCCACCCTTACAACCCAGGGAACGAATAGCAAAACTCAATTCCGGTGTAGGCCTTTTAGATTCAAACAAATACACCTTAATACCATTTGCAGCAAAAACATGAGCGGTAATTTCGGCAAAAGAGCGACTATTATGTCGTACATCATGTGCGATGGCAACACTGGCACTAGCTCCAAAACACTTTATAAGATAGTTAGCATATCCTTGTGTGGCCATACCCACAGTGTATCGGTTCATCCGATTGGTTCCTACACCCATTAATCCACGCAAACCACCGGTACCAAATTCTAAATTTTTATAAAATGCATCTTCCAATAAATCAGGTTGGTTTGCCTGCCATTTTTTTATAGTGGCCTTGGTCTCTTCATCATACGGTCCTTCAAGCCATTGCTTAACCCTGTTTAAAACTTTTTCATCCATAGTATTTTTCTTTATTAGGATTTCAAAAATAGAGGTTTCGTAAACAATATGGTAATTTTGTTGGTAACATTACCTTCCTTTTGATTAACATAAATCGCTATATACTACATTCCTTTCTATATCTGCTGTTACTTTCAGCAGTTTTATTTGTGCCTTCCACAAATGTATATGCACAAAATAGTCATCCGGATACAATCGTTGATCAATCCTTGAAATATCCGTATAGTAAAAGTAAAACCACCCGGATTGCTATTGGACATGGTTTAATTATTGGTGGCTCTCTAACAGCACTCTCTACTGCATGGTATAAAAATCATAAGCAAACTTCTTTTCATTTTTTTAATGACATGAATGAATGGATGCAGATGGACAAGATAGGACACATCTATAGCACATATACAGCAGGCCACATCAGCAGGGAGCTGTGGCGTACAACGGGCATTGATCGTAAAAAACAAATATGGTATGGTGGCTTAAGCGGAGTAGCTTTTCAAACCGTTATTGAAACCCTTGATGGATTTAGTTCAGAATGGGGATGGAGTTGGGGAGACTTTGGGGCCAATATACTTGGAGCTGGCATGTTTATCTCACAAGAACTCGCTTGGAATGAGCAGCGCATACAAATGAAATTTTCGTTTAATCATAAACGTTATGATGACCCCGATTTAAATGTACGTAGTGACCAAATTTTTGGCCGCTCTGCCATAGAAAGATTTTTAAAGGATTACAATGGGCAAACCTATTGGTTAAGTACAGATATTAAATATATTTTACCGCACGCTAACCTACCCGATTGGCTTCAGGTATCCATAGGCACAGGCATAGAAGGTGTTTTCGGCGGGCAGGAAAATTTTGCTGAAAAAGACGGCCTGGTAATCTTTAACCGCCCGGATATTAAAAGATATCGCCAATGGTATTTGGCTCCTGATATTGATCTTACTAAAATTAAAACTCAAAAACGATTTATTCGAACCTTACTCAACATGGTTAATGTAATTAAATTTCCTACACCGGCTTTAGCGCTCAGTAATGGGAAATTGCAGTGGAAGTGGATTGCTTTTTAATAAAATTTCAGGCTTAGCCTATCTTCATTAACGCTTTCCTCTTTTCTTTTTAATAGATTTTGGGTAAACTAATTTCATCTCCTCTACAAGATGCTTTGCATCAGCAAATTTATCAATGATAAAAAGCACATAACGAATATCTACCTGTATATTTCTACAAATGGAAGCATCGTAATTAATATCACTCATGGTTCCTTCCCACACCCTGTCGAAGTTGAGTCCAATTAAATTACCATAAGCATCTAAAACCGGGCTTCCACTATTTCCTCCGGTAGTATGGTTTGTTGCCAAAAAGCAAACCGACATTCGCCCATTTTCACCATAAGGGCCAAAATCTTTGTTCGCATACAAGGTTCTTAATTTTTCGGGCACATCAAACTCATAATCACCCGGAATATATTTTTGCATGACACCGTCTAAATCAGTTGAATACTGATAATACACCCCATCACGTGGTGTGTAACCCTTTACATTGCCATAGGTAAGGCGCAACGTACGATTGGCATCCGGATAATATTTTCTTTCCTTTAATACTTCCATTTGGGCAAACATATACATACGCTGCCATTCATTAATTCGATCTTGATAGTTCTTAATTTTTGATTGAACATTATCCTGATAATTTAACTGAATAGCCTTGAAAAACCGAACAGTGGAATGGGTATTTAAAAAATCAATCACCTCAGCCGGAGGCTTATTCAACAAGTCAAATACAAAATCCTTATTCAACAGATTATTTTCGTTATATATATATGATGCAAAAGCCCTAAAATCATTACCTGCGTTATTGAATTCATTTGAAAAAACTGAAGCCACAAAAGGAGCCGGTTGGTCCCTATATACAGGCATCAGAACCTCAAACACATCTCTATCCACATTCTTATTCATCCCTTTATATAAAGACGACAAGTAGTCTGTAACCTGTGGTAATCTTTGGCTATATCCGTTATCTCCATTTTTTTCATAGGCAACAACAAGGCTATTCAAATTCATAGCAATACCATATAACTCTATCTTAGAAAAAATTTCATTATAACGGTCACGCGCAAGCGAAAATGGTTCAATATCCGCATACCCTGCTGAAAGGTTTTTTAATAAATTACCATATTTAATTTTCCAACTTGGATTAGCATCTAAACGTGTTGAAAACACTTTTTCAATATTAATTTTCTTATCCAATGCACGGGTTCGGGTAAGTCCTAATACTTCTCCGCTCCATTTTTTCCAATAATTGGCCATTGAAGCATACTTGGCAGCATATTGAATTTTTATTTCTTCATCATTACGCATATAATCATCAATCACATTCATTGCTTTTCTACGGATATCAATTTTTGCAGGATCTGTTACCTCTACAATTTGCCGTATAGCAGCACTATGTAGATATTCATTGGTGGCACCCGGAAAACCAAACACCATTGTAAAATCCCCTTCCTGCACCCCACTCATAGAAATATTAAATGCCTTACGTGGTACAAACGGAACATTATCAACAGCGTATTCAGAAGGCTTATTCTCTTTTGTTGCATAAATTCTAAATAAGGAAAAATCACCGGTATGGCGCGGCCACATCCAATTGTCAGAATCTTTCCCAAAATTTCCAATAGAAGAAGGCGGTGCCCCAACTAAACGTACATCCCGAAAAGTTTCAGTAGTAAATAAATAATATTGGTTGCCTTCAAAAAATCCTCGAACAAAATTTTCCTGTGTGCTTTCTCTGTGATATTTTTTACGAACCACATCTATATTTTTATCAATTACAACCTGCCGTTCAGACTCACTCATCTTGGCAGTTACACCCCGCATAATTTCTGCACTTACATCATCTATCCTGATAATAAACGTAACATACAAGCCCTTATTAGGCAATTCGTCACTTTTGTTCATTGCCCAAAAGCCATCACGCAAATAATTATGCTCAATAGATGAATGCTTTTGTATAGCTCCAAAACCGCAATGATGATTAGTAAGAATCAGCCCCTGAGTAGAAATTACCTCAGCCGTACAGAATCCACCCAAACTCACAACAGCATCTTTTAAACTACCGTGATTAATACTATAAATATCTTTTGCACTTATCTTCATCCCAAGACTCTTCATGCGACTTTCATTAAGCCGCTCCAATAATTGGGGCAACCACATTCCTTCATCAGCACGTGCAGTTTGTACCACACAAAAAACAACTAAAAAGAAAAAAATACGTACAAGTTTCATATCTTTTAATTAATAATAAATTAAATAATGATGAGGCAAGATAAAACTTTCCCCTATTATAAGAATACTAAGAGCCGGTATTACATTGTTTAATTTAAAGCCGTAATTACTATCTTAGCTCATAATATATTTAAATATGCTGCTGATAGCACAAGTTTTATTTATAATTGTCCTTGCCACAGCTACGTGGTTATTTACAAAAAATATTGTTCAAATAAGACGTAATATTTTGCTTGGCGTTGATGAAGACCTAACCGATCAACCTAAAAAACGCTGGAGAAATTTACTTCTATTGGCATTGGGTCAAAAAAAGATGTTTCGCAATCCACTTGTGGCGGTTTTGCACTTCATCGTTTATGCAGGCTTTATTATAATCAATATTGAAGTTCTTGAAATTATATTGGATGGCATACTTGGAACACATCGTCTTTTTCGTGAACCGTTGGGTAACTTTTACCGATTTGTAATTAATTTCTTCGAATTCTTTGCTATAGGTGTTATTGCTGCCTGTGCGATTTTTCTTATTCGTAGAAATGTTATCAAACTTAAACGCTTTATTAGTAAAGATTTAGACGGATGGCCCCGTAGCGATGCTAATTACATCCTCATTGCTGAGATAACCTTAATGAGCCTATTCCTTATCATGAATGCCACTGACCCTACTGTGCATAATGATCCGTTTTTGATATCTGGAATTATCTCCCCACTTTTTTCAGGTGCTTCTGCAGAAACATTACACACCATTGAAAGAACAGCCTGGTGGATTCATATCATAGGCATCTTAGCCTTCCTTAATTATTTACCTTATAGTAAACATTTGCATATCCTTCTCGCTTTTCCAAATGCCTATTATGCCAGATTGGAGCCAATGGGAAAGTTAGATAATATGCCTTCGGTACAAAATGAAGT
Source organism: uncultured Ferruginibacter sp. (assembly GCA_964490345.1). Classification (GTDB taxonomy): domain Bacteria; phylum Bacteroidota; class Bacteroidia; order Chitinophagales; family Chitinophagaceae; genus Ferruginibacter. The sequence continues at coordinate 10,891 of CAZBBO010000001.1, forward strand.
AAAATATGCGATGGAGCCGGAAACTGCTCCTACAGGAGAATCTCAGCCAACTAAGTTTGGTGCCAAAGATGTGATGGATTTGAGTTGGAAAAATCTGTTGGATGCTTATGCCTGTACAGAATGTGGAAGATGTACTGCAGCTTGCCCCGCAAATATGACAGGAAAGCTACTTAGCCCACGTAAAATTATGATGGATACACGCGACCGGTTAGACGAAGTAGGGAAAAATATTAAAAAGAACGGCCAATTTGTACCTGATAATAAAAGCCTGCTGTACGATTTCATTACCGAAGAAGAATTACGGGCTTGTACTACCTGTCAAGCGTGTGTACAGGAATGTCCGGTTAGTATAAGCCCAATGGATATTATTATACAATTACGCCGCAGCCTTATCATGGAAGAAAGTAAAGCACCCCAAGAATGGAATACCATGTTCAGCAATATTGAAAATAACTTTGCTCCTTGGAAATTTAATCCTGATGAACGGGATGAATGGACGAAAGATTAATCAATCGGATTAGGTAATATATCCTCTTCTTTAATATCATCTACTTTCTTTAATGCATCACGACGCATTAAAATTTTTATCAGATAAACGATTGCAGTAAAAGTGAAAATTCCTCCTATTACCCAATTTAAATAGGTTTGACTTGCATTCAATTTATTCACTAATAATTTCCCTCCAAAAATAAAGAGTGTGTGTGCTATCAGCGTTCCCAAGCCAATTCCATATATATATATATTGTATTGCTTGCGCACCGGCTGTAGCACTCCTTTTGAAAATAAAACCGTACTCCATCCAAACCAAAATGGTATTTGTACCGGATTTAATGCAGACATCATGATGCCTAAAACAAAGCGATGCATATTGTTTTGCAACACCACATTTTTAGCATCGGGGTTTTCTCTCATTGCAGCAATAAAACTACCTGCTGCTAAAGCAAGAACGATAGCCAGTGTAATCCATTCCATTGCCTTCATCACCCTTCTTTGTTTTCTAACCCAATTTATGCCCACTAAAGAAAGTCGTACATATATAATTTCTACCAATACAACCCCAATAGAAAAATAATAGGCAAACTGAACCGTTTCCTGAATAGAAATCTGCATGGCTGTTATATTAAGTGTTCCCATAGGCAGTGACCCAAGGAAACTAATTAACAAACCCCAAAAAAACACTTTTAGAATTCTATGCATCGGCGCAAAAGTAATGGTATCCATATTATCATTAAGATTTTACCTCAACCAAATGCATTATTAGGTACAAAAAAAATAATAAGCACTTCATACAATGGAAATTTGTTCCTTACTTTGTTTACAAACAAAACAACATTATGAAAGTTCCAACCATGGCTGAGCTGGCTGCAGAAGGAAAAATGCCTGAAATTCTGTTTTGGGTTGGCTGTGCAGGAAGCTACGACCAAAGGGCACAAAAAATTACACGCGCTTTTGCCACTATCCTAAACCATTGTGGCGTATCATATGCTATTTTAGGAAAAGAGGAAATGTGCACCGGAGATCCTGCACGCAGAGCCGGAAATGAGTTTTTATTTCAAATGATGGCTTATCAAAATATTAAAGTGTTAAATGGCTATGGAATAAAAAAAATTGTAACCATTTGCCCACATGGATTTAATATTTTTAAAAATGAATATCCGGTGCTGGGAGGAAATTACGAAGTATTGCACCATACCGTTTTTATACAACAACTCATTGACGAAGGGCGGGTTGTTTTTTCTGAAGATAATGCGCTTAAAGGGAAAAAAATCACTTATCACGACAGTTGCTATCTGGGCCGCTCAAATGGGGTTTATGAAGCTCCACGTAAGGTATTGGAAGCTTTTAATGCTGAAGTAGTTGAAATGGCACGTAACCGAAGTAACGGACTGTGTTGCGGTGCCGGAGGTGCTCAGTTCTTTAAAGAAGAAGAAAAAGGCGAAAAGCGAATTAACGTGGAGCGTTCTGATGAGGCCATGGGAACCGGAGCTACAGTAATCGCTTCTGCATGCCCATATTGCAATACAATGCTTACAGATGGTGTAAAAAACAGAGAAAAAGAAAATACTGTTCAGGTATTAGACATTGCAGAATTGGTTGCTCAGTCATTACAAAGTAAAAATAATTCAAAATAGTTGGTAAATACACTACATTTCATACATTTGCGACCACTAAAACATCATCATTATGAATTTAAAGAATATCCTTGCTGCTTCAGCAATTTTATTATTCGCATCTTGCAGCCAACCAGAACAAAAAGCAGAACCTACTGAGGCTCCTGCCACCGAGCAAACTACTCCAGAAGAAACTCCCGAAGCAACCACAGAGGCTACTGAACCAGGTATTTCAAAGGTTACAGTAAATGCTGACGACCAAATGAAATTTGACACTAAAGAAATCCGAGTAAAAGCCGGTTCAAAAGTGGAATTAACGCTTCATCATATTGGTAAAATGGATAAAAAAGCAATGGGTCATAACCTTGTTATCATTAACGGAAGTATGGACTTAAGCATGTTTGCCGGCGCTGCCGCTAAAGCACACGATGCTGATTACATTCCTAAAGGAGAAGAAAAAAATATTATTGCACACACCAAATTATTAGGTGGTGGTGAAAGCGATACCATCACTTTCGACGCTCCTGAACCCGGCGTGTACCACTTTCTTTGCACCTTCCCGGGTCACTGGGGTGTAATGAATGGTAAATTCATTGTTGAATAATCTTTCAAAATATATTTCTTTAAACCTCATGCTAATAACATGAGGTTTTTTATTTCACCAAAACTTGTATCAATCTTCCATGATGTATAAATTCAGTAACTTTGCCTTCATGAAATCACGCACCTTTTTATTAGCCCTCTTTATAATTACTATAGCTATTATTGCAGCACTTATGTTTGGCTTACCAAGATATAATGTTTGGCAACAAGAAATGGCCGGTAAAGCAGAAATGGCAAAAGCTGAACAAAACCGGCAAATTCTGGTTGAAGAAGCCAAAGCCAGATTGGAAGCTGAAAAACTTAATGCGCTGGCAGAAATTGAAAGAGCTAAAGGAATGGCTGAGGCTATGAAAGTTGAAAATGGTACACTTAATGAAACATATAACCAATACCTATTTATCCGCACTTTGGAAAAACTTGCAGATAAAGGCGATCTTCCACAAATTATTTACATTCCTTCAGAAGGACTGTTGCCGGTAATGGACGTAAACAAGAAAAAAACAACACTTCCGTTTAAACCGGAAGAATAAAAAGATTAACAATGGCCGACTTAAATACCGAAATCACCCTTCCCAACTTAAATATTAACAATCACCTACCCGAAAACTTTTCACCACAATCAAAAGTTTGGGTCTATCAGTCCTCGCGCTTGCTTACCATAAGCGAAGCATTGGATATAGAAAAGCAACTAATAGATTTTATTGCCAATTGGAAAAGCCACGGCGCTCCTGTAACAGGTTATGCTAATCTTTTCTTCGGTCAGTTTTTTGTGATAATGGCTGATGATACCAATGATCGAATTTGTGGCCGAAGCATCAATCAATCAGTTGTACTAATGAAAGAGATTGCTGAAAAATATCAAATAGATTTATTTAACCGACTTACCCTTGGCTTTTGGATAAAAGAAAAGGTAGAATTATTACCCATGTCTCAATTATCCTATGCAATTAAAAATGAGTTTATTACCAGACAAACTCCATTTTTCAATAATGCGGTAGCTAACAAGGCCGATTTAGAAAATAACTGGATTAAATCAGCAGGAGACACCTGGCTAAATTCCTATTTCTCAAAAGGTTAGTATTTTGGCGCTAGCCGCTGCCATGTTGTCACATTTCTCTTTTATTTTGTATCTTTGCCGCTCAATTTTTTTGAATGGAACCCCCTTTTGTATTAAACAAAACTCATGATGAAACACGGCAGGGAGAAGCTTATGGAATAAACACAACTATTGTTCCGGGGAAAAAGCATTTTTATATAGAAAGCTATGGCTGTGCAATGAATTTTGCAGATAGCGAAGTAGTTGCATCTATTTTACAAAATGAAGGCTATGCGCCAACCACCCAATTAGAAAATGCTGATGTTATTTTTATAAATACCTGTTCAGTAAGAGAAAAAGCTGAACAAACTGTAAGGGCTCGCCTTCGCGAATTCAGAAAGCTAAAGCAAAACAGAAAGGATATGTTGGTTGGCGTGTTAGGCTGCATGGCAGAACGACTAAAGTCAGCCTTTTTAGAAGAAGAAAAGTTGGTAGATATGGTAGTAGGTCCTGATGCTTACCGCTCCCTTCCTACCCTACTTGCAGAAGCACATAGCGGACAAAAGAGCGTGAATGTACTGCTGAGCAGAGAAGAAACATACGCAGATATTTCACCGGTAAGATTAAATAGCAACGGAGTTACTGCCTTTGTAAGCATCATGCGTGGATGTAACAATATGTGTTCTTTTTGTGTGGTGCCGTTTACCCGAGGCCGAGAAAGAAGTAGAGCGGTGAACAGCATTATGGATGAATGTATTGATTTGTTTTCGCGAGGATATAGAGAGGTCACTTTATTAGGACAAAATGTAGATAGCTACCATTGGACGTCTCCCGAACTAGAAACTCCGGTAACTTTTGCCAACTTACTGGAACGCATAGCCGAAATATCACCCCTTCTTCGTATCCGCTTTTCTACTTCTCATCCAAAAGATATTACCGATGAGGTATTATTCACCATGAAGAAGTACGATAATATTTGTAAATATATTCATCTTCCGGTTCAAAGCGGGAGTAATAGAATTTTACAATTAATGAACCGCACCTATAGCCGTGAATGGTATTTGGCAAAAGTAAATCGGATAAGGGAGGTGCTACCGGGATGTGGTTTATCAACAGATATGATAGCAGGATTTTGCACCGAATCTGAAGAAGATCATCAGGATTCACTAAGCCTGATGAACTACTGTAATTATGATTTAGCTTATCTCTATTTTTATTCAGTGCGACCGGGAACGCTGGCCGCAAGACGATTTGAAGACGATGTGCCCTTGGAAACAAAAAAACGCCGCTTGCAGGAATTGGTAGACTTATACCGTATTCATTCTCTTAAAAGTATGCAAGCTGATGTAGGTAAAACCTTCGTGGTGCTCATTGAAGGAACTTCAAAAAAAAATGAAATGGAATTATTTGGGCGTAATGATCAAAACAAAGTAATTGTTTTTTCAAAAGGTAACTATCAAAAAGGCCAATACGTAAAAGTAAAGGTTGACTCATGTACTGCAGGAACGTTAATTGGACATGTAACAGCAACAATGTTTGAATAATTATGGATTTACAACCAATAAAAAATAGATTCGGTATTACCGGTAATACTACTGGGCTAAACCATGCCCTCCATACTGCAGTGCAAGTAGCAAGCACTGACCTGAGTGTAATTATCAGTGGAGAAAGCGGTGTGGGTAAAGAAGTATTTTCCCAAATTATCCATGCTCTGTCGCCCAGAAAACACAATCCATTTATCGCAGTAAACTGTGGTGCCATTCCGGAAGGAACGATTGACTCGGAATTATTTGGCCATGAAAAAGGCTCTTTTACCGGTGCTGTTGATAGCAGGAAGGGCTATTTTGAAACCGTAAATGGTGGTACTATTTTTTTAGATGAAATAGGTGAAATGCCACTTGGTACCCAAGCCAGGTTATTACGCGTACTCGAAACAGGAGAATTTATTAGAGTAGGCTCAAGCAAGGTGCAAAAAACAGATGTACGGGTAATCGCTGCAAGTAATAAAGATTTATTAGAGCTTTCTCAAAAAGGGAGATTTAGGGAAGATTTATTTTACAGGCTGAATACCGTGCCTATTCGCGTTCCTGCATTACGTAATAGAAAAGAGGATATTTTACTGCTCTTTAGAAAATTTGCTGCTGATTTTTCTGATAAATACAAATCCATTCCGGTTCAATTGGATGATGAAGCTAAAGCCCTTTTGTTAACCTATCCATGGCCGGGAAATATAAGAGAGTTAAAAAATATTGCAGAACAAATTTCTGTGTTAAGCAAAGACCGTATTTTATCGGCTAATCAACTGCGCAGCTTCCTACCTGAACATTCTAATGCGCAACTACCCGTTCTTGCCGGTCATGGAAATGTAACACAAACTGAATTTGCAAACGAAAGAGAAATCATTTACAAACTATTCTTCGACTTAAAAAAGGATGTAAATGAAATGAAAAAAATGTTCTTCGACCTTGCACAGAATCCTCAAATGGCACAACGTGTGCCGGTTTACTCAGAAGACATTTCACAAAATGAATTCCACCCTTCATTATCCACCCCCTCTCCTGTTGTCTCTACTCCTGTATATATTCAGGGAAACGAGAGTAGTGGCAACATTCATCAACATGAGATAGTAGATGAATCATTAAGTATCATGGATATGGAAAAGGAATTAATTATTAAAGCACTAAAAAAACACCGTGGTAAGAGAAGGGATGCTGCAAATGATTTAGGAATAAGTGAAAGAACATTATACCGAAAACTAAAAGAATATAATATTGATGACCTATAGAAACATCCGATGAAAATAAAATATTCATTCTTAATAAGTCAAATTGCCGCAGTTATTTTCGTGTTTTCCTTTTGCTTTGCCACTTGCAAATACGGATTTAAAGATAGTGCACCCATCCCTCCGGAAATAACTACATTTAGAGTAACCTATTTTGAAAACCATGCAGAATATGTAAACACTCAGCTGAGCCCACAACTAACGGAAAAGCTGAAACAAAAAATAATTAGTACTACCCGTTTAAGACAAACAAACAATGATAATGCACACTACGATATTAGTGGTTATGTATCACAATATACCACCTCTACGGTTGGTATAAGTGGCAATAATGCCAGTGCAAACAGGCTCACGGTGGGCGTCCATTTAACATTTAAAAACACACTTGATCAAACAAAAAATTTTGATGCTGACCTTTCCCGTAGTTTTGATTTTGCGGCAAACCAAAGTTTAACTCAGGCAGAAGCTTCTTTGAACGATGAAATAGTAAAAAATTTAGTTGATGAAATATTCAATAAAATCTTTTCTAATTGGTAAATTCATTTCTTCTTAGCTTTGAACCATGCTGCAAAAGGAATTACTTAATAAAACTTTCCCTCAAATAACAGACACTAATAAAGAGAAATTTCTGTCTGATATAACAGAGCGCTATCCATATTTCTTGCCCGCAGCATACTTTTTACTCCGACAAAGAGGAAACTTTGAAAAAATGCCATTCCTGGCAGCTAAAGTTGCATTGGGCTTTAATTCTTCTTTTTTACTCCAGCAAAGATTATTAGATGACGACATAATTGAAAAAGAAGAACTTTCATCTATCGCCTCATTACAACACCAAATGCGGGTTAAAAACGATGTATCCGTATCCTCCGATAATACAGAAAAGGATAAAAATCAAACTACTGAACAGAAAGTTAAATCGGAAGATAAAGAAAGGATTATTCCTCAAATGAAGGAAGAACTCCCTGATGAACTAACCTTTGAACCACTATACACCACAGATTATTTTGCATCACAGGGAATAAAAATAACTGAAGAAATGCTTAATAATGATAAACTCGGAAAACAATTGAAGAGTTTTACAGCATGGCTAAAAACAATGAAAAGAATTCCAACTGCTCAAAATGAGGCCGCTGTAGATAGAACCATTGAGGTTATTGCAGAAAAAAGTAATAGAGAGGAGGAAATTATTACCACTTCTATGGCAGAAGTATATGAAAATCAAGGGAAATTTGAAAAAGCAAGAGAGATATATAAAAAATTAAGTTTGCAAAATCCTTCCAAAAGCGCTTACTTTGCAGCCAAATTGGAAAAAATAAAAGACTATTGATATGTTAGTGTTTTTTGGGATATTAATAATGATTGCTTCATTGATTCTTGGTTTTATTGTATTGGTTCAAAATCCCAAAGGTGGCGGTTTATCCGGCACATTTGGCGGAGTGAGCAACCAGTTAATTGGGGTTAGACAATCTACCGATATCATGGAAAAAGGCACCTGGATTTTTGCCGGTATAGTAGGTTTGCTTTGCGTTATTTCACCTGCTTTTATTCCCATTGAAGGTAAGAGCTCCAATGACGACCTCTTAAAAGGAATTAATACAAAGCCTCAAACAACCCCTGCTGCACCTGCACAAACACCAGCTAATACCGCTCCAATGCCGGGTACCACTCCGGCTCCTGTTGTTCCTGCACCAACTGCACCTTAATTTCTATAAATAATATTTAACATCCCCGTTCAATTGAGCGGGGTTTTTTATTCATTATGTTTGGCAAAGTATTTTATTGCTTATGAAAAAATGGCTTTTAATAATATTTCTTTGTATTAGCACCGCAGCAGGATATACGTTTTGGCAAGTTTTTGTAAGACCACTTACTCCCCCAGAAAAAGGTTATTTCTATGTTCCTACAAACACTAAAATGACTGAGTTAAAATCCTCCCTTTTGAACCAACATATTGTACATAGTTCCTTTTTTTTAAACCAGGTAACTAAATACGGAAAATTTAATAACCCTCGTGCCGGTAGATATAAAATAACCCATTCAATGAGTCTCATAGATTTAATAAAGGATTTAAAACGAGGTAACCAAACGCCTATTAAATTGGTAATTACCAAACTACGCACAAAAGAAGATCTGGCAGGTAAAATTGGCCGTCAGTTTGAAGCAGATTCCCTTCAAGTAATACATTTCTTGTTAAATAATGACTCATTAAAGAAGTATGAAACAGATACCAATACTGTAATGACCCTAATTATACCTAATACCTATGAACTTTATTGGAACGGAAGTTTTAGTCGCATATTAAACCGATTAAAAGTGGAACATGATAAATTTTGGACTACCGAAAGAAAGGAAAAAGCAACAGCTCATGGCTTAACTATCGGTGAAGTGTACACGATGGCCAGCATAGTTGAGGAGGAAACTAACCAATTGTCTGATAAGCCCCTGATTGCCAGCGTATATATCAATCGCTTAAAAAAGGGTATGAAGTTAGAAGCCGACCCTACTGTTAAATATGCAAGCAGAAATTTTGGACTAACCCGAATTCTACACGGTCACTTAAAATTTCCATCTCCATATAATACATATTATAAAGCAGGATTACCACCCGGGCCTATTTGTACGCCATCACAACAAACTATTGATGCAGTATTAAATGCACCTCAAACAAAATATTTATTTTTTGTGGCTAAGCCTGATTTTAGCGGATATTCTAACTTTGCCGATAATTATGAAGAACATAAAAAATTTGCCAAATCTTATCGGAAAGCACTGGATAGCTTAATTATAGCCAAACAAAGACAATAATGGCCATCACCCGGTTTAAAAATATAATCTTAAATAGCAGCCTCTACAAGAATCTTATCCATTTGTTGAGCAGATGGAAAATTCCGGGGTTTGAAGGTGTAAGTTTAATTGATGTAATTAAAGCATTTAGGGTTCAAATAAAAATGGTAGGGATTAGGGAACGTGCTGCTGCGGTATCTTATCATTTTATTATGGCGTTACCACCCTCCTTTTTATTTTTATTTACTCTTTTGCCACATCTCCCCTTTTTTTCAATAAAGAGTATTAAAACACAACTACACGCCGTAATTTATGACATCATTCCTGCAAAAGAATATAACGATAACCTGATTAAATTTATAGATTCGTTTATTGATCAATCACGAATTGGATTACTATCATTTTCTCTCCTTCTATCTTTATTCTTTGCATCAAATGCAATGATGGGGTTGATGCGTGCATTTAACAAAAAATATCATGGATTAACGAATAGGAAAGGAATATATGTACGCTGGGTAGCTATTAAACTCACTTTTATTGTATTTGGATTACTCATGGCTTGTTTGCTGTTGATGGCGATGCAAGGAAAGCTATTGAATTGGTTAGTTAAAGATACCGGATGGAGGACGGTTATTTTATACACCCGGTGGATTTTTATTACGCTATTAATTTATTTCATTATTGCATTCATTTACAGATACGCTCCGGCAGTTCAAAAGAGATGGAAAATTTCTAACCCCGGCACTTTTATCGCTACCTTGCTATGTATTCTATCCTCATTAGGGTTTTCCATTTTCGTTGATAATTTCGGCCGATTTAATGCATTATATGGCTCAATCGGAACACTGTTTATGGTTATGGCGCTTGTTTTTATCAATTCATTGGCATTGTTAATTGGTTTCGAATTAAATGTGAGTATAAAATCAACAAAAGCAAAACAGGAACAATATAAGAACTTGTGAAAAGCATTTTCCTAAGAAACTTACCATCCCCATTTCGTAACTTTAATACCTAATTTTATTTTATGCAAAAGTGGTGTTTGTTTTTAATGATTGCTGCAGTATCAACTATGGGCTTTGTTGCTGAGGTTTTACCTATCGGAAGCAAGCTTCCGGAAGCAGATTTAAAAATGAAAGATATTTCAGGCAATGAAATGACAATGAAATCTGCTGCAAAAAAGAACGGCCTCTTAGTAATGTTTAGCAGCAACGGATGCCCCTATGTAATAAAAAACGAACAACGCACTTTAACTATTGCTGAGTATGCGTTGCGAAACAATGTAGGTGTGGTTTTACTTAACAGCAATGAAGCCCAGCGCGATGAAGACGATAGCTTTGAAGCCATGAAAAGCTATGCAAAGAATTTACAATATCGCTGGCCGTATTTGTTAGATGAAAACAGTGTGGTTGCTAATGCTTTTGATGCTAAGCGCACACCCGAAGTCTTTTTATTTAATAGGGATTTAACATTAGTCTATCACGGTGCCATTGATGATAATCCGGCAGATGAACTGGCGGTTACTCGTCAACATCTTCGGGAGGCAATTAATGAAATGGTAAACGAAAAATCAATAACAGTAAAGGAAACAAAGGGAATCGGATGTATCATTATGAGAAAGAAAAAAGGATAAAAGGGCTTTCTCTAACTCACAAAATATTTACAATGCTGCTCTTACTTCCTTCTCAAATGTAACAGCATCTATCTCATCTTCAAAGAATTTTTTATAGCCTGTATGCGTGTTTAAAATTAATGTTGCCGGAATACTCCCCTCCCATGTTGGAAACAATTTTGGGCAAAAATAATCAGCATCCGTTTCATCTAACCATTTTACCGGGGCATTAAATTGATGTACGCTAACAAATGTGGCAATACCGATAGGATACTGACTTTTTAAATCCACACTTAACAATAGTAAGGAGGCTTTCTCCTTATATTCATTAATCACTTTTACAAATCCTGGAATTTCAGCCACACAGGGTTTACAAAAAGTTGCCCATACATTTATAACTTTAACAGCCGGTCCGGTAGTATCCTTTAGATATCTTTGAACATCTTCAATCTTCCAACGCTCTATTCCTTGTGCTTGAGTTGATAATATAGCGATACAAAGAAGGATAGTTAATAATATTTTCATCATAATGCTAATTTAAACCCATTATTGGGTTTGTCCATTAAAAAAGTATAATTATAGTGTCATAAACACCTTTTTGGTTAGTTAACACAGGTAAAGTAGTTTTGCTTCGTTTAAAACATTAAAATCACTTCACATGGCATATGATGTAATTGTTATTGGCAGTGGCCCCGGTGGATATCCGGCAGCTATACGCTCGAGCCAATTGGGTAAAAAAGTAGCAATCATTGAAAAAGAAAGTCTGGGCGGTATCTGCCTTAACTGGGGTTGTATTCCAACCAAGGCACTTTTAAAAAGTGCGCAGGTTTATGAATATGCCAAACATTCCACTAATTATGGCATTGAAATAACCGGGGCAAAACAGGATTTCCCTGCAGTTATCAAACGTAGCAGAGGTGTAGCAGATAAAATGAGCAAGGGTGTTCAGTTTTTGATGAAAAAGAATAAAATTGAAGTTATTTCCGGTTATGGCCGAATTACTGCTCCGGGTAAGGTGGAGGTAACTGCTGCCGATGGAAAAAAGCAAACCTTAGATGCAAAGAATATAATTATCGCTACCGGAGGTCGTGCTCGTGAATTGCCTTCAATGCCTATTGACGGTAAAAAGATTATTGGCTATCGCGAAGCCATGTCCCTTGCCTCACAACCAAAGAGTATGATTATATGCGGTAGCGGGGCAATAGGTGCTGAATTTGCTTATTTCTATAATAGCATGGGCACCAAAGTTACAATTGTTGAATTCATGCCTCGTATTGTACCAGTTGAAGATGAAGATATCAGCAAAGAGCTGGAAAAGCAATATAAGAAACAGGGAATGGATATTATGACCAATAGTGAGGTTACTAAAGTAGATACTTCAGGTAATGGTGTTAAGGCTTATGTTAAAACAGCCGGTGGTGAAGTAGTACTTGAAGCAGATATTTTACTTAGTGCAGTGGGTGTTGTAGCAAACCTTGAAAATATTGGTCTTGAACAATTGGGAATAAAAACTGAAAAAGGAAAGATTGTTGTTGATGCCAATCAGCAAACTAATGTTCCGGGTATTTATGCAATTGGTGATTGCACACCCGGCCAAGCCTTAGCTCACGTAGCCTCTAAAGAAGGCATAAATGCTGCAGAACATTTAAGTGGCATGCATCCCGAACCTTTAGATTATCATAATATTCCCGGATGCACATACAGCACACCGGAAATTGCATCTGTAGGCTTTACAGAAAAGGCAGCAAAGGATGCCGGATATGAAATTAAAGTTGGTAAGTTTCCTTTCATGGCAAGTGGTAAAGCAAGTGCTGCAGGAGCCACTGAGGGATTTGTAAAAGTAATCTTCGATGCGAAATATGGTGAGTTTTTAGGTTGCCACATGATTGGTTACAGTGTTACAGAAATTATTGCCGAAGCAGTGGTAGCCCGCAAGCTGGAAACAACTGCCCATGAGATTTTAAATTCTGTTCACCCGCACCCTACCATTAGTGAGGCTGTAAAAGAGGCTACAGCTGTAGCTTATGGAGAAGCAATAGATATCTAAAGCATTAAAATAAATATATACAAGAGGCTTCCATTTAAATTTGGAAGCCTTTTGTATGATAGTACATTGGTAACTTATTAAACTTTAGCTTTCCTATTAAAGGATACATTCGGGCATCCCGCCAGGTAAAATATAAACCCTTAGATAGACATTAATTGGCAAACACTTTCTTTAATAGGTCTGTTACTCTTGCAGCCGGGTCTTTCCTAATCTTTTGCTCTTCCAATCCAATTGTATAAAACAAACCATTTAATGCCCGTTCTGTTACATAGCCTGATAAATCAGTGTTTACCTTATTTGGAGAAAAGCGATTGTAGGCTTTAAAAACATCTTCCCAGTAATTTGTTGCATTTACCTTTTCTAACGAGGCATTAATTACTGGTCGCATTTGTTCAGTAAGTTCAGAGGTGGTAGCATCCTTAAGATAATCAGTAGCCGCAAAATCGCCACCTCGTAAAATGTTTAATCCATCTTTTACAGTCATGCCCTTTATTGCATGTAAAAAGATATTAGACACATCCCCGGCAGCATCTTCTGCAGCCCGATTCATGGATAGGATGGCTTTATCAACTAAGGAGCCCATTCCCATAGAACGAAGGGTCTTTTCCATCTTTTGTGCCTCTTCTGGCATTACAATCTTAATCGCTTCATTTGCAAAATAACCATCAGCAGCATGTAGAATCTTTGTACTATTTACCGTGCCCGTATTTAAGGCTTCTTTTAATCCGGCTACTATTTCATCACTACTTAACCCACCTCCTTTATTACCTGTTAACTTCTGAGTAATATCACTTAACATTCCACCAGAAGTAGAATCTTTACCGGCAACCTTTTTGAGCTTATCTAACTTTATTTGTCCATAAGATAAAGTAGTAGAAAATAATAAAAGGCAGAAAATAAACTTTTTCATACAACTTATTTTTTCAAATATAAAAACATAGAGGGGAACAACCGGTTAATGTTTAATAATAAAATCTTAATTTTCTTACTCAATAATTTATAACGTATGAAAGTTGCTGTTTTGGGCGCCGGAATGGTTGGACGTACCATTGCATTAGACCTTATTAAACATTTTGAAGTTACCTCCTTCGACAGAAATATAACCATGCTTCAAATACTACAAAATCGAAACACACAAATAAAAACACAAGAGGCGGATTTATCAGATACAAGCAGCTATGAAACGTTATTCTCTTCTTTCGAATATATCGTTAGTGCTGTTCCGGGATTTATGGGATATAAAACATTAGAAGCACTAGTTAAACTGGGCAAAAAGGTAGCTGATATCTCTTTCTTTCCTGAGGATGCGCTTGCACTGGATGAATTAGCCAAAGCAAATAATGCTACCGCAATTGTAGATTGTGGAGTAGCCCCGGGAATGAGTAATTTGATTTTAGGTTTTTATAACAAGGAAATACATATCACCCATTTCAATTGTATGGTAGGTGGCTTACCTGTTCAAAGAGAGTTCCCCTGGGAATATAAGGCACCTTTTTCACCGGTAGACGTAATTGAAGAATATATACGCCCCGCCAGATACAAAGAAAATGGGCATATCGTTGTTCGTGAAGCACTAAGCGACCCAGAGTTAGTAAATATTCCACCGGTTGGAACACTTGAGTCTTTTAACACAGATGGCTTAAGAAGTTTATTATTCACCCTTCCACATATTCCGAATATGAAAGAAAAGACGCTGCGTTATCCCGGGCATATTCGATTTATTAAAGCGTTAAAACAATCAGGTTTTTTTGATGAAAAGCCTATCAAATATAAAAACCATGAAATTACCCCCTTACAATTCACTTCCGCATTATTGTTTCATCAATGGGAACTTAAGCAGGGTGAGAAAGAATTTACCATAATGAAAATAGATATTAGTGGCGAAAACAAAAAAGGCAAAATTGATATTTCTTATTTACTTTATGATGAAGGGGATGTAGATACTCAAAATTCATCCATGAGCAGAACAACCGGATTTGCCTGTGCAGCCATGATACACCTAATGCACAAAAAAATGTTTTCAAAAAAAGGAATCTTCCCGCCTGAATTAGTGGGAAGCGAGTTAGGATGTTATCAATTCGTAATGGATTATCTTAAAGAAAGAGGTGTACACTACAGCATTACTGTTTTACAATCTTAAAGGTTAATGCTGATTTTCCCTCTCCAACACGTAATACATAAATACCACGTTGTAAATTACTTGGTTGAATAATTGTAACAGGATGTTCTAAAATACTCTTGTACATTATCCGTCCATATATATCCAGGATAACCACGGTTTTCCCGGCGGGATTAACATCATTTGTAGCCTCAATTTTCAGGGTTTGAACAAACGGATTAGGATATACTTTTAAAGAAAGAGTTATCTCCGGTTCGGGCTCCGGCAATGGGCCACCATCTGGTATCGGACCGGCAGTAGAATTAGTAGAATCACAGGCAAAAGACTGCAAGAAATTATTACGCGCTCCATTGATTGCAAACACACTACGCATTTTTGCTTTCTGTCCGTGAGTAAACATCTTCATGCAGTCATCATTGGTTAGATCCATAAAATTCATAAACATATCACCGTATGTATTAGGAGAGCAAGAAGATACGTGAGGAAAAGATGGGCAATTGAAGTTAAATGTTTCCTGTTGAGGAGTATCATCCACATCATCGGAGCCACAAGTTTGATCACCCCAAATGTGTTTTAACCCCATCCAATGTGCCACCTCATGTGTTGTAGTACGACCTTTATTAAATGGAGCACGGGCTGTGCCAATAGTACCAAAAGCATCCCAATGAATTACCACACCATCTCTATCCGGCTGAGATCCCGGAAGTGTAGAATAACCTAATGAACGACCAAATAAATTACAAACCCATATATTTAAATAGCGACGATTATCCCAAGTGTCATCACCGCCTGCTGCTGTATATTTCATACCATCATCACCTAAAAAAAACTCTCGCGATGTATAACGGCGAACAATACCCGAAGTTGGCCTTCCTTGTGGATCTACCTTTGCCAAACAAAATTGAATACGGGTATCCGCAGCAAAGGATTTAAAATAATCCGGCACAGAAGCAGCATCTGAATTTTGCATACGGAAATCTTCATTCAATACAATCAATTGCGACATTACTTGCGCATCACTAATATTTTGTGCCGAATTGTTATATAAAACATGAACCACCACAGGAATCATGATTACTTCATCAGATAAGGTATCACGTAACCCCAGTTCAGGAGTTAATGACAATGAATTTACTTCACGAGTATCGGTAAGACACACACGCTGCCCAAAGCCAAAATGGAATGCAAAGCAAAGAGATAAAAACAAAAAAATAAAACGCATCGAAAAAATATTTTAGATAAATATTTTTTCATCTGATATGGAACAGGCCTTGGAATAGGATTTGCGGAAATGACTTAAATAGGATGATTCAGAAAACTGAAAATTGGAAGGAACCGATCATTTAAACTTTTTGTAAAAGTATAAATACCCGGTTTCAGAAGTAGCGTGAAGATAATACCCATAAAATAGAAAATGAAATAAAAACCCTAATTTTTTGTATCGTTCTGAAAAAAGTTAATTTCAACCTACTTTTGCTACATGAATACACTTAATATCCGATTTTCATTATTATTTTGTATTATATGCATAATGGGTTGCAGCACAAGTAGTAGCGACGATGTTGATCATAATCTCAGCACATCTTATGCAGGAATTCCTCCACCCAAAATCTTCGATTATCCTGTAATTGCCCAACAATTTCACGATACCTCAGCTTATACCCAGGGGCTACAATACTATAAAGGAATTTTATATGAAAGCACCGGTGACTATGCCGCATCTTCTTTAAGAAAGACAGATCGCAAAACCGGTAAGGTAATGGAAAAGCACATTATGGGAAGTGATGACATCTTTGGAGAAGGAATTACCATTTTGAACGATACCTTATATCAGCTCACATGGACAAACCACATTGTATATGTGTACACACTCAATAATTTGGCCACCCCTTTTAAAACATTCAATTGGCCTTATGAAGGATGGGGTATTACTAACAATGGAAAAGAATTAATACTTAGTGATGGCAGCGCTAACCTTTATTTTGTGAACCCTACTGACTTTCGTGTACAGAACACCGTTAGAGTTACTGACAATCGAGGTAACATCCCAAAAATCAACGAACTTGAATATGTAAAAGGAAAGATTTATGCAAATGTGTATCAAACCAATGATATCATTGAAATAGATCCAGAAAGCGGTCACGTAACCGGTAAAATTACTTTAAACAACTTACTTACGCCCGAAGACATTAAGTACAATACTGATGTAATGAATGGAATTGCCTATGACAGCACAACCAATACCTTGCTTATTACCGGTAAAAGGTGGCCAAAACTATTTGAACTCCGATTGCCTTAGGCTGGCTCAGCTATATAAATAAGAGAACTACATTTTTCTGCTTTCCTTAGTGCAGCAATGTTTGATTGAAGTCCATGAAAGCAAGCCGGTATAATACGGTTCTTACCGGTTTTGTATTTTTCACTTAGCAAGCTTACATAAAAACTATCAAACCACATGGGGGTTTTTTCTCGGCAAACAAAGCCATGTTTTTCAAAAAGCATTTTTATACTTAAAGGAGAAAAGTGATATAAATGTCGGGGTACATCCCATGCAGCCCAATAAGCTCCATAGTGCATCCGATCTTTACTGCAATAATTAGGAACAGCAATAATTAATTTCCCACCTGGCTTTAGCAATCTTTTAAATTTATGCATATAACCATGAAGATCATGTACATGTTCCAACACGTGCCATAAGGTTATAACATCATAATTATCCAAAAGCTGAAACAATGTATCTAACGGTTGCAATGATACATTATACTTCTGCCGGGCAATTGCCACAGCTCCTAAATCAGGTTCTAATGCATCAACCTGCCATCCAGATTTTTGCATAGCATCTGCAAACGCACCGGTACCTGCTCCTACATCTAAAAGTTTACCTGCATTTTTTCTACTCACCCGCTGAATTAGTCTGGTCTTTTTCCTCAATGTATAATTTCGAACCTTATGATACATCCAATTAACAAATCCATGTTGGGTATCTGAATGAGAAATGTAATCATCTGAGCGGTAGTAGGGCGCTATAGATAAAGCATCAGGCGCACCCTGTGTAAATAAGGCTGTACAATGTAAACAATCCCAAACTTCGAATAATTCACCTGACACCGAATAATCTTTCACGGCAAAATTCATTTTCACCAAATCACTTAAACAAACGGGACATTGTTTGTACTTAATCATGGATCAATTTATGGGAATATCTTATAGCCAACCGGTGCATCAGTTGATGGGATGGATTGTGTGGTGCCAAATATGCCTGGTGTATTATCCTGAGTAAAATAAACCACACAACCTATAATAATTATCGTTGCAATTATTATTGCAGCTAACCAATTCAAATCAAATCTTTTTTTATTTGATTTCGAATAGAATTCCGACATCTGTTCTGTAGTCCGCTCTTTATCACCTACCAATAGCTGATGAACCGATTGTTTTCTGATTATCCGCACTGCTTTTACTTCGGGCTGAAAAGAAGAATGTAGTTGAGAAGATCTGAAGGTTAACTCGCCATGAGCATCTGCAAAGAAAGTTCCCACTCCGGCCAAACGTTTTTCAGCATTCCGCATTGCCATAATATTATTACACCAATTTTGAAACTGAACATTTGATTCCAGCAATCCCAAGCCCAAGCAGGAAGAAAGATACTCAATAACGCTTTGTGCATCATAGTTACCTTTTATCAATACAATCTCAGGCATGGGGGGAATCATAGTTTGCTCTGTTTGGCTATACGTAGCTGAACGCCATTGAAATTGCAACTCCCCCACACCCGGCAACGGGCAGGTTTTTTGCCAAAACAAAAATTCTGTTATAAACTTTTCCATATCAATTAAAAATGGACAATAATTCCGCCCAGTAAATTTAGTCCATATACCGGGTACATTGGCCACCGTTCATACTTTTTACCAAAAATATTATTCACATCCAACCATGCGGCAAACTGGCTATTTATTTTATATTCTGCACCAATACTAAAATCTGTACCTCCCTTTCCTGTTCGCTCCCCTTTTTCGGCATCAAGGATTTTTGTACTAGCAAAGCTGTAAAAATCACCCTTAACCAAAAGTCGCTTCAACACCTGATATCTGGCAGAAGCCCGAATTTCAAATGGCGTGGTATTCCAGGCCCTGCTATAAATATTTCGATTGGTATATCCATTAAGTGTAAACGCACCGGTAAGCTCCAGATTTTCTTGAAACAGATAACTCACGTTACCGTGTATACGCAAATTATTCATCTTAGTTTCATTACCTACTGTAAATACTTTTATAGGTGCAATAGTATCATTTAAAAACATGGCATAATTATAATACGTTATCCATGACACCTTTCCACCAAAGTTAAAATGGCTGCCTAAGGTTGCCTTCACTCCTCCATAAAATTCAATTTCACGAGTATTAAAGCGTTTATTAATCGGGCTTATATATGGATTTATGGCAGACAAATTACGCATAGTATTCTTTTCAATACGGCCTACCCAGCCACCCTGGAGCATTAGCAAGTTATCTGCAAACCGGGCTTCGAAATAAATATTTGGCAACCAATATAGCTTATTGTTATCCCAAACAGGTGAAGCGCCCCCGGTTATCATTAGATTTTGCTTATAGTATTTACCAGACAATCTCAGGGAGGCTATGGTATTATTAAATTGCGTATCCAATACATTTCCCTTTGTTGAATAACGGGTATAATCCACATTAAATCCTGCCTTAACTGAGAAGGTCTCTCCTATTTTCTTCTCTGCTGGAGCATCTAACACAAAATTGGTTTCTGACATTCCATCTGCTAATGAAAATAAGTTGATACCAATCCTTGGGTCATATTCAATACCAAGTTTATTAGGTTGTGTATTTTTCACTCCACCCCGAATATCAAATTCGTTATATTTCTGTTTTACATCACTTTTAGAAAAATCAAACAAATCATGATCGTATCCATATAAACGATATGCGCGTGAACTAAAGCCTGCAGAAGCATACCATTCATGTCCCATCGAAAAATAACTGGCTACTCCTTTAATATTCATAAGTGCATAATCCTGATTTTTTAAGTTCCCTTTAGATGAAATATAATCCGCATACACATTGGTAAGTAGGTTAGGGTCGTTACCTAATGAAACACCGGCTCTTAAATAAGGAGTAGAATAATTACCAAATCCTGCCTTAATAAAATTCTTCACGCCCAAATCGAATGAAGTATCGGAATCCAATGCCAAAGGTTTGAGGGTTGTAGCCTGATAGGCATAATATACATGCTGAGCAGGAATTTGGTATGGCGGTACCATTCGATTGGTATCCTGTTGCAATAGTGAACCGGAAAAGTTTATTTTTGATAAGTTACGTAAAACCGGCTTATAGTTAGAGGTTATTTCAATAGACATAGGCCGGGAGGTATCGCGTTGAGCTTGCGCCTGCACACTTATTACCGAAACAAAAGCAAATAGAATAATTGAATATCGCATGAATGAAGATTGGCTTTTATAATCAGTTATTAATTTTAGATTGTTTTTTTTCTGCTAAAACTGCTGCATTATATTTTTGAGCAGCTTTTTGTTTTAAATCGGAGATTACTGCATTTTGTGCAACACTTTCATAAGTAGCTTTCGCATTGAAATAATCTTTTTGTTCCATAAAAATATCTCCCAATAATAAATAAGCACTAGTTACCCAATAATCATAAGAGCCGGTTTCTTTAATAACAGCATTAGCTGATTTTTCAGCCTGGCTTAAATTTCCCTGGGTAAAATAGCAAACAGCCAACTCATATCTTGCTTCTGCACCCCAACCACTTCGATTTATGGCAATAACACTTTTAAAAGCATTTATAGCCGCATCCCAGTCCTTATTCACTTGTAATGATTTTCCCAAAACAAGATTAGCTATTGACTTATCATCTGTAGTAATTCCTTTTTCGCTAAGTAATTCACGCGCTGCACTATTTGCTTCCTCAAACGATTTCAATTGGTAATAAGAACGGGTTAAGCCGCGAAGCGCTTCCAATCGGGCACCTTCACTTATTCCATTGACACGTAACCGTTCAAAGTATTTTTTTGCTTCACTATATTGTTTTGTTTCAAAATAAGCTAAACGACCTGCTTCCATAGTAGCATCTTCATAATACTTACTAAACCCTTTGTCTGAAACAAAAGCAAAACCTTTAAAGGCATTGACAAAATCACCCTTTTTTACTAAGCAAACGCTACGCATATAGGTAGCCTCCTGTAAAAAAGCGCCATTAGGATAACTGATTAAATAATTTTGCAATGCCGGCTCTGCTTCAGAATAATCTCCGTTATTAAACTGTAGTTCAGCAGATACAAAGGCTAATGAATCGGCTTCAGTATCCGAAACATCATAGCCTACACTTTTACTAAGTTTTACAAAATCCTGAGGCCGGCCGGATTCAATCAAAATATCTTTTGCACTTTGAAGTGCCTCTCTTGCTTCTGTAGAGTGCGGGTATTTCTTAATTAGCGTTTCATATAGATTTAGCGCTTCTTTATTGTTACCACTGTTGTAATGGGCTAATGCAGATTGAAGGTAGGCCTGAGGTTTAAGTCCTTCATTAGATGACACCAGCACTTTGTCGAAATAGGGTAAGGCATCTTTGGGCCTTTCATCGGCGAGATAGGTATGTGCTATTTCCATATTTGCCTCCTGAGCCAGGTTGCTGGATGGATTTTGCGCAGTAATACGAGACATCAACTTGATTTTCTCTTGGCTGTTATGAATACCGGCAATTCTTGCTTTTTGAAACAATGCATATTCCCACTGTGGTAGGGATTGATTTATAAAAGCATCATATACAGCATTTGCCTTTGTATAGTTACGCATCATATATAAGGCATCACCACTTCTTAAATAGGCATCTTGTTCTAAAGCCGAAGACCGAGGTGAAACTTGTGCAGCAATTGCCTTAAAATAATCGAATGCATCTTCGTACAAATCGAGATAAAGTGAGCTATAGCCTAAATTATAACGTGCTGCATTTATATTTGCTTCTCCCTGCCCAGATACATTAGCAGAAAGAAATGCTTTGGTAAACCTAAGTGCATCAGCATAGCGCTGTTGACGAAATGCAATTTCCCCTTTCCAGAACTGCGCATAAGGCCTGAGGTTATTACTATAAGAATTAGAAATAACATCGGCCATCAAAATATCTGCTTGTGCTAATTGCTGGTCATTTATCAATTCAATAGCCCGACCATACATTATATCAGCAAAAATTCTCTCCATACCCGGTGTTGGCTTAGCAATTCCGCGATATATCTCCATTGCTTCCCGGAAGTTGTTGGTGTGAGATAAGATATTCAACAATATTTCATTGGCCTCATCGCGATATTCAGATTGGGGATAATCTGCGATAAATTGTCTCATTTCAGACAAGGCCACATCCTGATACCCCAATTCATAAGAAAGTTTCGCATAATTGAACCGAGCAATTTGTTGTTGGGTTACATTGCTGCTATTATTTGCACAATATTGAAATGCGCTTCTGGCATTTGCTTTATCTCCCTTTTTTAAATATAAACTTCCTAAAAGGTACATACTATTTTGCCCCATTGAATCTTTCTCTCCACTCAATTGTTTAAACCCTTCGATAGCTTTTTCCATATCACCTACCTTATAATGTGCAAAGCTATATTCATACATTACTTCCTTACTAACCTTATCAGCACTATTCACGTAATCATCAAGGAGCGGTAATGCAGCAGAATAATTCTGAGCTTCATAATCTAATTGGCCTATCAGCAGTTTCATCCTGTTTCCATAATAAAGATTATCTCCGTTATTTAAAATTTCTGTACCATATTTTTTTGCCTCCTCTTTATTACCCTGGAAGTAATAAATTTCTGCAATGTAATAGGGCACTACTTCATTATATGGTTCCACAGATTCTACCAGTTTAAAAGATTTTAATGCCGTGTTATAATCTTTATCAGAATAGGCTATAAATCCATAATAATAATTTGCTGACGTGAAATATTTATTTTCCGGAAGTTGAATAATTTCAGCAAACAAGGGTTTTGCCTCATTAAATTGTTTCAAATTAAAATAGGAATATGCCAGTTCAAATTTTGCATCTGCTACTTGTGCATTAGTTAGATTATCTACACCTGCATACCCATAATATTGAATAGCGGAAGAATACTCCCCTTTTAAAAAATAGTAATGGGCGAGGTGAAAAGACATCAATTGAACACGCGGTTCATTGCTTACACTGTTAATATATTGCACTGCATCACCAGTAGCTAATTCCTGCATTAATTTCAAACGACACACCACCTCATAATACCACACATCTTCGCGCAGGTATGAGTATTCACTAACCATATTTGCAGGATATTTATCCAGCAATTCTTTCACCAGAGGATAAGCCAGCGCATACTGCTCCTTTACAAACAAATCTCGTGCTTCCTTATACTGTTTTTCAAAATCTGTAATTACGTGTGTAGCCTGTGAAAATCCAACAATAGAAAAACACACCATAAATAAAACCAAAATGCTTCCTTTCATAATTGATTGATATAGGCGATTAAATCATCGTTGCAAATGTAACACTACTCTACTAAAACCCAGCTACAAAAACAACCCATCAAAATCCATTGTAAACAAATGCAAACAACGTATTCACGCTGTTAAAAGATTGATAAAGAAATAAATCAAGCCTTTTATATTATCTTTACTTACATAACGCATAAAACCATCCTTTATGAAAAAGATACTCTCTACTCAGTACCATGCCGCTACTTTTAATTTAGGATTATTAATATTAAGGTTAAGTGCAGGGGGCATCATTATGATGAACCATGGCTACCTGAAACTGACAGGTTTTGGTGGTATGAAAAATGAATTTATTGACTTTTTAGGTTTGGGGCCAACCTTCTCATTGAGCCTTTCATTATTTGCAGAGTTTTTCTGTGCCATACTCCTCATTTTAGGTTTATTTACCCGGGTTGCCGCATTCTTACTTATTATTAATATGGGTGTGGCATTCTTTTTAGCACATGGAGGAAGCTTTACAGATGGAGAATTGCCATTTTTATATCTAAGCATATTCTTAACCTTATTATTAATGGGGCCAGGTCGCATTAGTATTGATCGCATGATAGGCAAATAATGTTTTCTTCAACAACTCCCATTCGAATTCACTATGCGCTCACTGATCAGATGGGTGTGGTGTATCATGGGCATTATGCACAATTTTACGAAATAGGCCGAACGGAAGCGTTGCGGCAACTGGGAGTTACTTATAAAGATATCGAGGCATTGGGAATTATTATGGTGGTGGTGGATATACATACCCGCTTTTTATTGCCGGCCCGTTACGATGATTTAATAACAGTAAAAACCACTCTGCGTGAATTTCCTGTTGGGCATAAAATTGTTTTTTACGGTGAAATCTTTGTAGAAGATAAGCTCATTAACGCAAGTACAGTAACCTTGTATATTTTAGAAGCCAAAGGCATGAAGAAATCTGTACTTCCCGAATATATTAAAGACAAAATTCAGCCTTTTTTTAGCACTTAATCAATCTATTTATTTTAACACATCAAGTACACGCCACATTTTTTCACGAACCGTGGTAGCGCTCCCATAAAAATTATTCACTATAAAGGCAACCAGGTAACTTCGTCCACCCTTACCAGTTACTATACCTGTGTAGGATCTGACTCCATTCATATAACCACTCTTTAATCTCATTCCATTCATTTCAGGCAATGCTTCATAAAAGGAGTTATACCAATTACGCTTTTGTGCATATTGCAAAATTTTAACCAACACATCAGCAGTAATTCGGTTAGCAGGCGACAGTCCGCTCCCGTCACTAATGTTTAAAGCATCAGGAAAAATTCCCTTTTTACCCCAAAAGGCTTTAATGATATTCACCGCATGCTCATTGGTTGCTTCTTTACCTTGTAAAAAGGCCATTGATTTGATAAATGCCTCACCATACAAATTGATGCTCTTATTCATAAACCAATGGTTCATACTTGCAAATGGTGGTGACCAAAGGGTATCCAATACTTTATCATTCAATTCAACATAGGGCCTTTCATCACGCAATAATGCCGATGAAACCAGTACTTCGCCAACTTGTATTCCCTTTGATTCAAGGAAGGTTTTCAGCTCCTTTCCCATAAAAAGTGCCGGTGATGACATAGCTGCTTTCACGGTAATCATTTTTCCGGGGGCAATTTTTCCTGTTATAAAAGCGTGCTGTTGGTAAGGTGCTGAATAAACAATTGATTTGTCACCAATACCAGGCTTCCCTGTTTTTACAAAGTTTATCAGATAATCATTCATCCAGGCAGGGCGCGTGCCAATAATTTTAGTAGCATCATCTTCATTCCTGCCGGGCTCCAGATCAATCTCATACATATTTTCCTTCCAGTTTAAACTCCAGCAGCCGGCACCATAATAATTTCCAATATCTTCCCAAACCCAACCCGGAGGTGTAGGTTGATAACTAAAATTGATATCTTTAAGAACAAGGCCTCCTTTAAGGGAAGACACTTTATTTTTCTTTAATGTAATCCAAATTTTATTAAAAATATTTTCTGCCCGCGTGGTGTCCCACCGTTCACTTCCCAATGTAGGATCTCCTCTGCCATCAATAATCAAAACATTATCTTCTTCATTTAAATCAGCGGAAATAGAAATGATTGTTGGAAAACGAAAAGAACTTTCCAGTAATTCAAAAGAAGTGGCAGAGGTTACCACTTTTAAAGAACTCGCCGGAATTAACCCCAAATCCGGATTTTTACTAAAAATAATTTTTCCGGTTTGTGCTTCTTTAATTACTAATCCGATTGTTGCATGTCGAAATTGCGAATCTACCTCCATCTTGCTCACTTCCCTTTGTAAAACATCATGCTGGCCAAACACAACCAAATTGAAAATGCAACACAATAAGCCAAAAACAAATCTCATGTTAAGTAAATTGCATTAAAAATACATAAAGCGTGGTTAAAGCAAGCATAATTACAATAGGAGACGAACTCCTTATTGGCCAGGTAATAGACACAAACAGCGCTTGGATTGCTAAACAGCTTAATGAAATAGGCATTCCTTTAATCAAGCGAATAGCCGTTGGTGACAATAGAAATGCCATCATTGAAGCATTGCAGCAGGCAATGCATGAAACACGGGTAATCATTATTACCGGCGGGCTTGGACCAACAGATGATGATATAACAAAGATGGTTTTAACTGACTTTTTTGGTGGGCCATTGGTAGTAAACAAGGCGGTAGAAGACCATGTAAAGCATTTATTTAAAGATGTATTTAAAAAATCTATGCCACTCCGTAACCTGCTCCAGGCGCAGGTACCCAGAAGCTGCACCACGCTATGGAACCCGGTAGGAACCGCACCCGGAATGCAATTTGAAAAAGGAAATTGCCTTGTGTTTAGCCTCCCGGGTGTACCCTTTGAAATGAAAGAAATGATGATAAATAGCGTTGTCCCATTTCTGGCTAACCGATTTAAACTAAAACCCATACTTCATCGTACCCTGTTAACGGAAGGTATAGGCGAATCTGCTCTTGCTGATTTTATAACCGACCTGGAAAAGAATCTACCTAAAGGAATATCTCTTGCTTATTTGCCTCACTTTGGGATGGTAAGACTTAGGCTGAGTGCAAACTCTGGAATACAAGAAAAAATTCTGGATAATCATTTTTCTATTTTGTGTGAGCGGGTAAAGGAATATTTAGTTACACCAACAGATGAAACTTTACCTGATTTGGTTTTCAAAAAGCTATTATCCTCCCATCGAACATTAAGTACAGCCGAGAGTTGTACAGGAGGATACATTGCACATAAACTCACTCAAAAACCCGGAGCTTCTAAAATTTTTAAAGGAAGCGCAGTAGTATATTCAAACGAAGCCAAAATAAAAATGCTCAGGGTAAATCCTGAAACATTGAATGCTCATGGTGCAGTTAGTGAAGCGGTAGTAAAAGAATTATTATCGGGTGTGTTGCAGCTAATGAATACCGATTACGCCCTTGCTATTTCAGGCATATTGGGGCCGGGGGGTGGAACACCTGAAAAGCCGGTTGGAACGGTATGGATGGGTGTTTCAAATAATCAAAAACAAGTGGTAAAAAAAGTAAATCTGAGGTATAATAGGCTACAAAATATGGAAGTATCCTGCAATATGGTTTTGAACATGTTATATAAGTTATTAAAGGAAGATAACCCGGTTGCATCGTAAAACTGATTTTGCGTACATTTGCCTCTCAATCTTCATTAAACATTTTTCTTTATATGAGTTTAGTTGATTTGGTAATGCCTAAGCTGGGAGAAAGCATCATGGAAGCCACAATTTTGAAGTGGCACAAAAAGCCGGGTGATTCTATAAAACAGGATGAAACTGTTTTAGATATTGCCACAGATAAAGTGGACAGCGAGGTTCCATCCACTGCTGAAGGTGTATTAGAAGAAATTTTGTTTAAGGAAAATGATGTGGTTCCCATAGGAACCACAATAGCCCGCATCCGGGTTGGCACAGCGGTTGCTTCTTCAGCACCTGCTTCCGCTCCGGTAGCACAGCAATATGAAGAAGCCAAGGTGGTTGAAGAAGTTCCATATCAACCTACTTCCAAATCTGCTGCAAATGTTTCCGGGAAACCTCGTTTTTATTCACCCCTGGTGCTCAATATTGCACAAAGCGAGGGTATTAGTATGAGCGATTTGGAAAATATTCCGGGTACAGGTCAGGATGGCAGGGTTAGTAAAAAAGATATTCTTGCTTATGTGGCTAATAAAAAGCAGGGCACTACGCAAGCTGCAACTACCCAAGTTTCTATTATAGCTCCATCTCAGTCTGCTCCACAACCTGTAGCACAGCAAACTCCAGTGGTTTATCAGGGCAATGTGGAGATTATTGAAATGGATCGTATGCGTAAAATGATTGCCAAACACATGGTAGATAGCAAGCATACCAGCCCGCATGTTACCAGTTTTGCTGAATGTGATGTAACCAATTTGGTATTGTGGCGTAATCGAATTAAAAAAGAATTTGAGAAAAGAGAGGGTGAAAAAATAACTTTTACGCCTCTATTTATTGAAGCAATAGTTAAGAGTATAAAAAAATATCCAATGCTCAGTAGCAGCGTTGATGGAGATAAAATTATTATTAAAAAGGATTTAAACATTGGAATGGCCACAGCATTACCTTCCGGAAATCTTATAGTACCTGTAATAAAAAATGCTGATCAGTTAAACTTGGTTGGACTTACAAAACAAGTTAACGGCCTTGCTGCTGCAGCACGCAATGGTAAGCTAAGACCAGATGATACCAGCGGTGGAACATTTACCTTAACCAACGTAGGAACCTTTGGAAGCATTATGGGTACTCCTATTATCAACCAACCGCAAGTTGCTATTATGGCAGTAGGTGCCATTAAAAAGCGTCCAATGGTTATTGAAACAGAGCAAGGTGATACCATCGGCATCCGCCACATGATGTATATATCACTTAGTTATGACCACCGTATCATTGATGGCTCTTTAGGCTCTACTTTTTTGAATGCCGTAAGTAAAGAATTAGAAAACTTCGACCCTAATCGTCAAATATAACAGTTAGGCATAAACGAAAATAGAGTAATATTGAATAGGGCTATGCACACCCCTATTCTCCACCGGTTTTTTCTCCTACAAACCAGTGCTCTTTTTCTTTAAATAATACATTAAAAGTGGTAAGGGTGCCATAAATACGGGTAATGTATTGTTGAAGATTCACCTTGTCTTCATCATTTAATTTTTTATGTGCATTAATTTGTTGTTCCATTACCCTAATCCTGTCTCTGAGCATGACTATTTTATGAAAGAAAATATCAATAGGAATTTCTTTGGGCTTTAAAGTAGAATCAGCAGGTTGCAAAATCATCGTCCCGTTCTGCCATCTGTCTCCTAAAGGCACGATTTCTGAAACCTCAGCCCATTGCCGGAGTATTTTAAGCAAACTGATTTCCACCTCCGAAACAGTTTCTAATTCTGCACTAACATTTTCCGGAATAATTTCATCAAGCATTTCATCTCCTTTATCAATTTCCTTTATACCATGATCAATAAAAGAAATGAGATAGGTGGCATATCGAATAGCCACAATTACGCCTTGCCCGAAATGACGATGCTGCAATCTGGTTCCGATACCTAATGTTTTTTCCATAACCAAAAGATTAATTCAATGCAATATAAAGAGAATTCAGACTAAAGAAATAAGCCCGGGGAGGTGTTTAATTCAATAACCAAATAGAAAAATGTTTCACTTAGAATTCTTCCTTTAATCCCCATTCATCACGTAATGCCTCCATTTGGTTTACCAACAATCGCTGTTTTTCATAATGACCAGCAATTGATTTCTGCCTAAACGCCTCATAAAGTGAAACCGCACAGGCAACGGAGATGTTAAGTGACTTAATAATACCAACCTGTGGAATAATAAAATTTCCATCACAAAGTTCTACCAAGCCATCACTCACACCGCTGTGTTCATTACCAAAGACAAGGGCTACAGATTGGGTGAAATCAATTTGATGAAGGGGTATTGAATCCGATGCAAGATGAGTAAGCAATATTTTACTATACTTTTTTCGCAATGCTTCAAAGCAGGATTGAATATCATTAAATTGATGAATAGTGAGCCATTTCGCTGCACTGGAGGAACTCTTTGCTCCCCATTTTTTATGCTTTGGGATATCCGTATTTAAAATATAAATTTCCTGCACGCCTACCGCATCACAGGTACGCATAACCGCAGAGATATTATGTGGGTCTTGTACGTTTTCAAGCACCACAGTTAAATCGGGTTGCCTCTTTTCTAATACAGCAGTAAGTCGCTGTAATCTTTCTGGAGTCATACTAAAAAGTTATGAAAAAGTTGTAGCCCTAATCCCGGTCTTTCATTATATTCAAAATAGCCATCCACAATTTCATGCCCTCTGGCTAAATCTTCAGTCAATAACAATGGGCCATCCACATCCAAATAATCAGCCATAGGAGCCAGGTGTGCAATAGCTGCGGTTCCTATGCTACTTTCATTCATACATCCCAGCATCACCTTCAAATCCATTTGATGTGCATTTGTAATCATCCGTTTTGCAGGCGTGATACCACTGCATTTTGTAAGTTTAATATTGATACCATGAAAAGCTCCTTTGCAACGCAATACATCCTCCTCTTCCACACAAGATTCATCTGCAAAAAGTGGCAAAGCAGAAATCTTATATAATTTCTTAGCACCTTCCCAATCATCCTGATGCAGTGGTTGTTCAACCAATTCCACATTTAGGTTTTTCAATTGATTAATTTTCTCAACAGCTTCATCAAATGTCCATCCACCGTTAGCGTCCACTCTAAAAGGCGCTGTGGTATGAAGTCTTAGCTCCTGTACCCGCTCAATATCTCCCGGCAATCCCACCTTTATTTTGTATGCCGGCCACGGATGTTCTTGAAGTTTCTTTACCATTAATTCGGGCTCATCCCATCCAATGGTATAATCTGTAACAGGTGATTTATCCGTATCCAATTCCCACAAATCATACAGCGGTTTGCCTTGCATTTTGCCATAAATATCCCAGCCTGCCATATCCAGCGCACTCACAAGGAAAGGATTATCTTCCAATAAATGATGAAGATAATGCCAGTAGCGATCTGGTTCGGTAAAAGAAAATTTTTCTACAAACAACTTCTTTTGTTGTAGATCACTAATCATTTTATCAGTAGTAATACCATAATAAGAAATGGCCGGAGCCTCTCCAAAGCCATTAATTCCTAAATGCTGTAATGCTACTGCAAGAGTTGGCTGTGTGCTTTTTGTTCCTTTTGAGATAGTAAATGGATATTCAAAAGGAAGATCAAATGCTTTCCAGAATACTTTCATATTTATTAGATTTAGCGGCCTGATTCACGAATCATTTGGGCAATTTGTTCACTAAATATTTTCTGTGCTTTTAAATTTTCTATGCTAAGATGCAACCGATAATCCCAAATCTGATTAGGATTTGCCGGGTCGTTAATTCTTTCTTCACTCCATTCGCTCCTGCGCATACCTTCATTCATTGCCAATACATCTTGAACGGGGAATATCACCCACATTGCCGGCGAGCTTAAATGAAACCTCAAAATATCTTTTACTATACTTCCGGTACAATGTACCGGAGCCAGACCATTATATCCAAGCACTCCGTTATAATAGTATTGAATGTTATCCCGATCTGTTTCCCACCATTGTCTAAGTGTTTCCATATCATGTGTGCCGGAGGTGACCACTGACAGATAGCCTGAATTCTTGGTTTGTGCATACCGCTTCATAATATCAGATGGCATACGTTCAATAACCAGTGACAGGATATTAAATTCTTCCAATAATTCCGGAAGGAAGGTTGGATTCATACCTAAATCTTCTGCACATAATAGCATTTGTGAAGCAGATTTAAACACTTCAAAATGCTCCTCTCCCATAGAGCGCCATCTTGTATCTTGCTTTTCAAAAAAGAATTGATGGTATGCGTTGTTCAATTTATACTGCCAATCTTTCGAATATTGTTTAAACTTCGCTGTATGCTGCATTCCCAATCTGAAATGATATCCTCCTTCAATTTTTAAAAGGATGGCATTATCATCTACATCATCTTGCCCTAACAGTTCTTTTGCCTCAGGCAATCCTGCTGCTGCCAAATCACTATCCGTTAGAGGAACAATAGGGTAGAAACGTCCTAATCGTGGATTGCCGCTTTGATGCGGAATACAAAACATGCGTAATAAGCCAAGTACATGATCAATCCGAACAGCCTGAAAATAATTTTCCATTTGTTGAAGTCGTAATTTCCACCAGGAGAAATCATCTGCCTTCATGGCTTCTATATCATAAACAGGGAACTTCCAATTTTGCCCCTCTTCACTAAAACCATCGGGCGGCGCACCATAATCAAAATCGAACTTAAAAAATTGTGGATACATCCAGGTATCCACACTATACCTTCCTACGCCAACAGGCAAATCTCCTTTAATAACAACGCCTAAACGATTAGCATATTCAATAGCATCACGTAGCTGTAGGTGGAGATAGTATTGGAGAAAATAATAAAAGGAAATATCTAAATAATAAATGCTGTTTGGCTGCGAAACAGAAGTTACCTTTTCAATATCAAATTCTGCCCATTCATTCCATTCATTATAGTTGGCGGTTTGCTTACGATCTCTAAAAGTAGAAAATACCGCATAAGGAGTTAACCATTTTTGGTTTGAACGAAAAAAGGCAGTCCATTCATAATCTTGCTGGTAGGTATGCTTTACTTTTTCAAAAACAAGCCGTAATACAGTCCATTTTATTTCAGCTACTTTATCATAATCCACACTCTTTGATACACGCGCATTATCTATCGCTATCTGTATTTTTTCAGGAATACTCACTCCAACATCACTTACCATAGCTGCTACATCAAGAAATAAAGGATTTAAAGCGAAGGCCGAAATAGGTGCATAAGGATAAGAATCTTTTCGTGTACGCGTAGCTGTGGTATCGTTAAGTGGTAACAGTTGAATCATTGAAAACCCTGATTGGGCACACCAATCGGCAAAATGTTTTAGCTGTGTAAAATCACCACATCCCCAATCACTTACAGAGCGAATAGAGAAAAGCGGGATCGCTACACCAGCTCCCTTCCATCCCTGCTCCGGAATTCGTACATACTGGTGCAACACCGTCATGGTATTCATAACGGCAGTATGTAACACCCTGTTATTCCCTGCCTCCCATTCTACAATTTGTTTAGCTACCGTGTCATAAATAGCATACTTAAACTCTACCGATGGCTCTGCAGTGAGGTTAAGTTTAATGCTCCAATGGTTTCCCTTTCTATACATAAGAAGTGGGTTGTTGCTATCCCAATTTTTCAACTTATTTCCTGACCCTAACACACATAATACTTTCCCATCTGGCAAGGCAGGCGCAAAAGTATTAAAGGCAACAGTATAATTTTTATCTGCATATTTTTTTGCTGACTTAACAATCGGCTGGGACAAGACTCTAAATACGGCAGATTCAAAAATATCTCCATTATATCCATCAGGAGTAGTTTCATCATGTATTTCAACCCGATCATTGTGCACTTTCCTTAAATCAAACTTCCGTTTAGAGAAAAGGCTTTTTACCCAAGCTCCATTGCGTATCAAATCTACCTCATACGCCACCATGGTCACTGTAAGCAAATCATCTTCTTCAATAACTAAATCCCAGTAGGAAGCATTCAAATACTTCATGGAAAATATAGTTGACTTTGAAAAATCCTTATTGAACAATCGTAACTTCAGCTCTTCGCCCGGTTGAGAAGAAAACTGTATATAAAAATGAATTTGCATATCAATGGCAAGTTAACCCCAATTGAAAAAATACAAGCAAAAATTGGAAGTTTAGCATCAAGTATTATATTTGCACAAATCTTTCAGACTATGCAAGAGACTGCAAAAAAATCTACCGCAATTTTTTGGATCCTTTTTCTTCTTTCTGTCGTTGCATTTTTTGGTGTGTACTCAATAGGTGGCGGATATTGCACGTTAACCCTACCTTTTGTTGTTACCTTTTTCGCAAAGGCGCTCGACTTAATTTAGATTTCATATCACTTTACGCAAGAAATTTTTTCCTTAAAAAGTAAAAATAATTCCTTTTCAAAAATTATTTTTACTTTATGCTGTTTCTATATTACAGGGTTATATCCAATAAGCATAAAAAAGCCTGCCAAAAAATGGCAGGCTAATAAATTTTCAAACTCTTTACTTCACTTCTTCAAATTCAGCATCAGTAACATTCTCTCCTCCCGACTTATCATCAGCATGAGTATCCGTACTTCCGTTAGCCTCTGAACCTGGTTGCTGACCTCCTTGTTGTTGGCTGGCCTTATACATTTCTTCGCTTGCCGCAGTCCATGCTGTATTTAATTCAGTAATTGCTGAATCAATTTGAGCTACATCCTGTGCCTTATGTGCATTCTTTAATTTTTCAAGTGCTGCTTCAATCGGGGCTTTCTTATCTGTAGAAATCTTTTCACCATATTCTTTAAGCTGTTTCTCAGATTGGAAAATCATACTATCTGCCTGATTTATTTTATCTACTTTTTCTCGCTCCGCCTTATCTGTAGCCTCATTTGCTTTGGCTTCATTCTTCATCTTTTCAATCTCATCCTTTGTAAGGCCGCTACCTGCCTCTATTCTAATCTTCTGTTCTTTACCGGTACCCTTATCTTTTGCACTCACATTTAAAATACCATTGGCATCAATATCAAAGGTTACTTCAATTTGTGGAATACCACGTGGGGCCGGTGGAATTCCGTCTAAATTAAACATACCCAAACTTTTATTTTGTGACGCCATAGGGCGCTCGCCCTGCAACACATGAATTTGAACCCCCGGTTGGTTATCAGAGGCAGTACTAAATGTTTCTGATTTTTTAGTAGGAATGGTTGTATTGCTATCAATTAAACGAGTCATAACTCCTCCCATTGTTTCAATGCCTAAACTAAGTGGTGTTACATCTAATAACAATACATCTTTAATATCACCACTCAACACTGCGCCTTGAATAGCAGCACCCACAGCAACTACCTCATCAGGATTCACTCCCTTATTAGGTTTTTTACCAAAGAATTTTTCAACTATTTCCTGCACTTTAGGAATACGCGTACTACCGCCCACCAAGATTACTTCATCCACTTGAGAAGCATTAAATCCCGCATCCTTCAATGCTTGTTCACAAGGTTTTAAACAGCGTTCGAAAAGTTTATCAGCTAATTGTTCAAATTTTGCACGACTCAGTTTCTTCACTAAGTGTTTAGGTACACCATCTACTGCAGTAATATAAGGCAGATTTATCTCGGTTTCAGTACCTGATGATAACTCAACTTTTGCCTTTTCACTAGCTTCTTTAAGCCTTTGCAATGCCATTGGATCCTTTCTTAAGTCAATAGCTTCATCTCTTTTAAACTCGTCAGCCAGCCAATCCATAACCACCTTATCAAAATCATCTCCGCCAAGGTGCGTATCTCCATTGGTTGATTTTACTTCAAAAACACCATCACCCAATTCCAATACTGAAATATCAAAAGTACCACCACCTAAATCAAACACTGCAATTTTCTGATCTGCATGTTTCTTATCTAGTCCGTATGCCAAAGCAGCTGCAGTAGGTTCATTTACTATTCGGCGAACATTTAACCCGGCAATTTCTCCTGCTTCCTTAGTAGCCTGGCGTTGAGCATCATTAAAATAAGCAGGCACAGTAATAACTGCTTCTGAAACTTCCTGTCCCAGAAAATCTTCAGCAGTCTTCTTCATTTTTTGCAAAATCATTGCACTTATCTCTTGTGGAGTATATAAACGCCCATCAATATCAATTCGAACCGTATTATTATCTCCTTTTACAACCTTATAACTCCAGTGCGTACTTTCTTCAGTAACCTCATCAAAACGGCGGCCCATAAAGCGCTTAACACTTGTAATGGTGTTTTGTGGATTAGTAATGGCTTGCCTTTTTGCAGGATCACCTACTTTGCGCTCACCATTTTTTAAAAATGCAACAACTGAAGGGGTTGTTCTACGGCCTTCATCGTTAGCGATTACCACAGGCTCGTTACCTTCCATTACAGCCACACAACTGTTGGTTGTTCCAAGGTCTATTCCTATTACTTTAGACATAACTTTACTTTGATTTTCGATTATTGAGGCAATGATTATGCCAACCAATTACAGTCATACCAAAATGACAGTTTGTCAATTTATAAGATAAAATAATGTCTTATTGAATCCTTAAAATAGACATTTTGTACTTTTGGCTGCAATTATTCTAATTCTGAGAAAGAAGCACCTCCATCCTTTTTCACTTTAAAGGTGAAGTGCTTTTGGGTAAGGTAACTAATAACAATTATTAAGGCTATGGTAATAATTTGGCTAAAAATGGCATCCCAATGAAAAACTTCAACAAACAACTTCAGCATCAAATAGTTTACAATCAAATTAAAAGAAAAGGATAAAAAATAACGAAACAATTGAATGCTACCACGTAAATAAGAAGAAGTAAATACCAGGTAGCGATTTAATAAAAAGCCGATAATAAACGTAATGGTAGATGAAAGAAATAAAGAAGCGATATGTGGCTTAAAAGCAAAAAAGTGAAAATCAAAATTTTTACCGGCAAATAAAAAGCGGTATCCAACAACATACATCAAGAAGCCCAATAATGCATTAGTACCGCCACACGCTGCATACCGAAAGGTTTGCAAAGGCATTACCTTTTTAAATAAAGGGTAAAAGAAATCAATTAAGCTAAGCAATATATTTCTCAAAATAAAAGAAAAAAGAAAAACCCGTATCAACGGGTTTAGTTTATATTTTTTTCAAAAAATCAAAAGACGTAACGAATAGAAATTCCACCCCAATCACCGGAGAACCCATTTCCATACCGATTACCAAATTCGAAACTAGGCTGCCAATCAAGCGAAAAATTTAATGGAGCATTTTGAATTTTATAATCGAGTCCAATTACGCCATCCACCCCAAATGCTCCACCGCCACCATATTTAGAAGAATAAAAGCCAATGTGCGCACCGGGGCCCACATACCATTTTAAACCGGGTGCATTCTTTATATCATAATGAAATTCATAAAGTCCGGTTATCCTTGATCCATGTGAATGGAAGTACAACAACCCTTCTAATGCCGCCTTGTCTTTAATAAAATATTTAAAGGTAATTGAGCCGGGATAAACCTTCACGCCCAAAGACATTTTATAATCTGTGGAACCAACATTACTTTGGGCAAAAGATTCAGAGGAGAAAAGCATTAAGGCTATTGAAGCAATGATCAGTTTTTTCATAATTTTATTTTAACCGAGTTGAAAATTTTATGCAAAGTAAATAAAAAGAAATTTCAATGCATCGTTTCAACCGAAACGGTCATTTTGTTTTTGTTAAAAAAGTTATACATACATTTCTTCCCTTAATGACTTAATGCGTTCATCAGCCAGGTATTCGTCGTAGGTTACAAGCCTGTCAATCATTCCTTGAGGAGTAATTTCAATAATCCTATTAGCCACTGTTTGCATAAATTGGTGGTCATGTGTGGTAAATAAAACCACACCCGGGAACGTAATCATCCCGTCGTTAAATGATATAATACTTTCTAAATCGAGATGGTTAGTGGGCTCATCCAATATAACCACATTAGGGTTTTGAAGCATCATCTTACTAATCATACACCTCACTTTTTCACCACCACTTAATACATTTGTTTTCTTCAATATTTCATCACCACTAAACAACATTTTTCCTAAAAACCCTCTCAGGAAATCTTCATCCACATCTTTTGTTCCGGGTGGAACAAACTGACGCAGCCAATCCATTAAATGATCATTATTTCCTTTAAAGAAGGCTGAATTATCATTAGGTAAATACGCAGTTGTTATGGTGGTACCCCAAGTGAAGGTGCCGGAATCAGGCTTTACATTACCATTAATAATTTCAAAAAAAGTAGTTAACGCCAAAGGGTCTCTGCTAAGGAAAGCAATTTTATCTTTTCTCTGTACATCAAATTTTAACTTATTAAACAATACCTTTCCTTCTACAGTTTTTGAAAGGTTATCTACTTTTAAAATTTCATTGCCCACTTCACGTTCCGGTTTAAAAATAATTCCGGGATATTTCCTGTTGCTGGGTTGAATTTCTTCTATTACCAATTTCTCCAAAGCCTTTTTTCGGCTGGTGGCTTGTCTGGATTTTGAAGCATTAGCACTAAACCGCGCAATGAAATCTAATAAATCTTTTCGTTTTTCTTCAATCTTTTTATTCTTATCGCTCATTTGTCTGGCAGCTAATTGAGAAGACTCGTACCAGAAGGAATAATTACCGGTATAAATTTTTATTTTACTTCTATCCACATCAGCAACATGAGTACATACAGCATCAAGAAAGTGGCGATCGTGACTAACTACCAACACTATATTTTCATAATCTGCCAAAAAATTCTCTAACCACCCAATGGTTTCAACATCAAGGTTGTTAGTAGGTTCATCAAGTAATAAAATATCAGGATTCCCAAACAATGCTTGTGCTAATAAAACACGCACCTTTAAATTAGCACTCAAATCTTTCATCAAAATTTGATTCAATTCATCTTTTACTCCTAACTCACTTAGCAATGTAGCTGCGTCACTCTCAGCAGTATATCCGCCCATTTCACCAAATTCATGTTCTAACTCACCCGCTTTAATGCCATCTGCCTCACTGAAATCCTCCTTCATATAAAGGCTATCCTTTTCATGCATCACATTCCACATTTTTTTATGCCCCATCATCACTGTATGCAAGACCGAAAAATCATCGAAGGCAAATTGATTTTGAGCTAGAACAGCCATTCTTTCACCGGGAGTGATATCTACTGTTCCTTTATTTGGCTCAATTTCACCGCTGATAATTTTTAAAAAAGTGCTTTTTCCTGCACCATTAGCCCCAATAACACCATAACAATTTCCTTTAGTAAAATTGATATTAACTTCATCAAACAAAACCCGTTTCCCATAAGCCAGGGTTACATTATTTACACTAATCATAATTTCAAAATGGGCGCAAAGATACGGCTTTAATCCTTCTTCATAACCGCTTCTTCAAGTATTGTATCCGGTTTTGCTCCGGCACTCTTTGCTAACTGCAAGTAATTTCTAGCTTCTTTCCTTTTTCCAAGATTGTAATAAAGTACAGTAAGAATGATATAACAATCGCCAATATGGGGGCTGTTTTGTTTTTTATATAGCTTTTCTGCCGCATGGGCACTCTCTAGGGCTTCATACTTCCGGTTTAGAATATAATATGTCCTGGCCAGCCCAAAATAACCTTCAGGATTTTCCGGTTCCATTTGGCTTACAATGGTGTAAAGCAACATGGCTCGAGAATAATCCTTTCGAAATTCAGATACTACAGCCAGATTTTGTGCAGCAATACTATTGGATGGCTCCTTTTCAAATGACTTCAGATAGAAAAATTCAGCACTATCCAAATTATTCATAAAACGATACGCCAAACCGGCATTATCATAAGCTGCAATAAAATTGGTATCTAAGGAAACAGCCTTACAGTTTAAGCGAGCAGCCGCTTTATAATTACCTATAGCAAAGCTATCCTGGGCCTCAAGAAAAAGGCGCTGTGCATGAGGATTAGCCGACAATTTACCCTTTTGCCCAAATACAGGCGAATAGCATACCGATAAAAAGCAACCTAACATAAGAAAGACCGATAGCTTCACCACAATTCGGTTTTTAAAATAAGATTTACAATACATTTAATGCAAAGGTGCAAATAAAACCCTTGAAAACACCGTTGAGCGAATAATATATCCCTTGAGAAAAGTACACCTCCTAAATCAAGCATCTCTAATAACAAGCATGTTTATTACTACTTTTGTACAATGAGTGTAGTAAAACATATTCAAGCTGCGGTAAATATATCTTTAACAAAAATATTTAATCAGCCCTTTACGGAGAAAGACTATCAGATAAACCAAATAAAAGAAGATTTTAAAGGCGATTATAGCATTGTTCTTTTTTCTTTATTAAAAAAGACAGGTTTATCCCCTAAGGAATTAGGAGGCAAGCTCATTGATTATTTAAATAGAGATTACCAAAATTTGTTTTCAGGATTTGAGTTAATTAAGGGTTTTTTAAATGTGGAAATCAATGATGTTTTTTGGTTAGAGATTTTATCTACTGCTTCACATGAAAACTTTGGCAGCCAGCAACCATCCGGTAAAAAATCAATGGTAGAATATGCCTCTCCAAATACAAATAAACCACTTCATTTAGGCCATTTACGTAACATTTTTCTGGGGTGGAGTGTTGCTGAAATTTTAAAAGCCAATGGAAATGAAGTGTTTAAAACGTGTATCGTAAACGACCGTGGAATTCATATTTGTAAAAGCATGATAGCCTGGTTGAGGTTTGGAAATGGAGAAACACCTCAATCTTCAGGATTAAAGGGGGATCATTTAGTAGGTAAATACTACGTAAAATTTAATGAGGTTTACAAAGCACAAATCGCAGATTTGGAACAAGGTGGGATGAGCACACCCGAGGCAGAAAAGGAAGCTCCTATTATGCTTGAAGCACAACAAATGTTATTAGACTGGGAAAAAGGGAAGCCTGATATTATGGAGTTATGGAAGAAAATGAATGGATGGGTTTATGCCGGATTTGATGAAACATATAAACAAACAGGTAGTGACTTTGATAAAACTTATTACGAAAGTGAAACCTATTTATTAGGTAAGGAAATTGTACAGATGGGATTAGACAAGGGTGTGTTTTACAAAAAGCAAGATGGTAGCGTTTGGATTGACCTTACAGCAGATGGATTAGATGAAAAATTAGTGCTACGAAAAGACGGCACTTCTGTTTACATTACACAGGACATTGGCTTAGCATTACAAAAATACCAACAGTTTGGCATAGACGAAAACATATATGTTATAGGTGATGAACAGAATTATCACATGAAGGTTCTGAAATTAATTTGTCAGAAACTAAACATACCCAATGCCGACAATATTTTTCATTTAAGTTATGGAATGGTAGAATTACCATCAGGGAAAATGAAAAGCAGGGAGGGTACTGTGGTAGATGCTGATGATATGATTAGTGAAATGATTTCTACGGCTGAAAGGCATACTACTGCATTAGGTAAAACAGCAGGATTTAATGAAGAGGAATTGAAAGCACTCTTTCATACATTAGGCCTAGGTGCAATGAAATTTTATTTATTGCGGGTGGATCCGAAAAAGCGAATGATATTCAACCCGGAAGAGTCTATAGACTTTCATGGATTTACAGGTCCGTTTATTCAATATACGCATGCACGCATTAAAAGCATCATCCGTAAGGCAGGTGAAATACCTCCACTAGCATTTTGCACACAACCCTTATTATCACAGGAGAAAACATTGGCTATTACGATTGAGCAATTCCCTGTTGTTGTACAACAATCTGCTGCAGAATTAAACCCATCATTTCTTGCCAACTATATTTATCAATTAGCTAAGCAATTTAATTCTTTTTACACCGACTTATCGGTATTGAATGCCGAAAATGAAGAGAAAAAAACACTTCGTTTACACTTTTCCGTTATTACTGCACAAGTATTAAAAAAAGGATTGAATTTATTAGGTATTTCAGCACCTGAAAGAATGTAAAACCACCTCATTATGCCTACACTAAAAAAAGTAAAAAAGATTGGAATTCTTTGCAGCGGCGGTGATAGCCCAGGCATGAACGCAGCTATACGTGCAGTAGTGAGAACAGCGATATACAATAAATTTCAGGTTTTTGCTATTATGCGAGGATATACCGGAATGATAGAAAATGATATTGTGGAGTTAAACAGCAGAAGCGTAGCCAATATAATTCAGCGTGGTGGTACCATTTTAAAAACAGCCCGAAGTAAAGAATTTTTAACTAAGGCCGGAAGAAAAATGGCATATGAAAATTTAAAAAAACACGGAATAGACAGCCTGATTATTCTTGGCGGAGACGGCAGCTTTAGAGGTGCTGAGGCGTTTAGCAGAGAATTCGACATCCCTTGTATTGGACTGCCGGGAACCATTGATAAAGATATTGCAGGAACAGATTTTACTATTGGATTTGATACCGCAGTAAATACCGCAGTACAGTGTATAGACAAAATCAGGGATACGATGGAATCTCACGACAGGTTATTTATAATTGAAGTGATGGGGCGTGACGCAGGATATATTGCTTTGCACAGTGGGATTGCCACAGGTGCAGAAAATATTTTAATTCCAGAAGCGAAGACAAATATTGACGATGTGGTAAAATCACTTTTAGAAAAGGAAAAGCGGAAGAAATTGGTAAACCTGATTGTAGTTGCTGAAGGTGATGATTTTGGTGGAGCTTTAGAGGTGGAAAAATATATTCTAAAGAAAATGCCCACAGCAGAAGTTAGGGTTTGTATTCTAGGCCATATCCAACGAGGAGGATCTCCAACTTGTTTGGATAGACTCATTGCCAGCAGGATGGGATATCACGCCGTGGAATGTTTGATGAAAGGCCCTCATAATGTGTTTGTGGGTATTATGAATAATAAAATGAATTATATTCCATTAAAAGATGCTGTAAAAAATAAACAGAAAATTGACAAAGATTGGTTGAAGATTGTAAAAATACTCTCTTCATAATTCGAATACAATAAAATACTATGGCAAAGAAAAAAGATATCAGTAAATACCTGCATGCCCACATGGATAAACAGGCAGGTATTGCACACTCTCAAAAACGTACAAAAATTGTGGCAACTGTTGGCCCGGCATGTGACACCTATGATAAATTACTTCAACTGGTAAAAGCCGGTGTGAATGTGTTTCGACTAAATTTTTCACATGGCACCCACAAGGATAAAAAAGCAACGATTAAACATATTAGGAAAATAATAAAAGAAGAGCCTTATAATATTGCTATTTTGGGCGATTTGCAAGGCCCTAAACTTAGGGTTGGAGATTTATATAAAAATCAATTGTTGTTAAAAGAAGCAGATGAAATAATTTTCACATCACAACCCTGTAAAGGCAATTGTGATAAGGTGTATATCTCTTATGAACATTTAACCAAGGATGCAAAAGTTGGAGAAAGAATCTTTTTGGATGATGGTAAAATAGAAGTAAAAGTTACCGAAATTATTAACAAAACCGACCTCCGCGTTACGGTTATTATTGGTGGCTTATTATTGCCTAAAAAGGGCGTCAATTTACCTGACAGTACATTATCGCTGCCTGCAATAACCAAAAAGGATATGGATGATATTGAATTTTGTATTGAACAAAAAATAGATTGGATAGCCTTATCCTTTGTACGCAAACCATCACATATTGCCGATTTAAAAAAGTTGATTCATGCAAGGGCAAGTAAAATTAAAGTAATTGGTAAAATAGAAATGCCTGAAGCCCTAAAGCATTTGCGTGAAATTATTTTAGAAAGTGATGGTATTATGATTGCTCGAGGCGATTTAGGTGTTGAAATTCCTATTGAACAAGTTCCGGTGATTCAAAAAGATATCATTAGAAAATGCATGCATCGTGCAAAACCGGTAATTGTTGCTACACAAATGATGGAGAGTATGATGGAAAGAACAAAACCCAACCGAAGTGAAGTGAGTGATGTTGCAAATGCGGTTATGGAAGGTGCTGATGCTGTAATGCTAAGTGGAGAAACAGCATTAGGGCAATTTCCTGTGCAAGTAGTAAAAACGATGTCGAAAATTATTGAAGAAGTTGAAAAAACAGTTTATGAATACAATAGAGAAGATATCCTTACCCCCCAATCACACTCTCCTTCTTTTTTAAGTGATGCCATTTGCTATAGTGCCTGTAAATTGGCTAAAGATGGCCAGGCGGATGCTTTAGTAGGAATGACACAAAGCGGATATACCGGATTTACATTAAGTAGCTTCAGACCAAAATGTCCATTATATATTTTTAGTAAAGAAAAGAGCTTGATTACACAATTATCATTAAGTTGGGGAGTACGCGCATTTTATTATCCTGAAGAAGAAAGTTTAGATGGAATTCTTAATGACCTGCTTGATATTTTAAAAGAACGCGGATTTATAAAATCAGGTGATGTGGTGGTGAATACCGGAAGCACCCCGGTTGAATTACATCTGCCCACCAATATTATAAAAATATCCAAGGTGGCATAATTATAGAAAAGAAAAAGCAACTTTAAAAAGAAATGCCTATTTGTTTTAGCATTTTCTTTCTTACTCTTTTTTTAAAAACCGAAGACCAACCGAATAACCATCCCGGGATGCCATAGGCTTGCCTAACCCATTTATAAAATGAATAGGCATCACTATGTTCAATGATTTCACCATTTTCAATTTTCATATATGCCTTTGCTTTTAGCAAAACTTTTTTTCCTGTGGGTAAAAAGCGGTAATTAGCCACCCATTCATAAGTAAAATAATGATCCCCCCTATCACTGAAATTTCTATGTAGCAGTGATAGTTCTAAAGTGTTGGCACACATAAACTTCCACATCTCTTTAACCTTATCTCCATCCAACAAGCCAAATATTGGATCAGAAAAATAAATGTTATTAGTATAAAAGCAGTTCATGTCTGCAGGGTTTCTACGTGAAAAAGCATCATAAAATTGCTCCATTATAA
This sequence comes from uncultured Ferruginibacter sp., assembly GCA_964490345.1. Lineage (GTDB taxonomy): Bacteria > Bacteroidota > Bacteroidia > Chitinophagales > Chitinophagaceae > Ferruginibacter. Next base: position 55,207 of record CAZBBO010000001.1, read on the forward strand.
CCTGAGGTGTATTTTCCATTTTTCCGGTTTATTATTTCATCTATAAGACATTAATATCCACGTGCTTATAAAATCAGATAAGTGTATTTTTCAGTAAAACATTTTCAAAGTACCATCTTCTAATGAATAAGAAAAAACATATTACCCAAGTTAGTAAATGGTGCAATAAAAAAGACGAAGAAATATAAGCCAAATTCGTGTATTTTAGGTAATTTGCTACCTTGGAAGATTTTTAATCTACAAGAAAAACAATGAAAAAAATTCTACTCCTTTTTATTCTAATTGGAACTGCATTTACCTCAACATATTCACAAAATCTTTCGTACACCTGTCCGAGAGATACCATCCTTGCTTGCGGAGCTTCTTGTTTGTCCATTTCAAGTAATATTCCAGACATCCATTCACTTGCAACAGACTATAGTGTTGTAAATATCAGTAGTCAGGCGAGCACTTGTTATCCTTTGGTAAATCCGGGCGCACCAGGCCCTTCTGCAGGGCTTACCATTGATGACCGATATTCTAGTGCGATTACCTTACCGTTCACCTTCCCATTTTATGGAACCAATTATAACTCTCTCTTAATTAGTGCAAATGGCTACCTTTCTTTTGACGTTTCCCAGGCTACTCTATTTTCTCACTGGATAGATAATGGTAATCTTCCCAATACCCTGTATGATAAGGCTTTGATAATGGGGCCTTATCATGATTTATATCCGGGGCAACCCACATCTCCTTCACAGCAGGTAAAATATGAAACTATAGGCACTGCCCCTAATCGGAGGTTTATAGTTAGCTATTACAAATTACCACTGTTTGACTGTACCTCTTTAATAGAAAACACGCATCAAATTATACTTTACGAATCTTCAGGAATAATTGAGGTATTCATTCAGGATATGCAGATTTGTAACACCTGGAATGACGGAAAAGCTATGGTAGGTTTACAAAATTTTGCACAAAACCAAGGGATAATGGCTCCTAATCGCCGTATGACAGACGCCCCTTGGGGAAGTATTGGCATGAGAGAAGCCTGGCGTTTTATTCCCAAAGCAGGGCCAACTACCTACAGAAGTGTTGACCTTTTAGATGGTACAGGAGCCGTTGTTGCTCCAGGAGATACGGTAAGGCTGAACCCTACCACATTTTTGGTAAACTTCAATAATGTTTGCCCACCACCAAATTCTACCACACCCTATGTAGTTCGTACCACTTATGCTAATATTCTAACTCCTGCTACTACCTATTACAGTTTAGATACAATAATGGTTACCCGCCAAAATACCTTACCATTGGATAGTGTTACTACACTCACTACATGTGGCGGAAGTTCCGGAACCATTAGAGTTACTGCAAGTGGAGGTACACCGGGTTATGAATATTCTATTGACGGTGGAGTAACCTGGGTAACCGTTGGATTATTTACCGGACTACCCCAAGGCGTTTACACTATTAATAGCCGGGATGCTGCCGGTTGTATAGGGTCCATTCAGGTTACATTAAATGCAATTGCAAATATACCCGGCACTGTTACATCTACAGCCACCGGTTGCCCGGGTGTTAATAATGGTACTATTACTGTAACTCCTACCGGAGGTACTGGTCCATACACTTTTACTCTGGATGGTGGCACACCAGGAAATTCAAATGTAATTACTGGAGTTTCTGCCGGCCCACACACAGTTGTATTTACAGATGCTAATGGATGTTCAGGGGTGGTTAACACCAATGTTGGTGCAGGTAGTTCCATTGCCTCAAGTTCAAGTACTACCGGTGCCAGTTGCCCGGGAGCGGCTAATGGTAGTGCTACTATTACACCAACAAATGGCACAGGCCCATATTCTTATTCGCTTGATGGAGGAGCTTATGTTACTACAAATATATTTACAGGACTGACAGGTGGGTCACATACTGTTCAAATAAAAGATGCATCGGGATGTACTGGTACACGAACTTTTTTCATTAGTACCGGAACCGGATTGGCATTTGCACCGGCTACTTCCACGCCGGAATCATGCCCGGGATCAGCAAATGGAACGATTGCTATTAACCTAACCAATGGCACTGCTCCTTTTCAATATTCTATTGATGGAGGTACTACATGGCAAGCCTCTAATACTTTTACCGGCTTATCTGGAGGTATTAAGGTAATAAATTTCAAAGATGTAAATGGATGTACCGGTATGCAAACGGTTCCTCTAAGTACAGGAACCGGATTTCCCTCCAATGCCACATCAACACCAACTACATGCCCTGGTGCTCCAAATGGCACCATTACTGCAACCGTTGTTTCAGGCGGAACCGCACCATTTACTTATTCCATTGATGGAGGTGCCTTTCAAGCTTCTAATACATTTACAGGAGTTGTAGATGGTGCTCACGTAATCATTGTTAAAGATGCATCAGGATGCCAATCTACCATTAATCATACTGTACCTGCGGGTGGCACTCCCATAGCCGGAACAGCCACCAGCTCCCCAACTGCCTGTTCCGGAGTAGCTACAGGAACTATAACGGTTACGGCTACCAGCGGAAGTGCTCCTTATCAATATTCCATTGACGGGGGTACCACATGGCAAGCTTCTAACACATTTACCGCTGTTTTAGATGGGGCTCACACCATTACCATTAAAGATAACAACGGTTGTACGGGTACGGTAACTGAAACAGTAGGCTTTGGAAGTTCTATTACCGGAACATCAACCAGTACTGCAACCGCTTGCCCCGGAGCCAGCAATGCTTCTATAACGGTTACGGCTACCAGCGGCGCGGCCCCTTATCAATATTCTATTGATGGAGGCACCACATGGCAAATCGGAAATACTTTAACAGGGCTTGCCAGTGGAACACATACCATCACTATTAAAGATAACAACGGCTGTACCGGTACAATTACACAAGCCATTACAGATGGTGCTGCACTAACGGCAACGGCTACCAGCACAGCAACAGCTTGTCCGGGCTCAAGTAGTGGCTCTATTACGGTTACACCAACAAACGGCACAGGGCCTTATCAATATTCTGACGACGGCGGCACTACCTGGCAAGCATCAAATACATTTACCGGACTTTCATCCGGCCCATATACTATTGATGTTAAAGATGCAAACGGATGTACAGGTACCGTATCTTCCACCATTACAGACGGAGCATCACTAACGGCAACGGCTACCAGCTCAGCAACAGCTTGTCCGGGGTCAAGTAGTGGCTCCATTACCGTTACGCCAACAAATGGCTCAGGCCCATACCAATATTCTTCAGACGGAGGAACTACCTATCAGGCATCAAACACACTTACCGGATTTGCTGCCGGCGCCCATACCATAACCGTTAAAGACGTAAATGGATGTATAGGTTCGGTATCTGCAACAGTAACTGACGGTGCTGCACTAACAGCCACAGCAGTTGCATCTCCTACTGCATGCCCGGGTGTTGATAACGGAGCTATCACGGTTACACCGAATAATGGCTTGGCACCGTTTCAATTTTCAATTAACGGTGGCACCACATGGCAAAATTCAAATACCATTTCGGGGTTAGCTCCTGGAGCCCATACCGTAACAGTTAAGGATGCCAGTGGATGTATCGGTACTGTATCTGCTACCGTTACCGCCGGTACTAACTTATTGGGAACAGCAACACCTGCCGCATCATCCTGTACGGTGGCTAACAATGGATCTATCACTGTAAACATTACAAACGGAACAGCACCCTATCAATATTCGATAGATGGTGGAACTACTTTCCAACCTTCAAATACATTTAATAACTTATTAGCAGCAAGCTATACTATTTCATTTAAAGATGCCACAGGATGTACCGGCTCAACAACAGTTACGGTAGGTACCGGAACCGGTCTTTCAGGCTCTGCCACTACTACTGCCACTTCTTGCCCCGGAGTAAGTAATGGTAATATAACGGCAACCATAGACGCAGGAATTGGTTTGGCTCCTTTTAGTTATGAATTAGATGGAACTACTACAAATGGTACCGGTATTTTTAGTAATATCAGTGCAGGGGCACATGCTATTATTGTAACAGACGCTTTAGGTTGTACCGTTACTATAAATGCTGCCGTTACTAGTGGAGCCGCCATTACAGGCACTGCAGATAATATTATTGCTACTACCTGCCCGGGTGTTAACAACGGGGCTGTTACTATTACTCCTTCTGCATCTGCCACAGCACCATTTACTTTTTCCATTGATGGTGGGGCTAATCAAGCGTCACCAAATTTTGCAGGGCTTTCCGGCGGCGCACATGCTGTACTCTTAACAGATGCTAATGGCTGCACTTCAACAATAAACTTTAATATTGGCACCGGTGCCGTGATGACAGGAACTGCAACAAATATTCAGCAAGCCAGTTGTTCCGTCTCAAATGATGGAGCTGCAACAATTACTCCTAATACTGGTGCTGTAGCTCCATTCTCATTCAGCATGGATGGTGGTGCAGGACAAAACAATGCTACATTTACCGGGCTTAGTTCAGGAGCCCATACGGCTACTTTTACTGATGCTAACGGATGCGTAGGCACGGTAACCTTTACTGTTGGTGCGGGAGGTGCGCTTACGGGTACTGCTGCCCCACAAGCTACATCCTGCCCGGGCGTAGATAACGGCTCAGTGGTTATTACTGCAACTACCGGTGTTGCTCCCTATATGTTTAGCATGGACGGTGGCACCTCACAAGCTTCAAATACTTTTACAGGATTAAATGCAGGCACTCACGTAGTAACCTTTACGGATAATTTAGGATGCCCTTCAGGAAATATAAATGTTAACATTACTTCCGGAGCTGCAATTACCCTTTCTGCAACTCCTGTAGCTGCCTCCTGCCCCGGTGTTGATAATGGAACGGTAAGTTTAGCTCCCGGCGCAACAGCTAACGGACCATTCACTTTTATCGTAGATGGCGGGTCGGCACAAGCATCACCTAATTTCTCAAATCTTGCAACCGGCACACACACAGCGAATGTAACTGATGCGAACGGTTGTTTGGCTAATACTAATTTTAATATCGGAGTAGGTGCTGCCCTTACCGGAACAAAAGCATCTACCGCAACAAGCTGCCCCGGCGTAGATAATGGTACACTAACGGTAACGCCTACCTCAGGAACAGGCCCTTATCAATATTCTTTAGACGGTGGAACCGCACAATCAAATGGAACATTTACAAATTTGGCAGCAGGTACATATAATGTAACCTTCACTGACGCCATTGGATGTAGCGGAACTGTTTCAAATATTGTAATTGACGAAGGTGTTTCCATTAGCTCAACAGTGGCTTCTCAAAACCCACCATGCTTTGGAATTAATAACGGATCTATTGTAATTACACCTACAAGTGGTGCAGCACCATACACCTACAGTATTAACGGCGGCGTACCTCAGCCTTCAAGCACATTCGGCAATCTTATACCAAACACATACAATATCTTAATTACAGATGCGGTGGGTTGCACAGGGAATAATTCTGCCACCTTGGTTACCAACCCTGATATTGTACTGAATACCATTGAAAACAACCCATTATGTTTTAACGGCGGAGATGGATCAATTATTGTAAACGCATTGGGAGGTGTTGCTCCATATGAGTATTCTATAAATGCAGGAGTTACCTATCAACCTACAGATACATTCAAAAATCTAAATCAAGGAAACTATACTATTAGGATACGTGATAACGTAGGATGCGTAAAATCTATCAATGCTTCACTTACACATCCAACTAAATTAACCGCTACCAGCACTACAAGCCCTTCTACATGCATTGGTGGCGATGGAGATATCACTATCAATGCTACCGGAGGAACACCAAATTATACTTATTCAGTGGATAATGGAACTTCCTTCCCATTCCAAACTTCTAATTCATTTACTGTTGGTAAAGGTGCTTACAACAACATTGTGGTAAAGGATAATAACGGCTGCACAACTACTATTTCCGCAATAGTAGGTGAAATTGATGATATGCTTCCGCTCTTTATTGGAAGTGATACTACGGTTTGCCAGGACGAACCGCTCACCTTTAACCCTACTGTAGATCCATTAGCAACTGTATTTACCTGGACAGGGCCAAACATTGATAACCCCAATATTTTAAATGCAGTGGTTACTCCTCAAGATACCGCTACTTATATTTTAACTGCTAATAAAGGCGCTTGCCAACGTTTAGATACAATTATAATAAATGTAAAGCTTCGTCCAATTCCCGATGCCGGACCGGACCAACGTATATGCTTAGACGATTCTACTACTATTTCGGGGTCAGTATCTCATACTTCCGGAACAGTTAATTATAGTTGGGCACCACCGGATTTAGTTCATGATGCTAATGCACAAACAACCATTGCAGTTCCGGGTGGTACACAATATTATCTTCTTACTGTAACAGATAATTACGGTTGTAATTTTAGTGAAACAGACTCTGTATTAGTAATTATGCAGCCTTTAGTACCTGCATACGCCGGAGGTGATACTATCGTAACAATGAACTTACCATTTAATTTAGTGGCTACAGGCGGTGAACAGTATCTGTGGTCAACTACTTCACCTACAGCCAACATCACTAATCCTACATCAAACAGACCCCTCATTGTAATGTATGAAGATGCACGATTTATGGTGAAGGTAATTGACATTGCAGGATGTATCGGTTTTGATACGGTATATGTTCAAGTAATGGTAGGTCCAAACTATTATGTACCCAATGCTTTTTCTCCAAACGGTGATGGATTGAATGATGTTTTCAGGCCCATCCCGGTTGGTATGACCCGGCCCGAATACTTCCGTGTTTTTAATAGGTTTGGAGAATTGGTATTTGAAACCAATCAATACCTAAAAGGATGGGATGGCTCTTATAAGGGGAAACCGGTTGACCTGGGTACTTATATTTGGATACTTAAAGGCGAAGACAGACGAGGAAAAACAATTGAAATGAAAGGTACCGTAATTGTAGTAAGATAATAAAGAAGTAGAAATATAAAAAAGACTCCAATACCCTTTGGAGTCTTTTTTATTTATAAGCTTGCTGAATCAAAAATAAATCAGCCAATACTATAGCTGTTACTGCTTCTAAAACCGGGGGTACTCTTAAGGCAATAACCAGATCGTGCCTTCCTTTTATTTTTAGTACATCCTGCTTACCAGTAGTAAAATTAAATGTTTGCTGTGGCTTAGAAATAGAGGAAGCAGGTTTCACTACAATAGAAAAAATTAACTGATTCCCGTTTGTGAGTCCACCGTTGATACCTCCTGCATGATTCGTTTTGGTTTTTCCTGTTTTGCCAACGAAGACATCATTATGTTCGCTCCCTTTCATTTTAGCCGCTTTAAAACCTGCACCAAATTCAATACCCTTAACAGCAGGGATTGAAAAAACGGCATGAGCCAGTAATGACTCTACAGAATTAAAAAACGGCTCTCCCAATCCAACAGGTAATCCATCTGCAGTACATTGCACTAATGCACCAACAGAATCCTTTTGCTGTATAGCATAGTTTATTCCCGCCTCAATATCATCAAATCCGGCAACCTGTATAACGGAGGCGGATAAACGAAATTTAGGTAAATGATGTTGTAATACTTTCTTAGCCAATGTGCCTGCTGCCACCAACGGTGCGGTAAGTCGGCCGCTAAACTGCCCACCTCCACGATAATCTTCAAAACCATTAAATTTCTTATGTGCAACAAAATCAGCATGCCCGGGCCGAGGCATATCTTTAAAAATGGTATAATCGCTGCTTCTTACATTGGTATTTGAAAATAAAATAACCACAGGAGCCCCGGTAGTAAAGCCATTAAAAATACCCGACATGAATTCAGGCATATCAGTTTCTTTGCGTGGAGTTGTAGCACGTTGAATTCCTCCACGTCTTCTTTCCAAATCAGGAATGAAATCCTGAGGGGAAATAGCCATTCCGGCCGGACATCCATCCACCACACAGCCTATTGCAGAGCCATGTGATTCTCCCCAAATACCCACCGTAAAAATATTTCCAAATTGATTCATACGATTAAATTAGTGAAACCTGTGCACCTAATTGTTGTAATCCGTTAAAAAATGCAGGATAAGATTTAGATACCGCCTCTGCGCCAGTAATGGTAATAGGCGCATCTGCAGCAAGAGCCACAATAGCTGCAGCCATAACCATACGATGATCATTTACCCCATCCACACATCCTCCATTCACTTTTCCAATACCTTCAACAATAATTTTATCATCACCATAAGAAATATTCACTCCCAATGTACTAAACATTTTTACTAATTCATCTGCACGGTTGCTTTCCTTATTTACCAACCTACCTGCTCCTTTAAGCACACTCCTGCCATTAGCAAATGAAGCCAACACTACCAGTGGGGGAAAAAGATCAGGCGTATGTGTTAAATCATAAGAAAACGACATAAAATCTCGTTGTTGCTTAACTGAAACACCAAGTTCGTCTATACAATAATGAATACCAATTTCTGAAAATACATCCAATATAAATTTATCTCCTTGTATTGAATGAGGATTTAAATTTTCAATTAGAATATCACCGCATAAGGCTCCTGCAATTAATAAAAATGCAGCACTACTCCAATCGCCTTCTACTGTTACCTCTACATTTTTCAAAACCTGCTTCCTTGGGAAAATAAATATCCTATCCTCCGTCATCCATTTAGCACTCATACCAAAAGATTCAAGAAGGCTAATACTTAAATCAATGTAAGGCTTACTCACAACCTTTGTAACACTTAGCAATGTATTTGCCCTAACACTGCTCGCAAATGCGTACAACAAACCTGTGATACCCTGCGAGCTTTCACTACCATCTACCTGAATCCGCTGTGGCACAAGAGGACCTTGAATTACAAAAGGCAGAAGGCCATCCTTACTTAACATCAAAACACCTAATACCGGCATAACCTCATTAAAAAACGTTAAGGGTCTCTTTAACAAACTCCCCTCTCCGGTTAGCGAAATCTTATTTCTGCTCAACGCGGCAATGGGCAAAAACATTCTACATGCCAAACCACTTTCACCAAAATTTAATGCTCCCGAATACGAAACTTCACCCAAACTTTCAATACGTAATAAATCCTCTTCCCGTGTTACCCGAGCTCCCAATACAGAAATTATTCTCAATGCAGTTTCCGAATCATCAGAATGATCAGGGTGATGAATAATAGTAATGCCGGAATGCAGAAGAGCCAATGCGCACAATCGTTGCATAATACTTTTACTTCCTGGAACTTTTACCTTACCACTGAGCTGGGATGGGAAAACAACCACATTCATCTTAATATCTCCTTAATGTTTTGATGAAGGTATGATAAAGGAATAATTTGAGTTTTTGCCTGTCCAATATGATGTAAAAGCACAAAGTTGATATCATCTCCAACTCTTTTCTTATCCTTTACCAATAACTCAAACAGTTCTTCTACATTTGTATTCACTTCCACCGGCAATAAATAATGCTCAAGCAAATTAGTTACACGCTGAGTGACACTTTTATGCAGGCCAATTAGTTTTTCAGATACACGACAGGCACATACCATACCAATACTTATAGCAGATCCGTGGGTGATACCAAGTAGTTTTTCAATGGCATGCCCAAATGTATGTCCAAAGTTTAACAGGTGGCGATCAGATTTATCCAGTTCATCCTGCTCTACTATGTTCATTTTGATTTTTACATTACGCTGAACCAATTCATTCAATTTTTTATAGTCTCCTATAATATCTTCCAATTGAATCTTCTCAAGTATATCAAACATTTGTTCATCAGCTATACAAGCATGCTTAATCATTTCAGCCATACCGCTACGCCATTCATGAACAGGAAGCGTAGATAAAAAGTCATAACAAAACCATATTTTTTCAGGTTGATAAATTGTGCCTACCATATTCTTATACCTTCCCGCATTCACCCCGTTCTTTCCCCCAAGCCCTGCATCAATCATTCCTAACAGGGTTGTTGGCATTAACTGCAATTTCATTCCTCTTTTATAAATGGCTGCTGCGTAGCCTGCCAAATCAGAAACAACACCACCTCCTACTCCCAATAAAGTGTCTTCTTTACTTATTTCCAGATCAATCAATTGATTGATAATATAGTCCACAGTAGCCTGTGTTTTAGCTTCTTCACCGGCCGGTATAACAATTGTTTTCCTATTTGAAAACTTATTTTGATGAAAGGCGAATACATTCTCATCAGTTATAATAACGGTGGGAGATTCAAACAGCTCATCAAACGAAATATCAAAAAGGCATTGAACAGTTCCGGAAGGAAAAGAAAAACTTTGTATGGATATGTTATTTGTTGTCTTCATTCATTATCCGATTTTGATGTTCAATACTTTCCAAATGAATAGCATCAAAATAATTTCTGATAAAATGCTCACTTAAGCTATGCAATGTAGCGCCTGATAATCCTCTAAATAAAATTTCATTCCATCGCTCTGCCTGATAAATCGTAATATTATTTTCCTTTTTATACATTCCAATCAAATCTGCCACCTTCATTCGTTGTCCAATAAGGGTAAGCAATTCTTCATCTATCTGATTAATTTGTTCACGAAGTTTAGCCAACTGGCTATTATTTTCTGTTATTTCAGAATTTCCTTGTCGCCAGGTAAGCTCATTTAATAATACTTCCAGATCTTGGGGTGTAATTTGCTGTTTTGCATCGCTCCAGGCATCATCAGGATTAATATGAGTTTCAATCATTAGGCCGTCAAAATCCAAATCAATGCTTGTTTGTGCTATTTTTTTTAACACGGTACGTTTCCCACCAATATGTGAAGGGTCACAAATCATTTTTATTTCCGGGAAACGCCGTTTTACCTCAAGAGGAAGATGCCACATAGGGGGATTTCTATATTCAGAAACACTATAAGTTGAAAATCCTCTATGCACTAAACCCACCGGAAGGTCCATATTTCGAAAACGCTCCAAAGCCCCAATCCAAAGGTCCAAGTCTGGATTTATGGGGTTTTTAATTAATACGGGGGTAGAAGTTCCCACTAAAGCATCAGCAATTTCCTGCACTAAAAATGGATTTACTGTAGTTCGAGCGCCTATCCACAAAACATCAATATCGTTTAAAAGAGCTTCCTCTACATGCCGAACATTCCCCACTTCCACTGCAACCGGCAGCCCTGTTTCCTTCTTTGCATCCGCAAGCCAGGCAAATCCGGCTTTACCAATTCCTTCAAAAGAGCCCGGTTTGGTTCGAGGCTTCCAAACACCTGCCCGAAGTAGATGCACCCTACCGGTTTTTTTTAGCAATATAGCCGTATCCATAACCTGCTTAGCCGTTTCAGCACTACATGGGCCACTGATTATTAATGGGTTATGAAAGTTTGGGTGTAACAAATGAATACTCATAAAAGGCTAAAATAAGCCTTCAAAATTATGATTTAATGCCGGTAAGCGGTCAAAAAATAAAAACCGCCCCAAAAGGGCGGCTTTACTATTCTAAAGATGGCCTTTTGAGCACATCCGATTAGATTATTAATTTGCAGCTGGAGCTGGTGTAGCAGCAGGAGCAGCAGCAGTAGAATCTGCAACTGGAGCCGTAGGTTCTGGAGTTGTAGCTTCTGGAGCAGGAGTAGTTTCTGTAGTTGTTTCAGGAGCTGGAGCAGCTTCTTCTTTAGTTTCGCCGCTGTTGCAAGCAACTAATGAACCAGCAATAAGAGCAATAGCTAAGAACTTTTTCATTTTCTTTGTTTTAATTTTAATAGATTTTGAGATTAATACCTCAAATGAATAAAGGTAACCCAACTGTTGTGACTTTTTTTTTACAATTATTTTGGGTTACTTAATTACCTAAACAGTATTAACATAAGCAAGTGGATTTTATAGCTAATGAAAAGAGCCTAATCGAGAAAATTGCCCAAAAGGATAAAGGGACTATCGAAAAAATATATCGGGATAATTTTCACATGATTAGAGCAATGATTATTAGCAATAGCGGCAGTGCAGATGATGCAGCGGATATTTTTCAAGAAACCATGATTGTGCTTTTTGAAAAATCAAAAATGGAGGGTTTTGAACTGAATTGTCAACTAAAAACATTTCTTTATTCTATTGCAAGAAGACTTTGGCTAAAAAAGTTGCAACAATCAAATCGGTTTTTTAGCACCGATGAAAAAGATGAGGAGATTATTGCAGTTGAAGACGATTTAGAATACCATGAAAAGCAAAATCGGGATTTTTCTATTATGGAAACTGCATTAGGAAAAATTGGGGAACCTTGCAAAAGCTTATTAGAGGCTTATTATTTACAAAAGAAACCTATGCTGCAAATTGCAGCAGATTTTGGATATACAAATGCTGACAACGCAAAAACGCAGAAGTACAAATGTTTGGTACGACTAAAAAAATTGTTTTTTCAGCAATATAAAAGTGAATAAGATGGAAGATACGTTACTAATGGATGCGGTTGAGCGTTTCATTAAAGGTGAAATGTCTAAAGAAGAAGAAATTTATTTTTCAGATTTGAGAAAGAAGAATCCAGAGTTGGATCAGACTGTTGTGGAACAAATCTTTTTTTTAAATGAACTGGAAAAGTTTGCTGATTCAAAATTATTTAGGCAGGAACTGACTGAAACTGAAAATAATCTTACCAGAGAAGGATTATTATCCCGCTCCGCCTATTCACACAAATCAAAGGTGGTGTTTTTGTGGCAGCGATATAGAAAGATGGTAGCTGTGGCGGCATCTATTGCCGGTATCGTTTCATTAGTTATTTTTAGTTTACTTACCATAATCTCCCCTAATAAGCAAACCAATATTAAACCATTAGTTGATAAGCTCCATCAACAGGAAAATAAAACATTGCAAATTGAACGAAAGGTTAATCAACTTGAAGCAGAAAAAGCCGAGATAAAACCAAGACTTCATGTTGCTGCTAAATTTCGTGCTACCGGTTTTATGATAGACGCATCAAGAAATTACCTTGTTACTAATGCCCACGTTGTACAAGAAGCAAGAAATCAACTTGTGGTTGAAAACATTAAAGGCGAACAATTTGAAGCACATGCAGTATATGTTAACCCTGCCACTGACATGGCTATTTTACAAATCACTGATGAAAATTTTGAAAAACTTCCATTCTATCCTTATTCAATAAAAAGGTCACAGCCTGAATTAGGAGATCAGGTATATATGCTGGGGTATCCAAAACAAGAAATTGTTTACGGCGAAGGGTATGTTAGTGCTCGCAACGGATACCAAATGGATTCTACCTATTTTCAACTGAACACTGCTGCCAACGAAGGAACAAGTGGTAGCCCGGTAATTAATAGGCAAGGCGAACTTGTGGGTATTATTAGCAGTATGGAAACCGGTGCTGAAGGAGTTGTTTACGCAATTAAACCTGATTATCTTTTTAGCGCAATTGATGAAGTAAAGAAAATGGAAGGGCATGAAAAAATAAAAATTACTGCAGCACCTTCTCTACGTGGTGTTGACCGCGTATCAGCAATTAAAAAAGTAGATAATTACGTCTTTATGATTAAAGGAAACTAATACTTTTATACCTATAATAATTAATCTTTCTTATCGTTACTACTAAGCACTCATCATGTTAACCCCATAAATGCGAAGGATATTTGCCTGCTGAAATTAACTTCTCTAAACTTGACTTTACTGATGGTGCATCCTCTTTATAAGTAACGCCAAACCATTGGGCTGATGTTGGAATAACTTTTATAACTCCTTTCGATTGATGTATAAAATGGTCTGCAACAATAGGAATAAAGAATTCAGATTTTGGGTTTTTCAAATTATTGTGCAAGAACTCTTTGAACAACACTTCACTTAGGGCAAACACAGAAGGATGAAAACACCAAAAATTCATAGATACCGGTGATGTACCTGCCACTTCAACCGGTTCCCCTCCTTCATCATAAAATACCTTATCCTCTTTAGGATAAATTTTTGTTCGTTCTACTATTGAAACCAAGTTCCCTGATGTATTTACCTCGCACACACCCCTGCTTACCGTGCCAAACGGGCTAAGTGTATTTATTAAACGGTAACCGATAATAGCAGCAGTCATTTCATTACACTCCGATTGTAGAAAAGTAGCAGCACTTACAAAAGCATCAGCCCCATAAAAATCATCTGCATTAATTACAGCAAAAGGTTCCTTTACTGCATTGCGAGCACATAAAACAGCGTGCGCAGTTCCCCAGGGTTTAGTTCTTCCTTCGGGAAACAAAGCCTCCTCTACAAAACTATTTAACTCCTGATAAACATACTCAACAGCTACCTTATCTTTTAGTTTACTATTAAAATTTTCTTTAAAAGGCCCGGCAAAATCCTTCCGTATAATGAAGACAATCTTTCCAAATCCCGCCCGGATAGCATCATAAATTGAATAATCCATAATTGTTTCACCACCGGGGCCAAAACCTTCAGTTTGCTTCATACTTCCGTAACGGCTAGCCATTCCTGCGGCTAAAATCACAAGAGTTGGTTTCATTTATAGTTCGCTTTAAATAAAAGATGTAATTTTTGCTCGCAAAAATACGGAAGTAAAATTAATGATTCCAGCTATTGACAGCCAAGTTTCTATTCAAACAATAAACAATAATTCTTTAATTAGCGCCCAGATTTCGCTACGGATGGCGAGATTTGATTTGATACATCCCATAATTTCTGGCAACAAACTATATAAATTATATTATTGGCTTAAACAGGCAGTAAAGGAAAAAAAACAAATAGAAACTTTTGGCGGATATTTCTCAAATCATCTTGTGGCCACCGCGTATGCATGTAAACTGCTCGATATTCCTTGCACAGGCTACATAAATGGAGAAAGGCCCAATGATTTATCACATACAATGAAACATTGTGAAGAATATGGAATGCAATTAAAATTTTTACAAAGAGATATTTACAAAATAAAAAGATATAGCTACACAACCACCCACAAGAACTTAATTACTATACCTGAAGGAGGCTTTCATCCAATAGGGATGAAGGGTGCTAGCCTGATGAGAAAGGCCTGGGGTGATTCCGATTATACCCACATTTGCGTACCCGTAGGCTCTGCAACTACCCTGGCAGGTATTTTGTATTCAGGTAACGAAAAAATTATTGCTATTCCTGCACTCAAAAACATGACTGATATTCCTCAACGACTTCAATATTTGTATAAGAACTATAACAAAGAAAGATTAATGGTATGGCCTGATTTTCATTTTGGTGGATTTGCAAAAGCACCTCCTCATTTAATAAAGTTTATAAATGATTTTTTTTATCAGTATCATATTTCATTAGATAAAGTATATACAGCAAAAATGATGGCTGCCATTTTTCAAAAAATAGAAACCGGATGGTTTAAACCGGGCAGTAAAATATTATGTTTACATACCGGTGGGCTTCAGGGAAATGGCTCCACTTCGTAGCTTTAAAGCCTTTATCTTTGTTGTTGTTTACTATGAGAAGAGCCTTTATTCTATTTTTAATTTCCTTTGTAAACTGTGCATTTGCACAGGATACATTACCTGGATTTAAAATAATCAATGCCAATAATAACATAATCATTAGCTGGATTAATCCCTATACCAAGCCTATTATGGATATAAAAATCCAGCGATCATTTGATAGTTTAAAGAATTATGCTACCATTGGTGCGGTACTCAGCCCATCTAATTTTGAGAATGGTTATACCGATAATAAACCACCCTACAATAAAATGTATTATCGGATATTTATTGCTTTTGAAGATGGGAGTTATATTATTACTCCAACAAGAAGACCAGTTAAATTACCCCCTCCTCCACCCTTGCCTCAGGAAGAACTTTATCCACTTCGTGTTCCTGAAGAGATAAAATCTGAAAAAGAAAAAGACCAATTACCCCCAGTACCTGTGCCACCTAAAAATTATATTCCTTCAGACAGTATAACGATTACGCTTAAACGCTCACCGTGGCAGGCTGACCCACTGATAGACGCTACTGAAACAAATTTCGGAGAATTGAAAATACCGGGGAAACCGGCTATCACCTATCCCAGCAAACGCATATTCATTAATAACAATCATTTGGTGGTTATTCATCTTCCAGACGCGGTAATTAAAAATTATTCAGCAAGATTTTTTGATGAGAAAGGGAAGAAAATTTTTGAAATTACAGGCTTAAAGGAAGAATACCTAATGCTTGAAAAAGCTAATTTTATGCACTCCGGATGGTTCACTTTTGAATTGTATAGAAATGGCGAATTGGTTGAGAAAAATAAGCTCTTTATTCCTAAAGACAACAAATCAAATTTTAACGATTCATTGCGCAAGCCGGTTAATTGAGGCTGGAACGAGCTCTGCATGATACACCATTTCAAAATGATGTTTTATTTTACACTTCACTTCTTCCATATCAATATCTCTGCCTAATTCCCTTTTTATTGAGGTAACTTGCTTGTTTGCAATTCCGCAAGGAATAATATGGTTAAAATAGTCTAAATTAGTATTTACATTTAGTGCGAATCCATGCATTGTTATCCAGCGACTACATCTTACACCTATAGCACAAATTTTTCTCTCACGTCCCTTAATTTGCGGATTAAGCCAAACCCCCGTTTCTCCCTTACTACGCTCACCCACTAAACCATATTCAGCGATTGTACGAATAATAACCTCTTCTAGATTACGGAGATAAACACCAATATCAGTTGTAAATTTTTCTAAATCTAAAATAGGATAACCAACCACTTGTTCGGGGCCATGAAAAGTAATATCACCACCGCGATTAGTATGATAGAAAGCAATACCTTTTTGCTTTAACTGCGCTTCAGTAAGTAAAACATGATGCATATCACCACTTTTGCCCAAGGTGTACACAGGCAAATGTTCGCACATCAGAAAATAATTAGTTGTTGGTAATCGTTCAGGTGCCGTATTATCGTTTTCTGTACGAGCTTTTGATTTAACAGCTACATTTTTTTGTAACAATTGCTCCTGGTAATTCCAGGCCACACCATATTCAATTTTGCCCAAATCTTCAAAAATCACGCTTTGCATAACACGCAAAGTTATAATTTGCACTCCGAACGCCGAAATTGAATGTTTATGATGCAAAGGGAAATTGAAGAAGAGATACCTGATACCGATACACTGTACGAAAAACTATCCTTAATAATTGATAAAGGACAAGAGCCTTTACGTATTGACAAGTTTCTAATGCAGCGTATAGAAGGGGCTACCCGAAATAAAATTCAACAGGCTATTGAAAATGAAATGGTACTGGTAAATGATAAACCGGTAAAAAGTAATTACAAAGTTAAAAAAGGCGACCATCTCATAATATTTGATTCATCATCACCGGAAGCAACTGATATCATTCCTCAAAATATTCCAATTGATATTGTTTATGAAGATGACGATATATTAGTAGTAAACAAACGAGTGGGCATGGTAGTTCATCCGGGTAGCGGAAACCCAAATAATACACTCATTAATGCAGTAGCCTGGCATTTGCATCAAAAGAATCCTCATTTACAGGAAACTGATTTGCCCAGATATGGCTTAGTTCATCGCATTGATAAAAATACAAGTGGCCTACTCGTTCTTGCCAAAACTCAACATGCTATGAGTGATTTGGCTAAACAATTTTTTAATCATACCGTACATCGCAGATACATTGCCTTGGTGTGGGGAGATTTTGAAGAAAATGAAGGAACAATAATTGCCCATGTAGGAAGACATCAGCGATTTAGGAAATTATTTTCTGCATATCCGGATGGCGAATACGGCAAGGAAGCAATTACTCATTATAAAGTATTAGAACATTTATATTATGTGTCATTAATTGAATGTAGGCTTGAAACAGGTCGTACACATCAAATCAGGGTTCACATGCAACATATTGGACACCCCTTATTCAATGATGATTTTTACGGTGGAGATAAAATTCTTAAGGGCACCATCTATACCAAGTACAAACAATTTGTAGAAAATTGCTTCGCCTTATGTCCCAGACAAGCACTTCATGCCGGAGAATTAGGCTTTATACATCCTGTTACCAGAAAAGAAATACAATTTACTGCACCATTGCCCAAAGACATGAGCAATGTAATTGAAAAATGGCGCAACTATGTAGAAAATAAAACTTCAAAATAGCCAATATTTTAAAGGCACATTCAAATAGCAAGCCTTAAAATTAAGGACTGAGTGGAAAACTATTTATTGCATATTTGATAGTAAACACGATCCTTATTTTTATAATTTACACATAATGAGAAATAATAGTGTTAACACCAATCAAAGTGATCGAACACAAGAATAGCCCTTATTAGTGATTTAATTTGAGCATTTTATATAATGAATTGTACATTTGATTCCCGAAATAATCATTTTCATCAACTAAAAAGTATAAAATGAAATTTAACTTAACATCGTTACAACTCCGTTCTGCCGGTGCAGCCGCTGCTATGCTGGTACTGTTTTCTTGTAACAGTGGCGACAAATCAAAAGAAAAAAAAGATATGATGCAAACTGAGGCTGTTGACAGCAATTTTAATGTGAGAGCTGAATCCTTTGCGGACCTTGAAATACTTCGATATCAGGTACCAGGCTTTAATGAGTTATCGCTTCAACAAAAACAATTGGCATACTATTTATATGAGGCAGCAAATAGCGGGCGAGACATTATTTACGATCAAAAAAGCAAATATGGTCTAACGCTACGCAAAACTTTAGAAACCATTTATTCTACCTATTCAGGCGACAAGAATACTCCAGAATGGCAGCAATTTAAAGATTACTGTGGACGGTTTTGGTTTAGTAATGGTAACCACCATCACTATGGTAATGAAAAATTTATTCCCGCCTGTTCATTTGATTACTTTGCAACAATAGCAATGGCATCAGATACCACACAATTACCAAAAAGAGTTAATGAAACAACAGATGCTTTTTTAAAACGTATCAAACCTTTGGTTTATGATTTATCTGTTGAACCTAAATTAGTAAATCTGTCACCAAATATTGACAACATAAAAGCATCATCAGTAAATTTTTATGAAAACGTTTCACAAAAAGAAGTTGAAGATTTTTATTCAAAATTCAATACATCCGGCGATGCTCCTTCTTGGGGTTTAAACAGTAAGTTGGTTAAAGAAAATGGTGTGATTGCCGAAAAAGTTTGGAAATTGGGTGGTATGTATTCTTCAGCCATTGAAAGAATTATTAGCTGGCTTGAAAAAGCATCTGGCGTTGCAGAAAACGATAAACAAAAAAAAGCACTCGACCTGCTTATCCAATACTACAAAACAGGCGATTTAAAAACTTTTGATGATTATAGCATAGCCTGGGTTGAAGATGTAAACAGCAGGATAGACGTTGTAAATGGTTTCATTGAAGTGTATATGGATCCGATTGGTAAAAAAGGCAGTTTTGAAAGTGTTGCTTCAATTAAAGACATGGAAGCCACTAAGCGAATTGAAGCAATTGCCGCTCAGGCGCAATGGTTTGAAGACCATTCTCCGTTAATGCCTGAACATAAAAAGACTGAGGTAAAGGGCATAACAGCCAAAGCAATTACTGTTTTCATTGAAAGTGGTGATGCCTCTCCTGCCACTCCTATTGGCATTAACCTTCCCAATGCCGATTGGATTAGAAAAAGCCACGGATCAAAATCAGTTTCCCTTTCCAATATCATCCACGCATACAATGTGGCAGGTGCAAATAGTGGAGTACTTGATGAATTTGGCTTAAATGATACCGTTAAAAACAGAATTAAGCAATATGGAAATTTAGCCAGCGATTTACACACTGATATGCATGAATGTATTGGCCATGCCAGCGGAAAAATTAATCCCGGCATAGCCACTACAGACATCACTCTAAAAAATTATGCATCCACTTTAGAAGAAGCGCGCGCTGACTTGGTTGCCCTTTATTTTATTTTAGATCAAAAACTTATTGATATAGGCGTTATGCCATCTTTAGAAGTTGGGAAAGCAGAGTATGATAGTTATATGATGAATGGGCTAATGACACAACTTACACGCATTAAAGAAGGCGATAATTTAGAAGAAGCACACATGCGAAACCGTCAACTCAATGCCATGTGGGTATATGAAAAAGGGAAGAAAGACAATGTAGTAGAATTTGTAAAAGAGAATGGAAAAACCTATATCCGTATCAATGATTACAACAAATTAAAAGACTTATTTGGCCAATTACTTCGCGAAATTCAACGTATTAAATCTGAAGGAGACTATGCTGCCGGGAAAGCATTGGTTGAAACCTATGGTGTAAAAGTTGACAAAGCATTGCATAAAGAAGTACTAGAACGCTATGCAAAACTTAATGTTAAACCTTACAAAGGATTTATTCAACCAAAACTTGTTCCGGTAATGGAAGGAGAAAAGATAACAGATGTAAAAATTGAATACCCTGAAAGTTTTTACGACCAAATGATTGAATACGGAAAAAAATATGCATTTCTACCTATAGAAAATTAAAATCCTTTAAAATTGAAGAAAGAGCATTCATCCACGATGAGTGCTCTTTTTTTGTAATTGGATAGCTTTAATAAATAAAAAAGAATTAAAACACCTTTGGTCTAACAGCTTATTCCCCTTGTTTAAAATCAAAAAGAGTGGCTGTAAACACTCCTCGCTCACGCTTCTTCCCAATCACTTTCCAATTGCCACTGTATCTAATAAGCTCCGGAACTGTTAGATTATCAAACGAAGTCATCCTCACTTCCATACTTACTTTAAAATCATACACTCCTGCGTCATAGCTTAGCACATAATTACGTCCTTCAATTTCAAAAGTATTTTCATTAAACCAGGTAACCATTTCATCAACCGCCACATCGCTTTCATGACCCGGCTTTACCGTTTGTTTAAACACATAACAAGGTTTGTTATTATACAATTCCCAATCTATCTCCATGTTATATAACGGTGCCATCCTATCACTATAAATAGCTGTTTTTCTTTTCATAAACGGAATACCATCAATTTTAGCCCCCGGATTAAAAAAAAGCATTTTCAATTGCTCTTTATGCCTTTCAATTCCCTTTTTATTACGAATAGAAAAATCACGGTTACTTACTATATTATCTTCACCACAAACTTTCCCTGTTGTAAAGAATAATGAAGCATACATATTAGCCGTATAATAATTAAACTGATGATGAGCATCATACATATCTCCAAACGTTTCCTCAAACAATACATCCATAGTTCTGCATCCTTGCCGCCTTTTTTGAATGGTTTTGCTATATAGAGAAGCTTTTAGATTTTCTCGCTTTCCCATCATTCTGATATCATTAATTGAAGAAAATGATATAACGCGCAAATTTCGAAAGGCTTTATAAAAGCTGCTGTCATTACGAACACGCTGAATAAAGAAAGGCACATCCAGATTACGGCCTACTACCACCTCAGATAGTGTGATTATTTTCTTATCAACCACACTTGTATCCGGTTGTGCTAATACAGGAATTGTAAGAAGAGAAAAGGCAAAAAAGAGTAAATACTTCATGCGAAAAGATTACGCAAGAGAAGGATTATTTATTTGGGAAAGACATTCTGTAATCAACACTAATTCTCCCTTTTGAAATATCTTCCAATTTTCGCTTCAACAGGGTTCTTTTTAATGGTTTAATATGGTCAATAAACAATTTCCCTTCTATATGATCATATTCATGCAAAATAATACGGGCAGACAAACCGATAAATGTGCGGGTATGTTCAACAAAAAGCTCATCAAAAAAGCGCAAAGTAACTGAACGTTGGCGGAGCACATCTTCTCTCACCTTAGGGATACTCAGGCAGCCTTCATTATAAGACCACTGACCGCCATCTACCTCAATAATTTGTGCATTTATAAAAGTTCCTTTAAAGCCCGGAGCGTCAGGATATAATTCATCATCCTCATCGCGGTTAGTAAAAATCTGCTCACTATCTATTATAAACAATCGGATGGAGCGGTTTATTTGAGGTGCGGCAAGGCCAACGCCATTACTATGATACATGGTTTCCCACATATTAGCAATCAACTCTTTTAAGCCTTCATAATCCGGTGTAATGGGTTGAGCCACTGCACGAAGAACAGGAGACCCATAGGCAACAATTGGCAAAATCATAAGCTACAAAGATACAAAATCATCCATTCTTCATTTGCAAATATTCTTGCAGCATCATTGTTGCCGCTATTTCATCAACAAGTTTTTTATCTCTCCGTTCTTTCTTTTTCAGCCCCATATCCAGCATAGCCTTCTGTGCCATTTTTGAGGTAAATCGTTCATCAATGGTTTCAATGGGTATATTGGGAAAATTACTTTTTAGCATTTTAATAGCTGCATTAACCATTGGTGTTGCATGCGTATCAGTACCATCCAAATTTAAAGGCATGCCAATTAAGAAAGATTCAACCTCTTCATTTAAAATATACTTTTTTAAAAATGGAATTAATTCAGGTGTAGGAATCGTATTTAATCCTGTAGCAATTATTTTCATAGGGTCCGTTACAGCGATACCGGTTCTTTTTCCACCCAAATCAATACAAATAATACGAGACATAGTATAATGCAGATGTTAATAAAAATTATTAGGGTTATAAATATAGATCAGCTATAGTAAATACAGCAAAAATAAAAGAAGCAAACCCGTTAGCAGTCATAAATGCGATATTCACCCGCCTCAAGTTGTTGGGATTTACAATACTATGTTGATATAAAAGCATAGCAAAGAAAACTAAAGCGCCAATCCAATACAACCATTCCATATTCCCCAACCAACCAAATATTATTACCCCACTAAAACCAATAAAATGCAATCCTCTTGAAACCCAGAGTGCACCAGATTTACCCAACCAAGCCGGGATAGATCTTAAATTATTTTTTCGATCAAACTCTTCATCCTGTAAAGAATAAATAATGTCAAATCCTGATACCCAACAAATAACTACTACAGATAAGATAAGTGGAAGAAGTGCAAACTTTCCCGAAACAGCCAACCATGCGCCTATTGGAGCTAAACTTAATCCGAGCCCAAGCACCAGATGACAAAGTGATGTGAAGCGTTTGGTATAACTATAAAATAAAATAACGAAAAGGGCAACCGGCGACAAATAAAAGCAAACCCGATTTATGAAAAAAGTTGTTAGTACAAAAAGGAGAGCCATAACAATAGTAAATATCAGCGCGTTATTGCTACTAATTATTCCTGCCGGAATTTCTCGAATTGCAGTACGTGGATTTTTTGCATCTATAGCCCTATCCAAATAGCGATTAAAAGCCATTGCTGCACTTCTGGCAAAAACCATACAGGCAAGCACCAAGGCCAATTTCATAAGCATACCATTTAACGGCATTGTATATCCCTTATGTATGGCCAGAAAAAAACCAATCAGGGCGAAGGGCATAGCAAAAATAGTATGCGAAAACTTAATTAAAGAAAGATAATTTTTAGTATCCTTGAGCATAATTTTATCTTCGATTATGCTGAACAGTTAGCATCCATTTTCTTACAAACTCCCATAATACCACTCCCCCTGCAGTAGCTATATTTAAAGAGTGTTTCATACCCAATTGTGGAATTTCAATACAGCCATCACAATCATCAATAGTTTTCTGGTCAACCCCTGAAACCTCATTACCCAACACTAATGCTATCTTCTTTTCAGTATCCCATTCTACATTTTCAAGCATAACACGTTGATTGGTTTGCTCAATAGCAAAAACAGTATAATCGTAATTTCTTAACTCTTGTAGGGCTTCCTTGGTAGTGGGAAAGTGCTTCCACAACACAGACTCCTCTGCGCCCAGGGCCGTTTTCTTTATTTCTTTATGAGGAGGATGGGCAGTATAACCGGTAAGAAAAACGGCCTCCAACAGGAAGGCATCAGCAGTTCTAAAGATACTTCCTACATTATAGGCACTTCTTACATTCTCTAAAACAACCACAATAGGAATCTTTGTTGCATGCCGAAATTCTTCTACTGATTTTCGGTTCAGCGCCTCCATAGATAATTTTTGCATATCACGCCTTTTCCAGATGAGCAGGTGCTGATTTTTCGGATGCAAATATTTTTGCCGCTTCAATAAAATGAACAAAAAGCGGGTGTGGATTTTCAACGGTGCTTTTTAGTTCAGGATGATATTGCACACCAATAAAAAAAGGATGCCCTCCCAATTCAACTATTTCAACCAGGCCTGATTCCGGGTTCTTACCACTGGTTATCATCCCGGCCTTATTAAAATCCTCTAAGAATTTATTATTAAACTCCCAACGATGCCGATGTCGCTCGCTAATGGTATTGGTTTGATAAATTTTATAGGCCAGTGTATTGGGTTCAATTTTACAGGTATAAGCACCTAAACGCATCGTGCCGCCTTTATGTGTTACACTCTTTTGTTCATTCATTAAAGCAATTACAGGATAAGGTGTTGATGAACTTACCTCAGTAGTATGTGCATCCCATTTCAACACATTTCGAGCAAACTCAACAACAGCCATTTGCATACCTAAACAAATTCCAAAAAATGGAACCTTGTTTTCGCGCGCATACTTAACAGCAATTATCTTTCCTTCTACTCCACGTGCACCAAATCCCGGAGCAACCAATAAGCCATCCAACGATTTCAATTTATCTGCTACATTATCTTTATCAATATATTCACTATGAATATTTACAACCTGAACTTTGCACTGATTCATCGCTCCTGCATGAATAAAGGCTTCAAGAATAGACTTGTAAGCATCTTGTAATTCGAGGTACTTTCCAATCAAGCCAATAGTAACCTTGGATTTAGGATTATTCAATTTTTCCAAAAATCCTTCCCACTTGGTTAACTCGGGTGCTGCATAACCATTAATATGCAGTTTCTTCAATACAATTAAATCCAATTCCTGACCTAACAATTGTAGGGGTACTTCATAAATAGTGCCCGCATCAATAGCTTCAATCACCGAATCTAACTTAACATTACAAAATAATGCCACTTTACGTTTTACATCTTCAGGCAATGGACGCTCTGTACGACATACAATAATATCAGGCTGCACACCCTCCTGACTTAACATTCGAACGCTATGCTGTGTAGGTTTTGTTTTTAATTCCTTAGCTGCTTTTAAATAGGGTATTAAAGTGAGATGAACTACTAAACAATCTTCATCATCCATCTCCCACTGAAGTTGACGTACCGCCTCAACAAATGGCAAACTCTCAATATCACCCACTGTACCACCAAGTTCTGTTATCACTACATCATATTTGCCACTTTGCCCAAGCAGCAACATTCGTCGCTTAATTTCATCAGTAATGTGCGGAACAACTTGTACTGTTTTTCCCAGATATGCGCCTTCACGTTCCTTATTAATTACAGTTTGGTAAATTCGTCCGGTGGTAACATTATTCGCTTGAGAAGTTGGGATATTCAAAAACCTTTCGTAATGCCCCAAGTCTAAATCTGTTTCTGCACCATCATCAGTAACATAACATTCTCCATGTTCATAAGGATTGAGGGTGCCCGGGTCCACATTAATATACGGATCAAATTTTTGTAGTGTTACTTTCAATCCTCTGCTTTGTAAAAGCTTTGCCAGTGAAGCTGCAATGATTCCTTTACCTAATGATGAAGTTACTCCTCCGGTAACAAATATATACTTAGCCATCTTCAGAATTTTACAAACTACTATTTTTCAAAATACCTAAATGGAAATATCCGTGAATGCAAATACATTTCGGATAGAAAATATTAAGGTAAAATTTTCGGGGTGACCGGGGGAATACAAGTACTGTAAAACCCGAAGGTCGTGCTAAGATAAAGTAAAAAACAATGGCCAAAGCCATTGTGATATAAATTATTAATAAAGAGTTCCTTTTTTTGCAATTAATAATACCTTGCCGGAGCTAAATAATTCCTAACGTAATCGCCAATACCGGCTTCCAGACTGCACATTGGGGTTTGATACCCTGAAGAAATCAATTTCTCCATATTAGCTTGAGTATAATACTGATAACTTTCGCGAATATCTATAGGCATATCAATAAAACGAATATCAGGTTTAATATCCAGGCCCGAAAATGTAGCCAAGGCCAAATCTAAAAAAGTTCGCGCCTTGCCGGTTCCGAGATTATATAAGCCGGAAGGAATTTTTTGAACTTGCTCCATCATCCAAAAGCACACATTAATAACATCCTTTACATAAACAAAATCCCGCAACTGTTCTCCGTCTTTAAACCCCTCTTTATGTGATCGAAAAAGTTTTACAAAACCATTTTCTCGAATTTGGTTAAATGAATGGAAAATAACACTGGCCATTCTTCCTTTGTGATACTCATTGGGCCCATATACATTGAAGAATTTTAGTCCTGCCCAAAATGGAGGGGTTGCATTTTCTTTTAAAGCCCATTTATCAAATTCATTTTTCGACTTTCCATAAGGATTGAGTGGGGCAAGTTGAAAAGGTAGTTCATGATTATCGTCATAACCCATAGAACCATTACCATAAGTGGCAGCCGATGAGGCATATACTAAACGAACCTGGTGCGAAGTGCAATACTCCCAAACAAGCTGACTATATTTTACATTTAGCTTTTGATGAACTGAATAATCAAACTCGGTGGTGTCGGTTCGTGCACCAAGATGAAAGAAAAAATCAACACTTGGTTTCTCTTCATTGAGCCAATTAAAAAATTCTTCCCTTTCAATTCGGGCAATAAATTTTTTTGTTGAAAGATTCAATATTTTATCCTCCCTTGAAAAATCATCAACCAAAATTAGGTTTTCAAATCCCTTTTCGTTGAGAAAACCGGTTAAGCAACTTCCAATAAAGCCTGCTGCGCCTGTTACAATAATTACCGATTCCATAAACATCCGTTTATACAGTATAGAAAGATTTATTTCTTGGTGTTCGCTTTCATGTATCCTGCAATTACATTTTGATATTTCTGATACCATTCTGAAATATCTCCCCAATTTTCACCATTCACTTCAATTTCAGCACCTGTTACCTGTCCTAACTTAAATATAGGCACCCCTGATTCCTTTATCTTTTCTGTAAATGCATCTTCATCCTTTTTACTTACCGACACAACAATACGTCCTTGCGCTTCGCCAAACCAAAACGCATCTTTCCGTATATTACTATCAGTATCGGACACACGAAATCCCAATTTATTGAAAAACCCTGATTCCATTAATGCCACAATTAAACCACCTTCACTCAAATCATGGGCAGATAAAATCAACTTATCCTTAATCAAATCCAGTAACACTTGGTGGAGCATAAACTCTTCTTCCAAATTAAAGTATGGTGCAGGGCTATAATCAACATCCTTCAATTTGTGTAAATATTCAGAAGAACAAATGTCATTGGGATTATTACCAACAAGATAAATTACATCACCTTCATTTTTAAAATTAAGGGTCATTTTATTATCTGCATGATCCAGCAAGCCAACCATTCCAATAGTAGGGGTGGGATAAACCGGTCCATCCGGCGATTGATTATAAAAACTTACATTGCCTCCTGTAACCGGTGTATTAAATTTTCGGCAAGCCTCACCCATTCCTTTAATAGCTTCTACAAATTGATAATATACTTCAGGGTCATAGGGGTTTCCAAAATTCAGGCAGTTTGTAACACCCAACGGAGTACCTCCACTACATACAATATTTCTTGCTGCTTCTGCAACTGCAATCATTGTGCCTACATATGGATTTGCAAAGACGTACCGGCTATTACAATCTGTAGTAAGTGCTAAGGCCTTTTGTGTAGGTTTAGCTAATACAATCGCAGCATCAGCAGGTGCATTTGTATTAGTATTACCGGTTCCCACCATGCTGTCGTACTGTTCATAAACCCATTGCTTACTGGCAATATTTGGTAATGAAATGAGTTGATCCGTTATATCACGCAAATTATCAGGCACAGAAATTTGTGTTTGATCAAACGCAAGAACTTTATCAAGATAAGCCGGTGGTGAGAAATTACGATCATAAACCGGTGCACCACCACCTAAAACCAATTCTACTGCGGGCAATGAAGCTTCCGGCTCTCCATTCATAAAAAACTGTAATTCACCATCATTTGTAACTGTGCCTATTTGACTACAAGGAAGATCCCATTTATCAAAAACATCTTGTACTAATTTCTCTTTACCTTTTTTTACAACCATTAGCATGCGTTCCTGGCTTTCACTTAGCAGCAATTCCCAACCTTTAATATTTTTTTGTCTGGTAGGTACTTTATCCAGATGAATAATCATTCCTGAGTTTCCTTTGGCGCTCATTTCTGCAGTTGAACAAATAATCCCAGCAGCACCCATATCCTGCATACCCACAACAGCTCCGGTTTGAATTACCTCCAAACAAGCTTCCAGCAATTTTTTCTCTTGAAAAGGATCACCCACTTGAACAGCAGGTAATTCTTCCACACTTTCTTCAGTAATTTCTGCACTGGCAAATGAGGCACCGCCTATTCCATCTTTACCGGTTGCACTACCCACAAAAAAAACAGGATTTCCTTCTCCTTCCGCGATAGCAGACACCGTATCCCCCTGCTTCACAATTCCAACACACATGGCATTCACCAACGGATTAGTATAGTAGCATTTTTCAAAATAAATTTCACCTCCCACCGTTGGCACCCCAAAGCAATTTCCATAATGCCCAATTCCTTGTACTACTCCAGCCAGCAAGTGTTGGGTACGTGCTTCATCCAAATTACCAAAACGTAAGGAGTTTAATGACGCAACCGGTCGGGCTCCCATCGTAAAAATATCGCGGCTTATACCACCCACCCCGGTAGCCGCACCTTGAAAAGGTTCCAGTGCAGAGGGGTGATTATGTGATTCAATTTTAAATACAACTCCATACCCATCCCCAATATCCATAAGTCCGGCATTCTCCTCCCCTGCTTTTACCAACATTTTTTTTCCTTCTCGCGGCAGTGTTTTAAGCCATTTAATAGAATTTTTATAACTACAATGTTCACTCCACATACCTGAAAAAGCACATAGTTCTGTAAAGTTTGGTGCTCTTCCCAATTTTTTACAAATTAAACCATACTCATCAGCAGTAAGTCGAAGTTTTTCAGCAGTGGCAACGCTAATTTCCATAATACAAAATGATGACTTAAAAGATGCTGCAAATGTACTAACTAACTTACTACTGAATCACCGAAAAAATTTAATACTTTCATATTTAGGTATGGTAAGTGCATTATTATTTATTATTTATTTTTTCCTCCTTTGGAGAGTGCTCTTCAAAATGCGCTTTGTGCAAACCACTGAACTTAATAGAAATACACTCTTTTTTCTTTTTTGTTTAAAAATAGTTGCAGGAATCTTACTCGGATGGATTTCTGTTCAACATTCCGGCCAAGGGAATGACTACTGGACATTACATAATTATGGACTGGAAGAAACCGTTTTGCTAAAAGAAAATCCAAGAGAATTTATCACCTCTCTTTTTTATTCTCCTTATCAACATTTTGGGAAATTTTTCAATAGCACAGGTTCATATTGGAATGATTTAAAAAATAACTTGATAGTTAAGATTTTAGCTTTGCTTAATCTTATCAGTAATAAAAATTACTATGTAAACAGTTTGTTCTTTAATGCATTTGGATTCTTAGGCCACGTGGCATTATTTAAATTATTTTACAGTTATTTCCCTCAAAAAAGGAACAATATAATAATAGGTGCATTTCTCTTGCCGTCTATGCTATATTTTTCATCAGGTATTCATAAAGATTGTATTGTTTTTGGGCTAATGGCTTTTTATTCATTTAGCTTAACACAAATAATTCAACGTAGAACCATACACCATCCTTTAATCCTAATAATATCTTCTGTAGGAATTTTATTATTACGCAGTCATTTTCTTTTGGCACTTATTCCTGCAAGTATAGGTTTATGGTTAAAAATAAGATGCCTGGTAAAGCATGCATTTTTAAAGACCTATTTAATATCCACCTTGCTGATAATAATCCTCACTTTCTTTCCAGCTATCAACCCCATAAAAATACTTTCAAAAAAGCAAGCTGATTTTTTCGAATTACCAAAAGCCGCCTCTCAAATACCTACAGATACCCTTTTTCCTAATCTTAAAAGCTTAATTAAAAACACTCCACAAGCCGTTGTACATGCATTTGTAGAACCATTGCCTTGGCGTTTTCCGGGAAGTGCAGTTTGGTTTATAGGAATAGAAGGGTGGGCTTATATACTCTTCTTTATATACTGGCTCTTTTTCAATAAAGAAAAATGGAAAGTTCACCCCTTATTTTTGTACAGCACCCTGCTTGCTATTCCCCTCTTTTTATTTATAGGTTATATAGTACCTAATGTTGGTTCAATTGAGCGGTACCGATCCATTATCTATCCCTTTTTACTCCTTCCAATGTTGTGTACAATTAAACACATTAGTTTTAAAAATATGTAACATTTTTATTACCAAATTGCCAATTTTTCATTCCTATTTTTTATTTTTTTGTTTTTTATTATGTTTTTCATTCTTTTGCATCATAATTTAATATAAAATATGGAAAATTTACGCTTTGATGCAATATCAAAAATAAGAGATAATCATACAAATCACCTTACAAAGCCAGTAAATAAGGTAACTGAGATATTCAATTCGAATGTATTTACATTAGCAGTTGCCCGCCAATTTTTGAGTGATGAGGCTTATAAAAGTTTAGTAGCCTCCATAAAAAGCGGAAAAAAGATTGAACGAAATGTAGGTGATCAGATTGCGGGAGGGATGCGTGCTTGGGCAGAGTCAAAATCCGTAACTCATTTTTCACACTGGTTTCAACCATTAAATGGCTTATCTGCAGAAAAGCATGATTCTTTTTTCACTTTAAAAAATGATGGAACCCCCATTGAAGAATTTGAAGGGAATTCACTGATTCAACAGGAACCTGATGCATCTTCTTTTCCCAGTGGAGGACTCCGTGCCACCTTTGAAGCACGTGGATATACTGCCTGGGACCCTTCATCACCTGCATTTATTGTTGACACAACTGAAGGAAAGACCTTATGTATCCCTACCATTTTTGTATCCTATACCGGCGAATCGTTAGATACTAAAACTCCTTTGTTAAAATCTATTGCCGCATTGGATAAAGCCGCAGTTGATGTTTGTCAATATTTTGATAAAAATATTAATAGTGTTACTCCTACCCTAGGATGGGAACAGGAATTTTTTGTGGTTGACTCCGGATTATACAACGCCCGACCAGATTTACAGTTGACGGGAAAAACAGTAATTGGTCACGCACCTGCAAAAGGACAGCAATTAGAAGATCATTATTTTGGTGCCATTCCGGAACGCGTTTATGCATTTATGCGTGACTACGAAAAAGAATGTTATCTTTTAGGAATTCCTTTACGTACAAGACACAATGAAGTAGCGCCATCTCAATTTGAGTGTGCACCTATTTACGAGGAAATGAATCTTGCAGTGGATCACAACACCCTTCTAATGGATGTGATGGCAAGAGTAGCCCGACGCCACAAACTCACCGTGCTCTTTCATGAGAAACCTTTTGCAGGAATTAACGGAAGCGGGAAACACAATAACTGGAGCATTAGCACAGACACCGGTATCAATTTATTGGCTCCGGGGAGAACTCCAAAGACCAACCTGATGTTCCTTACCTTCTTTGTAAATATTATTAAAGCAGTACATCATTATTCCGATTTAATAAGGGCATCCATTGCTACTGCCGGCAACGAATACCGTTTAGGGGCCAATGAAGCACCTCCTGCTATTGTATCTATATTCATCGGAAAATATTTAACTGACACCTTGTTAGAGATTGAAAAACGAGTTGGATTAAATTTTGATGAGCAGGATGAAGCTATTTTAAAACTAGACATTTATAAAAGTATTCCGGAGTTGATGCTGGATAATACAGATAGAAATCGTACTTCACCATTTGCCTTTACAGGAAATAAATTTGAATTTAGGGCTGTTGGTTCATCAGCTAATTGTGCCATTCCGATGACTGTTTTAAACACAGTAGTTGCAGATACCTTACGCAATTTTAAAACAGAGGTGGATACCATTATTGAAAATGGAGATAAAAAGGAAATCGCCATCATGCAAGTATTACAACGATACATTGTAGAAAGTAAAACAATTTTATTTGAAGGTGACGGATATAGCTCCGATTGGGAAAAGGAAGCAGCAAAGCGTGGATTGGTAAACATTAAATCTGCCCCTGTTGCATTAGGCGCTTACGTGTCTAACAAATCAAAAGAACTGTTTGAAAGAAATCGAGTATTTGTTTCACATGAATTGGAAGCACGTTATGAAATAATGCTGGAAGCGTACGTAAAGCGGGTTCAAATTGAAGCAAGGGTATTAGGAGATTTAATAACCACTATGGTATTACCCTCCGCAATAAAATATCAAAACATTCTTCTTGAAAATATCAACGCATTAAAAGCAGCCGACCTATCTCATATAGCCTACAAAGCTCAAAGAGAAATTGCAGAGAAAATTTCATACCATATTAATATTCTCAGCGAGAAAGTGGAAAGCATGATTGAGGCTCGTAAGAAAGCTAATAAAATAGAGCAGCCTAACAAACAGGCTATAGCATACGCCGAAGAGGTTAAGAATAAACATTTTGACATTATCCGCTATCATGCAGATAAACTGGAATTGATTGTTGATGATCAATTTTGGACCCTGCCCAAATACAGAGAAATATTATTTATGCGTTAACTATTAGATAAACTTTTATTTTATGCCGATAAATAGAAAAGTAATTTATAGAATAGCCTGTCATTTTATTAATTTTAAAAAATGAAAGGTTATCTATTGCTTTTTTATTTTGCAATGTCTTCATTCTTCGCCATTGGGCAACAGTATGATCGTGCAGATGCTGTAGCTTACAGCGTTGGTTCGCTGGATAGTTTTAATGTTGCTCAAATAGCAGATACCCTAACCCAATCTCTTTCAACCAAGGAAGAAAAGGCACGTGCCATCTTTTATTGGATTGCTCATCATATTGAGCCTGATTTAAAAGCAAGCAGATATAATGATAATAAAAAAGTTTTGCCTGAAGATGTAATACAAACTCGTAAAGGAACTCCTTTAGGATTTGCCAATCTATTTCAGGAAATGTTAAGCCGGGCAAATATCAGATGTTTAACTGTTGACGGATATATAAAAAGAAATGCTTCAGATATAAATAATCCACCCGATGACCCCAACCACACTTGGAATGTAGTGCAATTAGGCACAAGTAATGAAGCTTGGCTATATGTGGATGTATTTTTGGCGGCAGGCAGTATAGATAGTCGCTTCACCCACTTCATCCCTAATTTCAACAAAGATTATTTCTTTACCTCTTACCCTACATTTAATCTCCAGCACTTTCCAGATAATCTTGCATGGCAATTTGGTTTGGGTTTAAAGAACAAAAGAGAGTTTTTCAACGCCCCTGTAGTAACCGGAGCGGGTATTTCACTTGGAATTTTTAATGTAGAACCGGCTCGTGGGGTAATCAAAACAAAAACAAAAAATGCGGTAAATTTTATTATTAGCTTTAAAAGTGATGTTGAGCCTAAAGAAATTTTTATAGTTACCGGTGATGACAAAAGACCTGATAAACCCAAACCTGTGAAATTTTCTTCGAATGAAGGAAGAATTCAATTTCAATATTTATTTGAAAGAGATGATGAATATCCGTGTCGAATTGTTATTGACGGAGCTATGGTTTTAACATATATGGTTGACGCTATTGAATAAAGATTTCAAGAGGACATAAAAAAACCACCTTTCGGTGGTTTATAAAAAAAATCATTAAGCCCGTTGTCTTACCGGTAATTTTTTCTTAGTTGCCTTAACTTTTTTCAAAGCGGCATCAATGTATTTGCTCAACTCTTCATAAGTTGACTTCCCGGTAACCCTAACACCATTTACAAAAAATGTAGGGGCATCAGTTACTCCCCGGTCAAGCCCTTCCCGCAAATCACCCTGAACCTGCCACCCATAGGTTGCATTAACTAAGTCATCAAGAAACTTCTTATTTTTTACACCAGCTTCTTTTGAATGAAGTTTCAAACTGGTGGTGCCCAGGTTCCTTCTATTTGCAAACAAAATATTATGCATCTCCCAAAACTTTCCTTCCTGAGCAGTAGCAACAGCAGCCTCACCGGCTTTTAAGCTACGTTGGTGAATCCTTGTCATGGGGAAATGCCGAAAATTAAAACGAATCTTCCCATCATAATCTTGAAGTAAACGCTTTACTACCTCATTTGCCTTTGCACAAGCTTCGCTTTCATACTCACCAAACTCTTCTAAGGTAACCTCAGCTTTGGGATTACCAACAAATACATCTCTGGGTTCAATGATCTCTACAACTTCCTTTTTAAATGCCATAAATGTCCATTTTAATTTGATCTGACATCCTCTAACATATATAATTGATATTATTTCAATTAGAAGAAATGCTTACTAAATAATTGAAGATAAGGAAAAGTAATTTTATTTACGCCTCACCTCTCTTCTCTTTAACGCTTATTTAACTACTTTTGTATTGATTATCAAATAATTACAATAAAAAACAATTTAGGTTATAAAAAATAAAATCCGTATAAAAATATATAAACTAACCATTCATATCAGCACGCTTCATTTTCCTACTTTTTTCAGTTTCTTCATTTCTAAAAACTACCACACCATCAAACACATCTACCAGAACAACTGAATCCTTATGTATTTCTCCTCCCAAAATCTTTTTACTCAATGGGTTTACAATTTCTTTTTGAATTAACCGCTTGAGGGGTCTTGCACCAAACTGTGGCTCATATCCATTCTCTGCCAGGAAGTCGAGCGCATATTCACTAAAATCAATTTTTATGCCATTTTGAACTAATTGCTTTTGCAATGTGTGTAATTGAATGTTGATAATTTGTTTTATATCATTTTTCAATAACGGAAGGAACATAATAATCTCATCAATTCGGTTTAAAAATTCAGGCCTTATAGATTGTTTTAGCATATTCACAACCTCTGCCTTTGTTCCGGCCATTATTTCATCAATATTCGATTCATTAATTTTTTCAAACTGTTCTTGAATAATTTGGCTACCCATATTACTTGTCATTATAATGATGGTATTTTTAAAATTCACAACTCTCCCCTTATTATCAGTTAGCCTACCATCATCTAACACCTGGAGTAAAATATTAAATACATCCGGGTGCGCTTTTTCAATTTCATCAAGCAAAACAACAGAATATGGTTTACGTCTAACCAGTTCTGTTAGTTGTCCACCTTCATCATATCCTACATATCCGGGCGGTGCACCTACTAACCTGCTAACTGAGTGTTTTTCCTGATATTCGCTCATATCAATACGCACCATCATGGATTCATCATCAAACAGGTAATCTGCCAATGCCTTTGCTAATTCTGTTTTACCAACACCGGTTGTACCCAAGAAAATAAAAGACCCTATAGGTTTTTTAGGATCCTGCAAACCTGCCCGGCTGCGTCTAATAGCATCTGACACCGCTTCAATAGCCTCATCCTGCCCTACCACTCGTTTATGTAATTCACCTTCTAAATTCAACAACTTTTCTTTCTCACTTTGTAACATTTTCGAAACCGGAATACCGGTTGCTTTAGCAATACTTTCAGCAATATCCTCTGCATCTACCTCTTCCTTCAATAAGCGCTTTTCACTTAAATGATGCAATTGGTCAGTATATTTATTTATTACTGCTTCTTGCTCTTTGATCTTCCCATATCTAATCTCAGCCACCTTCCCATAATCACCATTACGCTCTGCCTGATCGGCCTCTTGCTTTAATTCTTCAATATGTGCCTTTGCATTCTGTATTTTTTCAACCACTTCCTTTTCTTCCATCCACTTAGCCTTATATGTATCACGTTCTGCAGATAGATTAGCAATCTGGGTATTCAGGTCTTTTAATTTCACCTCATCATTTTCACGCTTGATGGCTTCACGCTCAATTTCAAGTTGTCTAATCTGACGCTCCAATGTATCTAATTCTTCAGGCATTGAATTCATTTCCATACGTAACTTGGCAGCGCTCTCATCAATTAAATCAATAGCTTTATCAGGCAAGAAGCGGTCACTAATGTACCGATGCGATAATTCAACTGCGGCAATAATAGCTTCATCTTTAATACGAACATGATGATGCGTTTCATAACGATCTTTAATTCCTCTTAAAATAGAAATGGCATCTTCAACTGATGGTTCATCAATCATTACTTTTTGAAATCTTCTTTCAAGAGCCTTATCCTTTTCAAAGAATTTCTGATATTCATTTAATGTGGTAGCACCGATAGCACGCAATTCACCACGAGCCAAAGCGGGTTTTAGGATATTAGCAGCATCCATAGCCCCATCTCCTCCACCAGCACCCACAAGCGTATGGATTTCGTCTATAAACAATACAATCTCTCCATCACTTGAAGTAACTTCCTTAATTACTGATTTTAATCTTTCTTCAAATTCACCTTTATACTTCGCACCGGCTATTAGCTGTCCCATATCCAATGCATACACGATTTTTGATTTTAAGTTTTCCGGAACATCACCATTAATAATTCGAATAGCAAGCCCTTCTGCAATTGCTGTTTTACCCACACCGGGCTCTCCTACAAGGATTGGATTATTCTTTGTGCGTCTGGTTAAAATATGCAACGTACGCCTAATTTCCTCGTCTCTACC
The DNA here is from genome assembly GCA_964490345.1 of uncultured Ferruginibacter sp. GTDB lineage: Bacteria > Bacteroidota > Bacteroidia > Chitinophagales > Chitinophagaceae > Ferruginibacter. Next base: position 91,895 of record CAZBBO010000001.1, read on the forward strand.
AATTACCGGATCCAGTTTTCCTGTTCTTGCCAGATCATTTAAATTACGTGCATACTTATTCAATGCATTAAATTGAGTTTCCTGTGTTTGAGAAGTAACAGAAGTACCTTTTCGTAATTCTTTTATTGCCTGTATCAAACCTTGCTCAGTTAATCCGGCGTCTTTAAGCAACTTCGCGGTTGCATCATTACCATGTAAAATAGAAAGTAACAAATGTTCCGGAGTAATAAACTCATCATTAAAAGTCTTCAATACCGAACCTGCATATAAAACCGCATTATTAGCATCTCGCCCTAATTGTTGAGCGGGCTCCCCACTAACTGTTGGTAATTTGGCAATTAATTCCTTGAGCTTATTTTCAACAAGATTAAGGGCGACATTATTTTTCTTTATTAAATATTCAACAGGCGTTTCATCAGCCTCCAATAATGCTTGCAGAATATGTTCTGTTTCAATGGAAGGATTTCGGTGATTATATGCAATCTGTTGTGCTGCTTGAAAAATCTCCGCTGCTTTGATAGTGAAATTATTAAGATTCATAAATATTATATTAGTAATAATTAAACCTTATTCTCAAATCAAACTCCAAAGAAGAAATCAGGTAATTATGTCACTCCAAAATCGTTCCAACTGTCTGCTTTACAGTTTATTTTTTATATTTCTGCTATTCTTTCAGCAAGCTAAAGGTCAGGATGTTTGGGAAAAGACAAACCAATGGCTTGAGGACAACATAACACAATTAGGAGGAAATGCAGTTTTATTAGTTTATAAAAACGATAAACAGGTTTATTTAAATACTATCAATAAACCCGGTCGTTTAAAACAACAATTTGCAAAAAGGAGAGGAATAAATATTTTTCTTAATGAAAATACACCCACGGCAATTGCCAGTTGCAGCAAGTGGCTTAGTGCAGTACTGGTAATGACTTTTGTGGACGAAGGGAAGTTAAGAATTACAGATACCATTGGGAAGTTCTTACCTGTTTTTACCCAGTATGGAAAAGGTGCTATTACTATTGGAGATTGTTTGAGTCATTTAACAGGAACAGAAAGTAATCGGGAAGACAACAGGTTATATATGCAAATGTCATCCATGGACAAAGTGATTGAGCACATTGCTAAAAAGCCGCTAATTCACACTCCGGGAACTGCATTTTTTTATGGTAGTGATGGCTTACAAATTACAGCATCAATTATAGAAAAAATTTCTGGCAAACCATTTAATAGTTTGTTTAAAGAGCGAATTGCCCTACCCTTAGGAATGAAAAATACAAATTTTGGAAATCAGGAAGTTGCTTTACCTGCAGGAGGTGCACAAAGCTCGGCAATTGATTATATGAAGTTTCTGCAAATGCTTTTACATCATGGGGCATTCCATGGAAAGCAAATTTTATCACCACAATTAGTAAAAGAAATGCAGATAAACAGAATTGCAGGAAAAGAAATTTCTTACTCACCTGCTCAATCAAAGGAATGGGGTTATGGTTATGGTGAATGGACATTAAACAAAGATGTAGTATCCAGCCCGGGTATGTTTGGTTCCATGCCATGGATAGATAATAAAAACCAATATGCGGCTGTTCTCATCACTTTAAATTTACGCACAAAGGACAGACAAGATAGGTACCTCAAGCTTATTCAATTAGTTGAGGATGCCGTTAAGCAATTGCATGAATAATGCAGAAGATATTACCTTTGAAAGAAAACTTTGGATAGAAAAGGTCGTTCCAAAATTGTAAAAGATTATGCCATTGAAGAAGGGTTTGATTATTGTGGCATAGCAGAGGCTACCTTTATGGATGAAGATGCGCGGCGTCTTGAACTATGGTTAGGCAAGGGCTACCATGGCACTATGGGATATATGGAGCGGAATTTTGATTTACGAACTGACCCGGCTAAATTAGTTCCCGGTGCCAAATCAGTAATTACTTTCATGATGAATTATTATCCGGCAGTTCATCAGCGTGAAGATTCACCTAAGATTTCGAGATATGCTTACGGAGAGGATTATCATGAAGTAATACGAGAGAAATTAAATAACCTCTTATTAAAATTTAGGGAGCAGTTTGGAGAGATTAACGGCAGGGGATTTGTTGATAGTGCCCCGGTTTTAGAGCGATCGTGGGCACAGCGATCCGGAATAGGATGGATCGGGAAAAACGGGAACCTGATATCAAAAGAAAGCGGTTCTTATTTCTTTTTAGCTACTCTTATTACTGACCTTGAGCTGGAGCCTGATGCACCTTATGCAAAAGATTATTGTGGAAGTTGTACACGATGCATTGATGCTTGCCCCACAGAAGCCATTTTGCCCAATAAGGTAATTGATGCAAGCCGTTGTATTTCGTACTTTACCATTGAGCTAAAAGACGAACTTATTCCTGAAAGCATGCAAGGGAAGTTTCAAAATTGGATGTTTGGCTGTGATGTTTGTCAGGAAGTGTGCCCTTGGAATCGTTTTTCAACCCCTAACCATGAGCAACATTTTACACCCATTCCTGAAATACTAAACTTTAGTACCGGAGATTGGGAAGAGCTAACAGAAGAATCATTTAAGCAAATATTTAAGCACTCGCCAATAAAAAGGAGTAAGTTTAAAGGAATAAAACGCAATTTTCAATTTCTTAATCCGCATGATAAATAAATTGCAGGTTATTGCAACCCAGCCAACACGAAACATTATTGGATTAATGAGTGGAACTTCATTAGATGGTTTGGATATTGCTTTATGTAATATTTCAGGTACAGGGAAGCACACAAAAGCTAAAATCAACCATTTTACAACTATCAACTATCCCATACCGTTAGTTACAGCGATAAGGGAAATTTCAGCAGAACATGTTTCATTAAAAGCCTTAACAGAATTACATACCACACTGGGTAATTGGATGGGAAATGCAACCAATAAAGCACTAAAGCAATGGGGTGTAACAAAGGATGAAATAGACTTAATAGCAAGTCATGGCCAAACCATTTATCATATACCCGGTGCAAATAATAACAACCAACCGGCCACTTTACAAATTGGTGATGCAGATCAAATTGCAGCAACTACAGGTATTATAACCGTTGCAGATTTTAGGATGAAGCACATTGCTGCAGGTGGTGAAGGGGCTCCGCTTGCCGGATATGGCGATTACCTGCTCTTTTCAAATTCAGAAAAAGATATTGTTCTGGTAAATATAGGTGGGATAGCTAATGTAACTATTCTTCCTGCTGGTGGTAGGAAACCAATATGTTGCAGCGATGTGGGTCCAGGGAATACGCTGATGGATGCTTGGATGAGGAACCATGAAAATTTACCTTATGACAAAGACGGCAGTATAGCTGCAAGTGGCAGCGTTTACTCTCCTCTGTTAGAAAAGTTATTAGCACATCCATTCTTCAAACTTCCTTTTCCAAAATCTACCGGACCAGAAATGTTTTCATATCATTGGTTGCAGGAAGGGATTATCCACTCAGGGGCTTCAACATTATCTTCAGCAGATATCATGGCCACATTAAATGTATTCACGGCCAAGTGTATAGCCCAAGCCTTACTACATAACATAACAGCCAAAAATATTGAGGTATTTATTTCAGGTGGTGGCCTATGGAATCTTACTTTGTTAAAAAATATTCAGGTATTGCTGCCGAACTATCATTTAAAATCACTTAGTGATACCGGGATTTTACCAGATGCAAAAGAAGCACTCCTATTTGCTATATTAGCCAATGAGTGTATTTCAGGCACAGCGAATACATTTGCAGGTACAGGGTTATTGCCGGTGACGATGGGAAAAATTTCATTCCCATTGTAGCTGAAGATTTACGCTCTGTATATTTTATTAAATTCTCCAGTGCATTTTGATATCCTTCCCCTGCCAGATCATTGATAAATAAACCGGCAAATTTTTCCCAGGGGTACCACTTAATTTTGTGCACTGCACGCCACAACAACTGATGCTGGCTCCCTACCTTTTCCATTATTACATCTATAAAAACAACCTTTTCATGTGGTGGCCTTAATGCTACCCGAATACCGGCATCATACAATTCTACTTCTTCCAAGACATACACCTCTCCATTCCGCTCCCACTTCAGGTATTCCTTACCGTTAGTGTCTTTGCCTTCTAAAACAGCCTCCCCTACTAAAGGCAAATACCAATTTCTCCAGCCGGCCAGGCTTTTTACTTCGTTAACCACTGGCTTAGGATCTCCATATACATTTACAGTTCGATTAATCACCACCGTAGATGGCATTAGCAGTGAGATAATCAATATCAATGCGGCCAAACCGATTATTGCAATTACAGCTCCCTTAATTTTATACATATTATTCCCATTTAAAAAATTTGGTGGCTAATACATAGGCAATAGCACCCCATCCAAGCAAAAAAAGCAATTCAGTATTTACCTGCCAAATATGCGCCCCTTCAAAAGCCACTTTCCGTAATGCGGTATTAAGATGGGTAAGCGGCAGCATATTGGAGATAGACTGTAGCCATGTTGGAAATACTTCCACCGAAAAGAAAGTGCCACCAAGTAAAAATTGCGGAAGTGTAATGAGGTTAGCCATTGGAGCAATTGAGCTGTCATTTTTTGCCAATCCACTTATAGCAAAACCAAAACCCATAAAAACCATTAGTCCGATAAAACTCAGCACCATGAGTTCCAAAAATGTTACCCATCCGTTTACTAAAGTAAAATCAAAAAAATAATAACCTACCGCAACAATAACAATTGCTGTAATCATTTGAAAAATTACCCGACTTAAGCTCTCTCCCAAAATAATAAACGGCCTTGAAATAGGTGTTGCAAAAAACCGTTTTAATACCAAAGTATTGCGCAAATTAAAAAACATAAAAGCTACTCCAAATACAGAGGCTGTCATCAATGAAAAACCAAGTTGTCCCGGTAATATAAAGTCAATAGTTTTATATTTCCGGGTTTGCTCAACATCTTTTACGGGGTTAAATTGCAGTTGTGCATAGGTAGATTGATTTTTATATAACTGTTTATTAATTGCTGCAATTGTGCTATTAATTATTGCTTGTAACTGTGGCCATTGATCATTGGCCGCTGAAGATGACTTCAATTCAACTTGTACCGGATTATCCTTTGCTGGGGCATAAAAACAAATTACGCCGGCAATACTCCCCTTTCTAAGTGCCGTTTCAGTTTCAGCAGTATCCAATTTTTTAAATCGTACGCTGCCAGACGCTAATAAAGCCTGGTATAACTTATTGGTTGTATCTGCTGATTCATGCAGAGCCACATTGTACACGCGCTTTTGTCCTCCATTACCAATAAAGCCAAAAGCGATAATAAATACAAAAGGGAAAACAAAACTAAAAACAATTGCTGATGGGCTTCTTTTGATAGACCGTAAACTGGCTTTAGTGATTGCCAGCATAGCCTTTGTTTGGCTGTACTTCATATAGGTAGCAGCAAAACTAAGAAAAGTTTAATCATATTTATACCCGAACATTCGCTTTTATGATTGCACACAATACGTAAATTGCGCCATGCATAAGGTGTATCTATTATTAGGTTCAAATATGGGCAATTCAAGGCAAATGCTCCATAATGCCACTCAGGAAATAGAAAAGCAAATTGGAAAAGTATTTCGTAAAAGCCATGTTTATTCAACCGAACCGTGGGGAAAAAAAGATCAACCCGATTTTTTAAATCAGATATTAGTAATTAAAACTAATCTTAACCCGGGTGAAACTTTATCTGCAACATTAAAAATAGAATCGCAATTAGGAAGAGTAAGAAAAGAGAAAAATGCTCCCCGCACCATTGATATTGACATCTTATTTTTTGATAAAATAGTATTAGCTGAGCCAAAGTTATACATCCCTCATCCACAAATTGCACAACGAAAATTTGTTCTAATCCCTCTTAACTCTCTTTCACCCCGGCTAAAACACCCTGTGAGCGGGCATTCTGTACATCAGATGTTGCTCAATTGTATGGACACACTCAATGTGAAAAGAATTTAATATCCCTTTAGCTGATTCCAAGTAATTTGCAGACAACTTTTTGATTTGAATTGAAGAAATGAATTATCGGTTTATTACAGTAGAAGGAAACATTGGTGCGGGGAAAACAACATTATCCTCCTTATTAAGTGAGCATTATCATTCCCGGTTAGTTTTAGAAGCCTTTGCTGATAATCCTTTTTTACCCAGCTTTTATAAAAACCCTGAACAGTATGCCTTTCCGTTAGAACTTTTTTTTATGGCGGAGCGCTATAAGCAATGGAAGGAAACATTACAAGCTCCTGATATGTTTCATCAGATTACTATTTCTGACTATTTGTTTACAAAAAGTTTATTATTTGCCCGTGTTAACCTTAAGGAGGATGAATACAAATTATATCAACGATTATTTGATATTATTAACCCACAAATATTACAGCCCGAAATACTAATATTTTTAAATGCACCTATAAAAAAATTACAGGAGAACATAAGAAAGAGAAATAGAGGGTATGAGCTTGGTATATCAGATGAATACTTACAAAGCATTCAAGACATTTATTCTGAATATTTAAAACAGCATAGTGTAAAAACCTTAATGGTGGATACCAGTAACGCTGATTTTTTAAACAACCCTGAACATTTTCAAGTAATCACCAATGCATTGGAACATGAATATGAGCCTGGCGTGCATTACTTAACCCTGCCATGAATTAAAAATGAGTAAAACATCTTCAACAGACCTGTCGCCGTATGCACCGTTGAAGTTGCGGGAATTCCAATTTTTTATTGCCGGAAGGTTTATATACATTATGGCCATACGTATGGTGGGAGCTGTAATAGGCTGGTGGATGTATAAATTAACCGGAAGTAAATTAGCTTTAGGTTTTGTAGGTTTGTCTGAGGTCATTCCTGCTTTGTCGTTTGCATTATATGCCGGACATAAAATTGATTTGGGCGAACGAAAACGCATGTTATTAATATGTGTTGCGGCTTATGCGATATGTTGTGTTAGTCTTTTGTATCTCTCTTCAAAAATGGTGGCCAACCAGTATCATCATTATACAATTGCCGGTTTGATTTGCGTTACGATTGCATTAACCGGAGTAATCAGGGCGTTTTCAGGGCCTATTTTTTCTGCAATGATTTCACAGGTTGTACCAAGACCTATGTTAGCAAATGCTGCAGCAATAAGTTCAGCAGGATGGCTGGTGGCCTCAATTTTTGGCCATGCCATTGGTGGCTTTTGTATTGCCTGGCTTGGCATCCATCACACTTTTAGTGTGGTAATTATTTTAGTAGTAATTACCTTTTTTTTATTTTCAAAATTATATCCCAAGCCTCCATTTTTAAAAGAGTCGAAAGGCGCATGGCAAAGCGTAAAAGAAGGAATTATATATGTATATAAAACAAAGGAGTTATTTGGAGCAGCTACACTAGACCTATTCGCCGTATTGTTTGGCGGTGCCGTAGCCTTAATTCCTGTATTTGCCATAGATATTTTACACATATCACCAATTGGTTTTGGTTGGCTAAATGCAGCTACAGATATAGGTTCTATTTTGATGGTTAGTTTTTTAACATTAAAACCACTTAAAGGCAAGCAGGGTACAATATTATTTTATGCGGTAGCAGGATATGGACTATGCATTATCATTTTTGCTCTATCAAAAGTTTTTTGGCTCTCCTTCTTCGCTCTTTTATTAAGTGGATGTATGGACGGGGTTTCAGTAATAATCCGCAACACCATATTACAATTAAAAACCCCTGATGAACTGCGCGGACGGGTTGCATCTGTAAATAGTATGTTTATTAATTCTTCAAATGAATTAGGCCAATTTGAAAGCGGAGTTGCTGCAAAATTAATAGGCACAGTGCCCGCTGTGGTATTTGGAGGATGCATGACAATAGCTGTAGCTATCACCACTTGGTTTAAGGCACCTGCACTAAGGAAAATGGAATACTAAACATTATTTCCATATTATTTTTGGTAATTTTATAGTTTTAATTCAGTTACATGCACCGCCGAAAATTTATTCGTAACAGCAGTTTAGGATTAACGCTTTTGTTATTGGGAAAGATGGGCCCATTAACTGCATTATCCGGAGAGGTTTACCAAATAAAAATGCTTAACCATAATACCGGTATTTTTATTGAAAAAGGCGGAACTATCTTATTCCAATTAAACAAAGCAGGAATTATATTGGTAGATAGCCAGTTTACTGATTCTGCAACCCATCTACTGGAAGAATTAAAAAAGCGCACCACCCTAAGCGTAAATATATTGGTTAATACACACCATCACACCGATCATACCTCAGGCAATATCATTTTTCAAAAATATACAAAACATATCCTGGCACATGTTAACAGTAAAATAAATCAGGAATATAAAGCCAAAAGAGATCATACAGAAAGTATGCAAGCCTATCCTAACCAAACTTATACTAATCATATACAACGCAAAATTGGCAATGAAACCTTACGACTTGATTATCTTGGCGCAGGGCATACCAACGGAGATTCCCTGGTGTATTTAAAAAAAGCGGGTGTTGTTCATTTGGGTGATTTGGTATTTAACAAGAAGCACCCATATATAGATAAACCTTCCGGAGCCAGCATAACCAATTGGATAACCATATTAGAAAAGATTCCGCATATCTATCCGGCCAATACAGTATTTATTTGTGGCCATGCCGCCAAAGGTCACAGCGTAATAATTACGGAAGAAGATATTTTCTCATTTAGAGATTATTTAAAAAATCTGCTAAAATTCACCTCCGAACAAATAGCAAATGGTATAAGCAGGTTAGAGCTATTGGAAAATACGTTTATTCCCGGATCACCGGAATGGCAGGATGGTGAAGCCTCTCGCGGTTTAGACGCTGCTTATACAGAATTGACTGCACATTTTAAATAAAAGATAATTATTTAATTAGCTTATCTAAAACAAACTTTGCTGCAGGGCAAAATGTCACATTTTTTAAAGTGATATGTTTTCGTTTTAAAAAAACATCTTCATTGGTATAAGGGAAACGAGAACAATCAGATGGGCGAACACTATAAATGGAACAGGTGTTATCTGTATTCAGAAATGGGCAGGGTAAACATTTTACTACATAATCACCCTCGTTATCAAGAGAAAGGTATTTTTCTATAAAAACACCTTCCTTTAGTTTTAGGTAACGAGCAATGCGCTTAATATCGGGCGTTTTAAATCGCGGTGAATAGTTTTTACAACATGCGGCGCATTCCAAACAATTTATGGTTGCGAACGCTTGTTCATGCAAATTGGGCAATTCTTTAATTACATCTGCCCTATCCGCCCGTTGAAGAAACTGTTTATATTTTTTCTGCTCATTTTCAATCCCTTTCACAGCCATATTGTATTTAAATTCAGGTACAAAAATACATACCCGGCATTATTGAATTTGTAAAAAAATGCTCATTTTTCTATTTCTCCACACACCGCAGGATTTGTTTTAACAATAACCCATATCAATTACCTTTGCGGCGTTAAAATTTAAATTCGTCAGCAATGTTTACTCCATCGGATAAAAACTTATTTGAAATTCAACAACAAGAATTTATTCAAAGGCATATTGGCCCAACTGCAGAAGAGACAAAAAAAATGCTAAAAAAGATTGGGGTTTCTGATATGGAAACGCTGATTGAAGAAACGGTACCTGCTGCCATACGTACCAATATCCCATTAGGTATTGGTAACCCTGTAAGTGAATTTACTTATTTGAATGAATTAAAGAAAATAGCTTCTTTAAATAAAGTGTATCGTTCTTACATTGGCCAGGGGTATTACAATACCATTGTTCCGAATGTTATTTTACGCAACGTTTTTGAAAATCCAGGGTGGTACACGCAATACACTCCTTATCAGGCAGAAATTTCACAAGGAAGATTAGAGAGTTTGTTAAACTTTCAAACCGTCATTAGTGACCTTACCGCATTGCCAATAGCCAACGCTAGTTTATTAGATGAAGGAACAGCTGCTGCGGAAGCTATGATTATGTTTTTCAATTTAAAAAACAAAGACCACGATCATGTTAGTGTGGCCAAATGCTTTGTTGACAAAAATATTTTCCCTCAAACACTTGATATTTTAATTACGCGTGCAAAGCCATTGCAAATTGAATTAATTGTAGGCAATTATGAGGAAGCAAAATTAGATGAATCTTATTTTGGTGCCATTGTTCAATATCCCAATTCAAATGGAGAGATATTGGATTATCGCTCCTTTATTGAAAATGCTCACCATGCTGATGTGCGTGTAGCAATGATTGCCGACATCATGTCACTATTGTTGCTAACCCCACCGGGAGAATTGGGTGCAGATGTAGCCGTTGGCAGTGCACAACGTTTTGGTGTACCTATGGGATTTGGCGGGCCACATGCTGCCTATTTTGCTACCCGAGATGAATTTAAACGAAATATACCCGGCAGAATTATTGGTGCAAGTGTTGATGCAAATAATAACCGTGCATTAAGAATGGCGCTTCAAACACGTGAACAGCATATTCGTAGAGAAAAGGCCACAAGCAATATTTGTACTGCTCAAGCCTTACTTGCAAACATGGCTGCCATGTATGCTGTTTACCATGGAGCTGATGGATTAACAAAAATTGCAAAACGTATTTGCATATTAACTCAAACCCTAAGCAATGAATTAAATGAAATAGGATTTAAAAATGAAAATGAATTCTTTTTTGATACCATACGGGTTTTTGTAAAAGATATTGAGCAATTAAAAACGGCAGCAGAATCTAATGAGATGAATTTCTTTTACAAAGGAAATGAAGTGATGATTTCATTAGATGAAACAACTACTCAATTTGATGTTTTAGATATACTCCACGTATTTGCAGGAAATATTCAGCATGATACTTCTGTTGCAAATTTTGATGCTGATTTATTACTTGAAAATATTCCATCCCAACTTACGCGAACATCCACATTTTTACAATACCCTGTATTTAGCGCCCATCATAGTGAAACAAAAATGATGCGCTATATTAAACAATTGGAAGACAAGGACCTGAGTTTAAATACATCCATGATTTCATTAGGCAGTTGTACTATGAAACTAAATGCAGCTACTCAATTAATTCCAGTAAGTTGGCCGGAGTTCAATAACATACATCCATTTTCTCCGGAAAATCAATGGGAAGGCTACCACATTATTATAAAAGAAATTTCGCAATGGCTGAGTCGTATCACGGGATTATCTGCCACCTCACTTCAGCCTAATAGTGGTGCTCAGGGTGAATATGCAGGGCTGCTTACCATTAAAGCATATCATGAGCATCATAACCAATTACATCGCGATGTAATATTGATTCCGATATCTGCACATGGAACAAACCCCGCTTCAGCAGTTATGGCAGGTTTTAAAGTGATTGTAACCAAATGTGATGAATCCGGAAATATTGATGTGAGCGACTTAAAAATAAATGCTGAAAAATACAAAGACAACCTTGCAGGAATAATGATTACCTATCCAAGTACACATGGGGTATTTGAAGAGTCAGTTATTGAGATTTGTAAAATTGTTCATGATAAAGGCGGTTTAGTGTATATGGACGGTGCTAACATGAATGCACAGGTTGGCCTTACCAGTCCGGGATTTATTGGTGCAGATGTTTGCCACCTTAATTTACACAAAACTTTTGCGATACCGCATGGTGGTGGCGGCCCCGGTATGGGCCCAATTTGTGTGAATGAGAAATTATCGCCATTTCTCCCGGGGCATCCTTCATTAAAAAACACAACCGAAGCAACTACTGCAGTAAGTGCAGCACCTTTTGGCAGTGCAAGTATTTTATTGATAAGCTATGCTTATATTAAAATGCTTGGAGATGAGGGCTTGAAAAAAAGCACCATGTATGCCATTTTAAATGCAAATTACATGAAGGCCCGATTAGCCAAAGACTTTAAAATTCTTTATGCAGGAGCCAACAACCGATGTGCACATGAATTTATTGTTGATTTAAGACCCTTTAAGCAATCAGCAGGTATTGAAGCGGAAGATGTTGCCAAACGATTAATGGATTATAACTTTCACGCACCTACACTAAGTTTTCCTGTACCGGGTACTATTATGATTGAGCCTACCGAAAGCGAAGACAAGGCTGAATTAGACCGCTTTTGTGACGCATTGCTTAGTATAAGAGCAGAGATTGTTCAAATTGAAACAGGGCAACTTGATAAAAATGATAATCCATTAAAAAATGCACCCCATACACAATTGGTTGTTTGTGCTAACGAATGGAATCATAAATATCCTCGTGAGCAGGCTGTATTTCCCTTACAATATGTAAAGAAAAATAAATTCTGGCCTGCTGTAAGTCGAGTAAACAATTCAGCAGGTGACAGAAACCTTATATGTACCTGTGAACCCACAAGTGCTTTTGTTGGCGAAATGGGTTAAATACAACCATTGAAATATTGGCATGATTCCAAGTGTTATCTTAAAAATTATTGATTTTGTTGAATGTAAAAACCAACTCATGGCAAAATCATTTTAAGATAAACGTTTTAGATTATTCAGGACTCATCTTTATATAAAATTTCGTAGTAATCATTTACCATGCGATTGCTATCGAACTGCCAGCGCACATCACGCATAGCATTCTTCATGATTTGATGCCACACTTCCTTGTTCTCATAAAACAACGGTAAGATTTGATTTTCCAAGATCTCATAAATTTTATTGAAATCATATTCATCTTGTTCATGCACCGACATGGAAGCATAATCAGTTAAAGGAACAACAAACCCATTATTTCCATGATTAATAAACTCACGTATCCATCCGTCATTCGTACTAAAATTAACAGCCCCATTCATAGTTGCAGTAATTCCGCTTGTACCACTCGCTTCCCTGGGAACACGTGGATTATTAAGCCAAACATCTGCCGCTTGTTTTAGATATCTGCTTAAAGTAAGTTCATATCCTAAGCATACAGCCACATTGGGCAATTCCTTACTAATATTAATAAGCTCATTGAGTTCTAAGATGGCAGGATAATCAAGTGGATATGGTTTACCAGCCCAAATTACCTGAATCGGATAATGTTTATTTGATAACAACTGTTTAAACCTGTCTATTTCTCGGGTTAAGAGACTGGCTCTTTTATATCCTGCAAAACGTCGGGCCCAAACGATGGTAAAAACTTCAGGATTAAATAATTTTCCTGAATTATCTGCAACAATATCAAATGCCCTTCGCTTAATATATTGTTTCCTATCCACAAATGCGGGGGTGTTATGCGCCTCCATGTAATTATATAACTCCTTATCTGCCCAATAATTCCAGTTCTGCGCATTAGTGATAGATTTTATTTCACAGATTCCTTCAAATTTGTTCCACATAGCACGGCTCACATCGCCATGTAATTGACTAACGGCGTTGGCTAAACGCGACATTCGCAATGCAGCTAATGAGTGGTTAAATAAATCTCCGGGGGCACCACCTAACTTCTTTACTTCTTCTATATCTACTTCACTGAAATAACCCATCTTCTGACAAAGATGAATATCATGTTTTTCATTACCCGCTTCTTCCGGGGTATGAGTTGTAAACACCAACTTTTTACGAACCGCTTCTAAATGGTTAGCTTTCTTATACAAATAAAAGGCTCCGCTTATGCCATGTGCTTCATTTAAGTGATACAATTCAGGATTAAAGTTCAATGCCTCGCATAACTTCATTCCGCCTACACCCAGCAAAATAAACTGTGCCACCTTTGTAGCCACATTAGCATCATATAATTTATGCGAAATCGTTTGAGAAACGTGATCATTCTCCGGCAAATCAGTACTTAATAAAAACAGGGGTGCTGTATTAAAAGTATCCGGAGGAAGATAATAAGCCTTTACCCATACCGGAGAATCGTGGATGGTAACTTCAAAGCGAATATTAGTATCCACTAAAAAATTATACACCTTTTCATTCCACTCAACATTAAGGGTTTGATCAGGATTACGGCCTTGATCATAGTAACCATATTTCCAAAGAATCCCAATTCCAATAACGTTTTGTCGTAATTCAAATGCACTCCGTAGATGAGAGCCACTTAAAAAGCCTAAGCCACCACTATAAATCTTAAGAGGCTGATGTATGGCGTATTCCATCGAAAAATAGGCAATGCGTTTTTCATATCTTTGGTCAACGTGGTAAGGAACTTTAAAGTTCGTAAAATCCATGATTTCTAAAATTTTCTATTGCAAGATAATCTCTTCTTGATATTGCAACAGTAAGAAAAAATATGCTTGAGAACAAATTCCTTCATATTACTAAATAAAATAAATATGATAGTTTTATAAAAAAAAAGCCACCTATTTTCATGCATGACAATGATGTATCCTTAAGTGAAGTTCACCAATCAATAGAAACCAAAAATAAAAAAGGCTGGAGAAAAGTATTTTCCTTTCTTGGGCCTGCATACTTAGTAGGTGTTGGTTATATGGATCCCGGCAATTGGGCAACTGACCTTGCGGGAGGTAGTAAATTTGGTTATACCTTGATTTGGGTTTTGTTGATGAGCAACTTGATGGCATTGTTGCTTCAAGGGTTATCAGCAAGACTTGGAATTGTTCGTGGACGTGATTTGGCTCAAGCGAACCGTGAGACGTATCCCAAAGGAATCAATTTTTTCTTATATATTTTGGCTGAAATAGCCATTGCCGCCACGGATTTAGCGGAGGTATTAGGTATGGCCATAGGTATTCAACTGCTTACAGGGCTACCATTAATTTGGGGCGTTTGCATTACAGTATTAGATACTTTTTTATTACTCTACCTACACCGTTTAGGAATGCGAAAAATGGAAGCCTTTATTGTTGCATTGGTTGCTGTTATTTTTATTTCGTTCCTCATTCAAATCTTTATGGCAAGCCCCGACCCTGTTGAGATTGCACATGGACTTATTCCGCATAAATTAACAGACGAAGGGCTTTACATCGCATTGGGAATAATAGGCGCCACTGTAATGCCACATAACCTTTATCTACATTCGGCACTCGTTCAAACCAGAAAAATTGAAAAGGATGACGAAGGAATAAGAAAAGCAATAAAATATAACCGCATTGATTCAACCATTGCACTAAACATTGCCTTTTTGGTGAATGCCGGTATTTTAATTTTAGCTGCCACTGTATTTTTTAAAACCGGCAACACACATGTAGCAGAAATAAAAGAAGCACACCGTTTATTGCCGGGCTTTTTAGGCAACACTGCGCCAGTACTTTTCGCACTAGCTTTAATTGCTGCCGGACAAAGCTCTACGGTAACAGGTACTCTTGCCGGACAAATCATTATGGAAGGTTACCTCAAGCTGCGCATCAGCCCGATGTTGCGAAGATTGATTACCCGGTTAGCAGCAATTATACCTGCGTTAATTGTAATAACAATTTACGGAGAGGATGAAGCAGATGCATTATTAATTTTTAGCCAGGTTATTTTAAGTTTACAATTAGGGTTTGCAATTATACCGTTAATTCATTTTGTAAGCGACAAGAAAACCATGGGAAAATTTTCAATAAAGCCTTTAACAAAAATATTTGCCTGGATTATTACCATCATCCTGATTTACCTCAACTATAAGATGTTGCAAAATGAAGTTTCCGGATTCATCACTGCTGCCGGTATAGGTTTGAAGATATTAATTGGCGTGGCGGGTTTGGCCTTGGCGGGATTATTGTTGTACATTGTTTTGCATCCATTCATCAATAGGCGAATAACTTTCAGGAATATATTTATGCACCATCATGCTCAGGCAGACCTAAACCTTGAAAAAAAATCTTTTTCACGCATTGCTGTTGCGGTAGATTTCTCTTCAAAGGATGAGGTGATACTATCACATGCGCGCACGCAGGGCAATGAACACACGATTTTTTTTATTATTCATATTGTTGAAAGTGCATCTGCCTTGTTTATGGGTAAGGACAGCCATGATTATGAAACACGAGCCGATCAGGAAATGCTGGATAATTATATTCAACAATTAACAGCGTTAGGTATGCATGTATCCGGTTCGTTGGGTTATCATGAGCGAATAAAAGAAATAGCGAGGATGACAAAAGAATTTGATGCAGACTTATTAGTAATGGGCACTCATGGACATAAAGGATTAAAAGATTTCATTTTCGGCACCACCGTAGATCGAGTGCGGCACAAACTGGCAATACCTGTTTTGGTGGTGAGCGTTTAATTCAAAGCCAACTTATTATATTTTGCCCAAATATCATTAAATTCGATTTCCGGATTTAAGCAGCCTCCAAACACCCAGGAAAGAGAAATATTAGAATACCCCGAAGATAGCCGGAGTGCTTAGTGTTTTAGCCATTGATTTAGAATTAATTTCAATGGAATTTGTGAAGTATTTACAAATAAAAACGAGGCAAACTTGCGAATGCCCCGTAGTAAATGTTTTCACAACGGAATAATCCTTATTGTGATTTGCTTTCGGAAGTGAAGATAGTAATTATAAATAGAAACAAAAAATATGAATAAGAGACACATACTCGGCTTAGACCTCGGTACAACCTCCATCGGTTTTGCGCACATTATTGAAGGTGAAACGCCTGAACAATCTTCTATTGAAAGAATTGGAACTCGAATAATTCAATATGACAACTTTTCAAAAGTAGATAAATCAGGAAAAGTTTCAGAATCTAAAAAACCTGAAGAGGATTTTGCAGCAGGAAAAGGATTATCTCCCAATGCAGACAGAACGCTAAAACGGGGAGCAAGAAGAAACCTCGACCGCTATCAACTTCGCAGGGATAATTTGATTGAAGTATTGAAGCAGTCAGGAATAATTACCAATGAAACTAAACTAGCCGAAGATGGCAAGAAAACCACATTTCAAACTTGGGGGCTAAGGGCTAAATCGGTTACTGAAAAAATTGAGAAAGAAGAATTGGCTCGTGTGTTTCTGGCTATCAATAAAAAGCGTGGTTATAAAAGCAGCCGTAAAGCAAGAAATGAAGATGAAGGGCAAGCCATTGACGGAATGGCTATTGCTAAGCGTCTGTATGAAGAAAATCTTACCCCCGGACAGTTGATATATCAGTTATTGAAAGAGGGCAAAAAACACATTCCCGATTTTTACCGTTCCGATTTGCAAGCTGAATTTGACAAAGTGTGGAATTGTCAAAAGCAATTTTATCCAGAGGTCTTTACTGATGAATTTTACAAGGAGTTACAAGGGAAAGGGCAACGTGCTACCTCGGCTTCATTTTGGGGAAAATACAAATTTAATATTGCTGAAATAAAAGATTTGGAAGATAGTTTGAAAAATGAAAACACTGTCAAATTAAATTTCAGAGAAAAGAAAAAGTATCAGGCATATAACTGGCGAAGCCGCGCAATTGCAGAACAATTAGAGAAAGAACAAGCGGCTTATGTACTTACCGAAATCAACAACAATCTCAACAATTCAAGTGGCTATTTAGGTGCAATTTCCGATAGAAGCAAGGAGCTATATTTCAATAAAGAAACTGTTGGGCAAAATCAATACAATCAATTAATAAAGAATTCTCATTCACCGCTCAAAAATCAGGTATTTTATCGTCAGGATTATTTAGATGAATTTGAAGCGATTTGGAAAGAACAATCCAAAAATCATCCTAAACTAACCAATGAACTGAAAACAGAAATCAGAGATATAACTATTTTTTATCAGCGAAAACTGAAATCACAAAAGAGTTTAATTAGTTTCTGCGAGTTTGAAAGTAGAGAAATTGAAATTGAGAAAAACGGACAAAAAGTGAAGCGAGCTATCGGGCTAAAAGTAGCTCCGAAGTCTTCTCATTTATTTCAGGAGTTTAAGATTTGGCAAGTGCTGAATAATGTTTTAATTAAAAAGAATGGAAGTAAAAAGCGTGTGGCAAAAAAATCTACCAATTCAGAAAATGAGGACGCGGAAGTTTTTGCTTTCGATTTGGATGCGAAACAAACCCTATTCGATGAATTGAACCTTAAAGGCAATTTAAAAGCAGCTAAAATCATTGAATTATTGGGCTACAAACCGAACGATTGGGAACTCACCTATTCCGAACTCGAAGGCAACAGAACAAACAAAGAATTGTATGAAGCGTATTTGAAAATTTTGGATTTGGAAGGTTATGATGTGAAAGATTTACTGAAAGTAAAATCCAATAAAGATGAAGTTGAATTAGATGATTTAAATGTTCCCGCTTCGAAAATCAAAGGAATGGTGAAATCCATTTTTGCAACATTGAACATAAATACTGAAATTTTAGAGTTTAATGCTGAATTAGACGGCAAAGCATTTGAGCAGCAAAAATCATATCAGTTATGGCATTTATTGCACTCTTATGAAGGCGATGATTCTCCAAGCGGAAATGAAAAGTTGTATGAGTTGTTGGAAAAGAAATTTAGTTTCAAAAGAGAACATTCGCAGATTTTGGCTAACGTAACACTTTCTACTGATTACGGCAATTTGAGTACGAAAGCAATCCGAAAAATTTATCCGTTTATCAAAGAAAATAAATATAGTGAGGCGTGTGAGTTGGCAGGTTACAGACATTCTGCTTCTTCACTTACGAAAGAAGAAATTGCCAATCGCCCGTTAAAAGAAAAATTAGAATTGCTGAAAAAGAACAGTTTGCGCAATCCTGTGGTAGAAAAAATTCTTAATCAAATGGTGAATGTGGTAAACTCGTTGATTGAAACCAACAAAGCAAAAGCCAAGAATTTCAAATTTGATGAAATACGCATTGAGTTGGCGCGTGAGCTAAAGAAAAACGCCAAAGAGCGTGCAGAAATGACAAGCAACATTCATACCGCAAAAACGGCCCACGAAAAAATAATAAAACTTCTACAAAATGAATTTAGCATAAAAAATCCAAGCCGAAACGATATTATTCGTTACAAACTGTATGAAGAACTGAAAAACAATGGCTACAAAGATTTATACACGAACACTTACATAGCGCGAGAAATTTTGTTCAGTAAGCAAATAGACGTTGACCACATTATCCCACAAGCACGTTTGTTTGACGATAGCTTTTCTAACAAAACTGTGATTTTCCGTCAGGACAAT
This sequence comes from uncultured Ferruginibacter sp., assembly GCA_964490345.1. Taxonomy (GTDB): domain Bacteria; phylum Bacteroidota; class Bacteroidia; order Chitinophagales; family Chitinophagaceae; genus Ferruginibacter. The sequence continues at coordinate 110,946 of CAZBBO010000001.1, forward strand.
TTGAAGAAAGGCAACCGTACTGCTATTGATTATATCGAAAGCGAATACGGAGAGGAAAAGTTAGAAGTGTATCTTAACAGAATTAGTCAACTAAACAAATCGTGGTCAAAGGATAAACCCGAAGAAGGGATTTCAAAAGCCAAGTTTCAGAAGTTGCAAAAAAAGGAAACAGATATTGGCGATGGCTTTATTGAGCGCGATTTGCGCGACAGTCAATACATAGCCAAGAAAGCGAAGAATATGCTTTTTGAAATTACCCGTTCTGTACTTTCTACATCAGGAAGTATTACGGATAGACTACGTGAGGATTGGGATTTGATAAACATTATGCAGGAGCTCAATTTCGATAAGTTCAAAAAAATAGGACTTACCGAAATGGTCGAGAAAAAAGACGGAACGTTTAAGGAACGCATTGTGGATTGGAGCAAACGCAACGACCATCGCCACCACGCAATGGACGCTTTGACGGTCGCTTTTACCAAACACAGCCACGTTCAGTATTTGAATTTTTTGAATGCACGTTACAACGAAACACATAAGTTTCACGCAAGCATAAAAGGAATTGAAACCAACGAAACGCACATTGTAAAAGATGATATGGGCAACAGCAAACGTGTGTTCAATTTCCCTATTCCGAACTTCCGTCAAGTAGCCAAAGAACATTTGGAAAATATATTGGTATCGCACAAAGCGAAAAATAAAGTTGTAACTAAAAACAAGAACAAAATCAAAACGTTGAAAGGCGAAAAAGTAAAAACAGAACTCACGCCAAGAGGACAACTGCACAAAGAAACAGTTTACGGAAAAATAAAAGTACCTGTTATTAAGGAAGAAAAAATCGGGGCAAAGTTTGATTTGGGAACGGTGAACACTGTTGCTAATCCACAATTCAAACAACTGCTTTTACAGCGATTGGCTGAAAATGGGAACGACCCGAAAAAAGCATTTACAGGAAAAAATGCTCTTATGAAAAATCCGATTTATCTCAATGAAGAAAAAACGGAAACTCTGCCCGAAAAAGTCAAATTGCTTTTCTACGAAGATGTTTATACCATTCGTAAAGATGTTACACCTGATTTAAAAATTGACAAGGTAATAGATGGAGCGGTAAGAGCAGCATTAGAAAACCGCTTAAAGGATTTTGGAGGCGACCCGAAAAAAGCATTTGTTGATTTAGAAAAAAAACCGATTTGGCTTAATAAAGTAAAAGGTATTTCTATAAAACGGGTAACCATTAGCGGTGTTAGCAATGCCGAGCCATTGCACTACAAAAAAGACCATTTAGGCAATGAAATTTTAGACGACAACGGCAAGCAAATTCCCGTTGATTTTATCAGCACAGGAAATAATCATCACGTTGCTATTTACAAAGATGAGAATGGGAATTTACAGGAAAGAGTTGTTTCATTCTTTGAAGCCGTTCAATTGGTAAATGCGGGCTTGCCTGTAATTGACAGAGAATATAACAAAGGATTAGGTTGGCAGTTTTTATTTACGATGAAACAAAACGAATATTTTGTATTCCCAAATGAGGAAACAGGTTTCAATCCTAAGGATTTTGATTTATCAGACCCGAAAAACAATAAGTTGATTAGTCCAAATTTATTTAGGGTGCAAAAACTGGCGACAGGAGATTATTGGTTTAGACATCATTTGGAAACTTCAGTTGATACCAAGTCGCAATTGAAAGATATTGCGTATAAAAGATGTAGTACAACAGGTATTAAAAATATCGTCAAGGTACGTATCAACCATATTGGTCAGATTGTGAAAGTTGGTGAGTATTAAAAAAACGTTATGAGCAAAATTTTAATATATCAAGCCAATGACAACCAAACTCAAATTGAAGTAAAATTTGAGCACGAAACGGTGTGGATTTCCCAAGATCAAATGGTTTCTTTATTTCAAAGAGACCAGTCCGTTATTTCAAGGCATATAAGCAATGTATTTAAAGAGAATGAGTTAGACTCGAAAAGCAATATGCAAAAAATGCATATTGCAAATTCCGACAAACCTGTTGCTTATTACAGCCTTGATGTCGTAATCTCAGTTGGCTACCGTGTTAAATCACAACAAGGTACCCAATTCCGAATTTGGGCCACCCAGCGCTTAAAGGATTTCCTTGTCCAGGGCTACTCCATCAATCAAAAGCGTTTAGACGAACTACAACAAACCGTTCAACTCATTCAGAAATCCATCGGCAGCGAAACGACCCTGAATGAAGCCAAAGGCTTATTGGAAATCATCAGCCAGTACACACAAAGTTTTGTGTTGCTCAATCAATACGACAGCAACAACATTCAATCCAAAAAACTCAGTGAAGACATTTCTTACGAAATCAGTTACCAAGAAGGCAAAACGGCCATTGCGAAATTGAAAAGACAAACATTGGTTCAGAAAAAACGAAGAGTTGAAAATAAACCACACCGCGTTGGTGGCATTGGTACTGCTTGCAGCACAAAGCGATTTCGCCGAAAAGAGCTGATGCTAAAACCGGTTACCCTACTCATCAATAATAGTTGATATGATAAAGCGGACACTTTATTTCGGTAATCCCGCATATTTAAAAACCAAGGATGAGCAATTAATTATTGAATCGGAGGCCGGGCAATCTGTATCAATACCCATTGAAGATATCGGTGTTGTTATTATTGATCACCCGCAAATAACCATTACACAAGCCATTATTGCAAAACTTCTTGCCAATAACACAGCCTTCATAACCTGCGATGCCGGCCATCACCCTACCGGGCTAATGCTTAACCTGGACGGGCATACCATACAAAGCGCCCGTTTTAAAGCCCAAATTGAAGCCAGCCTACCTTTAAAGAAGCAGTTATGGCAACAAACAGTGAGTGCAAAAATCCTAAATCAGGCCACATTATTAGAAATCCGGAGAATAAGCGCAAAGCCCCTTTTCAGGCTAAGTGAATCGGTAAAAAGCGGCGACAGTGAAAATGCAGAAGCCATGGCAGCAGTTTTTTATTGGAAGCATATTTTTCCCTTATTTCCAGATTTTAAAAGGGAACGCTTCGGCACCCCGCCCAACAATCTTCTTAACTATGGTTATGCCATTCTTAGGGCGGTGGTTGCCCGGAATTTAACAGGCAGTGGCCTATTGCCTACCCTCGGAATCTTTCATCGTAATCAGTACAATGCCTATTGTTTGGCAGATGATATTATGGAGCCATACCGGCCGTTTGTAGATAAAGTGGTAACTGAAATTGTGCGGCAAAACGGGAAGTATTTAGAGCTTACACCCAATATGAAAAAGCAGCTTTTAGAAATACCGGCAACAGATGTAAGAATAAAAGGAGTAAAAAGCCCGCTGATGGTAGCTGTACAAAAAACAACTGCCTCATTGGCAAAATGCTTTGAAGGAACTCAACGGCGTATTATATACCCCGAATTAATATAACAAACCATGTTCAACAGGTTAAACGCATACAGAATCATGTGGATACTTGTATTTTTCGACCTGCCCACCGAAACCAAGAAGGACAGGAAGGTTTATGCCCTGTTTAGAAAAGACATTATGAAGGACGGATTTCAAATGTTTCAATTCAGTATTTATTTGAGGCATTGTGCAAGCCGTGAAAATGCCAATGTGCATATAAACCGGGTAAAAAAAATTTTGCCGGCAAAGGGGCACATTGGAATAATGTGTATTACAGACAAGCAATTTGGCATGATGGAGCTTTTTCATGGTAAAAGCCCCCAAAAGCCCATCCCCACTATTCAGCAACTTGAGTTATTTTAGAATGTACTTTATTTAAAAGAACAGGATGAGAAAAACCACAATAAAATGATTTTTTTCATCCTGAAAAAGCTTCATAACTCAGTACTGTAGCTGGTTACAACAAATCGTGTTGTGTATCCCCTAAGCTACGATTTTTTTTGAAAGCAAATCACAACCGTTTGCGAAGATTGTAGTTGTCATTGTTAGTTGTGTATCCCCTAAGCTACGATTTTTTTTGAAAGCAAATCACAACTACCGATGGTTTCACTACTGTACCAATATGGTTGTGTATCCCCTAAGCTACGATTTTTTTTGAAAGCAAATCACAACAAAGGCTTACAGAGAACCTAAACTACACAGTTGTGTATCCCCTAAGCTACGATTTTTTTTGAAAGCAAATCACAACAGCAATGGATTCGTGTAGAAAAGATCTTCGTTGTGTATCCCCTAAGCTACGATTTTTTTTGAAAGCAAATCACAACCCTCAAAGCTGCGCTTATAACATTGCTAGGGTTGTGTATCCCCTAAGCTACGATTTTTTTTGAAAGCAAATCACAACCAGAGCAATCTAAAGAACAACGTGAAAATGTTGTGTATCCCCTAAGCTACGATTTTTTTTGAAAGCAAATCACAACCGCGTAATCAGAGAACATCTCTTTCATATCGTTGTGTATCCCCTAAGCTACGATTTTTTTTGAAAGCAAATCACAACTATTATTATCCGCATATGATTGATAAGGTTGTTGTGTATCCCCTAAGCTACGATTTTTTTTGAAAGCAAATCACAACGTGGCTCTGTAGAGTTGTCAGGGGATGGAGGTTGTGTATCCCCTAAGCTACGATTTTTTTTGAAAGCAAATCACAACTTTGTTCATTAACTGTGGGAATCCGTTTTTGTTGTGTATCCCCTAAGCTACGATTTTTTTTGAAAGCAAATCACAACAATTGTCTGATGGTGATATAAGTGAAGTTGGTTGTGTATCCCCTAAGCTACGATTTTTTTTGAAAGCAAATCACAACAATACCAAGTCGTTTTCATCAGTATAAGTGTTGTGTATCCCCTAAGCTACGATTTTTTTTGAAAGCAAATCACAACGGGTGCTCCCTTTCATCTTCTTCCATCCATGTTGTGTATCCCCTAAGCTACGATTTTTTTTGAAAGCAAATCGCAACTAATGAGTTGTTGGACGTCGAGCAGAGACGGTTGTAAAAAGAGAACTTTATCCTCATCACTTCCTTTTCATGAATGTGTCACAACTCCAACTTAAGTTATTAAGTCTAAAGTAGAGAAAACGAATAGATTGAAAATTGTTTCTGGTCGTGAGGATGTTTTCATAATATAGCAGCTAATGCCTAGGAAAATCCGAAGGCGTGGTGTTTTAGCACTAACCCTCAGTGAATTTACTAATGTTGAAATTAAGAAAATTGTTTCATTGAAAAACATAAGCCGCGCTCTTGGGGTATACCATGTTGGCGGTAGTTTTTAGTCAACCAAAGTTTCTTGAATTACACCTTTAATTTTCTGAATTACTTTTTCAGGCAAGACTTCAAAATTTTTTACAATTCTAGCTCGGTCTATTGTTCTAATCTGATCAATTGCTATCCAACCTTTTATTGCTTTGTGTTTAACTTCTATTCTAGTTGGATACGGCTTCGAGCTACTAGTCATAGGTGCTACAATAATAGTCTGCAGATATCTATTCATTTCATTTGGAGACAATACAACACATGGTCTTGTCTTTTTCATTTCACTCCCAATAGTCGGATCAAGATTAACCAAAACTATTTCGTATTGATTCACTTCCATTCATCAAAGTTTTCATCTTCAAAAACATCATTCATTAAAAGTTTATCATCACCATTCTCATGCATTTTCTTAAAAGATTTTTCCCAACCTTTTCTTGGCTCTGTCTTGGGTTTAAGAATAATAAAGCCCTTTTCAAGAATAATTTCAATCTTGTCTTGAATACTATACTTTTCTAGAATAGTCTTTGATAAACGAATCCCTTTTGAATTTCCGATATCTATTACTGAAATCTCCATAACTTATATTGTAAATACAAAGTAATTACTTTATAATGAGTTTTCCAACTTATTAATGTTATTATTTGGTTATCTATTTCTGTGAAAAAATTACCGCTTACACTTGGATGTGCGAATATCTTGGTTGTGTATCCCCTAAGCTACGATTTTTTTTGAAAGCAAATCACAACAACCATCGCCGTTTCTTCAACAAAAAAAATGCTGGCAAAGATTGGCGAACTGATAAAGGAATATTGGAATAATGTAATGGACATTTTAGGAATTAAGAAAATGAGTGCCGATGATTTTGCTAATATGACTTTGGATAAGTTGTTTAGCGGGAAAGAAATGAAGGGGGCGAAATCCGCCACCGGCAATGTAGGCACTTACTCAAATGAAAGGAATGACATCCGTTTCCAAATCTTAGGAGAAAAAGGAGCAGCAGCATTAGACAAGTTTGATGAAGCCACCCACAGAATGGACAATCTTGCAGTTGCCAGACAAATGGAAGAAGCAGGGAAAACAGAAAAAGAAATAAGACTTGCTACTGGTTGGGAAAGAGGAAAAGATAAGAAGTGGAGGTGTGAGATTGAGGATAAAGGTTTTGGCATAGACAAGGCAATATTTAACTCTCTCAAAGGGGGAGAAAATTACGATACAGTTAAATTAACTGAAATAATAGGGGAAGATAGTCCGCTATTAAAAGCATACCCTCAATTACAAAATATTGATGTTGCAAGAAATGATATAAATAGCAAAGGGGCATATAGCTCTGGAGGAAATGGACAGATAACAATAAATGATAAACTTACACATCTTTCCGCAAAATCGGTTTTACTACACGAAATCCAACACGCCATACAAGATATTGAGGGGTTTGCAAGAGGTGGCAATGACAAAATGTTTAGTGATAAAACCGTATCTAAAAACAAAGAGCTTATAGTACAAATACAAGATGTAGCAAGTTATTTATTTGACAAATTACCTGATGAGGTAAAAAAGTATGCAAGGGAGATAAATAGAGGAGAAAATATAGACGAAAACTATAAGGAATTATCTAAGAATAAAGATGCTAAAATTATATGGGCAAACTATATTAATGCACAAAAACAAATAAAAGAATTACAATCTAAGCCTGATGATACTGTAACAGAAACTGCACACGAACAATACCGAAAACTCGCAGGAGAAGTAGAATCACGCAATGTTCAAAGTCGTATGGATATGACCCCTGAACAACGCAGAGAAACCTTACTTACAGAAACAGAAGATGTTACAAGGGAAGACCAAATCGTAATGATGGATGGTATAGAACAGGCGATGTCTTTGTCTGATATAGAAATTCAACCCATCACTCAATCCGAAAGTAAACAACTAACCGGCTGGCTAAACAAAGCCTTTGGAGGGGCGGTAAAAGTGTTTAATGTTTGGAACGATTTTATAAGTCAAAACAAAGCATTACAAGGCTTTAAGTCTTTGGACGATGTAGTGTTTAGCCAAACATTAGATAAGGTAAATAAGGCCTTTAATGAGCAGTTGGATAAGCTAATAAAAGGTACACTACCCAAAGGGCATATCTTTCAGTTAGGGAAAGCAGGGGCAATACTTAAAGCAAGCGGTATTGAGGATTTACCGATTGAACTTTCATCATCATTATTAGAGGGCAAGTCAAAACAAAAAGAACACCCATTTGATTTACAAAATGTAAAAGATTTAAGCAGAGCAGTACAAAACCCGATAGCGGTATTTGACAGTAGTACAATGCCCGGTAGAAAAGTAATCTTTACCGAATTGGAACATCAGGGGAAAAACTTTGTAGTTGCATTAGAAGTAGATACACAAAACAAAAAAAGCATACAAATAAATGATGTAAGAAGTGTATATCCAAAAAATAACAGTCAGATTGTAAGGTCTATTGCTAATAATGAAGCGGCATATATAGACAAAAAAAGAGCGTCTGAATGGTTAAGCAAACAGCGGTTCAATTCCGCTGAGGTTACTGAACTCTCAAACGCTACTTCAAAGATAATCAAAAACTTTGAAAATCCAATATCGGATAAGGAGATTGATAATGTTCGGTTTAGTATTGAACCTAATAAAATTCTAAGTAAAGACAAAGCAAAAGAAAAATTAAAAGGATGGGAAATTGATTTATCAAGTGTAAAAGATAGAGTAGATTTTATAAGAATATTAAAGGAAAGAGGAATAGAGTTTACTGAAAATTTATCGCATAAATGGGGGAGTGATTATTTCCAAATTAATAATGGGGAAAGTTTTAGAGTATCTGACCATGCGAAACCACAAGGATATATAACAAATTATGTAGAGAGCGAAAATGATTTTAGAACTTATCAAGATGCTTTGGTTTTTGTTGCCCAGAGGCTGAACCTTGAAGATAAAACCGATATAGAAAGAAAGTTCAAAGAAGAAGTAAAAAGAAAAATCACAATAAAAACTTATTCAGATGGTTTAATTGGTTATTCGACAGATGGTAAATCTTTTTTTTCAACAGAAGAAACTGTCATAGATAGAGAATGGCGTTTTAAAAAATTGGAGCTAAACGGGCAGCCATATATAATTTACAAATTTATGCAATACCCTGATGGCACGGTTTACGGTGCAGTTTTGCCTGATGGCTCAATGTATCTTAATCCTGAAAAGCTAAATGCAAACACTCCTATCCACGAACATACGCATTTATTCAACCAAGTTATACAAAAGACTAATCCTAAGCTATGGAATAGGATGGTTGCGGCGGTTAAAGGCACGAAGCTATGGAACGAAGTAAAGAACGACCCCAACTATGCTAACTTAAAAACGGATAGTCAAATAGCTGATGAAGTTTATAGTAGGCTAACCGGAGCGAAGGGTGCGGTGAATTGGCAAGAAAGGATAGCCAAAGCAGAGAAAGGAAGTAAGTTGGCAAAGCTTGGCGAACTGATAAAGGAGTATTGGAATAATGTAATGGACATTTTAGGCGTTAAGAAAATGAGTGCCGATGACTTTGCGAATATGACCTTAGATAAGCTATTTAGTGGTAAGAAAATAAAAGGAGCGAAAGATGTGTTGGACGCAAAGAAATATGGAATTTCTGAACTTCAATACTCAATGCTATCCAAATGCGACTTTGATAAAATCTGTTTTTTGAAAATTATCATTCTCTGATACTCCCTCACCCGTAAAGTACCAGACTGAGGTATTGTTCTGTGTTTTAAAAAATGCGAACTTTAAACCGGGGAGGGAAACGCAGTTTCCCCTTTTTTTAAATTTACCCCATAAAGTACCAAGCCGAGGTATTGTCTCGTGTTTCCAAAATTCCGAAATTTGCTTAGGGAGGGAACGATAGTTCCCCGTCTGTTTGGGGTAGTACCTACAAAGTACCATGATGAGGTATTGTTCTGTGTTTTAAAAAGAACGAACTTTAAATTGGGTCAGCGGGATACCGGCCCGGGAATAAAATCAAATTCTGTTTTTTGAAAATTATCATTCTCTTTTACTCTCACTCATAAAGTACCAAGCCGAGGTATTGTCTCGTGTTTCCAAAATTCCGAAATTTGCTTAGGGTGGGAACGCCAGTTCCCCGTCTGTTTGGGGTAGTACCTACAAAGTACCGTGATGAGGCATTGTTCTGTGTTTGAAAAAGAACGAACTTTGAATTGGGTCAGGGGGATACCGGCCCGGGAATATAATCAAATTCTGTTTTTTGAAAATTATCATTCTCTGATACTCCCTCACTCATAAAGCACTGTTGTGAAGTATTGTCTCAAGTTTCAATATTTTTAAAATTTACTTTAGGGCGGGAACGATAGCTACTCATCGGTTTTTTTGGGGGGATTTACAATGCATATACCTGAGGGATTTCCGGTGTTTCTATTAATCCGAATTTAGTTTTCTAACAGCCAACCCATCACTTTTTAATGTGATGTAAGCATCCTGGAAATTTTGAGTAGTGTTTCCTGTTAATAACAAATTTTACATTCAATTCTTGTAATAGCATTATAAAAGGAAAGATAAAATACAAACCACAAATCAATTAGGTTCAATAAAATTTAAGTAGTTGTATGGTTACATATTGCAGCATGGAAAATCAGAATAAAGCATCTACCTATCCATGCATTATCTATACAACCTTCTATGCACTTCCTGCACCACTTTGTTAATAGAAATTTTTTCCATACAGTGAAAGTGTTCAAGTGGGCAATGATCAGTACCCTTACTGCACGGCTGGCAATATAAATCGAGACAAATATCTATATAAAAATCACTGCCATTTTTTTGAAGAAAGCGCTCTCCATAATACGCTCCGAAGCCTAACCTCGGAGAGGTACAACCCCAAAGTGCAACCACAGGCCGCTGAAAAGCACAGGCAATATACTGAAACCCCGTATCATGCGCAATTACCACCTTAGCTTTCTTAACAATATCAGCCGATTCATTGATATTAAACTTGCCGCAAGCATTGTAAATTTTTACGGGGTCAACCGCTGCCACTTTCGCTGCTTCATCTGCATCATTTTTACCGCCAATTAGGATAATGGGATGATTAATCTTAGCACACAATTCTTTCATTTTCTGTAATGGCAATTTCTTACATTGGTAGGTAGCGCCACATACATAAACAATATATCCGGCATGATGTGAGGTAGGGATATCAGAAATGGTTACTTTATCTTCTGTAGGAATAAAATAATCCAAGCCAAGGCCATCATCTGTAACCCCTAATGGTTTAAGGGTGTCGAGGCTTCGGCTAGTGATATGCCTTCCGGGCATTACATCAATTGAAAATTCATTCAATAAAAATTTTCGAATATTCAATTTATTTACAACTGAACACCTTTTATTCAATGCCTTTCTAATTCGAATGCTGCGAATATTATTGTGAAGATCAACGATAAAATCAAAATTTTCAGCTTTGAGTTGATCAATCAGTACACTTAAATTACCTGAGAAATAATGGAACTTATCAATATAAGGATTTGATGATGTTACCATTTTAAAAGATTCCTTTGTCGCAAAATGAATCTCTGCATCCGGTAATTGTTTTTTAAGACATCTGAATACCGGTGTTATCAGAACGATATCACCTATCGAAGAGAGTCGTATTACTAAAATCTTTTTCAACAGAAAGATTATTTCATTTCACCCACTTTACTCTTGGAATCTTTAGCAAAAAACATTTTATAAATAACCGGGCCTGTAGTAATAACCACCAAGATCAGCACAATGATTTCAAGATGTTTTTCAAGATGAAAATCATATTTATTTACCAAAAATTCATTGAGATAAAAGCCTGCAAAAATGATTGAAAAAGCCCAAGCTATGGAACCGATAACATTATACATCATAAACTTCTTCCAATCCATTTTTACAATTCCTGCCACTATGGGGGCAAAGGTGCGGATAATAGGCAGAAACCGGGCTATCACAATAGTAAAGCCACCCTTTTCTTCATAGAAGTCATGTGCCTTTTGTAGATACTTTTGTTTAAAGAAGAACGAATCTTTCTTTTTGTATAGCATAGGTCCTGATTTTTTTCCAAACCAAAAACCCACCATATTTCCCAATATACCTGCAACTGCAACTAATGAAGAAAGCATAAAAACATCCAGGAAATTATTCCCCATATCCAGCCCAATGCTCCGCATAAGTTTAACACTAAAGATACCACTAACAAAAAGTAAGGAGTCGCCCGGGAGGAAGAAACCTGCAAACAATCCTGTTTCGGCAAATACGATAAACAGTACCATCCAAAGCCCACCCATATCAATGTAAAATTGTGGGTTAAGCAAGTCTTTAAATTCCATGTGCAAATAAACGATAAAAAAGACGGATTAAATGAGCCGGATTTGTTAACGGCAATAAAACTTTATTAGTCCGGAATAAAATTTTTAGCTTTTTCATCATCAAACTCTCCCTCCCATCTTGCCACCACACAGCTTGCCAGTGTATTTCCAATTACATTAACTGAAGTACGCGCCATATCCATTAATTCATCTATTCCCAAAATTGCCATTATTGGCCAAAGGGGCAAATTGAATGAAGCCGCAGTACCCAGTAAAATAACTAATGAAGCTCGTGGCACGCCTGCAACGCCTTTACTTGTTAGCATCAACGTGAGCCCCATCACAATTTGCTCTCCAAAAGACAAATCAATACCAGCTGCTTGTGCTACAAAAATAGAAGCCAACGAAAGATAAAGTGTAGTGCCATCCAAATTAAAAGTATATCCGGTAGGCAACACAAATGATACAATTTTTCCGGGAACTCCAAACTTTTCCATATTCTCCATTGCTTTAGGCAAGGCAGACTCTGAACTAGTGGTAGCAAAGGCAATGGATACAGGTTCTGATACCGCCTTTATAAAATTGATTATAGGAATTTTAATGATGAGTGCCACCGGCAATAAAACAACCAACATAAAGATGGTAAGCGCTAAATATAAATCCAACAGCAGCCTAAATAAATTGCCCAAAATATCTAACCCTAAGTGCCCAACAGTTACAGCAATAGCAGCACCTACGCCAAAGGGCGCGAAATACATAATGATATTAGTAAACTTAAACATTACCTCAGCCAGGCTCTCACTAAATTCAAGCATCGGCTTTCTTTTATCCGGACGAACCATAGCTAATGCAATACCAAAGATTACACTAAAAATTACAATAGGTAAAACATCACCATGGTAAATAGATTTGACAAAGTTTTCAGGAAAAATATGTAAAATCACCTCCTGCCATCCTTGTGGCTTCACATCAGGAAGCGTTTCATGTAAACCCGGCGGCACTTCAATTCCTCTTCCAGCACCGGTTACATTAATTACTACCAAACCAATAATAAGGGCAAGTGTAGTAACCACCTCAAAATATACAATGGACTTCCATCCCATGCGACCCACCTGTTTAAGATTGGAATGGCCTGCAATACCAACAACCAATGTAGCAAATAAAATAGGTGCAATAATTGTTTTTACCAGCCTTAAGAATATGTTGCTTAATACTTTTAGGTTTTGAGAAAAAGCAGGAAAATCCATTCCAATTTCAATTCCAATCACCATGCTGGTAAGAATCCAGGTAGTTAATGAACGCTTGAAAATGGCATAGATTACTATTGAAGCAATGAATAGCCATCTTACTATAGCTAGTAATAGAGATGGCAATTCAACCCATTTATTCAAGTGTAAAAAATAAGCCAAGGCCAACAGGGTAAATGTGATTAATGATAAAAACCCTGCAGTTCTTTTATTCATAAGCAGCCGTATTGAACGATAAAACTAAAGTATTGAACCTGCACCCTAAAATTTATTTAAACAAATTTAAAGGTGCAATCTATTAAGCAAACACCCAAATTATATCAAACGAAACCGAGCATTTTGCTAAAAAAAACATTTTAGTTCTACATAGAGTAAATTATTTTCTTATTTTTCCACTATAATCATTTACTAATACTACTAAAATGAGTTTATTTGTCAGGAAACCTATGAAGGCTCTTTTGAGTGAAGCATCAGAATCAGGCGAGCACACATTAAAGAGAACATTAGGTCCTTGGGGTTTAATAGCATTAGGCATTGGAGCAATAATTGGTGCAGGATTATTTTCAATAACCGGAATGGCGGCTGCTAATCATGCCGGCCCTGCAATTACCTTATCATTTATTGTAGCTGCATTGGGATGTTTATTTGCCGGCTTATGTTATGCAGAGTTCTCATCTATGATTCCGGTAGCAGGCAGTGCATATACCTATTCATATGCTACCATGGGAGAGTTCATTGCATGGATTATAGGATGGGATTTGGTTTTGGAATATGCTGTGGGTGCAGCTACCGTTGGAATAAGCTGGAGCCGTTACCTCGCAAAGTTCCTTGAAGGATTTGGGGTTCATCTTCCTCCCGAACTTTCTGCAGGCCCTTGGGAAGGTGGCCTTATCAATCTTCCGGCAGTATTTATTATTGTATTAATGAGTTTATTGCTGGTAAAAGGTACCAAGGAAAGTGCAATTGTAAATGCCATTATTGTTGCACTCAAAGTATCTGTGGTACTTACATTTATTATCTTGGGATGGAAATATATTAGAAGTGAAAATCTTAACCCTTACATTCCCGACAATACAGGCTCCTTTGGTGAATTTGGCTTTAGCGGTGTAATTCGCGCCGCTGCCATTGTATTTTTTGCATATATAGGGTTCGATGCAGTAAGTACAGCCGCACAAGAAGCAAAAAATCCCAAACGAGATATGCCAATTGGTATTTTAGGTTCTTTAGCCATTTGCACAATATTGTATTTATTATTTGCCCACGTAATGACAGGCGTTACCAGTTATCATTCTTTTGCAGGAAAAGATGGTATTGCTCCGGTAGCTGTGGCTATTGAACACATGGGACACCCGGATATTAATGGCATTATTCAACCCGACTATCCATGGCTTAACAGGGCAATTGTTGTAGCTATTCTTGCCGGATATTCTTCAGTAATTTTAGTTATGCTACTTGGACAATCTCGGGTATTTTATAGCATGAGTAAGGATGGATTAATACCAAAAGTATTTTCACATATAAATACACATACCCAAACACCATCAAGAAGCAATTTAATGTTCATGGTATTTGTGAGTTTATTTGCTGCATTTGTTCCTGCACGTGTGGTTGGAGAAATGACAAGTATCGGCACCCTATTTGCCTTCATCCTTGTATGTCTTGGCGTGTGGGTAATGAGAGTAAAAATGCCTGACTTACCCCGTGCGTTTAAAACACCGCTGGTTCCTCTTGTTCCTATTCTGGGCATTGGGGTGTGTTTATTTATGATGGTATTTTTACCAATGGATACATGGATTAGGCTATTGGTATGGATGCTGATTGGGATGGATATATATCTTGTATATGGAGCAAAGAATAGTCATTTGGGAGATGGTACAAATAAAAGGCATGGGATGAGGATAGCCCGTATCGTTAGTATTGTAGCCTGTGTGTTGTTGATAGTTGCCGGTATTTTACATCAGGTAACTGTAGGATTTGACGCTGACCGTACTTTAATGTATATAGCATTTATCTTTTCAACGATTCATTTAATCATATTTATACTAGGACTTAAATTACCTGAATCTTCAAAATAGTTCAAGGGTAATAGTTAGTAGGCGTGAAAAAAGAATGATTTATAAATGCTTAATTAGGTTGCTAAACGGAAAAGCTGTTTCTAAATTTAGAAACAGCTTTTTTTATTCTTATTTTACTAACCTGGGTTTAACACTAAAACGGCAAATCATCAGGCACGCCACCGTCATCAGTTACCACTGCTACAGTGGATGGAGCATCTGAAACACCAGTATTGCTTGCAGGAGCCAATTGTTTAAAGCCTCTATTAGAATCTGAAGATGGATTTGAATCTAATCCTGCTCCACCAAGTAATTGAATATTTTGAACACGCATTCTAAGCGTAGCGGAAGGCTTACCGTCTTTATTAAGATATCCATCTACTTCCGGGGTACCTTCTGCATATACCATTTTACCTTTAAGTAGGTATTGAGAAATAGCAGTACGGTCTGTCCAATAAGCGCATTCAACCCAAATTGTTTTCTCTTCACGAGAACCATCTGCCTTTTTATACTTCTCAGTATGGGCAACACTAAAGTTAATTACCTTTCTTTCACCAAACTCCTTTACAACGCAATCTTTACCCAGATTACCGATAATTTGCATTTTAATCATGGTACATTTTTTAAATTATTATTCGATGTATTTGTTTTACTCTTCAATATTAATTCATCTTTTTCTTAAGGGAGCTAACTTGGTTTTGTAAATTATTCACAAGATTTGCCAAAGAATTCACATCCCACCTTTGCTGTTCTGCAACTTTACCAATTACTAACTGAGCCTGCCATATTTCGGCAATATCTTCAGCGTTTACCTGATAAGGCTGGTAAACTGGATTATCACTAACCAGGGATACTTTATTTTTACTTCTATTGTTTTTTACAACTCTCTTATAAACAATACCTTCGCTCTTGCTTACAACAATACAAGGAGTATCATTTTTTACATCATCAAGAGAAGGTGCCTTTTGTCCAACAATAATACTGCCACTTGGGGTAGGAAGCATACTATCTCCAATAATTTCAAAAGCCCGGTAATTGCCTCCGCTCAACATAGGCAAGGTAAACGTATTCAATTCGTCAATAAACTCACTATCAGCATATCCTGCCAGGTATCCGGCAGCAGCCTTAACCGGAACAAAGTGAATAAGATTCTTTTCACCTTGCTGAGCCAATTTCATATTCCGCCTTTTCATCCAATAACTATCTCCTGTATTAGCAAGGTCTTTTAGCAATAACTCATCTAACGAAAACTTAAAAATATCGCTCACTAATTCCAATACATCCAATCTTGGATCAGCCCGTTCTTCTTCATACGCTCCTATTAACGATCTTTTTATATTGAGTTTAATAGCAAACTCCTCTTGCGTCCACCCTCTAAGTTTACGCAAGTACTTTAGATTGCGACCAGCTTGTGACATAGTTAAACTAATTTAATTAGCACAAATATACTAAACCTTTTAGTTTATCCAAATTTTTATTTTATTGTTTTTTATATAGGAAGGAAAATAACGCTTCAATTTTTAATATATATAAATATAACTATTTAATGAAATTCAATTATTTAAAAAAATAATTTCCAAAAAGCTTGCAAATATGGAATCTGTGAATGTATATTTGTGATGCTGAAGTTTAGCCAACAATTTAAGGTTACTTCACAATCCAACCTATCTTTCGAAAAGTACCACTTACCTCCTAATTCCATTTAAAGCCATTATTAGCTTCCTTTTTTCCTGTGAGCCATTTTTCTAATCTAAAAATTAAAAAAATGCTTACTAATTTTACCTCAAGAATTGCACTTGCAGTTGCCATTACTTCATTCAGTTTTGTTGCTTCTGCTCAAACCTCAGTTAGAAATTACTCTCTTATTTATTCTGAGAACATCAAGGGTGGTGTTACCATGATTGGCAATACCAGTTTACACATTGTAAAAAGTAATGGTACTGTTGATCTTACCAAGATGAACGAGATTGGTGATTCCAATAATGGTCAAGGCGGTATTGGTCATACTCAGTATGGAAATGACAACAACAACATGAGCCATGCTGACATGGACACTGACCCTAGTACCAAAAATTCAACTTCGGCAGATTTATCTTTACCATCAGGAACAAACACTATTAAATTTGCTCGTTTGTACTGGGGCGGTCGTATTTCTAATTCTACCGTAAACAACAACCCGGATACTTTACGTAAGATCAAAATCAGAAAAGGCGCAATTGGCAACTACTCAACTGCCACTGCTCCTGCTGCAAACGTTGATCAGTTTTTAATTTCCGGTTCTTCAGAAAGAGCTTATCAAGCTTATGTGGATATTACTGCCTTTGTTCAGTTGGGAGGTTATGGCACTTACTTCGTAGCTGATGTACCTGTTACTACAGGTTCTGTTTCCGGTGGTGGTCGTTATGGTGGTTGGGCTATTGTAGTTGCCTACGAAAACCAAACACAACCTTATAACAGTATTCGTGTGTACGATGGGTTTTCACAAGTTTACAGTAACGGAAGCAATCCGGTTGTTGCTAATGTTACACTTACCGGTTTAAATGTTCCTAATAATCCTCTTGCTGCTCAAGATGCAGTAATGGCTGTTATGGCGTGGGAAGGTGATGGTAGCCTGGGCGCAACTGCTTCAAACCCTGCCGGTGATTATTTAAAAATAAATAATACTTCAGTATCAAATGCTACTAATCCTGTAACCAACTTTTGGAATGGTTCAATTACTCGTAATGGTGCTTATGTAACTACAAAAAGCCCTAATTACTATAATCAAATGGGAATTGACATTGATGAGGTTTATGTAGGTAGTGGTTATGGTATTCAACCAAATGCAACTTCAGTTAATATTACCTTTGGTACTGAGGCTGACCAATATTTCCCCAGCGCATTTACTTTCATGATTAAAATGAAAGATCCGTTGATTGAGTTAAATAAAACAGTTGAAGATGCAGGTAACGATGGTGAATTAGAATCTTATGAGCAAGTAACTTATACTTTAAGTGGTGTGAATAATGGCCCTGGAGTAGCTTACAACACAGTAATTGTTGATACCTTGCCTTCAAATATGACTTATGTTCCGGGCAGTATGGAGATTGTATATGCTCCGGGTGTAACTGCAGGATTTAAAACTGATGCAGCAGATGGCGACATTGCTAAGTTAGCTACGGCAAACGGAAAACAATACTTGAAATTCAATATTGGTGTAGGTGCAACTTCAACTCAAGGTGGTGAGTTTGCAGTTGGAGAAACTTATACTATTCGTTTCAAAATGAACGCTCCTGCTATTCCAGGATCTGTAATCAACACTGCACGTATTTATGCTAATTCACAGAGTGGTGATGCATTTACTGACGATGGTACTGCTGTGATTAATCCGGGTGGTGGCCCACTTGATGTGAAATTAGGAACATTTACTGCCTCACTGATCAATAATAATCGCAATGGTTTGGTTAAATGGAGTACTGAATCAGAGATTAATAATGATTACTTTATTGTAGAGCGTAGTGAAGACGGCATCCATTTCTCTTCTCGCGGAACAGTGATGGGTAGCGGTACCACTTCTATTCGCCAGAACTATGACTTTACTGATGATTTGAATACTTCAGCTCGTATTATTTACTATCGCTTAAATTCAGTTGATTTCAGTGGTAAGAGTACTTATTCTAAAATAATTGCTTTACGCTTGGATGGCAATATTAATGTGAACACATTCAGTGTTTATCCTAATCCATTTGCAGACCACGTAAAAATGTCTATTACCAGCAGATTAGATGCTATTGCTACTGCTCGCATTGTAGCCTTAGACGGACGTGAAGTAGCAAATCGTAAGATTTCATTAAATAGCGGAGAGAATATCGTAATTATCAGTGATATTTCCAGACTCCCCATTGGTACTTATGTATTGGAAGTTACTTCCGGTGGCGATAAGTTTACCAAAAAGATTGTAAAAAAATAAACAAACAATCCACTAAATAAAGAGCGGCCGGTTATCCCGGCCGTTTTTTATTGTCCTTAACGAACTGGGGCTTACATTTGCAAAAATTCATGTTCATGGCTGCTATACTAATTATCCATAGTTTATTACGTTGGTTTGTGTTGCTATTTGGTATTTTGGCAATAATGGATGCCATTAAAGGTATTACAGGTAACAAACCTTATACCCGACGAAATAACAGGATGAGTTTATTCTTTATGATATCATTCGATATTCAACTTTTATTTGGAATGATTTTATACATGACAAATGGCTGGTTCGATTATCTCAAAGAAGGTATGGGAACCGTGATGAAAGACCCGATTATTAGATTTTTTACCATTGAGCATGCATTAATGATGTTATTAGCCTGGGCTTTAGTACACATCAGCAGATCCGCAGTAAAGCGAGCCACAACTGATATTTCTAAACATAAGAAATCATTGATATTTTCTGGATTAGCATTGCTTATTGTATTAATTTCAATTCCCTGGCCTTTCCGTGAGGTAGGTCGTCAGTTATTCCCATTTTAATTTTTTCAACAGGTTACATTTTATGCCGAAGACTTCAAATAAACCGCTTATTTTAATTACTAACGATGATGACATTACTTCACCTGGTATTCATAATTTAGTTGCTGCTGTTAAAGAGCTTGGCAAGGTGGTAGTAGTAGCCCCGGAGAAACCACAAAGTGGAATGGGACATGCAATTACTATTGGGGAGCCATTACGGATGAACAAGATGAATTTGTTTGGTGATGTAGAAGCGTGGCAAACCAGCGGCACACCTGTAGATTGTGTAAAATTAGCAGTAGATAAAATTCTAAGAAGAAAGCCAGACCTATGTTTAAGTGGTATTAACCACGGTGCTAATCATAGTATAAATGTAATTTATAGCGGCACTATGTCGGCGGCTATGGAAGCAAGTATAGAAGGTATTCCAAGCATAGGTTTTTCATTACTTGATTACAGGTACGAGGCAGATTTTACTGCTTCGAAATATGTAGTTCACAAAATGGTAAGTAGGATTTTAGCAAAGAAAATAAGTAAGCATTTTTTACTTAATGTAAATATCCCTCCTATTCCGCTTAGCGAATTACGAGGAATTAAAGTATGCAAACAAGCTTATGCAAAATATGAAGAAGATTTTGATGAGCGTGTTGACCCACAGGGTAAGAAATATTATTGGCTTACCGGTAAGTTTGTAAACTTTGATAAGGCACGTGACTCGGATGTATATGCATTACAAAAAAAATATGTGAGTGTTGTACCCGTTCAATTCGACCTTACTAATTATAAATTAAAAGCTGAACTGGAAAAAAATAATTTATTTGGCTAATGTTCAAGAAAGATAATTTTCTATTTGGCGTTATTTTGGGCACTATTGTACCTATCGGAGGGTTAATTTTATTTAAGGTGTATAAGTTTGCCGGATTCTCTTTTAGTGAGAGTTTTTCTTATATGCTAAGGGAACAAGGCTATCGTACGCTATCTGCAGCACTCAGCATTTCTTTATTGCTTAATGCGGTATTATTCACCATTTATATAAACACCAAACGAGACCATACTGCTAAAGGCATTTTTGTAACTACCCTGGTTTATGGTTTAATCATTTTATTGATTAAAACATTTTATTAGTAGGTTTGAAATATCACTCCTCCATCCAGCTTACTTTATCATTCAACGGCTTTCTTATTCCGGGCATCCCATCAACGCTTCGCTCTCCTATCAAAAAGAAACCCATTAGGTGATCATTGTGTTCCATCGGAAGTATTTCTATTATTTCTGGCATATAGGTACCCCCGCCTGTAGCCCACATACCCGCGTAGTTATATGCTTCTACAGTAAGCCACATATTTTGTACTGCACAGGCAACCGCCTCCCGCTCCTCATTTTCACGAATACGCGATTGGCTGCTTCGCCGATGTAAGACCACAATCATACATCCAACAGTTTTATACCAATTAGCCAATGCATTATATTTTGCATCATTAAATTTATCACCGGCTCCTTGCCTATATACATCAGCATGCAACCCACAAAAGTGCTTAAGTGCATTGCCGGTATAAACTAAAAAGTGCCAGGGTTCTGTCTTGCCATGATTTGGTGCCCATATTGCATTTTCAAGCACCTCAACAATTACTTCCTTAGGCACCACACTACCCTCCTTCATCGCCTTAGGCTTTATTGCCCTTCGGTTTCTAATAATGGTGGAAATATCTTTCATGTTATTCTTTTTATTTTTTCTTTGCTCGTTCATATTGTTGTGGCCATGATATGGGCACACTCAATTGTTCTGCTGCAATAATTGGAAAATATGGGTTTCTCAACATCTCTCTTGCCATAAAAATCAAATCAGCATTACCAGCATTCAAAATCTCCTCTGCCTGATGGGCATCAGTAATAAGTCCAACAGCTCCTGTAAGAATCCCTGCCTTCTTAATAGTTGCTGCAAAAGATACCTGATATCCGGGGAAAGTTTGAATATGCACACCGGGTATAATACCCCCGGATGAGCAATCTATCAAATCTACTCCTATATTATTTAAAATGCTTGCCAATTCAACAGACTCTTCAACGGTCCAACCTCCCGTAACATAATCAGTAGCAGATATACGCACAAACAAGGGCAAAGTATCTGGTATCACTTTACGTATTGTTTCAACAACCTGAAGCAAAAACCGAATTCTATTTAAAAATGAGCCACCATAATCATCGGTGCGATTATTACTTAATGGAGATAAGAATTCATGAATAAGATAACCATGGGCAGCGTGTACTTCAATCACATCAAAACCTGCATCAACAGCTCTTTGTGCGGCAGAAGTAAAATCGGCTACCAAACTGTTTATTTCTTTTATGGTCATTTCTTCCGGCAATGAATCAGTACTACGGTAAGGGATAGACGAAGGTGCAATAACCGGCCAGCCTCCGTCATTGGGTCTCATTTTCTTTATCCCATGCCACGGGGGTGTAGTGCTTCCTTTCCGTCCGCTATGTGCAAGTTGGATACCCGGTACGGCATTATGTTCTTTTATAAAAGAAGTGATACCACTCAGGCCTTGAATAAACGTATCATCCCACAAACCTAAGTCTCCCGGAGAAATTCGTCCTTCGGGCGAAACTGCTACAGCCTCAGTAAAAACCAATCCTGCCCCACCAATAGCGCGGCTACCTAAATGCACCAGATGCCAATCATTTACAAATCCATCTATTGAACTATACTGACACATAGGTGAAACAACCAACCTATTAGGGAGGGTTACACCACGAATAGTTAATGGAGAAAAGAGATAAGCCATAAAGTAAAATTAAAATTATAGCAAAGGATAAGCAACGATGTGTATTTATCATCACCTGATACTAACAAAGCTATTGGTTATATTTAATCAAAAGTAATTAAGGGGATATAGGTGGGTTATAAAAGAAGCACCCCTGAGACCAGGGGCGCCATTTACCAAAACTAACTGCTTATGAGAAAAACTTTAATTTTAAAAAGTGTACTGTAAATTTCCTCATAAATATGTTGTATTGCTGTTAATGGTGTAATAATAATTCGTTAAGATACCTCAGGGAAAAATCCATTTACGAATTGTCTTTTATCAAAGACCAGTAAATCATCGGCCTTTTCGCCAACGCCAATAAACTTTACAGGAATGGCAAATTGATTGGCAATAGCCAGCACTACACCTCCCTTTGCTGTTCCATCTAACTTAGTAATTGCCAATGCTGTTACGTCAGTTGCGGCGGTGAAATGCTTTGCTTGCTCAACTGCATTTTGTCCGGTACTTCCATCCAAAACAAGCAACACTTCATGTGGTGCATTAGGAATTACCTTTTGAATTACCCGTCTAATCTTCACCAATTCATCCATCAAGTGGGTTTTATTATGTAATCTTCCGGCAGTATCAATTAAAATAACATCCACATCTTTTGCCACGCCAGACAGTACAGCATCATATGCCACTGAAGCGGGGTCACTTCCCATTTCCTTTTTAACAATAGAAACTCCGGTTCTTTCGCTCCATATAGTAAGTTGATCTACAGCTGCAGCTCTAAAAGTATCAGCAGCGCCTAATAGCACCTGTTTGCCAGCCAGCTTAAAATTATGAGCCAGTTTGCCAATGGTAGTAGTTTTACCTACTCCATTTACACCAACAACCAAAATAACATGAGGTTTATGTGATGTGGGAAGTTCAAAATTTTCATAAGAAGTATCTGCCGGTGCGCTAACAAGGATATTTTCAATTTCCTCTCTTAAAATTCCATTCAGTTCCGTTACATTAAGGTATTTATCCCGAGAAACTCTTCTTTCAATTTGTTCAATTATTTTAACCGTTGTTTCGATACCAACATCTGCCCCCACTAAAGCCTCTTCCAAGTTATCTAAAACATCTGCATCTACCGTGCTTTTACCAACAATAGCCTTGCTGATTTTAGAGAAAAATCCTTCTCTTGTTTTTTCCAACCCTTTTGAAACTTGTTCCTGTTGTTCCTTCTTCTTAAAAAGTTTATCAAAAAATCCCATACTTATTTATTGTGGGTGCAAAATTACCAAAAATGAGTGTGTTGTGCTGGTAATAAAAAAGCCTCCTTAAGGAGGCTAAATATATTTTAGAAACGCATTATTGATTCAGGAATTCTTTCACCTTGTCTTTGTGGATAATAGCTTCTTTAAAAGTATATGCGCCGGTTTTGGGGCTACGCACAGTTTTTATAACCTTAGTCCAATTTTTTGCTTCGGCTGCTGCCTTTTGGTCTTTAGTTTTAATCGCGGTTTTAGCTGCTTTTGCCATGATATATCAGTTTATCGCCATTATACGGCGGAATGGATTATTTAATTTCTTTGTGAACAGTAACCTTTTTCAAAATTGGGTTAAACTTTTTTAACTCAAGTCTTTCAGGTGTGTTTTTTTTATTCTTGGTAGTGATGTAACGACTAGTACCAGGCATTCCGCTGGTTTTATGTTCTGTACATTCCATAATTACCTGAACCCTGTTTCCTTTCTTTGCCATTATTAAAGAATTTTATCGCTTATTAAATTTTATTTCCTGCTGCGCGCATTTCTTTTACCACAGTCATTAAACCGTTTTTATTGATTGTACGAATTGCTTCAGAAGATACTTTTAATGTAATCCATCTGTTTTCTTCCGCCAGGAAATAGCGTTTTGTTTGAAGGTTAGGTAAAAAGCGGCGTTTGGTTTTAATATTCGAATGCGAAACTTTATTCCCAGTCATCGGCTTTTTCCCTGTAACCTGACATACTCTTGCCATTGTGCTAAAATTTATTCCCGAATTTTTCGGGATGCAAAGGTAAGAAAAATCTTGTAATAAAATGAGAGTGAAACGTATAATTTTAAAAAAATGTGCACAAGTAAAGGAACCAGGGCGAAAAAGCAACTTTTGATGGCTAAATTAGCTTAAAAATCAGCACAATAAGCAAAAAAATACAAATATGGAGCATATAATTACCACCCAACTCAACACAGGTATGCAGTTTACCAGTGATATTGATAATTTTTCTATCGTAATGGATAGTTCAGAAAGTGAGCTGCCCGGTGGCCCAAGTCCTAAGAAATTGATGCTGGCCTCATTGGCCGGTTGTACCGGAATAGATGTTGTCTCAATTTTAACGAAGATGCAAGTTTCATTTTTGGAATTTAGCATAACTACAATAGCACGCCTTACCACGGAGCATCCTAAAGTTTACGACAATATTAAAGTTGTATATAGGGTAAAGGTTGAAGAAGCCAATCATCAAAAATTTAAACGTGCGGTAGATTTATCCATAGAAAAATATTGTGGTGTGATGGCTATGTACCGTCATTTTGCAAAAATAGAAACTGAGATAGTGTTTCTATAAGACAAGATTTTTCTCAATACCGCCGGAAAGGATTCTTTGTGAGTAAAATTTCAAAAAAACTGCGTTTTTTAGTTCAGGTTAGGTTTTGATGTCAGTGAAACATAAAGCCATACTTTATCATAATATTTAGTGGGTACCACCCTCAATCAGACGGGGAACTACTGATCTAGCCTTACAGCAAATTTTTAAAATATATAAACTTGAGACAATACATCATAATAGTGCTTTATGGGAGAGGGAGCATCAGAGAATGATAATTTTAAAAAAACAGAATGATAATTTTCAAAAAACGGAATTTGATTATATTCCCGGGCTGGTATCCCCCTGACCCAATTCAAAGTTCGTTTTTTTTGAAACACGGAACAATACCCCGGCTTGGTACTTTATGAGTGAGAGTAAAAGAAAATGATAATTTTCAAAAAACAGAATTTGATTATATTCCCGGGCCGGTATCCCGCTGACCCGATATAAAGATATGAAATTTAGGGATGCGAAACAATACCTCACTAAGGTACTTTAGGTGTACCATTTCAAAAAAGGGGGAAACTGCGTTTCCCACCCCGGTGCAAATTTCGGATTTCTGAAAACACAAAACAATACCCTACCAAGGTGCTTTATGGGTGAGCGTGTAAGAGGATGAAAATTTTCGGAAAGCGGAACTTGATTTTATTCCCGGGCCGGTATCCCGCTGACCCGATATAAAGATATGAAATTTAGGGATGCAAAACAATACCGCATTAAGGCACTTTATAGGTACTACTTCAAAAAAAGGGGAAACTGCGTTTCCCACCCCGGTGTAAAGTTCGAATTTTCTAAAACATGGAACAATACCTCATCACGGTACTTTGTGGGGCACTATACCCATTATGGACGGGGGGCTGCGCCCCCACCCCAATTCAAAGTTCGGATTGTTTTAAATACAAAACAATACCTCAATTTCGGCATTTATGGAGCATAACGGCTAGGCATATGCGAACATATTTTCTATTTAGATTTTAAAATCTCTTTTTTCTTTCCTAACCTTAACACAAAGAAATGAGCCGGATGAAAAGCAAAGGCTTGTGAAGGCTGAAAAAAATTTACCTGTTTTGTTACGACGAATAATGTGTAGCTGTGTTTTTGTGAAGTAATGAGTTAACCTTTATTTCAGCATGGGGATAAGTCTGCACACATTAACTATTATATGCTATGCTCATTAAATTTTATACATTATCCTATTAATGTAGGGTTAAAATACTGCACATTGAAAGAGAAGGCAGGGATTAAACAGCTTATAGAACAAAGGGAATTTAAAAAGGGAAACCGATAATTAAGAATAAAACGGAGTAAATGACAAGAAGAGAAATCTCTCAGGATGAGTATCCTCCGACTCAATTTAAAGTTCTGATTTTATAAAATGTAGAGCAATGTTCTAAAAAGTTGTATTGTGGGCACCATCACCCCAAAACAGATGGGTCTATAGCAAATTTCAGATTTTAAAAAACATGGAACAATACCTCAGCTTGGAACTTTAAAGGTGATGGAGTATAAAAGGATGATTATTTTTGGAAAACAGAATTTGATTTTATTCCCGGGCCGGACTCCCCCCTGACCCAATATAAAGTACGTTTTTTTTCAAACACAGAACAATACCTCACTAAGGTACTTTAGGTGTACCATTTCAAAAAAGGGTGAAACTGCGTTTCCCACCCCGGTGCAAATTTCGGATTTATACTAACACAGAACAATACCCTACCAAGGCACTTTATGGGTGAGGAAGTATCAGAAAATGACAATTTTCAAAAAACGGAATTTGATTATATTCCCGGGCCGGTATCCCGCTGACCCGATATAAAGATATGAAATTTAGGGATGCGAAACAATACCTCATTAAGGTACTTTATAGGTACTATTTCAAAAAAAGGGGAAACTGCGTTTCCCACCCCGGTGCAAAGTTCGATTTTTCTAAAACATGGAACAATACCTCATCACGGTACTTTGTGGGGCACTATACCCATTATGGACGGGGGGCTGCGCCCCCACCCCAATTCAAAGTTCGGAGTATTTCAAACACAAAACAATACCCCAAATTAGGAATTTATGGAGTATAACGGTTATGCATAAACGAACATAATTTCCTATTTATTCCTTTCAACTTAACGGTTAGGCATAAACAAATGCAACTCCCTATTTATTCCTTTCTGCGTAACGGTTATGCATAAACAAATGCAATTCTCCATTTATTCCTTTTTGCGTAACGGTTATGCATAAACGAATGTAATTTCCTGTTTATCCCTTTCAACTTAACGGTTATGCATAAACAAATGTAATTTCATGTTTATTCCTTTTAACTTAACGGTTAGGCATAAACGAATGTAATTTCCTGTTTATTCCTTTCAACGTAACGGTTATGCATAAACAAATGCAATTCCTCATTTATTCCTTTCAACTTAACGGTTATGCATAAACGATTGAAATTTTCCATGTATTCCTTTCAGCGTAACGGCGACATCAAAATAAATAGCACCCCAAAAAGGGATTAGTCAGGATTGTATTTTAATAAATCATTTCATTTAAGGCTTTTCAATTGAGTCATGGCTTTTTAATATTACAGCTTGTTCTTATTTACATTCATATAGTCTATTTCCTGCGTAAGGGATAGCAGTGAAAAGCCCACAGCGAGAATCGAGCGAGGACTTGTAACGAATAGCCCGCCTCACCAAAGGTGGGGTACGCCCATACCATCTTCCCTTTCCTTTCTCCGGTTTTGTTTGATATGGCAAACGATAAGATTGTTATTCTGACCTGTACTAGATTGTTTTTTATTTTTTTTAACTGGCTGGTTATTCTTTCAGAAGGGATAGAAGAGTGCCGATAAGGTCAAATCCTTTATATTTGTTCACCTGAAAATAGAACTATATGAAGTATAAATTGGTAAACAATATTACCGGTTGGATTATCGCCATTATTGCGTGCAGCGTTTATATATTAACTATGGAGGCAACTGGCAGTTTGTGGGATTGTGGTGAATTTGCTTCGAGTGCGTATAAATTGCAGATTCCTCACCCACCGGGAGCGCCTCTTTTTGTTATGATTGGTCGGCTATTTATGATTCCATTTGATCCTTCTACCGCTGCCACAGGTATTAACTTGATGAGTGCATTGGCCAGCGGTTTTACTATTCTTTTTCTGTTTTGGAGTATTACGCATTTGGCACATAAGCTAACGCTAAAAAACACAAAGGAACTTACTTCAACGCATATTTTTGGTATTATGGCTGCCGGTGTGGTAGGCGCCTTGGCTTATACTTTTTCAGATTCGTTTTGGTATAGCGCCGTTGAAGGTGAGGTGTATGCGTTGTCTGCTTTTTTTACTGCGCTTGTTTTTTGGGCTGCATTAAAATGGGAACAAAGCGTAACCGAAGAAGAAGCCAGAGGAATCCGCGGGCATTTTACAAAAGCAGATCGCTGGATTATCCTTATCTTTTATTTGATGGGACTTAGCATTGGTGTGCATCTACTCAACTTACTGACACTTCCTGCAATTGTTTTGTTATATTATTTTAAACGCTACAAAGTGACGAGGTGGGGAACGGTGTTTGCTTTTATTATCGGATGTTTAATTACCGGTGTTGTTCAAATTGCGGTTATTCAATGGAGCATTAAGTGGGCCGGAAATATGGATGTGTTTTTTGTAAATAGTTTAGGTCTTCCCTATTTTTCAGGATTTGGCTTTTTGTTTTTACTACTTGCGGCTGGCATTTTCTTTGGAATCAGAATGGCCAACAAGAAAAATTGGAATTTTTTAAAGTTGGGTATGTGGAGTTTCGCATTTATGTTGGTAGGTTATTCTTCTTACCTCACCACCATGATTAGAAGTAATGCTGATCCTTCAATTGATATGTTCAATGTAGACAATCCGGTTACCTTGGTTGGATATGTTAGCCGTGAGCAATATGGTGATTGGCCTATTTTGTATGGACAGGATTTCACAGCAGAGGTGATTGATACAAAGGTTTCTAAAACATATATCAAGGCAGATGGTAAGTATGAAAATAAGGGGAGAAAATATGAATACATCTATGCTCCGGAGGATATGCATGTGTTTCCACGAATGTGGGATCAAAGCAATGATCAGGGGCGTGCTGATTACTATGCTGCTTTTGCAGGTATCGGTAGGGATAGCAATGGCAATTGGGATGACAAGCCCACCATGCGTGACAATATCGCATTTTTTATGCAGTATCAATTGAATTGGATGTACTGGCGTTATTTTATGTGGAATTTTTCAGGTAAGCAAAATGATGTGCAAGGGTTATACATGGGCAATGTGCGTGATGGAAATTGGATCACGGGCATTGGTTTTATTGATAAGATACGATTGGGCGACCAAAATACAATGCCTGATTCTATAAAAGAAAACAAAGCTAACAACAAACTCTTTGCACTTCCTTTTTTGCTAGGATTGTTAGGATTGATTTATCAGGTTAAAAAAGATAAACGTGATGCACTTGTTGTGGGGTCGTTATTTTTCTTTACAGGAGTGGCTATTTGCATTTATCTTAATCAACCCGGGTTACAACCTCGTGAACGTGACTACGCATTTGCCGGCTCATTCTATGCCTTTGCTTTTTGGATTGGGTTAGGTGTTTTGTATGTGCGTGATGCAATTGAAAAATCAATAAAGAAATTATCTGCTGCCACAATAGTTGCAGCTGTTGTTTGCTTCCTGAGTGTTCCATTATGGATGGGTATTCAGGAGTGGGATGACCATGACAGGAGTCATAAATTGCTTGCTCGTGATTTGGCCATTAATTATTTAGAAAGTTGTGCCCCTAATGCAATACTGGTAACTTTTGGTGATAATGATACCTATCCGCTTTGGTATGCTCAGGAGGTTGAAGGTATTCGCCCTGATATTCGGGTTATTAACAGCAGTTTGTTGGGTACAGATTGGTACATTAACCAATTACGCTATAAGATTAACAATAGTGCTCCTATAGACCCTATATGGTCAGCAACACAAATTGAAGGTTCAAACCGGGATATTATTTATTATGCGCCAAGAACAGGTGTTGATCCTAACGCCTTTATGGATTTGTACAGCATGATGAAGGATTATGCAGGCAGTGATAATCCGGCAAATATGGAGCAAGGCCGTGATGGAAGTTGGTTAAACGTTTTCCCTTCAAAGCGTGTATCCCTACCTGTTAATTTGGATTTGGTAAGAAAGAATGGTACAGTAAACTCCAATGATAGCGTAGTAAGTTCGGTTGATTTTGAAATTCCTAAAAGTACGTTATTTAAAAACGATGCAGCTATTTTAAATATAATTGCGGCCAACAAGTGGGAAAGGCCTATCTATTTTACCTCGCCCTACCGTGAGTTAGGATTTGGAGATTATTTAAGGCAAGATGGAATGACTTATCGCTTAGTGCCTGTTAAAGGTGATGAAGTTAATACCGATTGGGCTGCTGATAAGATGCTGAATAAATTCAAGTTTGGCAATGCTAACAAACCGGGTGTATATTTTGATGAAGAAAACCGGCGACATCTAAACGGTATTCGTTTGGCTTTTGCAAATGCTGCTTTTGCAGAGGTAGAAGCCAATAAGGAAGATGTAGCTAAACGAATGCTCAATCATATTGATAGCATGATGCTTCAACAAAATATTCCCTATGGGATGATAAGCCGAAATCAGCAACACAACCAAATCAGTTTCCAACTGATGTATGCAGCCTACAGAGCAAATGATACCACATTAGCACAAAAAATTTCATCTGCATTGAAAAAAGACATCCACCAACAGCAAGCCTATTATATGGCATTATCAGATATCCGAAGAGATAACTTAGCCGATGAAGAAGAGCGGAACAATATGATTTTATCAGCCATTAACCAGGTAGAGGAGCAGTTTAAAGCAATGCAACAGCATATTGAAATGGGCAAGTCATTAAATATACAACCGGGCGATCAATAATATTTGATGGCGTTTGAGAGACAGAGCCAAAATAAAACTTAAGGATATTTTGCAAAGTAGCTCAATTTAGAAAAGGGACGAAACTATCTAACTAATAAAAAGCTCAAGACTCAAGTATAAAGAGACTGCATTTTTCAGTCTCTTTTTTATTACAGAATTAAAACATCACTATTGAACGAAATCAGAAGGTGCTGATATTTATTAGACAAATTAAAAGCCCTAAAAAATCTTTATAAAAAATTAGTCAATTACATTTACCTCAGGCACAAGGTGGATATTAAATCTATCCATTACACTTTTTTGGATATCGCTACACAACTCAAGAATTTCCTTACCTGAGGCCTTCCCAAAATTAACTAATACTAATGCCTGTTTATTATGGCACCCAACATCACCGCGCCTAAATCCCTTCCATCCACATTGTTCTATAAGCCAACCTGCAGCAACTTTATACTGTCCATTACCTAAGTCATATCCTACCAATTCAGGAAACTTATTTTTTAATAAATGAAAGGAATCAGAAGAGATAAAAGGGTTTTTAAAAAAACTGCCGGCATTCCCAATCTTTTTTGGATCCGGAAGTTTACTTTGTCGAATATGGATAACTGCATTTGATACATCTTTAATAGTAGGCGTATTAATCTTCATTTTTTCCAGTTCCTGCTTTATTGCTCCATAAGATGTATTCACCTTTGGTTTTTTATTTAATTTGAATACTACATCACAAATAACAAACTGATTTTTATACTTTTCTTTAAAAATACTGGCCCGATACCCTAATGCACATGCTGAAGCGGGAAAAATTACTAATTCGCCATTTAAACGATTAATAGCATGCACCTCATACAGCACATCCTTAACTTCTACACCATAGGCTCCTATATTTTGCATGGGTGATGCGCCAACAAGTCCGGGTATTAGGGAAAGATTTTCTATTCCGGCCCAATTATTATTTACACAATGCATCACAAAGCTATGCCACACCTCCCCTGCTCCAACTTTAAGCCAAACATTATTTTCATCTTCACTCAAAATTTCTATCCCCTTTATTTTTACCTTAATTACTGCAGCAGACAGATTTGAAGTAAACAACACATTGCTACCTCCGCCTAAGATAACAGGATGCTCCTGTGTATTCTTTCTTTCATACTCCAGCGCTTCTTTAATCTCATCCTGATGATGAGTTTCATATAATGTACGAGTATGCACATCTATACCAAAGGTGTTATAGTCACGAAGGGATATATTTGAAAATATTTCCAATGCCATAATTAAAGTTACATGGGATCAACATCACAAACAATTGTTAGGGATGCAAATGGTTTTTCTGCTTTCAAAAATCGGATATCTGCTAAAATCATATCCTTTAGCTGGTTTCGATTTAGTGTGGATGGAAGTTTTATTAGCAGTTCCATAAGGAATTGATTCCTCACACGTGCCACTAGCGGAGCTGCCGGCCCTACCATATCTTTAATATATTTTTCCAGCAATCTGAATAGTTCAACAGCAGCCTGCTGAACCAGTTCCCGGTCTTTATGTTTAAGTGTAAGTTTTACTATTCTTGAAAATGGAGGGTAATTAAATTCCTTTCTTTTAGTCAATTCTATTTCGAACAGGCTGATATAATCATGTTGCTGTACCAATTTTAAAATGGGGTGGTTTATATTTAAAGCCTGAATGAGCACCCGTCCTTGTTGATGCTTTCTCCCTGCTCTTCCACTCACCTGTTCCATCAATTGAAACCCCCGTTCATTTACTCTAAAGTCTGTAAAGCTTAATAATCCATCAGCATCTAAAATTCCTACTAAACTAACATGCTCAAAGTCGAGGCCTTTTACCACCATTTGTGTTCCTACAAGAATATCAATTTGGTGTTTTTCAAAGCGATTAATCAATTCATCATGTGCTGTTTTTCCTCTAACGCTATCCACATCCATTCGTTCGATACGATAGTTTCCAAATTCCTTTTCAAGCGCTTCTTCAACCTTTTCGGTTCCAAAATTTTTCTCTAGCCAGTTTTGAGAACCACATGCCGGGCAAGCAGTCAACAGCGGATAGGTATTTCCACAATAATGACAATGTAATTTATGGCTATACTTATGCATAGTAAGGGACACATCACATTTTTCACATTGCGGTATAAATCCGCAGGCGCCACAAATTAAATAGGGATTATAGCCCCGTCGGTTTTGAAATAAGATAACCTGCTCCTCTTTTTGCAAACTCTTCGTAATAGCCTCACTCAATTGAGGGGTTATCATGGTCTTTCCGGTCTTCCCTGAAAATTGCGATGATACAATTTCTATTTTCGGCAATTCAATTCCACCATAGCGTTCTTTAAGATTAACCAAGCCATATTTTCCTTGCTTTGCATTAAAATAGCTCTCTAAGGAAGGTGTAGCACTACCCAAAACAACCTTCGCCTTCATTTTGCTGGCATAGTAAATTGCTGTATCACGTGCATTGTATCTTGGTGCCGGGTCTTGTTGTTTATAGGAAGCATCATGTTCTTCATCAACTAAAACCAATCCAAGATTCTGAAAGGGAAGAAACAATGCACTACGTGCGCCTAAAACGATTTTTGATTTTCCGGTTCTTACATTATTCCACAATTCCACACGTTCCTGATCATTAAATTTTGAATGATAGATAGAAATATTTCCACCAAAATAATGTTGTAAACGCCGAATTAGTTGAGCGGTTAATGCAATTTCAGGTAACAAGTATAAGACCTGTTCCCCTTTTAAAAAATGCTCAGCCATCAATTTTACATTAAGCAAGGTTTTACCACTACCCGTAATCCCGTGCAATAAAACAACATTATTTTGCTTCAGGGCCATTTGTAAATCTTCCCATGCTTGTTGTTGAGCATCAGATAATGTAAAATCAAGGTTCAATACTTGCTTTTCAAAATGAAGCCTATCTATACGACGTTGTTCTACAACTAAAACTCCCTTTTTCACTAAGGCTGAAAGTTGAGCTGCTGTACAACCTGATTTCTTTAACAGTTCGGGCTGCTTCACCTCTCCGGTTGTTTTTGACAAATGAATAAAGGACAGAATCAATTCCATTTGTCGGGGTGCGCCAGACCAGTCATTCAATAGGGCTTCTAATGCTTTCTCGTTATTATAAGAAGGATTTAACGTTATAAACTTTTCTTTTTTAGGCTTAATCCGCTCAGCCATTTTTTCCCATGGAATACAAACTTGCTTATCAATCAGTTTTTTTACTACCGGGTAAACATGGTTAATGGCAAGGATACCCTGAACCTCATGCATAGTTAATTGTTTCTTCAATTGCAAAGCTTCTGCTACCAGATATTCTTCGTCACTCAAATGAGTAAAGTCTTCTCCTGCCTCTTCATTAAACATCAAAATGGTTTCGCTACTCAACTTGAAATTAACCGGTAATGCAGCTGACATTACTTCACCTTCGCTACACATATAATACTGAGCCATCCACTCCCACAAATTCAATTGTTGAGGAAAGACCAAAGGCGTTTCATCTAAAATTTGCAATAGCGGTTTTGTTGCAAATTCAGGTCGGTTTTTAATTACCTTTTTTATAATACCTGCATACCGTTTGTTCTTTCCAAAAATCACTTCTGCCCTACATCCAATTTTTGCTACATCTAAAAGGTTTGGTGGAATATGATAAGTGTACACCTGAGGTAAGGCAAGTGGAAGTAATACTTCGGCCCAAGCACCAGCTGATGTTATTCCAAAAAATTCCGGAATTGATACCTTACTCATTGTATCCAATTTGCTTTATATCTGATTAATGCATCTTCCATTACATTATAAACCTTTTGCTTCAAATTTTCTACATCATTCAATGTTAATCCTGTAGTTTTAATTTCTTTTAAAAAAACAGCTTCTGATTTTCCGGGCGACAGCCACAAAGCATGTTTTCTGTCCATACGTTCATTTGACCTTGGAAAAATTACAGGTTGAATAGCCGTTTGGGTTTCTATAGCTATTTTAAAAGCTCCATTATAAAAGAATTTTAATGGCCTATTGGATAGGTTAAAAGTTCCTTCCGGTGCGATAACTACTGAAATATTTTTTGCCAGGTAATATTTCAGCTCCTGAACTGAATGTTTGCGCTGTTCAGCATCTTCACGGTTAACTAAAATTGCACCCTTACGGTAAATGTAGCCAAAGATCGGAATGGTTGTCATTTCTGCCTTTCCTAAAACCCGAATATGTTGATGTCGGATAGCTTTAAGCCAGGAAGGAATATCAAAATATGAGATATGATTAAATACGAAAACAACGGCTTGTTGCTTTTGCAAGGGGGCCTCATAGATGTTTTGATGATGAATTCCCCATAGAAAAAAAGCGGTATCTGCCCAAAAGCGACAAATGGCATAAATCATATTCCCTCCTCTTATTTTTCCAAAAAATGAGGCAATTACCACAAATGGAAAAAGCAGAAACATGAGCAATAAAAAGACAAGAAATGCATAAGCACTGAAAATCAGGGAGATAGCGCGTTTAAAAAATTGCATACCTGTACGAATTTACGTAAAAAGGGATGTGTGAGAATAAAAACGCATTGATTGAAGCTAAAAACCCGGCATTTATGGGAAAACTATATTTTTTTTGGCTAAACGATCATGAAATTCAGCAATATTTACTTACCTTTGCCGTCCGAAAAAATCGGATAAAAACAAGGACGTTATGTTAGCAATCGTAAAAATCGCCGGTCAGCAATTTAAAGTAAAAGCGGGCGACAGTTTATATGTTCCGCACATTGCCGGAAAGCCAGGAGATGTTGTAGAGTTTTCTGAAGTTTTGCTTACCTCCAACAATAATCAAGTTAATGCCGGCAATACTGTAAATGCGGTGGTAAAAGCTGAAATCGTAAACGATTTGGTAAAAGGTGATAAAGTAATTGCCTTTAAAATGAAAAGAAGAAAAGGGTTTCGTAAAAAGCATGGTCACCGTACTCAGTACACACAGATTAAAGTGACTTCTATTGCATAATGATTTTGAAACTGCGCAATTCAAAATTTAAAATTAGAACATGGCACATAAAAAAGGTGAAGGCTCGGTAAAAAACGGCCGCGATTCACAAAGCAAAAGATTAGGAGTAAAGATTTATGGCGGACAAGCTGCATTAGCAGGTAATATTATTTTACGTCAACGCGGAACAGTATATCATCCCGGATTAAATGTTGGTCTTGGAAAAGATCACACCATCTTTGCTTTAACTGATGGAGTAGTTGAATTCAAGAAATCGAAGGGAGATAAAACCTATGTTTCTGTTAATGAGGTAAAAGAGGCTGAATAATTTTTTTGATATTTTTTTTGGTAGTATCAAAATAGTAATTATTTTTAAGTATTATTTACTAACCAATTAAATTCAAAAAAATGGCTACAAAGAAAAAAGCTGCTAAAAAAGCTGCTCCAAAAAAAGCTGCAAAAAAAGCGGCTCCAAAAAAAGCTGCTAAGAAAGTTGCTAAAAAAGCAGCTCCTAAGAAAAAAGCTGCTAAGAAAAAAGCTGCCAAGAAAAAATAATCAACTGATTGTTTTTAATTTGAATGAAACTTCCAGTCCCGGTTTTCCGGGACTTTTTATTTTCCTCAAAATCCCTTACTACGCCTGCATTTCATAACTTATTGATTTAATTTTGAAGTATGAACAACAGCACCTTATCTCAGATGTTTTCATTATTATCGAAGCTAATGGAAATACATGGGGAAAATAGTTTCAAGGCAAAATCATATAGTAATATCGCTTTCTCTATTGACAGGATTAATGAACAAATAACCACATTAACGCCTCAAGCTGTTGCCCAAATAAGAGGTATCGGCTCATCATCCGCAAGCAAAATTTTCGAAATTATAAATACAGGGAAATTAGGAGCCCTTGAGGAAATTGTTGCAAAAACACCAAAAGGTGTCTTAGAAATGTTAAAAATTAAAGGTCTGGGGCCAAAAAGAATTCATACTATTTGGAAGGAAATGGAGATAGAATCTTTAGGGGAATTATTATATGCATGTAAAGAAAACCGACTCAAATTATACAAAGGCTTTGGCGAAAAAATGCAAGCATCAATTGAAAGTGCCATCTCTTTTTATTTAAAAAACAAAGGAAAATATTTATATGCCCAGGTATGTGATCTTGCAAAAGATATTTATCAAATTTTAAAATCAGAATTTGAACCTGCTGCTGTAATCATTGCAGGACCATTAGCCTTACAGAGTGAAATAATAGAAAACCTAACTTATATCATCTCCGCTTCTCCACAAGTTATATCAGCTACCCTCATCCAAAAGCATGGATGGAAAATAACAGACAACAATGAGGGTATTCATTTTGATGTAAACGGTACAGTAAAAGTGATTATCTATCCCTGTGAAAAAGAAGATATGGGCTGGTTTAGTATTTTAAAAAGTGCATCACCATCTTTTGCGGATACTTTTAAACAACACATTGTTGATAAAAATCAATTTAAGAACTTATCAGAAAAGGAAGTCTTTTCATCCATTAACTGGCCCTATATTCCTCCTTTTTTAAGAGAGAACCCTGAAATAATCACAAAGTACACCCTAAAATCACCCATAATTCAAGACCATCAAATCCGGGGTATTATTCACAGCCATACCAATTGGAGCGATGGAAGCAATACAATAGAGGAAATGGTAGCCGGATGCAAAGAAATGGGAATGGAATATTTAGTGATTTCGGATCATAGCAAATCGGCCTTTTATGCCAATGGACTTAAGGAGGATCGTATTAAACAGCAGCATCTATATATTAATAACCTCAATACCCAACTTTTAAACTTTACTGTTCTTAAAGGGATTGAAAGTGATATTCTCAATGATGGCAACTTAGACTATGATGATGATGTTCTTTCTACTTTTGACATAGTTATAGCTTCTATACACAGCAACCTGAAGATGACAGAAGAAAAAGCTAATGCCAGATTAATAAAGGCTATTGAAAATCCATATACAACTATTTTAGGGCACATGACAGGTAGGCTATTATTGAGTAGAGAGGGCTATCCGATAAATCACAAAAAGATTATTGATGCTTGTATTTCTAATGACGTAGTAATTGAATTAAATGCTAATCCACACAGATTAGATATAGACTGGCGGCAAATTGATTATGTATTAAACAAGGGTGGTCTTATTTCTATTAACCCCGATGCCCATAATGTTCAAGGGCTTCAAGATATTCATTTTGGCGTTTTAATGGCACAAAAGGCAATGGTTAGTTCAAAACAAAATTTTAGCAGCTTTACTTTAGACGAAATAAAACTTCATTTGGCTAAGAAAAAATAACGGAAGTGCTGTATTCATCATCATTGCAGATTCATTTGTAAATTAAAGGAACCTTATAGCTTCAATTCCATCTTTTAAATTCAACATCGCTAACGTATTACTATTTAGGGAGGAAGGATATTTTGGAGAGATTGTAAAAACTATAAGTTTCCCTTAAGAAAAGGCCATTACTTAGTGCACATCCTTCTTTATTTCATTCCACATAGCATCCATTTCTTCTAGGGTCATTTCATGCAAATGGCGATTAGATGCTTTAGCTACTTCTTCCATCAAGGTAAATCGTTTTAAAAATTTCTTATTTGTTCGCTCCAATGCATTTTCTGCATCAACTGATAAAAATCTTGATAAGTTAACTAGCGAAAAGAGCACATCTCCAAACTCCTCTTCTATTTGATTCGAATTATTATCAGCCATAGCCAGTTCCAATTCCTTTAATTCCTCAGTCACTTTCTCCCATACCTGGCTTGTATGGTCCCATTCAAACCCCACTTGTTTAGCCTTTTCCTGAAGCCTCATTGCCTTTACCACTGCAGGCAGTGATCGAGGCACGCCACTTAAAACAGACTTTTTCCCTTCTGCCAACTTAATCTTTTCCCAATTCTGCTTCACATCATTCTCATTTTCTACTTTAACCTCACCATAAATATGTGGATGGCGACGAATCAGTTTTTCGCAAATAGAACCTAAAACATCTTCTAATGTAAACAGATTTTTTTCGGTTGCAATTTTTGCGTAAAAAACCAAATGAAGCATTAAATCTCCTAATTCTTCTTTAAGCCCTTGAAAATCTCCTTCAGTTATGGCATCTGCTAATTCATAGGTTTCTTCAATAGTGAGTTGACGTAACGATTCAATAGTTTGTTTCTTATCCCAGGGGCACTTCTCTCTTAGTTCTTCCATAATGTTCACCAGTCTGTTAAATTCATTTTCTACACTCATAAAATATAATTGCGATGATAAAAAGATAATAAAAATTCTGCTTCTCCGACTTCCTTAAGCCGATATTGTGTATTTTGCTACAAAGTAAGTTATCAAAAGACATAGAACTACGAAAATAGCATCAGAATCACTTTTGATAAAAATACGAAGTTTAGCTTTTATAAATAGCTCACTAAAACATTAAATAGCTATTAAATTCAAAGCATGAAAAAATATATTTTTCTCCTACTATCCTTTCCTTTTACTATGGAAGTTTGCGCACAATACTATTATAAAGATATTGTGAGTAATGTTCAGGCAAAGGCCGAACTGAATAATCTGAAAGACAGAAAGATAAAAGAAGTGAAAATATTCAGTTATGAAGATGACGGCAAACCCAGCAAAGGGTTCTTTTGTGAGCGTAAACTATCGAAGGATTTCAAATTATCAACAGTATTTACAAGAACGTCTGCACATCCTCCCTCCCTAACAACAACCGTATTTGATAGTCAGGGAAAACTTATCTATTCTAGCGATAGTTCTGAGATTTCTACAACTCATATTAAATATGCATATGACGAAGACGGCCGACTCCTTACTATTGAATCTACAGTTAAATCTTCTGATGATGATTTTGTGAGTGAGATAAATGAACAACATATTTATATCTATAGTGAAGATTTTTACCCGGATAAGATGGTGCGGGTAATTAATAAAAGAGATAGTAGTACTATTTTATTTTCAAAGGACGAAGCAGGAAATATTTCTATTGAGAAAAATACAAAAAGCGGCAATAAATATTTTTACTATTATGATTCAAAGAGCCGTTTAACAGACATTGTTCACCACAATGAATATACTGAAAAACTCATCCCTGATTATATGTTTGAATATAACGATGAAGGAAATATTTCTCAAATGATTTCTACCGAAGAAGGTGGTAGTTATTATTTTGTTTG
Organism: uncultured Ferruginibacter sp.; assembly: GCA_964490345.1. Taxonomy (GTDB): domain Bacteria; phylum Bacteroidota; class Bacteroidia; order Chitinophagales; family Chitinophagaceae; genus Ferruginibacter. The sequence continues at coordinate 150,756 of CAZBBO010000001.1, forward strand.
GAAATATTCTTATGAAAATGGTTTAAGAAAAAGAGAAGATTGCTATTCAAAACAGCGGTTATTGTTAGGTACAATAAAATATGAATATCGTTAATGCTGTATTTTCTATAAGAAAAATCCCGGTATTACCTACCGGGATTTTTTAATGTTTACTCAAACAATAGCTTAATAATTCTTCACGGTCATTTCTGTTCTTCTGTTTTTTGCTCTTCCTGCGGCGGTATTGTTATCAGCTACCGGGTTAGCCTCCCCATATCCTGTAGCTTTCAACCGTTCGGAATTTACTCCCTTACTAATTAAATAATCTTTAACTGAAGCTGCACGATTTTCACTCAAAATCTGGTTCTTGTCATCTGCTCCTTGACTATCAGTATAGCCGTCAATATCAATTTTTAAAGTTTCATCCTCATTCATAATCTTAGCTACTTCATCCAGTGATTTAAAAGATTTAGGTAACAGTTTAAAGCTACCTGAAGAGAAGAACACATTTTTAGCTGCAAAATTTATTTTCTCTACTACAGCTTTTGCAATTTCAGGACATCCACTATTTGATGCTGGACCTGGGCGTGAAGGACATTTATCTTCTTCATCATTAATACCATCACCATCAGTATCCGGAATTGGGCAACCTTGATAACGAGCATAACCTTTCACATCAGGACATTTGTCTTCTTCATCATTAATACCATCACCATCAGTATCTGGAATTGGGCAGCCGCCATATTTTGCTAATCCAGCCTGATCAGGACACTTATCCAAATCATCTGCAATACCATCGCCATCTCTATCGGGGCAACCATCTAATGCAGCTATACCTGCTACATCAGGGCAGCGATCCAAACTATCTAACACACCATCATTATCTCTATCCAACACAACAGGAGGTGGTGGTGGCGGAGGTAAAACTACTTCACGCTTCTTAATTGGTGCAACAATGCCTATAGTATGGAATAAGTGATAATCTGCTCTATCGGTTACAGGTATTCTATATTGTGAGGCACCTTGCAGAAATAGTTCCTTTGCTATTTTAAATTGGATACCCAATCCTACCGGAATAATTGCTGAATAATATCCTCCATACTTAGCTGCGCCAAAACCTACAGTTGCAAATGGAGTAATACAATGCTTGTCTGTTAATAATTTTAAATTGGCTGTTGCTGTACCTTCAAGCAACAGGCGATCTCTAGGTTGTTCAGGAGCATCCGGAACAGGATAACGAAGAAAAGAACCGGAGAGGTTCACATTCAAATCTACATAATTAGAAAGCCCTTGCATATAACTAATCCCCATACCTGCCGACATATCTCTAAAAATGTACAAATCATTATTACGAATAACCTGGAGTAAACTGTTATTTCTCAACTCTTGTGCACCTTTAAAGTCGGTAAAGGTAAATTGCACTCCAAGCGAAGGCAGTTTTTTATAATCTTTCCCTTTTTGTGCATAAACCAAACTAATAACAAACAATGTCATCAGCGTAAGTAAAGTTTTCTTCATAAATGTTAGGTTTAGTAACTAAACAAAAATAACCGCAATGTTTTGATTGTTAAAACAAATATCTATAAAAAGATGCACACAACGCTTAAAAAGTGTTGATAATTCAATACTAAATAATAAGAAAATACAATTATAAATTAGTGTGGGAGAATTTCTATTTTAACCCGAGTAAGTCCATGTTTTACAAAACCCAGTCGTTGAGCCCCTTCCTGGGTTAAATCAACTATTCTTCGACTATTGGGATGCAGCCTGTCGTTAGTTTTAACCTTTATAGAATGATTGTTTCTTAAATTGGTAATCTTTATCCAAGTTCCCAATGGCAATACATTGCACGCCGCAGTAAGCTTATCATGATCAAAAGTTTCACCATTTGCCGTTTTCCTACCTTGAAATTTTTGAGCATAATAACTAGCTAAACCATACAGTGTTTTCTCAGCACCTGCTTCTTTCAGGTTATGAAATACTGAATTTGTTTTTACCGTAAGAGGAGCAAATAACATCACCAAACACAAAGCCAGCACAAATGTCAGGCTCTTAAAGCCAAACATATTTTTACCGGTTCTATTAAAAAATTGCTCGTTAAACATATCCTGTAGATAATAGATATATGCGTTACCACATATAATTTTGCAAAGAAATACTATTTTCAACTTTTGGACAAAGAAAAATTGTTAAAATTATAACACAACACATTGATTATCAATAATAGAAACAATTTTTTAAGGTATATTTACCGATAATTTATGAAATATTATATTATATCAGGAGAAGCCAGCGGTGACCTACACGGAAGTAATCTTATAAAGAATATTCTATTATTAGATAACAAAGCGGAAATAAGATGTTGGGGCGGTGATAAAATGAGCGCAGCAGGAGGTGTTTTAGTTAAGCATTACAAAGACCTTGCTTTTATGGGATTTGTAGAAGTAATTCGAAATTTAAAGACCATAATGCAAAATTTATCTTTTTGCAAAAAAGACATTTCTGATTTTAAGCCTGATGTTTTGGTTTTAATAGATTATCCGGGTTTTAATATGCGGATTGCACGATGGGCACACAAGTCAAAATTAAAAATTGTTTATTATATATCCCCGCAAGTGTGGGCATGGAAAGAAGACAGGGTAAATATTTTAAAGAAAACGGTAAACGAAATGCTGGTAATCTTACCTTTCGAAACTAGTTTTTACAAAAAATGGAATTGGGAAGTAAAATATGTTGGTCATCCACTGGTAGAGGTTGTTGATGATTTTAAAAAGAATCATCAAGAGATAATTCGAGATTCAATGCTGATTGCCATATTACCGGGAAGTAGAAAACAAGAAATTTTAAAAAAACTGCCGGTGATGCTTGAGGTTACCAAAAGTCTTCCAAACTATCGTTTTGTTGTGGCAAAAGCTCCCGGATTACCAGAAAATTTTTATAATGAATTATTGAAAAACTATCCGGCTGTTAGTTGGGTTGAAGGCAAGACATATCATTTATTAATGGAAGCACAGGCAGCAATGGTTACCAGTGGTACGGCAACCCTGGAAACTGCGTTGTTTGGAGTTCCTCAAGTAATTTGTTATAAGGGCAACCCTATTTCATATCATATTGCAAAGAAATTAGTGAAAATAAAATACATTGGATTAATAAATCTTATTATGGACAAACCCATTGTGGAGGAATTAATTCAGGATGATTTAACAGTAGAGCGAATTTTAACTGCGCTCTCTCCTCTATTAACAGAGACTGATAAACGTAAACAAATACTTTCTTATTATGAAACCCTTACTCATCTCTTAACAAAGGGTGGCAATGCTTCGGCCAATGCAGCAAAGGCAATAGTTGATATAGCAAGTTAGCGCAATAACTTTATAGCCAAAATAATCATAGCTAAAATGAAGAGAATAATGGATAGTCGGTTAATCCCATGCATATATTTCATCCATTTAGTTCGATCATCATTGGGATCTCTTCTTTTTATATAAAGGTATTCAGCTACCTGGCGTAATATTCCCATTTTTTCTTCTGATATTTTGTATCAAAATTAGCTGCTTTTGGTTATTTTCTAAACAAGAGAAAACAAACGGAAGAATTAAATAAGGGATTGCACAAATGGGATTATGTTATAGCAGCTACTTATTTTCATCGAAAAGTTTATAACTATTCTGTACAAAGATCTCGTATCCGGTAATTTTCATATTTTTAAACTATAAAACAACAATATGACAAGAGAAGAAAAATTTATGCATGAGGCAATATCATTATCCCGTTTGGGAATGGGGCAAAATGCCGGTGGCCCTTTTGGCTGCATTGTTGTAAAAGACAATCAAATTGTGGGAAGGGGAAACAATTGTGTTACCTCACATAATGATCCTACTGCCCATGCTGAGGTAATGGCGATACGAGATGCCTGCAAAAACCTAAATTCTTTTCAATTAGATGACTGTGAAATTTTTACCAGTTGCGAACCCTGCCCAATGTGTTTGGGTGCTATTTATTGGGCAAGGCCAAAAGCTATTTATTATGCCAACACCCGGGCGGATGCTGCCCGAATAGGCTTTGACGATTCTATGATTTATGATGAAATGAGCAAACCAATGCATCTAAGAAAAATCCCGATTATCAATATAGAAAAATCCGAAGCGCTGAAAGTGTTTGAAGAGTGGATAGAGAAATCAGATAAGACAGAATATTAGAAGGCATTCTTCATTAAAATAATTTCACCGGCTATACTAACCGCAATCTCTTGAGGTGTTTCACTCTTTATAAATACACCGGCGGGTGCATAAATTCCTTTTAGCCAGGCATTATCAAAATGTTCTGCTCTATACTGAGCCATCAGCCGCTCTATCTTTTTCTTACTGCCTAATAAACCAAGATATCTGAATTTTCTATTCGCAATACTTCGCAAGGCGATATCATCGGTGCGGTAACCAAACGTCATAATAATTACAAAATCATCATCATTAGCATTTAAAAAAGATCCAAGTTTACTGTAACTATCAAGTATAATTTTTTTATCAACGTAATGATTATGCTGAAGGGTATTTAGCTTCTCTCTTTCTTCATAAATTTTAATTACAAAATCCATCTCACTCATCAACTTCGATAATGCCAATGCACAATGACCGCCACCCACAATATGCAGCACATGCTTTTTCCCTGTCTTTTCTTTATAAACAAAATCGTGTTCTCCCTCTTTAACAAAGAACGGTTGTGCCATACATACTTCATCGAATTGTATGCCCAGTTTTGTTATTAAAAGAGTTTCACCTCTATTGTGTTGAAAAGAATCGCTTATTTTTTGCACAACACTTAAATCATTAGGTTGCAGAATACATAGGAAAATAGTTTGTTCTCCAGAACAAATCATTCCACTTTGATGAGGCGCATGCTTATCATGTACCTGCAGAAACACTTCGGGAGTATAATTGGCTTCTTGTAATCTGTTTTTCGCCAATTCAACCAATTTATACTCCATAATGCCTCCTCCAATAGAGCCATACATATCTCCATTTTCAGAAATAGCCATTTTAAATCCCTGCCTACCCGGGGAACTTCCTGAGCTATGTAACACGCACATCACGGCAACACGCTTGTGCACATTAAGTCTTTCTACTATAAAATTCCATATCATGACTTAGCACGATTTTCTAAAATTTTCTTGAATGACCTGCTTCTAATTTCTTCCAGTGTTAATCCTGTAGCTAAAACTTCGTCTTCTGTAATGGCTCCGCTATTTAATGCCCTAAGGAAATAATTCAACAATCCCTGTCCTGTTGCTGCGTCATCAAACACATCTCCAATAAGGGTAGCACGAGCTGCCTTTTCAACAAAAGTTTTCAATCGTTCCACTGCATCATCATAGCTCTCTAAGAAGAATGCAAAAACAGCAGCATATCTCATAGGCAATTGTGCGGGATTCAAATCCCATCCCTGATAATATCCATTCCATAATGAATGACGGATGTGGTCATATCCTTTTTTCCATGCTCTATGCACGGTAACAATATTTTCCTTCTTTTGGGCTGCAGTAAGCTTCTCTCCACGGTGTGGCCCAATAGGCATAGTATTAGTAGCTCCATCTGATAACCAAACTCCGGTATGAGCCAATGCTACTTTTGTCATGTGATGTGCAAAATCACATACCGGATGATCCATTTCCTGATAGCGTGCAGTTATATTGCAGGAAGCAGTATAATCATAAGTTCCGAAGTGCATGGCAATACATCTCCCCTTACTCGCTTGCATAAATTTCATTAAAGGGTTTCTGCCATCCTTATCCATAATAGATTGGGTTGTTTCTACCATCATTTCCATTTTAAGAGATCCTGCCTTGAGTTTTAGTAAATGCTCCAGTACTTCAAAGCATTCCACAAGCGTTTCTACTTGTTGTGGGATGGTCACTTTGGGTAACATTACCACAAAATTATTGGGTAACTTCCCCTTAGTTTGAACAATAAGTGTAGTTAGGAAGATATCCAAGGTGCGCAAACCTCTTTCTTTCATTTCTTCTGTAAATGGTTTTATCCGAATACCGATAAATGGCGGCAGCGTTTTTTCTTTCATACCTTTTGCTACCTGTTCTGCAGCAATTCTTGCTGTTTCATCTTCTTCTTCATTTGATCGGTTTCCATATCCATCTTCAAAATCAATCCTGAAATCTTCAATCGCCTCCTTTTCCAGTTTTTGAATTACCTTATTATACACCTCAAAAGATAATGCTGCAGGATGCGTATGTCTATTTTTTGGTTTAAGCGATAAATATTTTTTTGCCTCTGCCCGGGCATCCTTTGTCTTAATCTGCTCAATACCATTTAAGCCGAAAACCTTACCAAAAGTTAAGAAATCAGGAGCATAGGTTTTGAAAGATTCCAATGCGCGCTTACCTAACACTAAGGCTAAATCATGCTTAAATAAATTGGCTCCACCATACAAGGTGTGTACAGCTTGCCGCTCTGGCCGGTCACCAGGATAGACTTTACGGAATACCTCATTGGCCTTTTTTAATTTACTAAACAAGGCCTGCTTCTTAGCAATTGGAATAGTTGTTTTATTCATACTTTTTTTAAAAAGTTAACTACCTCTATACGTTGAATAACCAAAAGGATTCAACAAAAGAGGTACATGATAATGTAATTGATCTTTTAATAAAAAAGAAATTTCAATAAAAGGATAAAAGCATTGAAGATGCTGTTCATTGTAGTATTGGTTTACTTCAAACCTCAATGTATATTCTCCTGCAGTTAAAATTCTCCCTGGCGGCAATAAATGAGCCACCCGGCCATCATGATTCGTTAAGCCTGATGTGATTATTTTTCTTTCATTGTCATTTCCATGATTCAATTGAACAAAAAGCTTTTGAGCTGGTTTTCCTAAAGATGTATCCAGCACATGGGTAGTTAGATGAGATTGGGGAAGTTCAAAATCCTCAACAAGTCCCTTAAACCGATGCAGGGTTATTTTTTGTTGTTCACCCATAGCCACTTGCATTTCATCTTCCCGGCTATTAATAATTCGATGTTGTAATAAGGCAAGTATTTCTTCAGCATCTTTACCGGTTGCAAAAACAATAAATATAAATCCAAACTTTTCTTTGTACTCCTTATTTTTTTCAGCAAGTTCAAGTAAAATATTATCTGAAGCAGACTGCACGCCAGCTTGTTCTGCAGAGGCAAGATGGCGTGAAACATTAAATTTTTCTCGAAGGGAATTCAAATTTCCAATTTCCGGGTGATGAAGAAAAGCTTCTAACCAATCATTTGCACCACATCTTTGATACCATACCTCATCGGCATATTGAAGCAGATCTTGAGGTGTCGAAAATGGGAAGCGTTGCATCATCATCTGTAACCATTGGGCAGACCCGCAGCAAGTGTTCAAATGCTTGGCAGCTTCTTCTTTTGGCAAGTTATTAAAATCGTAAAACTTCATTATATAAAATTATGGAGATTGTTCAATCCAACAACGAATAATATCTCTTTCAGCCTCGGTCATTCCGGTTTGATTGTTAAGAGGCATTGACTTGGTTAGTACTACGCGCTGTAATATTTTATCTTTCACCTTAATAATATCTCCGGGTGTATCATAAACAACACCATTAGGCGGAGTAGTATAGAACTTATCCGTTGGTTTGGTAGAATGGCAGGTAATACAACGCTTTTGAACAATGGCATACACTTGAGTAATATCTATTTTACTATCACATTGTCCGGCTGTTTTTGGTGGTGCGGTAATAAAAACGGCAGCTAATAAAATAATTATAGAAGCCGGTAAAACCCACACAGAAAGTTTTCCTTGTTCTGTAATATTCAAATAATGTTTTACGCCCATCGAGCCCAGGGTAATTATCATAAGAACCATCCAGGCATGTGTATTTCCAAAAGTAACAGGGAAGTGATTACTAATCATAACGAACAGCACAGGCAACGTAAAATAATTATTATGCAAACTTCTTCTCCCTGCATTCTTACCTATTTTTTCATCCGGCATTTTTCCCAGTCGGGCAAATTTCACCATTGCCTTTTGAGAAGGAATAATCACCATAAATACATTAGCAGCCATAATAGTTCCCAGCATGGCACCAAAGTGCATAAATGCCGCCTTACCCACAAACACTTTATGATAGCCGTAAGCGAATGCTGCTAACAACAGCAACCCAACAATGGCAAATAACACCGGTTTCTTTGCTAATGGTGATTTACATAACAGGTCATATAAAAACCAGGCAATCACAAACGAGCCCAATGCAATACCTACCGCAGTTGCTCCTGAAATTTTAAGTACATCAGCACTCACCATTGTAGCTGAGGCATTAAAATAATACACTATAAAAAGCATACAAATTCCTGTAACCCAAGTAAAATATGCCTCATATTTAAACCAGTGAAGATGTTTAGGTATTTTTTGTGGTGCTACTTTATATTTTTCGAGATAATAAAATCCACCTCCATGAATAGCCCATAAATTCCCAGCCAATTCATCTCGAACATTACGGGAACGGTTAAGTGCATTTTCAAGAAATACAAAATAGAATGAGGCACCAATCCATGCAATACCAAAGGTTATATGCATCAACCTAACTGAAATATTTAACCATTCCATCAAATGGCCTTCCCATAAAGTACCTTTAACTATCAAATAAATTGAAATTAAAATGGCAAGTACATCAACAGCCAATGCAGTAAAAACAAGTTGTTGAATAGACGAAATTTTATTTAACCGAATATCCTCTTCTTCCATTTCATCGGTTTCCTTTTGCCTATTAATACGCACTTGTCTTAGATACAATAAAAGTATTATAAGCATTAGCAGTAAGGCTAAGGATACAATAAACAGTGCAATTGCCATTCTTTAATCATTTATCTTTTTACCGAATAATCGTAATCTGCTAACTCCCCCATCCGGAAAGATGTTTAACCGTACATAAGTACAGGTTACTGGTGGGGAAATTATAAAATTATGTTCAGTATGGGCAGATAGTTTCTGTTCAGGCATCATTGTTTTCCAAAGAGCAGATTTCAAACAATTGTCGTCATTAACATCATTCGTAAATTCGAGGTTACACCTATCGGGGTAATTTCCTTTGAAGTGAGCGGTGTCCACCACTACCTTTTCAATAGCACCTTTATGTCCAAGCCGAATAATAACCCAGTCATGATTGCCAGGGTTTCGGTTTCGTTTGGTTTCCCATCCATCTCCCATATTAATTCCTCTATCGGGCATAATAAGGTTATCCATTGTGCTAAAAAACATATCATTGCAGGCTATCGCTTTACCTCCATTTAAAACAGAAGCCAAATCAAGCACATCATTATCGTCCACAAGATCCCACCTTTTACTAACAGTACCGAATATGCGAAATCTGGCCACCCCGCCGTCAGGATAAATATGTAATCTTACATGAGTAAAAACAGTATTAGATTGACATGCAAAATAATTATGGCTTCCCGGATCCAAGGAAGAGGAAGGTAAAATATCTTCCCAACTGAGTTTATCCCAATCATCATTAATTAAGTCATTAGGGAAAAAGCCTGCTTGAACAGATGCAAACGGAGGATGATTACCTAAGAAGAAATTGGTATCAATATCCAAGCCTGAAATAATTCCCTGAGCTCCCAATTTAACAACCACCCAGTCATGCCCTTGAGAGCGTTTACGGCGGGTTTCCCAGCCATCCATCCACTTTCCCCGGTCTGTAAATTTATCCGGAATAAACACCCCTCTTCCGGACCTTATCAGGTTTTCCTTTTCAGCAAAAAAATCATCTGTAGCAAACAGCACCTTCCCTCCCAGTCGTTCGGCTGCTAAATCCGTCATGGAAGAAAATAATGGTGGTTCTTTTAAAATTTCTGTTACTTTTTCAAAACCCATTTTCCGGCATTTAAAAATAAAATTCTATTATTATCAAAAACTTTTTCTCCTTGTACAAAAGTTGAAATTATTTTTCCATACAACTCCTGCCCAACATAGGGCGATTGCTTATGACGATGTAAGATATCTTTCATTTCAACCAAAAAATTTTCCTCCGGGCTCCACACTGTCATATCTGCATCATAGCCGGGTTTAAGATACCCTTTTTTTCTTTGAACTCCGATAAAGGAAGCCGGCTTTTCAGTTAAGAGAGGAATAAAATCTTTCAATTGTATTTTATTCTTTAATGCCGTGAAAGAAGCAGGAAGCAAAAATTGAAGTCCGGCAATTCCACCCCAGGCCTTTGCCAGATTTCCACTTTCCAATTCTTTCATTTCCGGAGGTGCCGGAGAATGATCTGAGGTTATAAAATCCAGCACTCCGGCTTGTAATGCAAGCTTAAGCTTATTGTTATTCTCTTCTGTTCTTATAGGTGGGGCACATTTATAAATAGGTTGTTTATCGGGAATATTTTCAGATGAGAAGAACAGATAATGAGCACATGTTTCTGCGGTAACGGGCAATCCCATTTTTTTTGCTTCATCAATAATTGGTAGAGATAATGCAGATGATACATGCACAATATGAATAGGTGTATTATACTTGCTACATAAGGCAATCATTGCGTTAATGGCATTAGTTTCCCATACATCGGGCCTACTGTGCATATAATCTACATAGGTAGTAAAATCAATAGGAAGAAAACTATTATTATCTGAAAGTTCACAATGTGCTAACAGTGGAATTCCTGTATCATGTAAGACTTCTAAGGCATCAGCTATTTCATCAAAGTTAACATTTGGGAATTCATCAATGCCGGAATGTGTAAGGAAACATTTTATACCAAGTACACCAGCATGAATTAAAGCATGCAATTCATTAATATTATCCGGAACAAGCCCTCCATAGAAGCCCACATTTACATGAAGCTTAGATTCAGAAGCCTTCAACTTTTGTTCAAAAGCCATTTTATTAATGGTAACAGGAGATGCATTTAAAGGCATATCTACTATTGTAGTGATACCCCCTGCTGCTGCTGCCTTAGTAGCCGAATCAAACCCTTCCCAATGAGTACGTCCCGGTTCATTAATATGCGTATGCACATCAATTCCTCCCGGCATAATAACTGCGTCGCCATAATCACAACATGCAGGAGGTATGCTGTTTGCCACATCAATAATTTTATTTTTTTGAAAAACGATTGTTGCGGGTTGCAATTGGCCTTCAACCCAGCAACGTCGGCTAAAAATAAATTTAGGTTTAGGATTTATTGCCATACAAACCCATTAATGTTTTTTCTGGTGTCATTGGAGCAGAAAAGCCGATATTACTGTTAGGATTAAAAGCTTTAATGGCATTTCGAAGTGCAAAGAAGGTACCAATCCCATACATCAACGGAGGTTCTCCAACTGCTTTTGAATGAAAAATAGCAAGGTTATCTTTATCTGATTCTCTAAATTTTATATTCAATAATTTAGGAGCAGAATAAATATCTGGCACCTTATAAGTTGACAAGGCGTTGCTTCTAAGTTTTCCATTATTATCATATACTATTTCTTCCATAGTCATCCATCCAATCCCTTGTACCACCCCGCCCTCCATCTGCCCCATATCCACAATTCTGTTCATGGACTTTCCTACATCGTGTACAATTTCAACAGCATCAATTTCGTAAGTACCTCTTATACAATCAACCGTTACTTCAGTTAAGGCAGTGCCATATACATGATACGCAAAAGGATGTCCTTTTTCAATTTTCCCATCAAAATAAATTTGGGGTGTAGCATAATGTGCATGTTCACTTAGGCTTATTCTAGCCAAATATGCCTTTCCTATTAAGGCCTCCCAAGTAATTCCGGTATCCTTTTCCTTATGCCATACTTTTTCATGATGAATTACAACTTCTTCAATTTTAGCGTCCAAAGAGGAAGCTGCAAATTCACGCAATCTGTTCATGATAGCCAAACAAGCCATTTCAGTTGCCTTTCCGTTGAGGTCGGCAGTAGTGCTGGCTGCTGAAGGGGATGTATTTGTAATTCGATAAGTATTGGTGGTTCCGATTGTAATTCGCTCTGGTTGGATGGAGAATATTTTTTCAGCCACTTGAAATATTTTGGTATTCACACCCTGTCCCATTTCAATGGCTCCTGTGCTTACATGAACACTGCCGTCTAAATAGACATGCACTAAGGCTCTTGCTTGATTGAGGGGTATTTTAGTAAATGATATACCGAAGCAAATCGGCATCATAGACAATCCTTTTTTATATAAGCTATGCTGTGCATTAAATACGTTTATTCGGTTACGTGTTTCAGTTAGTTTTTCCTTTGCCACATCATCCCAACAGGCATGTGCTTCGCTCACAGCCTTTTGTCCATAAGGAAATTCATCACCGGTATTAATCAAGTTTCTTTTTTGAATTTCAGCAGCTTCTATACCTAACGATTCCGCAGCCTTTGCAATAGCACATTCAATAACAAACATTCCCTGTGGCCCACCAAATCCGCGAAATGCTGTGTTGGGTAAAAGATTAGTACGGCATGATTTGGCTGTAACTTTTACATTAGGAATATAATAGCTGTTAGTAGCATGAAACAACGTGCGTTCGAGTACAGCCGGTGAAAGATCTGCTGCGGCACCTGCATTTTGATGAAATGTGGCAGCATAGGCTAAAATTTTTAAGTCTTTGGAAAGTCCGATTTTGTAATCTGTACTATATGGGTGCCGCTTTCCGGTCATCCTAATATCTTCCATTCTATCCAACGAATATTTAACAGGTTTCCCGGTAAGGTAGGCACCCAATGCACAAAAGACAGCCCAAGCGGTAGCTTGGTCTTCCTTTCCACCAAATCCGCCTCCGAGCCGTGTAACATCTATTTCCAGTTTATGCATGGGCACACCCAATACATCAGCCATGTGTGTTTGTACTGCAGTTGGCCCTTGTGTAGAAGAGTAAATCCTAAACTTTTTATTCTCTAAAGGTATAGCGTATGCGCCTTGTGTTTCAATATAGAGGTGTTCTTGCCCATTATTATCAGCAACACCTTCAATAACATATTCACATGTTGCAAAAGCCTTTTCACTATCACCAAGTGAAAATGTTCGGGGAGGCAGAATCAATTGATTTTTTGCTGCTGCCACTCTTGGATCGGTTATCACCTCAAGCAATTGTCCTTCAAATTTTATCAATTTCACTGCTTTTTTTGCAATAGTAGCAGATGTAGCAACTACCATAGCCACCGGCATTCCTTCAAAATGCACTTCGTCTTCGGCCAGCAATAATTCATCAGGGATAGCCCCTCCAATCTGATTTTTTCCCGGAATATCTTTTGAGGTAATAACTTTAACTACTCCATCCAGCTTTTCTGCCAAAGAGGTATCTAATTTTAAAATTTTGGCGTGCGCCATGGGTGATCCCAAAACAGCAGCATAAAGCGTTCCTGCTAATTCCGGGATATCATCCAAATAAATAGATTCACCCCGAACGTGTGTATATGTATCAATATTTTGCATGCTTAATTTAAAATTTGCTCTAATGGTAAATTAGGAAACATTTTTACAAAATGCGCCTTAATTAATTGACCTAACAACAATGTCTTGTATTCTGCAGTGCCCCTTGCATCGCTAATAGGGTTTATTTCTTGCTGTGCGTGAGCGATTGTTTCTTTTACCAATTGAGCTGAAATTTTTTTCCCTTCTAGCCATGCTGATGTTTCTTTAAGATACAATGGAATGGGCGCAACACCTCCGGCTGAAAGCTGTGCTGAGGTGATATCCTGATCTTTTAATGTGAGCAACATTGCAGAATTAACAGATGCAATGTCTAAGTGGGTTCGTTTACTCACCTTTTCAAAATTAAAAAGGGAATGTGATGAAGGAATTTTAAAAATAATTTTCTCAATAATTTCTTCCGCTCGTTTTCCTAATACTTTATAATCTACAAAAAAATCTTTGAGAGCCATCTCTCTTCTATTGCCCTCATCCATAAGTACTAAACGTGTATTTAATGATAAAAAGAAAACTGACAGATCACCAATAGGGCTCGCATTAGTAAAATTTCCGGCTATAGTAGCCATGTTTCGTATAGGTGTACTGGACACAAGCCTTAAATAATAATCATAGCCGGGAAAGGCTTGTTGAAATAATTGGCTATTATATAAATTTGACACAGTAACTGCTCCGCCTATACGCAATTCATCATCATTTTGTTCAATCCCTTTCAAATTTTCATCTTCGTATAACAGTTCAATTTCTTCTTCGGTTATGGTATCATGCATTTGAACATAAATATCTGTACCTCCACCAACCCGTTTTGCTTTTCCGGTTGCGGGCAATCGCAGATTATTCCAAGACGATAAAATAGAAGGCACATCTGCCAAATAAGCCGGAACAAGCTTTTGCTCAATAGCATATTGAACCGGTGTTTTTGATTTGCGGTTATTTATTATCGTCACAATTCGCTGTGCAGCACGTTCAATGCTTTTATACCCCGTACACCTGCATATATTTCCATTCATTGCATCAATAGCAGCTTGTTGTCCGGTTTTCTCGGTTAAACAAAAGCAGGTAAGTGATATAATGAATCCCGGTGTACAAAATCCACATTGAGTTGCACCTTCCTTTGCAAATGCATCCTGCACTCCGGTAAGTTCAGTCATATTAATTCCTTCAATAGTTATAATATGTTTTCCATGTGCATTTCCCAATGGCATCAGGCAACTGGTAACTGCATGGTAGTTAACAATATTATTCTTACATTCTCCCACTATCACTGCACATGCACCACAATCTCCTTCTCTACATCCGATCTTAGTACCCATTAGTCTTTGCTTATAACGTATAAAATCGAGCAAGGTGGTAGAGGCTGGTAATGATGTATTTATTTCCTGATTGTTTAAAAGAAATCGAATCAAAGTTTTCTGTTTTGCTTAAAGTTAAGAAATTGCAGTGTGACATCATACCTCTCAAAAAGAAATATGTTGTATTACCGGTTGATTGCTTTATGGGTTATATGTGAAGCTTTTGCCGGAGGAATAATGCATGCTTTAAAAATTCCGTTTACCGGAATGCTGGTAAGTTCTTTAGCTGTACTGTGTATTATCTTTCTTGGTTTTCGCTTTTCGGGAAAAGGAAAAATATTAAAGGCTGCATTACTCGTATGTGCTTTTAAATTTACACTAAGCCCGCATAGCCCTCCAACAGCCTATATAGCCGTTTTATTTCAGGCAACTGCCGGGAGTTTATTATTTTCCTTACCCCGGTTTAAAACGGCTGCAGCTATTTTATTAGGAATGGTTGCGCTTACTGAGTCTGCCCTTCAGCGTTTGCTGGTTTTATGGGTGCTTTACGGGAAGAGTTTTTGGAATGCCGTAGATCAATATGTAGAAAAATTATCCGGTAATCATTCAAATGGTTCAGCTACGTTAACATTAGCCGGTATTTATATAGGTCTGCATTTCATTGTAGGGACTCTTGTGGGAGCTTTCGGTGCTTCCTTAGCAAAAAGAAACTTTATGCTGGAAGATAAATATATAATTGCATGGGAGGATACAACATTACCTCAGAAGAAAAAGAAGCGGAAAAAGGCAAAATGGATATTTATTATTGTTTGGTTACTTCTGCTGGTTTTTATCATTTTTGGATATGCCAACCCCGATAAAGCTGTTATAAGTGGAGGCTCGGCATTGATGATTTCTTTTAGAGTCATTTTAATAATTACAGCATGGTATTTTTTTATTTCTCCACAAGTTAAACGATGGCTTTCAAAAAGGTGGGAACATACTCGTTCCACGCAGGCAGATGCATACCGTTTAATAACTGAACTCATTCCATCTACCTTCAACTTAATCAAAAAGAGTGCTCAGTTATCCGCATCAAAGAAAGGGTTATCCCGGCTAAAGCTATTTATACATATCGTTTTGGGAAATATTTTTTTGGAATAGAAATTATTTCTTCTCAAACAACCACCATTTTCTTGGAGGGGTTTCTGTTTTTAGTCCAAATTGATCAATAGCATGCTTACGAATAAATTCCACTGCTTCTGCTATGGAGTCGGTAAACAGGCATAATTTTAAATCTTCAGCAGAAATAGTTCCTTCTTCTTTCATTACTTCAAGATGTTGAATAAGTTCACGATGGAATCCGGTATCTAAAATAATAATTGGAAATTTTTCAATCTTTTTTGTTTGAACCAAGGTAAGGGCCTCAAAGAATTCATCCATTGTTCCAAAACCACCCGGAAGCGAAACAAAGGCATACGAATATTTTATCAATAATGTTTTCCGCACAAGGAAGTACCGAATGGTAGTATGTTTGTCTAAATAGGGATTGTAATGTTGTTCATGTGGCAGCATAATATTACATCCAACACTTCTTCCTCCCACCTCCCGTGCTCCCCGATTAGCGGCCTCCATAATACCCGGACCTCCACCTGTCATTATTGTAAATCCTAATTTTGCAATTTCTCCGGCTACTAATCGTGCCTGGTTATAATAAGGATGATTTTCGGGGAATCGGGCGGAACCAAAAATGGTAACACATGGGCCTGCAAAATGAAGTGCTCTAAAGCCTCTAATAAAATCTTTTACCACCCTAAAAGTAAACATAACCTCTGCCCATCTGCTTTGGGGCCCTTCCAGAAACTTTATTTCACTTTTATCCATTATTCCTTTTTTTTAGTAAAGTTAACCTCTCCTACCAAAGCTTAATTTAATTTTGAACACATATTTACAGCCTGTATATTTGCAATTCTCTAATTGGGGGGTTAGCTCAGTTGGCTAGAGCGCTTGCATGGCATGCAAGAGGTCATCGGTTCGACTCCGATACTCTCCACTTTATCCCCAGCTTTATGCAGGGGACTTTTTTTCCCCCTGTTTAAATGCTCTCGCCAAATTATTTACCATTTTTGAAAAATCTATTTCCACTTTCAATGGAGAAATATTTACTTTAAGATGTTTAGCATTTTTTAAGCTATCCAAAAGTGAAAAATTATCCTGCTCTGCACATATCGCCATTTTCTTCTTGTTTAGTAAGCTGCCTAAATACTCCTGCTCTGTTTGTCCTGGTGTAGGAATACAGACCGCCCTTTTTCCGGCAAGTAAAAAATCCATCACACTGCTGTATCCGCTACGGCAAATAATAAATTCTGCCTTACTAAATTCATCATTGAGTTCATTTCCCGACAGGTGATTATAATATTTAATCCCCGGCCATTGCTTTATCTCAGCGCCACCCTGCGGTAGCCCCCGCACCACAGTTACGCTACCTGAATAACTCCTGAGTTGATTATTAATAATGGCTTCCAATATACTTCGCTGTGGTTCCGGACCAGACAATAATACTAATATTGCGTTATCTTGTTGTATTCCTTCTGTTATTTTTACTCTCGACTGCAACCCAATGTACCTAACCGGTATTTCAGGTTTCTTAAATGGATGTGAGAGATCTCCGGCAATGTTATTTTTTCCCGGTAAGTCAGGAATCCAACACTCAGTAAAACGATGAATCTTTCTATAATTTATGGCTTGCATTATATTATCAAAAAAGTTTCCCAATCCTGTCTTAATTCTTAATTGGTGTGTAATAAAAACGGAGGGTACACCGGAATGAAACAGACCGAATCTATTATCAGAAATAATTACATCAACCTCGTGTGTTAATAAAATTTCATTTATTCGTTTTTTTTCAAGCTTAATTAACCGATCAAACTTTGGCCATTGACAAAGGGCTACAAAGGGAAACATCCACCTTTTTTTACTGTACCTAATTTTCATTTCGGGCATCTCAATATGTTCTAATTGAGGAAAAGATGATTTCAATAATAAAGCAGAGGGTCCTGAAGCCGCAATAATTATATTATGTCCGGCATTAATCAGATGGTTAATAATAGGCACACACCTCGTAGCGTGCCCTAAACCCCAATCTAAAGGAGAAATCAATATCGTATTTGCATCATTCAATAGAAATATTATTTACAAATTCAGTGCTAATAGATCAAATATAATATAAGAAATAAAGCGCGGTTGTTGGGAAAATAAATTTAAGCAATAAAAAAGCGCTGATAATATACCAGCGCTTTCAGATTTAAATAATTAAATATTTTATTCATCATCATCCTCAGCTTCGCCTGTTACTCTTTTTAGCAATGCTTTAGTAGTTACTGATTTGGGGCGCTCAATAGGCAATCCTAGCGCTCTATCCCAAACAAGGCTTGCCAATACACCCAGGGAGCGTGCTACTCCAAATAAAACAGTGTAGAACTCATATTCAACCATTCCATAATGCACTAAAAGTGCACCACTATGTGCATCCACATTAGGCCAGGGGTTTTTAATTTTTGCAATGGTAGATAAGATTTCAGGAACGGTATGGTACACATTCCAAACAGTATTTACCAGTGGATCATCAGGCATGTGTTTCTTACCAAATTCCATTTGTGCGGTAAATCGAGGGTCGGTTTTACGCAATACGGCATGTCCATAACCAGGCACCACTTTACCCTCACTAAGGGTTTGCTTTACATATTCGGTTATTTGTTCTTTGGTTGGTGTTTCACTACCTATCCTTTCCCTGAGTTCAAAAATCCATTTAATTACTTCCTGGTTAGCGAGGCCATGCAATGGGCCTGCCAGTCCGTTCATACCTGCCGCAAAACTCAGGTAGGGATCACTAAGTGCTGAGCCTACCAGGTGAGTAGCGTGTGCGCTTACATTACCCCCCTCATGATCTGAGTGAATCGTCATATATAAGCGCATCAATTCCTTAAATCCTTCATCTTCGTACCCCATCATGTGGGCAAAGTTTCCTGCCCAATCCAGCAATCCATTAGGCTGAATATGATCACCTCCTTTATACTTACGGCGATAGATATACGCTGCAATACGAGGCAACCTTGCAATCAAATCCATGGCATCATCAAATGCAGCATTCCAATAATCCTTTTTATTCATCCCCTTTGCATACAGTTTGGCAAATTGACTTTGCGTTTGCAAACTCATTATAGCTATAACAAACTGCGTCATGGGATGTGCAGTAATAGGAAGGGCTTCAATTGTATCAAAAACATAATTAGGCACATGGCTGCGTCTTTGCCATACACTCGTAAGATGTGTTACATCTTCTTCGGTAGGAAGCTCTCCTACCAACATCAAATAAAACAAACCTTCAGGTAATGGTTCATTTCCTCCCGGTGCTTTAGGAAGTTTTTGTTGTAATTCGGGAATTGAATATCCCCGAAAACGGATTCCTTCTTGTGGATCCAACAAGGAAGTTTCAGTAACTAACCCGATCATTCCACGCATACCCTGATACACTTGGGATAACTTTATTTCGCCAATTTTTTTATCTCCATGTTCACTTATTAGTTCTTTTATTTCGGCAGTAACTTCATCTGCTTTCTTTTTAAACCGATCTTTAATTACACCCATTTTATTTATCTTTTTATGTTGAAAACTGCATAGAGTAACTCTTGCAATTATGAATAAACACAATAGTGGTAAAATTACAACCACACAATGGCATGAACAAAAGTTTTACACTATAATTCACTATTTTGGTGCAAGTTTATAAAAGTACCAAGCTAAAAATCCAAAAAGTATGTTTGGTGTCCATGCTGCAAGAAATGGTGGAAAGTTTCCTTGAGTTGCAAATACCAGTGTAAGCCTGCTCAGCAATACATAAGAAACACTCACAACAACTCCAATAGCAAGATGGATACCGCTACCTCCTCTTACTTTACGAGAAGCAAGAACCGCGCCAATCATGGTAAGAATAAAAACTGAGGCAGGAATGGCATCCCGGTTGTAGCGCTCTACCAGTAAGCCACCAACAATTTCAGACCCCCGAGCTTTTTCCTTTTTAATAAATCGGTTCAATTCGGGTGTGGTCATTTCATCTTTTAAATAATCATCCCTTCTAAGATCAAGTGGAGAAAAGCTAAACGGTTCCCATTTTTCTTTAGAGAAAACAACCCTTTCACTAAGTCCATCTATATATCGCTCTTGCAAATGGCGAACTTTCCATTCTTTTTGAGCAGTATCCCAGTTGAAAGAGACCGCACGTAGGTTGTAGATTAGTCTGTTACTATCATCAAAGCGTTGAACAAACAAATTATTTCCGGTGCGAGAAATTGTATCATAGCCTTTAATACCCACCCATGAATGTGGATCTAGTCTAAAATATAAATTTTGTTTATAGTTTCCGGATTGGTGGCCTCCAATATTTATATCTACATAATTCTTTTGAAAATCAGCCCATTTTCTATTGGCATTAGGAACAACATATTGATATCCGATCCAAAGAACTAATGACATGATTATACCACCTATCATAAACGGTCGTAGATAGCGATTAAAGCTAACTCCACTGCTTAAAATAGCCACCACTTCGGAACGTCCGGCCATTTTTGATGTAAAAAAGATAACAGAAAGGAAAATAAAAAGTGGAAAGAGCATGGCTACTATTCGTGGGATAAAGCCAAAATAATAATCCGTTATGATACGCGATGTGGAAAGTCCGGATTTTACAAAATCATCGGTATGTTCACTAATATCCACCACCACAATAACAGCGGTAAAAAGAAAAAGCGCAAATAAGAAGGTGCTTAGATATTTTTTTAATATATACCAGTCAATCTTTTTCATTCAAAAGACAAAGATAAACCGAGGGATTGGTTATACCGGTTTAAGAAAGTTTAATTTAATTATTTCTATTGAAAGAAGCTATATGGCTGGCAGCCAAAAAACCACTGGTCCATGCATGTTGAAAATTAAAACCTCCCGTTACGCCGTCAACATCCATTATCTCGCCAGCAAAATAAAGTCCTTTATGCAGTTTACTCTCCATTGTTGTGCTGTTAATTTCACTGAGGCTAACGCCTCCTGCGGTAACAAATTCCTCTTTATAGGTGGTTTTACCATTTATATCCAGCTCAAAGGAAGTAAGTAATCGAGCAAGTGCATTCTGGCTTTTTGCTGTAAGATCAGCCCATCTCACTTCCTGACTAATACCTGCCTGATTTAGCATAAAATGCCAAAACCGTGAAGGCAAATTAAACAAGGTTGCATTAAATATTTTTTGTGTTGGTTTTTCTGTTCTCATATTTACCAATTTCTCTCTGCAGCTATTTTCGTGAAAATTGGGAATCCAGTTTATGGTAATTTTAAATTGATATGTGTTTTCTGCCAGGATGCATGCAGCCCATGCCGATAATTTCAACACCGCCGGACCACTCAATCCCCAGTGCGTAATCAATATCGGCCCAGACTGTACCATTGACGTACCCTTCAATTTAATAATAACCTGTGGCAAGGAGATTCCCATTAGTTCTGTAATAGGATGCTTTGGGCAATTAAATGAATACAGTGAGGGCACGGGAGGTACTATAGTGTGTCCGGTTGCTTTAATCCAATTAAACTGTTCCGCCTTTGGAAATCCACCACAAGCAACCAATACAAAATCTGCATTTAGCTCCTTTCCTGATGCGAACTGAACAGCCCAATTATTATTTCGTTTATTCATTCCCGTTACAGTCTGTGCTGTTTGAATCTCTATATTATTAACAGCGGCCTCATTTAAAATACAATTTATTATAGTTTGCGAATTATTTGATACAGGAAATATACGGCCATCATCTTCAGTCATCACTTGAACACCACGAGCATTAAACCATTCAATAGTGTTAGCCGGTGCAAAATGATGGAAAGCTTTCTTTAAAAAGGTTGCACCTCTTGGATAATGTTTAACCAATTCACTAACAGAAAAACAGGCATGGGTAAGATTACACCTTCCTCCGCCACTAATCTTAACCTTACTAAGTAGTTTTAATGACTTCTCAATAACCACTACTTCCAAATTTTCGTTAAGTTGGGCTGCATTTACTGCGCAAAACATTCCTGCTGCACCACCACCTACCACCAACAATCTTTTTTTCATTTGGATAGAGATAGGCTATTTGAATTAATAACTCCAGAAGAGATTAGGATTTTCCTTTTCTGCCGCTTCTATTGGTGCATAGTTTGATAAAATATCTGCCTTATTAGGGCGAACACAAACATCATGTTCAAAATGAGCTGAAACTTTGCCATCTACGGTTCGAATAGTCCATCCATCCGATTCGGTATAAATATCTTTCTTGCCTAAATTAATCATAGGTTCAATAGCAATTACCATTCCATCAATTAATTTAGGGCCAATACCCTTTCTGCCATAATTAGGAACCTGAGGTTCTTCGTGCATTTTATGTCCCAGTCCATGTCCAACCAATTCTCTAACTACACCAAATCCATTTTTCTTTTCGGTATATTCCTGAACAGCAAAACCAATGTCGCCCACTCTATTTCCGACAATACATTTTTCAATAGCCAAATAGAGAGATTTTTTTGTTACCCTTAATAATCGTTGAGTCTCGCTATCAATTTCTCCTATTGCAAAAGTATAGGCATGGTCACCATGAAAATTATTTTTAAACACACCGATATCTACTGAAACAATATCACCGTCAATTAATACTCTATCGTTAGGGAACCCGTGCACTACTGCATCATTAACTGAGATACAGGTAGCAAATGGATAGCCATTATATCCTTTAAATGAAGGAGTAGCTCCATTGTCATGAATAAACTCATCTACCATTTTATTAATAAAAGCAGAGGTTATTCCCGGTTTCAATTCTTTAGCCACCAAGGAAAGGGCATCACTTACCATAAGTGCGCTAATGCGCATTAGTTCTACTTCCTCATTTGATTTTGGCTTAATCATTTCTGGGTATTTAAAACAAACCCCGGCAATTTAAGGCCAGGGTTTAGTATTTGAAACTATTTTTAAAAACTACATACCTGAGCTTACTGTTTGGCGGCCATGAACGCGTCCGCTACTCATTAATCCATCATACTGGCGCATGAGTAACTGTGTTTCTACCTGCTGAAGGGT
Source organism: uncultured Ferruginibacter sp. (assembly GCA_964490345.1). GTDB lineage: Bacteria > Bacteroidota > Bacteroidia > Chitinophagales > Chitinophagaceae > Ferruginibacter. Next base: position 173,577 of record CAZBBO010000001.1, read on the forward strand.
ATCCAAGATTACGCCTACCATAATTAACAAGGAAGTACCACCATAGAAGGTTGAGAAATTAGCCGACATGGTAAACATCAACTGTATTATACCGGGTAGAACACCTACAAAAGCAAGCATGATAGCTCCGGGGAAGGTGATTCGATCCATTATGGTTCCGATATAATCAGAAGTATCCTTTCCGGGTTTTACACCGGGTATAAAACCATTATTTCGCTTCAGTTCCTCTGCCATTTGTTTAGGATTAAATATAAGGGCAGTATAAAGGAAGGTAAAGGCAATAACACTAATTGAATACACAATCATGTAAACCGTATTTGTTTGGTCGGTAAAATACTTTGCCCATCCTTCACCTTGGAATCCTGTAAATATAGTAGGTAGAAACAGGATAGCTTGTGCGAAGATGATAGGCATTACACCTGCTGCATTCACTTTTAGTGGGAGGAAATTTCTTGCACCACCCATTTGTCTGTTACCAACAATTTGTTTAGCATAATATACGGGCACCTTTCGTACAGCTTGGACCAGCATAACCAATCCCATATTCAATGCCACATAAAATAGGATTTCAATAAGTACAATCAGGATACCTCCGGCTCCACGAGTAAGGCGGGTTGACCATTCTTGTCCAAATGATTCCGGCAGTCGGGCAAGGATACCAATCATAATGATAATTGATGTACCATTACCCAACCCTTTATCTGTTATTTTTTCACCCAACCACATTACAAACAAAGTACCAACCGTAAGAAGTACTACCGTAGAAATCCAAAAATAGCTTTTGAATACGGGAATAAGAGCTTCCTGATTCATTGGACTTTCGAGGTATCCGATATATGCTGCTGCTTGAAATAAGGTTACAATAACAGTAAGGTATCTTGTCCACTGGTTAATTTTTCTTCTGCCGCTCTCTCCTTCTTTTTGAATTTTTGCCATTTGCGGCACCAACACGGTAACCAACTGCATAAAAATTGAAGCAGAGATATAAGGCATAATACCCAATGCAAAAATTGATGCTTTTGAGAAAGCTCCTCCCACAAAGGCGTCCAACAATCCTAACATACCGGACTGGGCGCTTGATGTAAGGTTATCTAGTTTATTGGGATCAATACCGGGTAGTACGATAAAGGAGCCTAAGCGATAGATGAAAAGCAATAAAAGTGTGTATCCTATTTTTTTGCGTAAATCTTCAATACTCCAGATATTCTTCAGTGTGTTAATAAACTTCTTCACAAATTGATGTCAATTTAAATATGATTCGCAAATGGTAAAACAGTTGTTTGAATTTGCTGTGCGCAAATATCGTGTAATTATTTTACTATATCAATGGTTCCGCCTGCTGCTTCAATAGCCTGTTTAGCTTTTGCGCTTGCTGCCTGCACTTTAAATGCGAATTTTCCTTTTATTTCACCGGTACCGAGGATTTTTACTACATCGGTTTGGCTAATAAGGCCGTTAATGTACAAATTTTGAGCATTAAATTCGGTAATACCGTATTTTTCTGCTAACATGTCTATTTGTCCGAGGTTAAATACTTTAAATTCTACGCGATTAATATTTTTAAATCCGCGTTTAGGAATACGGCGTTGAATAGGCATTTGTCCGCCTTCATGTCCTTTTTTCCTTTTATATCCAGCCCGGCTTTGGCCTCCTTTATTACCTTTTGTTGAAGTACCGCCCTTTCCGCTGGCTTCACCACGCCCCAGGCGTTTTGTTTTGTGAACTGAACCTTTTGCAGGTTTGAGAGAATGTAATTGCATGATGTTAGGTTTTTACTTACGGGGCATCACCCCCTCGCTTATTAAATAATTATATATAAATTGAAAATGCTGAAATAATCCAGCATTTCATTTTATCCTTTAACTTCTTCTACCTTTATCAGGTGGTTAACCTTTTCTACCATTCCTAAAATTTGGGGAGTAGCTTCTACTTCCACCGATGAATGAAGTTTTTTTAGCCCCAAGGCCACCATGGTTCTTTTTTGACGCTCAGGGCGATCAATCACACTTTTCACTTGGGTAACTTTAATTTTCTTTGCCATGATTATAATTTTTAGTCACTAACGCTAAGGAGTAAGCGACGCTTGGTTTTATGATATTATCCGTTAAACACCTTTTTCAATGAACGGTTACGTGTTTTGGCCACAGCAACCGGTTCACGTAATGTAGCTAATGCTTTGATTGTTGCTTTCACTACATTATGCGGATTGGCTGAACCCAGGTTTTTAGTTAACACGTCTGTAATACCTGCTGATTCAAGCACAGCACGCATACTACCACCGGCAATTACACCTGTACCTTGGGCGGCCGGTTTAATCATTACCTTGGCAGCTCCAACTTTTACAGATTGATCATGAGGTACAGTACCATGAAAAATAGGAACTTTAATTAGGTTTTTCTTTGCATCTTCAATTCCTTTGGTAATAGCTTCCTGAACCTCCTTAGCTTTCCCTAATCCATGGCCTACCACTCCGGCACCATCACCTACCACCACAAGGGCTGAGAAACTAAATGCACGGCCACCCTTAGTTGTTTTTACCACACGGTTAATGGCTACCACTTTTTCTTTCAGTTCCAAATCACCGGCTCTTAATTTATTGCTTATTGTACTAGACATGTAAATATTAATTAAAAAATGTAATGATTAAAATTGAAGTCCTCCTTCACGTGCACCTTCTGCAACAGCTTTTACCCTACCATGATAAATATATCCGCCCCGATCAAATACCACCTCCTTTACACCTATTTCACCGGCTTTACGAGCAATTGCCTCACCTACCATTTTACTCTTATCTATTTTTGCAGATTTTTGGGCGACAATATCTTTTTGACGTGAATTGGCAGCAGCCAATGTTGTTCCGGTAGCATCATCTATCAATTGCACATAAATATCAGTGTTGCTCCTGAACACACTCAGGCGTGGCTTAGATGCAGTACCGAATATCTTTTTACGAATACGGTAGCGAATCTTTTGTCTTGCTGTAGTTTTGTTGTTCATGTTTTTTTATTTTTATCTCTGATTCTGCCAGAGATTACCTATACATTATTTACCTGCAGACTTACCTGCTTTTCTTCTTAAAATTTCACCGGCAAACTTCACACCCTTACCTTTATAAGGCTCAGGCTTACGCAGGCTGCGTATTTTAGCACACACCTGACCAAGTAATTGCTTATCTATTCCTGAAAGAGTAACTGTGGGATTTTTACCTTTTTCGTTTGCTGTTTCAACTTTTAATTCTTTAGGAATATCAAAAACGATATTATGAGAATATCCCAATGACAGGTCAAGTAAATTACCTTGGTTGGATGCTTTAAAACCCACACCCACCAATTCTAATTGTTTTGAATACCCGTCAGTAACACCCTTAACCATATTTTTGAGCAAAGAGCGATACAAACCGTGTAAGGCGCGATGACGAATTTGATCAGTAGGGCGTACCACTTCAAGCAAATTTTCTTTCAGTTCCACCTTCATATCCCTATCAATCGCTTCTTTCAATTCTCCCTTAGGTCCTTTAACCGCAATGGTATTATCCTTACTTACTGTAACCGTAACACCCTGTGGAATTTCTATTGGTTTTCTTCCTATACGACTCATAACAAATAATTGTTTATGTTTTTTTGTTGCTTATCGGTCAGCCCGGTATAGTACAGGCTTAAGGAATAAGCATCTAATGAATTAAAATATATTACACAATACTTCACCACCTACATTTTGTGCCCGCGCTTCCTTATCTGTCATTACACCTTTAGAGGTTGAAATAATTGAAACACCCAGACCGTTCTTTACACGCTTAAAATCTTCTGGTTTCGAATAAGAACGTAATCCCGGGCGGCTCACTCTTTCCAGGCTTTGAATAGCCGGTAATTTTGTAGCCGGGTCATACTTCAAAGCGATTTTGATGACACCTTGTTTATTATCATCTTCAAATTTGTATTTTAAAATATAGCCTTTATCATACAAAATTTCAGTGATACGTTTTTTCAGGTTACTTGCAGGTATCTCCACAATACGGTGGTTAGCCATTTGAGCATTACGAATCCTCGTCAAATAATCTGCAATAGGATCAGTTACCATTTTTATACTTTGTTAATGATTTGAATAATTTTAAATTTTTTATATCCAGCTTACCAGCTCGCTTTTGTTACGCCGGGAATTTTCCCATAGGAAGCCATATCCCGGAAAGAAACACGGCTAATACCAAAGTGGCGCATATAACCACGCGGACGTCCGGTTAACTGGCAGCGATTTTTTAAACGAACAGCGGAACTGTTACGAGGCAATGCATCTAATGCGGCATAATCTCCAGCGGCTTTAAGTGCAGCTCTTTTTTCTGCATAATGAGCCACCATACGTTCACGCTTAGCTTGTCTGGCTTTAATTGATTTTTTTGCCATAATTAATTATCAGATTTATTGATGTTTTTAAACGGCATACCCAATTCTTTCAGCAATTCAAAAGCTTCTTCATTGGTATTTGCTGTGGTAACAAAAGTGATATCCATTCCTGTAATCTTATTAACCTTGTCAATATCAATTTCAGGGAAAATAATTTGTTCGGTAACGCCTAAGGTATAATTACCGCGGCCGTCAAATGATTTATCATTAATGCCTTTGAAATCGCGCACACGAGGTAAAGACACAGAAACCAATCTGTCTAAAAACTCATACATCTTTACACCACGTAAAGTAACGCGGGCACCAATAGGCATATTCTTACGTAACTTAAAGTTAGATATGTCCTTTTTTGAATGTGTGGCTATTGCTCTTTGTCCGGTAATATTGCTTAACTCATCAATAGCGATATCAATAAGTTTTTTATCGGCAACAGCTCCATTTACACCACGGTTTAAACAAATTTTTGTAAGCCTTGGTGTTTGCATTACTGTTTTGTAATTGAATTTCTTCATTAAGGCAGGAACCACTTCTTTGGTGTATTTCTCTGCTAACCTGGGTTTGTTGGTCATTGTACTCATTATTTAATTTCCTCCCCTGATTTTTTTGCTGTTCTAATTAATTTACCGTTTTTCCGGCTACGGCTAATCTTACTAGGCCCGCCTGATTTTGAATCCCACAACATTACATTGCTTATGGCAATTGGTGCTTCAACCTTTACAATACCACCCTGGGTATTTTGTGCTGTGGGTTTGGTATGTTTGGTTACATAATTAACCCCTTGAACCAAAACACGGGCTTCGTTCACAAGCACTTCCAATACCTTGTGTGGTTTTTTCAAATCCTTATCCTCACCGGTGATAACCACCACCATGTCTCCCTTCTTAATGTTGAACTTTGGTTTAAATCTTGTACTCATTTTATTTAGCTTTTAGCTTTAATGCTTTTGCTTATTCAATTTTGTTTTCGGCCTTTTGGCCAATAGTAAATTACAGCACTTCGGGTGCAAGGGAAATAATTTTCATATACCCTTTATCACGTAATTCACGTGCTACTGGTCCGAAAATACGTGTACCACGAGGTTCATCAGCATTATTTAATAATACTACTGCATTATCATCAAAGCGGATATAAGAACCATCTTTACGGCGCAGCTTATTTACCGTACGTACAATAACAGCCTTACTTACTGTACCTTTCTTTATACCACCGGCAGGCATGGCATCTTTTACTGTTACCACAATCTTATCACCAATTTTTGCATAATCCTGCCCACTATTTCCCAGCACCCGGATACACAAAACTTCTTTGGCTCCGCTATTATCTGCAACGTTTAATCTGCTTTCTTGCTGAATCATTTTATTTTTATTTACGTACAATGAATAATTACATCGTACAACGAACTAAATATTATTTTACCTTTTCAATAATTTCTACCAGCCTCCAACGCTTCGTTTTACTTAACGGGCGGGTTTCCATAATTTTTACTGTATCACCAATATTGCACTCGTTTTTTTCATCATGTGCATGAAAACTATTTGTTTTCTTAAGAAACTTACCATAGAGTGGATGTTTAATTTTACGCTCAACTTTTACCGTAATACTTTTATCCATCTTATTGCTGGACACCACACCAATCTTGGTTTTTCTTAAATTTCTTTCAACAGTACTTTTTGTTGTTGCTTCCATTTTTATATTATTTTACCTGGATAATAATCAGGCTCCTGTTTGAGATTTCTTTAATAATGTTTTCAACCGGGCTATATCTCTGCGTAGCGCACGAATATTTTGTGGGTTTTCAAGAGGAGCAACCGAATGGGCAAATTTCATTTTCTTCAATCTTTGCTCATCTTCAGCAATGCGTGCAGCTAAATCTTTGGCCGGCATTAATTTCACACTGTTTAAAAATTCTACTTTTTTTGACATCACTCAAATATTTTTTTGTTTCAGCAATTCGATTTTAAGCTGATATATCGTGGCGAACCACAAATTTTGTAAGAATAGGTAATTTTTGTGCTGCTAAAGCAAAAGCTTCTTTTGCCACTTGTTCCGGCACTCCATCAGCTTCAAAAATTATTCTTCCCGGTTGTACAATTGCAGCCCATCCTTCGGGGTTGCCCTTACCTTTACCCATCCTTACCTCAGCCGGTTTAGCAGTAATCGGCTTATCAGGAAAAATCCTAATCCACACGTTACCTTCACGCTTCATGTGACGCGTTAATGCCTGACGGGCACTTTCAAGTTGACGACTGGTGAGCCAAACACTATCCAGCGCTTTCAAACCATAGCTTCCAAAAGCAAGAGTAGCACCCCGCTTTGTATTCCCCTTCATTCTTCCCTTCTGGGTTTTCCTGTGTTTGGTTCTTTTTGGTGATAACATTTTATTTTAATTTTCTACTTTTTATACTTTTTCTTTAAACACTTCTGTTTTGATTATCTTCTTCCGCCGCGGCCACCATCTCTTCTATCTCTACGTTCACCGCGATCAAAGCCTCCATGATGATGTCTGTCACCATCACCCTTTCCTGCACCGGCAACCATATTAGGATTCAGATCACGCTTACCTAAAACTTCTCCTTTACAAATCCAAACCTTAATTCCAATTTTACCATACACTGTAAAAGCAAATACACTGGCGTAATCAATATCCATACGGAATGTATGTAATGGTGTACGGCCTTGTTTAATTTCTTCGCTACGGGCAATTTCAGCACCGCCCAAACGACCGCTCACTTTAACTTTAATTCCTTCTGCACCCATACGCAATGCAGATACGATAGCCATCTTTACAGCGCGCTTATAGTTAATTCTATTTTCTAATTGACGAGCTATTGTTTCTCCTACAATCTGTGCATCTAATTCCGGGCGACGAATCTCCAGGATATTGATTTGAACATCTTCTTTACCACAAAGCTTCTTCAACTCTTCTTTTATCTTATCAACCTCTCCACCACCTTTACCAATGATAATACCCGGTTTAGAGGTATGGATGGTAACAATCATTTTATTAAAGGTGCGCTCAATAACAATTTTGGCAATTCCACCTTTGCTGATACGAGCATTAAGGTAGTTTCTGATTTTATTATCTTCAATCAGTTTGCCTGAATAGTCCTTTTTATTAGCATACCAGCTACTTTCCCAGCCTCTGATAATGCCTAATCTTGCGCTAATCGGATTGGTTTTCTGACCCATATTTTTTATTTGCCTCCGGTTTTACCGAAGATGATTATTTAGTTTTCAGTTATTGTTTCGGTTTCTTTTTTTGCTCCTCTTTTTACTTTAGGAGCTGCAGTATCTACAATAACCGTAACATGGTTACTGCGTTTACGCACACGATAACCACGGCCCTGAGGAGCCGGACGCATACGTTTAATAACTCGTGCGCCATCAACCATAATTGTTTTTACCACTAACCCACTCTCATCTGCACCTTCATTTTTTTGTTTCCAGTTATTGATAGCTGATAAAACCAGTTTACGTAAAGGAACAGCCGGGTGTTTTGGATTATGATCCAAAATTGCTAATGCCTTTTCAATTTCCATTCCGCGAATAAGATCAGCCAGCAACCTCATCTTTCTGGGTGAGGTAGGATAGTTACTCAATTTTGCTACTGCTTCCATATTTTATAAAATATATTGTACTACGTGTACTTCTTAATTAAGAAATTTTCTTGCTTGAGTGGCTTCTAAAGTTGCGTGTAGATGCAAACTCTCCCAATTTGTGTCCTACCATAAATTCAGTTACATAAACCGGAATAAATTTATTGCCGTTATGAACTGCCAGTGTATGACCAACGAAATCGGGGCTGATAGTGCTTCTGCGCGACCATGTTTTAATCACTCCCTTTTTTAATTTACCATCATTCATCGCCAAAATCTTTCCTTCCAGATTATGATCGATATAAGGTCCTTTTTTTAATGAACGAGCCATGTTTTATAGTTGTTTATTTCCATGCCTTCCCATGGTATTTTAACAATGATGTTTTAATTATTTATTTGGTAATTTTTTACCATTCCTTCTACTTAAAATCAATTTATCAGACCCCTTGCCTCTTGTACGTGTAATTTCACCTTTTGCATATTTCCCTTTACGGCTTCGCGGGTGTCCACCGGATGCTCTTCCTTCACCACCACCCATTGGGTGATCAACAGGGTTCATGGCTACAGCACGAGTACGAGGCCTGATACCCTTCCACCGGTTTCTTCCTGCCTTACCTACACTTTGCAAACCATGATCACTATTTCCGGTTACGCCTACAGTAGCATAACAGTTAACTAGCACTTTACGAATTTCTCCACTTGGCATTTTTAATACGGCATACTTATCTTCTTTACCACTCAACTGAGCAGAAGTTCCTGCGCTTCTCACCAATATTCCACCTTGGCCGGGACGCATCTCTACGTTATGAACATTAGTTCCTAACGGCATATTCTTCAACTTCAGTGCATTGCCTAATTCAGGTGCTACATCATCACCACTAATAATAGTTTGACCTACCTGTAATCCTTGGGGAGCTAAAATGTAGCGTTTTTCACCATCTGCATAAGAAAGCAGGGCGATAAATGCAGTACGGTTAGGATCGTATTCGATTGTTTTAACCACAGCAGGAATATTTTTCTTGTCGCGTTTAAAATCAATTACACGAAACATGATTTTATTTCCACCACCCATGTAGCGCATACTGCGTCGTCCTTGAAAGTTTCTACCTCCGGTATTCTTTTGTTTTTCTAACAAAGATTTTTCCGGAACATTGGTAGTAACCTCAGCATACGCATTCCCCACTCTCCAGCGGGTGCCTGCGGTTGTTGGTTTAAACTTTTTAAGTGCCATTTTAAATTTCTTTTAATTTGTCAAAACTTTGCGGTGCTGACCACCATTCATTTGCTTTATTATACTGTTTCGTATAAGTCAATACTTTCTCCTTCTGCCAAAGAAACCAATGCTTTCTTTTTAACAGGAGTACGTCCGGAAACAAACCCGGCCTTAGTATATCTTGATTTAGCTTTTGATGGCATTACCCAAGTATTTACCTCCAAAACCTGAACACCATAGAACTTTTCTATAGCATTTTTAATCTCCAGTTTATTTGCCTTTTTATCTACAATAAAAGTGTAGCGGTTATTCTTTTCAGAAAACCTATTTGCCTTTTCGCTTAAAACCGGTTTTATTAAAACATCAGACAGTTTCATGTCAATTATTTTGAAATTTTATCTTCTATAATTATGCTTCTACAGCTTCAGTTGCACTAAACATCTTTGCAGCACTTTCAGTCATCATTAATACATCGGCATTTAGAATATCAAAAATATTCATATCGCTAAGTACAGTACCAGTTACACCATCTACATTACGCATACTCAGGCAAAGGTTGTTATCGTATTCAGGAATTACAAACAATGTCTTTTTGCGATTGGTGTAAAGGCTTTTTAAAATATCCGTAAAAGTTTTTGTCTTCGGTGTATCTAAGCTTAAATCTTCCAAAACCACAATAGCATTATCTTTTGCTTTATGAGAAAGTGCACTGATTTTTGCCAAATCCTTTTCCTTACGATTCATTTTTAATTCGTACTTATGAGGCTTAGGTCCAAAAATAGTACCACCACCTTTATACAATGGGTTACGAATATTTCCTTTACGTGAACCGCCGGTGCCTTTTTGTTTGTGTAGTTTATGCGAAGCTCCTTTTACTTCACTACGGGTTTTCACTTTATGTGTACCCTGGCGCTGAGCGGCGCGGTATTGCTTAACAGCCAAATAGATAATATGATCATTTGGTGTAGCAGCAAAAATTTCATCCGGAAGGTCAACCGTTCTGCCGGTCTTTTCTCCTTTTTGATTTATAATATCAAGTTGCATATTACTTCTGAATTAAAACGATTGAACCATTATGACCCGGAACCGAGCCACTTATTAATATGTAATTCTTTTCTGGAAATATTTTCATCACTTCCAATCCTTTAGCCTTCACGCGATCTCCACCCATACGGCCGGCCATACGCATACCTTTAAATACACGGCTGGCATCGGATGAGTTACCTATAGAACCCGGAGCGCGCTGGCGATCATGTTGACCATGGGATTGCTCTCCAACACCGGCAAAGCCATGGCGCTTAACCACACCTTGAAATCCTTTCCCTTTAGATGTGCCAACCACATCTACCTTTTCTCCTTCGGAAAAGATATCAACAGTAATGGTTTCACCCACTGCCTTATCCATTTCGCTATCGCGTATTTCTTTAACTATTTTTTTAGGGGCTGAATTAGCCTTAGAGAAGTGATTGATTTCAGATTTTAGAAAGTGTTTTTCCTTCTTGTCACCAAATGCAATTTGGAGGGCATTATAACCATCTGTTTCTACAGTTTTCTTTTGAGTTACTACGCAAGGCCCTGCTTCAATTATGGTTACTGCAGTTTGCTTACCGGTAGCATCAAAGATACTGGTCATGCCAATTTTTTTCCCAATAATACTCTTCATCGTATCTGTTTTATACCCAGCGCTCCTCAAAGGGAGATAGGTGTTCATACTTTTTCTTTAAGAACTTGCCAAACGCCTTTCCCGGTTATCTAAATATTGAACGGGAAGGTTCATTAGGCTTTAATTTGAACGTCCACACCACTGGGTAAATCCAACTTGCTCAGCGCATCTACTGTGCGGCTAGAACTGGTGTGAATATCCAACAAACGCTTATGCGTACACAATTGAAACTGCTCACGTGCCTTCTTATTTACGTGAGGAGAACGCAGTACAGTAAAAATCTTTTTGTGCGTTGGCAAAGGAATAGGACCTGTAACCACAGCACCTGTGCTACGAACAGTTTTTACAATCTTTTCAGCAGACTTATCTACCAAATTGTGGTCGTAAGACTGTAATTTAATTCTGATTCTTTGTGACATATAAAAAGAACTTTAAAATTCCCCTTTTTTGAATTGGAGTGCAAAGGTAGGGGGTTGTTTTTAATTAGCAAAAAGAATTCCCCCTTTTTTTCCGGATTATTTCGTGCAAAACTACATTTGCCCGCAATGGGGGCTTTGGGTGCAATACAGCAGCATAAAATATGCCGGTATAAGGCCCGTAAATTCGGCTAATACGCTGGTTACCCGTAAAATGCACTTTTGGGGCTGTGTGCATGGGTTCGTTTTTCAGCATCCGCTCCGGCCATTCGCTTGTACACGGTACCGCTTCTGTCCGGCAGCCCTTGGGCTGGGGAGATAAAGCTGTATGATATACCCAAGTAGCCTTAAATGCCTATGTAAACACGGTCATTTAACCTGCTTTACAGGGAAACACTAAATTGTTCTCTTTAGATTATTCTTTAAACCAAAAGATATTATTACCACCTCTCCCCAAAACTGTAACCCCGGTTGCAGGCAAAAAACAGATGCTTTAAAAGCAGAAGGAATCCTTAACTTTCAACAAAAAACATATCATAATATGAAATGGCTAATTATTTCTCTTTTTACGTTCACTTCCGGCACTGCCTTATCACAAAAGATTTTTATAAACGGAAATGAATCTAATGGAAAACTGAAATGGGCCGACTTTACCGGAAAAGTTGATAAAAAATCAACTTTTAATGCCTTTACCTCATATAAGTACAAAACAAACTTCGGTGGGATTCAAGCAAAGGGGGATTCTATTATAATAAATGGATTTGAAGTTACTTTAGAACTTGATCAGCCAAACTCCTGGGCAAAAACAGAAAAGGTTACAGATGAACTGTTAGAACATGAACAGGGCCACTTTAATTTGGGAATATTAACAATGAAAGAAATCATTGAGCGGGTTAATCAATCAAAATTCACAAAAGATAACTTCCAAAACTCGATTCAGAAAATCATGAACGAGGTAAGCCTGAAATATCGCGAAATGGGCGTTAAGTATGACGAAGAAACCAACCATTCAATTGATAAAGAGCAGCAACAAAATTGGAACATATTTTTTAAATCAATGTTGCCTGAATTGTACTGAGCCAATTGCTACTTTATTTTAATGCCCGGCCTCAACAAAGGAGTTACTCTTAATATGTTACTTTTATTTCCTCAAAAAAATAATAAAACCTAATTTTCGTTTACCCGTAATCGTTGTAATCCATAAACACGTCTTTTGAGGTATTGTATTTTATTGAGTTATGAATTATAAGTTATGAGCTATTCGTTGAGTTTGAAGGCTTAGGATTCCGGCTTGCTAAAAACAGTTTCGTCTATGCATAGTCGTTATACCTCATAAATACGTCTTTTGGGGTATAGGATGGTATTTTAAAATTTACGAAATTTACCTTGGGGGGGGGTGAAACCCCCTGTTTTTTGTTTTTTATTCCCCGAAATTACCCTGCAAGGGGTATTGTTTTGCACTTTAAAATTTACGAACTTTGAATTGGGGTCAGCGGGACGCTGGCCCCGGGCAGGGATTATAATTTATAGTATAAGATTTTTGCCATTCTCCTTTCCCTCAATACCACTTTCCAATCAGGGCTATTCATATCGTAATAGCGTGCAAACTCTTATCATTCAAGCTTTTGAGATACTTCAAGACAATATCAAATAAAAATTTGATTATATGTAAAATTAAAATAACTTAGTGCTCAAATTTAGTTGATATGTTTATCCTCCCCCC
>CAZBBO010000001.1:186594-278765 GCA_964490345.1 uncultured Ferruginibacter sp.
TCTTTTTTTAATATTAAAAACAAAATAAAATTAAAATTTTTTTTTTTTTAAAAATAAAAAAATATTTTTTAAAAATTTTTTTTTTTTTTTTTTCCCCCCCCCCCCCCCCCCCCCCCCCGCCACTGCACCATCCGATAGTTGTATGCAACCCTTCTTCAGAAATTTTACGTCTCTATTTTTTTAAAAGAAATTTTAAATACTTTCACTTATCAAACCAGCTTTTAGTATGACAGTTCCTAACTAGCCCACGCAGTTTGCAACACATGCCGTGGCCGCACAAACCCTGACACAAACCCAAACCACGGAAAGAGCTGCAAACCCACGCTGCACTCAGCAGCATTTCATCATTCAACATTATATCTTTCATCAACATCTTACTTTCATAAAATAGATTTCAAATAATTTATGTTTAATCAGTTCGAGCCTAATGTAAAGGCAACAATTCGGTTTTTAAAGTTGCTGAATGTAAAGGTTACAAATATAACTGTCAATGAGACATTGCAAAATCATCCGGATTGGCCTAGCCTTCTTTGCATTAGTGATTCTTTAAACAAGTGGAATGTTCCAAACGGAGCAGGCAAGATTGATGTGGATAAAATAGACGAGCTCCCAACCCCCTTTATTGCACACACAATCAATAGGGAGTATCCTTTAGTTATTGTAACAAATGTATCTGCTGCTGAAATTAAAGGAATATCAAAGGGGCATAATAAAGAAACAACAGTTAAGAGGGATGAATTTTTAAAAAACTGGGACGGGGTTTACCTGTTTGCGGAACCACATTCTGAATCAGGCGAAAAAGAATACGAAACAAATAAGAAAAAAGAGTTTATAAACTCTTTAGTGCCGTCTGCCACCGTAGCACTTATCTTTATTATAGCTACCTATGCCATGTATAAAAATATAACAAACATAAGTCCAAATCAAAAGGGATTCGCCTCAAATATATTTTTTCAATACTTTATTTCTTTAGCTGGGGTATTTGTAACATCGTTATTACTATGGTATGAAATTGATAAAAATAATCCTTTACTTCAAAAGGTGTGTACGGGTATAGCTAAAGGCAATTGCAATGCTATTTTAACAGGCAAACATGCTAAAGTTTTTAACTGGTTAAGTTGGAGTGAAGTGGGCTTCTTTTATTTTTCGGGAAGTCTAATGCTCATGTTTGGTATTAGCAAATTACCTGATAGCATGTTTGTGCTGGCATGGCTTAATGTGTTGGCTTTACCATACACTGTATTTTCTATCTATTATCAATGGAAGGTTGCAAAACAATGGTGCATACTTTGCCTTTCAGTGCAAGCGCTATTAGTCCTTGGATGTATGAATGTTATTATTGATAATTCTTTATTTCCACTTCCTCAGTTTTCTCCTTTACTTGTTGCCAAATACCTGTTTCCTTTTGTATTGCCAACATTAATATGGTTTGTTATAAAGCCATATATCTTACGATTACAAGAAGCTAAAAACACCAAACGGGAATACTTACGAATAAAATTCAATGCTGAAATATTCGAAACACTATTGAAAAAACAAAAGCCTATATCGATTTCGGTAGATGGACTGGGCATTGATATAGGTAACCCCGCAGCCACAAATACAATTATAAAAGTATGCAATCCATACTGTGGCCCGTGTAGTAAGGCTCATCCTAAAATTGAAAAGTTACTTGAAAGTATTTCAAACTTAAAAATTAAAATAATTTTTGCAACCCCCAATAGCGAGGAATACATTTCCATTAAGCCAATAAGGCATTTATTAGCTCTTGCAGAGAATGCTACAAATCAATTACTAATAAAAGAAGCATTAGACAGTTGGTACATTCCTGAGAAAAAGGACTATGAAAAATTTGCCTCCAAATACCCTTTGAATGGTCAGCTCAAACTGCAAAGCTCAAAAATTGATGCAATGAACAACTGGTGCGATGCTACAGGAATAGTTTTTACACCAACCATTTTTATTAATGGACATCAACTTCCAGATGCTTACGACATCGAGGATTTACAATATTTTCTTTTAGAATAGTTCCCTAAAAGGAAAGCCCGGTGGAACTACTTGATGCTACAAAGTATCATAGCTGGGCGGCCAAAGCCTGTGATGCTCAAAGCTAAAGGCATAAATCACTTTTTTAATTTAAAAATTTAACAAATGCAAAAAATAAAAATGAGCCTTGCGAACATACAAGGTAAATTAAACAGAAATGAAATGAAAAACATTATGGCTGGATGGGATGGAAGTTTTTCAACAGAGGGCTGCAAAAAGGATGGGTCACCTTGTGGTAAAGAGAAAACATGTAAAGCAACTACAACGGATTGCACATGTGGTGGTTCAGGAGGAGACAATCCAGATTGTATGATAGCTTAATTAGTTTATGAGGCTGTCTTTAACTTTTAAGACAGCCTCTTATTTTCTACACAGAGGAGGTTTATTCAATATAACCCCTCTGTCTATTTTGATTTCTTTTTTCTTCTTCTATGAAATTTAAACTTACAAATTATTCTATGAAATGGAATTTGTCATGCTTTGTTTTTTTCTTCGTTTGGATTTGTCTTAGTAACAATAAATCATTTGGCCAATATCAGTTCAATATCCATATAGAAATGCCAACTTGTTTTGAAGGAGATAGTTTAAATATTGATATTAATAATATTTTTGAAAATAAATCGTACAAACTAAAAATAAAAAATAAAGTAGTCAATTTAAAAGGGGTTATGAAGACCAAATATTCATCTGCTTATATTTATCTGACAAAAGACTCTGCAAGCATTGATACATCGTTTTATTTTGGTCAAAAGCCGTTTCAACTAATTTGCGAACCAAATGACACATCCAAAAAACCATTCCTGAGGAGTAAAGTCATCAATGCGTGCTTTCAAAACATCATCGATAATTTGTATGGTAGTATTGAAGATGAGTACCAAAAATATATGTACTCCTATAGAGAATTTAAATTTTCCAATATTCAAAGCAAAGATTCTTTAAAAATTATTTTTTTACATAATAGAAAGGCATATAGGGATAAAATACTTTTATTTATTGAGATGAATCCCAATTCTTATTTTTCGCTCGACTATTTTAATGGCTATTTTGTAAACAGAGCCGATTTTAGTAATGCTGATTCTCTATTAAAGTTTTTTTACAAAGTTTTTCCCAAGACTCGTATTCATAGTAAAGAAGGCAAACAAATTTCAAAATATTTAATCTCTAAGAAACAAATTGTTGAAGGAGGATATTCACCCAACTTTATCTCAAAGGATTTTAATGGAAATATAAAAGAACTTAGTTATAAAGATTTAGCTGACAATTATACATTATTACAATTTTGGGCTTCGTGGTGTGTACCATGCATCAGAGAAATACCAGCCATAAAAAATATTAAGGAAAAATATCCTAAAGAAAAGCTTCGGATTATTTCTGTATCTATTGATATTGACAGCAACAAGTGGAAGTCAGCAGTAAATAGGTATAAATTAGATTGGGAAAACTTTAATGATTTAGATATTCAAAAGAAATTTGGCATCACTTCAATTCCAACTATTTTTTTAATTTCTCCAACTGGCACTATCGTTTATAGCAGTGCACAACGGGAGGACAATGATAATTTAGAAAAGCTTAGCGAGTTGTTACAAGAACTAATACGTTAAACAATAATTTAAAATGCCTGTAAAACTATGTGTATAGAATATCCGCAAAGCACAATCGCCATCCTCACCTGCTAGTATGGACCATACTTCATTCACTCATGCTCACACAATCCAACAATCGATTTTATTATTAAAACTTTTAATCAAGACGCCATTCCAAACAAACCAAGTAATGCAAAATAATTCACAATACAATCGAAGAAATTCAAAACACCGCATCAAAAAAAATTGGATTTCAAATCAACATAGTTTACTTATACAAACTCTGCGTTTAAAACTAGCCTTTGGATTTCTATTCGCTGAAATAAAAAAAGGCTACGATTTTTTGGGGCATGGCGACATTGATGTGGTATATGGTAATATCCGTGATTTTATGACAGAAGAAGTATTGAACAATCAAGATGTAATTAGCAGTTGGCATGATTATAACACAGGCACTTTCTGTTTATTCAGGAATAATAAATTGATGAACGGCCAAAGCCTGTGATGCTCAAAGCTAAAGGCATAAATCACTTTTTTAATTTAAAAATTTAACAAATGCAAAAAATAAAAATGAGCCTTGCGAACATACAAGGTAAATTAAACAGAAATGAAATGAAAAACATTATGGCTGGATGGGACAGCACACTTTCAACTGGCTGTAAAAAAGATGGCACCTCTTGCGGTAGTGGTAAAAAGTGTAAATCAACCAGTACGTCTTGTCTTTGTGACGGTTCTGATGACGGTAAGTGCTATTTAGCCTAAAACTAATAACTATATGTTAAGACAGGGAGTTAAACTCCCTGTCTTAACATATTTAGAAGACTATTACTCCTTATTTTTAAAGTAAAATTTATGGTTTTTAGATTATTTTCAGTAATACTTTGTGTATTTCTTTTTCCACACATAATTAATGCTCAATATAAATACTTTATTCAATTGGAAATGCCAAGTCAGTTTGAAAACGACACCATAAACATTGATATTGACAACACATTAGAAAATAAATCATTTACTCAGGTAATAAAGAATGGAATCGCAAGTTTTACCGGCTCAATGAAAACAAAATACTCATCTGCATATATATATATGAGCAAAAATTCAATATCAATTGACACATCGTTTTATTTTAGTACTGTTCCGGTAAAATTAATTTGCCCAAAAAGTGACTTGTCTACAAATCCTTTTTTGAAAAGTATATTTGTTAATGTTTGTTTTCAAGATATAATGAAGAGAATGCAAGACACTGTTTTTTTCGAAGAAAATGCTCTAACATTAGCATATTCAAATTTTAGAAAAAGTGATAACTCCAATAAGGATTCATTGAAGAACATTTTTTTAAGTATGAGAATGCTGTACCATAATAAGCTCCTTCATTTTATTTACAATAATAGCTCTTCATATTTTGCTCTTTCCTACTTTAATAGTTATTTTGTTAATAGAGCAGACTATGTTAGTTCAGACTCCCTACTACATTTTTTTTATAGTACATTCTCCAAAGAGTTTATTAATTCGAAAGAAGGAAAATTTATTGAAGAAAGCCTAATTTCAAAAAAGCAAATAATAGAAGGGGCTTTAGCTCCTGGTTTTAGTTCAACAAATTTTTATGGAAATAAAAAATCTTTTAATCCTAAAGATTCAACTATTAATTATACATTATTGCAATTCTGGGCATCATGGTGTGCACCATGTATTAAAGAAATATCAGCAATAAAAAATATTAGAAATAAATTCTCTCAACACAAACTTCAAGTTATTTCCGTATCGATTGATATAGATTCTAACAAGTGGAAGTCAGCTATTAATAAGTATCAATTAGATTGGGAAAACTTTAATGATTTAGAAATTCAAAAGAAATATGGCATTACATCAGTTCCGGTAATTTATTTAATTTCCCCTGAAGGAATTATTATTTACAGTAGCGAGCAAAGCAGAGATAATGAACTATTAGAAAAATTAAATTCTTTATTAGAAAAATTATTGTTGTGAAAATGTGATCTATAATTTAAGTAGATAAGGTGAATTACCCCAAACGCTTTATATAATTAGGTAGCCCCTAAATCCCATTAAATGAGTGGTGGGTTTGATGGAATAGAAAATGTAATCCGCTCATATTAAAAATCACCTACCCCAATTGCGAACTTTTTCAGTTTAAAGCTGCAATATGTTGAAGACAATATAATTCAAAACCATTTTGAACAATGCAAAGCCTTATTCTTGGAAACGCTATAACAACTTACTTTATAAGGCGACAACACCAATAAATAATGTAACTCCAACCATTGAGTAAAACATTCCCTATATATAAACAATTAGACGCAATGGATTGCGGCCCCACCTGCCTTCGCATGGTGGCAAAATATTATGGCCGTTCCATTTCTTTAGATTATCTGCGTAATAAATCTGAATATGGCAAAGAAGGTGTTTCTATGCTGGGGCTTGCAGCTGCCGCAGAAAGTATCGGCCTCAAAACCATTGGGGCTAAATTAAGTTTTGAACAACTAATAAATGACGCACCTCTACCAGCTATTATACATTGGCAACAATATCACTTTGTTGTTTTAACACCAGGCTCTGACAAAGCAAATCTTGTTATTGCAGACCCTGCTAAAGGCTTGATTAAACAAAGCAGGACTGAATTTTGTAAAAGCTGGCTCTCAACCAATGAAAATGCTACTTCAAAAGGAACTGCATTATTGCTTGAGACCACACCTGCATTTAAAGAATTGAATTTTGATGATTCAGCAAATACAACTAAAGGAAAAATTGACAAAGCCTACTTATATAGCTACATCAAAGAACACAAATCATTTTTCGTCCAGATTTTTCTTGGCTTACTAATCAGCAGTTTGTTGCAGTTGATATTTCCTTACTTGACACAAAGCATTGTTGATACCGGCATCAACACACAGGATATAAATTTTATTCAAATTGTCCTTGCAGCACAATTAATGCTACTGTTTTCACAAACGGTAATTGAATTTATACGCAACCGCATTTTATTGTACATAAGCACAAGGATAAACATTTCACTTTTATCAGGTTTTTGGGCAAAGCTTTTAAAATTACCCATGCAATTTTTCGACAGCAAGCATCCCGGAGATATTATGCAACGCATTAGCGACCACCAGCGTATTGAAGGTTTTTTAACAGGCACAGCATTAAATACTTTCTTTTCAATTTTTAACTTACTGGTTTTTTCTATTGTACTGCTTCGTTACAACTTTACTATCTTTCTAATTTTTGGTGGTGGAAGCCTCTTGTATCTTTTATGGATACAATTATTTTTAAAATACCGCCGCAGATTAGACTTTCAGCATTTTGCCATTGCCGCAAAAGAAAACAATGCCACGTTGCAATTAGTATATGGTATGCAGGAAATCAAACTCAATAATGCAGAAAACACTTACAGGTGGCAATGGGAAAAATTACAGGCAGCCCTGTTTAAGTTGAATTTCAAAAGTCTTTCGCTCACTCAATATCAACAAGCCGGTGCTTTTTTTATCAACCAGGGAAAAAATATATTGATAACTTTTGTAGTGGCTAAATTAGTAATTGATGGTTCACTTACACTTGGTATGATGTTGGCAATTCAGTACATAATAGGTCAATTGAATGCTCCAATTGAACAATTGGTTGGTTTTACTCAACAGGCACAGGATGCACGGATTTCTATTGAACGTTTAAATGATATTCATTCATTGCAGGATGAAGAACCAGCGGAACAAACTTTCAATTATAGTTTACCGCAGCAACAAAGCATTTCAATAAGGAATCTTAAGTTCACTTACCCAGGTGCAGGCAATGAGCCTGTATTAAAAAATATAAATGTAGAAATACCACAAAGAAAAGTAACTGCAATTGTTGGCATGAGTGGAAGTGGGAAAACTACGTTATTAAAATTACTGCTCAGGTTTTATGAACATTACAAAGGAGAAATAACATTAGGTTCGTTAAACTATAAAAATATAAGCCCAAAATACTGGCGCAGTCAAACTGGTGCAGTCATGCAGGACAGTTTTATTTTTAATGATAATATCCTGAAAAATATCACGGTAACTAATGACACCGTAGATAATGAAAAATTATTAAATGCTTGTAAGACTGCTAATATCCTCTCTTACATAGAATCGTTGCCATTAGGCTTTTATACAAAATTAGGTGCGGAAGGAAAAGAGTTAAGCGGAGGGCAAAAGCAACGCCTTGCTATTGCAAGGGCTGTATATAAAAATCCACATTCCGTTTTTTTTGACGAAGCCACCAATTCATTAGATGCAAATAATGAAAAAGTAATACTTGAAAATCTGCAACATTTTTTTAAAGAGAAAACTGTTGTAGTTGTAGCACATCGGTTAAGCACAGTAAAAAATGCAGATAAAATAGTAGTGTTGGATAACGGCGAAATAGTTGAGGAAGGCACTCATACAGAACTTACCTATAAAAAAGGCAAATATTTTGAACTTGTAAAAAACCAATTGGAACTTGGAAATTAAAGACACCATATCAACAACAGAAAATATCCCCAACACTACAGCAAATGCGGTTGTTTTGAAAAATACATTTGCCGAACATGTAAATGAAATTGAAGAAATCATTTCAAATAAACCGCCAAAAATTGTAAGATGGGGTATAGTCTATTTTCTGTTTATACTGCTTTTTTTATCCTTGGTATGCTGGTTTATCAAATACCCTGATATTGTTACAACAAAAGCCAAACTAACATCAATCAATGCCCCTAAAGAAGTTGTCACAAAAACATCCGGCAAACTCACTAAACTATTTATAAAAGAAAATGAACAGGTTAAAGCAGGAACAGTTTTGGGCTATATTGAAAGTATTGCCAACCCGGAAGAAATATTTTACTTGTCAGGCAAAATTGATACTGTCAGCAATTATGTAAGTAAAGATGAAATAGAAAAGTTATCTCCATTTGTTAATGCAGTGTATCAAAACCTCGGTGAATTACAGCAACCTTATCAAACTTTTCTTCAATCTTTTTTAACGTTCCGTACTTACATAGGCAATGGGTTTTACCTGCGGAAAAAAAGTATGTTGGCAAATGATATGGCATTATTAAAAAGGCAATATGAAAACTTATTGCAACAAAAAACACTCAATGCACAAGACCTTGAACTCTCCCAAAAAACTTTTGAAGCAAATGAATCCCTGAAAAACGATAAAGTAATTTCTGAGCTTGACTACCGGAATGAAATGTCAAAACTTATTGGTAAAAAATTAACACTCCCTCAAATAAATTCCTCATTAATCAGCAACGAAGAAATGCAAAATGAAAAGCAAAAAGAAATCGCCGAATTGGAAAATACAATTGCACAACAAAGAAACATTTTCATTCAATCTTTAAACACACTAAAAAGCGAAATTCAAAGTTGGAAGAAAAAATTTATTCTTACAGCACCAGTTGATGGTAAAATCAGCTTCGCTACTTTTTTACAGGAAAACCAACAGTTGCCAGATAATAAAATCATTTGCTTTATAAATCCGGGCAATATGAGTTACTATGCTGAAGTATATATCCCACAAACAAACTTTGGCAAAGTTTCACCGGGCCAAAAAGTATTATTAAAATTTTCTTCTTACCCTTTTCAGGAATATGGTAGTGTAGTTGGAAATGTTGATTTCATTTCGAATATCCCAACAGATAGTGGTTATTTGGCGAAAGTAATATTACCTTATGCTCTTAATACAAACTATAAAAAGCAAATTCAGTTTAGAGAGGGCTTACAGGCACAAGGTGAAATTATTACAAAGGATATGCGATTGCTGCAACGTTTTTATTACAACATTGTAAAACAGATACAGAGATAATATTTTTAGCTTAATAGCAGCATATTATTTAACAACCTGGTTTTGATAGTATTACAACTGAACACAGCATAATTATTTATAGCTCTTAGTAATCTTTCCCGACACAGAAATTTATAGGTTTGGTTTAAATAAAACTACCGATTGTGGTTTTAATTGCTTTTCGACATTGACATAATTGCATTCGTTTTTAACAAATTTATCATTAGCTCATATGTTTTTGCTTCGGCAAAGGCAATACTTTTTTCGACAGCAACTATATCATGGGCAGACTCAGCAATTTTCACCTGACACAATATTTATAGAAGGACTTCAATCCTTACTGGAGTAGCAACACCCTGTAAGTTAGCCGGTGCTGCAAATAAAGCACATGGGGCTGGCGCCCAAAACCCACACTGCAGACCCCAACCAGCCCCAAGAGCTTCATTTGCCCCACGCTTCCAGGGCAACACCCTAAGTAATAGCAAGCAGTTCACAGGTCGCCGCTTCGACAGGGCAGCATACAACATGGTTTTTACCGGCTTATAAGATGGGTTTTTTACCCTATTGCAATAATGCTCATATCTCTCCTCTTCTCATCGTGTGTGAAAGACAAGTTTTATAATCCAATTTTAAACTTTTCAAAAAACACAACGGGTACTATAGATGAAATAAAGGGTTGGTTAGATGAACAAGGTGATTCCAGCAGACCGAGAACAAATGAATTTATATCATTGATAAAAAATTATGCCGACTTTGAAAATATGTATTATGAAGAGTATGATGATTACCAGGCCTTGTTAATAATTCCAATTCATTCAATTTATTTTAGTCAAAACATCGAACTAGGAAAAAATCCATTACAATTCTTAATAATCAGAGAAAATAATGAGGGTTTAATATTAAGAGGTGATTTTGTTCTATTTTATCCTGATGATCCCAATATTATTTCTTTACCCGAGCGAACATTTGAAAGATTTTTTACAGCTCACAAAAGTGAACAAAACGGAAGATTTGTACTTCTGACATTCGCAGATCGAAAAATTGCTGAATACGAAATTATAAATGATACACTTCAATCTGCTACATTTCTGACCGGTGAAAATGCAGAAGAGCATGGATTACGTTCAGGATGCAATTATTACACCGTAGTAAGATATTATTATGATTTGCAAACCGGTGAAATTTTGGGTTATGATATAATTTGGGAAGGAACTGTTTGTGATAATAATTGTTTACCTTGGGAGACCCTTTGCGATGAACAAGGAGGCGGCGGAGGTATAAGCCCAGAGCAAGAGCCTGAGCCTTGTTCTGTTGACGTTACCTTTCTTGTTTATGAATTATACGAAGGAGGATTACGAGGTTCGATTAAAGCAAGATATAAACTCTATGGAATGAAATATCCAAATAATTCTACCCTTAATTATTTTACAGCTATTGATAAAAATGGTGAATCTTATTTGAGCTATACGGGAGGCCCATCACTTTACGATAACGAAGCAACTTCCTATCATGTTTGGTCGGCTTTATATCGTGAAATATCAAACACTTGCACTTTGATTAATAACGATAAAACAGCCAGTGCAGTGGTTGCAGGGTCTTTAGAATATCCAAATCAGTCAGACTATATACCGGGCAATCCACTTAGAGTAATTAGAAACTATAAAAACTGGCAGGCATCAGTAACATTAAATTAAAAGAAATGAAAAAGCTCTATAAATATTTATCTGTTTCCATGGTGTTAACAACCTTGACTGCAACTCATTTACAAGCACAAAATTACTTAAAAGAAGGCTTGGCAATAATAACTACCGGAATTGGGAATATAGACAGTTTCCCCGCTACTGATGTTTACACAGACACAATTTGGCGAACAGATGAAAAGATATGGTTTAAAGACAGCTTAATCATAATTGAACAAAAACGATTTCAAAATACTTTCACAAATGGGGAGGACAGGCTGTCAGAGGTTGTTTTTTGTAAGTATATTTTTTTAGATTTAAAAACTTTAAAATGTCAGAATTATGGCACATTCAGCGACACAGCTACTCCTTCTTCAAATTACAAGTATAAAAATATATATATTTGGTATTTCTTTAATGAAAAAAATAATAGTGCCCAAAAATTAAATCCTCCTTTTAAAATCCTCCCTGATACAGTTATTAACAACAAGGTTGTAAAAAGAGTTAGGGAAGATATTGACTCCCTCCCTTTTGTAAAATATTCTATCTATTATGCAGATTGTACTATAAAGCCTAATATTTTTCAGCTCAATCCAGCTATCGACGATCTGCTTGGGGGATGCAAAACATATCTTATTGAGTGGTATTACAAAGATGATAGGAATAAAACTATTCATATGTATAAAATTGAAAAGGAAAAATTAAGCCCGGAAGAAAAAAGAGTTTTCGCAGCATGGAAAAAAAATGCACTTACCATAAAACTCCCATTATTAGAAGGAGAATCGGCCAAGAAAGAGTTTATTACGTGTGATGATGACAAATATCTTCAGAAATTTAAACAGGATGGAGAGTAAATTATTCTAAATTTAAGACAATAGATTAAAGCAGGGCAACCAGTACTTTGCCTGTCGGTTATAATTTTTTTGCTCAAAAAAATTATAAAGAATAAAAACCTAATTTTCGTTTACCCGTAATCGTTGTAATCCATAAATACATCTTTTGAGGTATTGTATTTTATTGAGTTATGAATTATAAGTTATGAGCTATTCGTTGAGTTTGAAGGCTTAGGATTCCGGCTTGCTAAAAACAGTTTCGTCTATGCATAGTCGTTATACCTCATAAATACGTCTTTTGGGGTATAGGATGGTATTTTAAAATTTACGAAATTTACCTTGGGGGGGGGTGAAACCCCCTGTTTTTTGTTTTTTATTCCCCGAAATTACCCTGCAAGGGGTATTGTTCAGCGTTTTAAAAAAAGCGAACTTTGAATTGGGGTCAGCGGGACGCTGGCCCCGGGCAGGAACGCTTTTTCCCAATTAACAATATCACCAAAACAACGACCCACCACAGGTTCATTGCGAATAATAACTTCCATCTGTAAATAATAAAAACCTGCACAAAGCCAACAAGAGTATGGCTGTATTTGCAAAAATTTTACTTCTTTCGTTTTTTTACTAAAACGCTCAAAATGAATATTTTTGAGAAATTGTTTTGTTCTTTTGGGCGGGTAACTTTCGTATATTTATGAGTTAGCGGCAATGCTTTGGCGACAGTGCCTACTTGAACCGACAACGATAAAACAAACATTAAAATGAAAAGACAATTCTTACTCTTTAGCTTTCTGTTCCCATTTGTAGTGTTCGGACAACAGATTGATGCAAAAAAATTAGAAGAACGAAATGGACTAACTTATGAAGTTGGCAAGACAAAACCTTTCACGGGACAATCTATTACATACACCGAAAATGGTAAGAAGCAAAGTTCAACTGAATACAAAGAGGGAAAAATAAATGGTAAAATAGAAGGATGGTATTCAAGCGGAGCAAAGCAAGTTGAGGGACAACTTACCAATGGACAAAAATCAGGTGTATGGACTGCTTGGTATGAAAACGGAAAAAAAATTAGGCAAGGAGGTTTTGAAAATGGTAAAGAAGAAGGTGAATATATCTGGTGGTTTGAAAACGGCAACCTTAATAAGAAAGGAATCTATCACAACGGAATTGCTGACGGCAAATGGGAATGGTATTATGAAAATGGACAGAAAAAGCAAGAAGGAATTTTAAGAGGAGAAACTAACGATGGAACATGGAAAGATTGGTATGAGGACGGCAAACAAAAGATGATTGGCACTTTTAAAAATGGTGTGAAAGACGGAGAATGGACTTGGTGGGATGAGAAAGGAAATGTAACAACCCAAAAGAAATACAAAGACGGTTCGCTGTTAGAAGGAACAGACGACCTTGACACTTATGTTGAGAAAATGGAATCAGCATTAAACAAAAGAGATTTCAAGTCAGCACTACGCAACATTGAAAAAGCAATTGGAACGCAAACTGATAAAACAGAAAACAACAAGGTTTA
Organism: uncultured Ferruginibacter sp.; assembly: GCA_964490345.1. GTDB lineage: Bacteria > Bacteroidota > Bacteroidia > Chitinophagales > Chitinophagaceae > Ferruginibacter. The sequence goes on from CAZBBO010000001.1 coordinate 200,066, forward strand.
CATGGGATTAATAGTTTACCATTCAAAAGTTTATTCAATGTTTCAGCATATTGATGAAGCGGAAACCGTTTTACTGAAAGCTACAGGAGTTCCTGACGCAGATATTGCAACGATTGTAAAAACAAATTATCCGCCAGCCGTAATTGAATTAAAATCCTTAGCAAATAAAATCAGCAATTACCCTGACATAAAAACTAAAGTAGCACCACATATTACTCTTGCATATCTATACAACATTTTAGGTGACACAATAAAAATGAAAGAGGAGCAACAGTTAATGATGGAGCGTTCAAATACCAGCGACTGGGTTATTCAGATTTCGCTCGAACTTTACAAAATCAGAGGATTGAAAGAAAATACTTATGGAGAAATGAAATTTTTGAAAGAGAAAATATCAAAAGAAGGAGAAACAAGAGCTAACCAATTAGAGTTAGCAAGTGACCTGATGACAGTTGGACAATTCAATGAAGCAGGAATTATTGCGGACAAATACTTGCTTAAAAATAACAAGGACATTGACTTTCTATTCATAAAACTGAATATTGAAATGGCTTCCAGTAACCTTGACAAAATGAAAGAATATGAGAGCAAAATACTTACGATTAACCCTAAAGCATTTGACAAATAAATGGCAACGCTTCCTTTAACAAAAACTTCTGCGGACTCCAGACGACAAAACTTCGGACAGACAATAGCACATGCCGCTAACAAGGTATTGCCGCAATGGGGGGTGAAGTGCTTCTATGAAACTTTTGTGCTTAAACGAACGGTAGTGCTTTTATTGAACTTTGGTGCTAAAAATCCCCCGCTGCGGCAATACCCAAACCGTTATAGCCAATGGTAGGACGACACTCCGAGCATTGAACAGACTACCAAAACATAAACAGAAAAGTAACCCATTTTGACAGGTGAACAACATACAGACGATACAACAAACGGGCAGCGAGTAAGCCGACACTCATTGCCGACCCTTCTGTGTTTTAATTTTTTTCCCACCGCACAAAATATTTTGAATTGCCACCGCACAAATGGCACATTTGGTTTTGCCCTGCCCACAAGCCGACCCTTCAGCAAAACCAAAAGAGCCATTTTTTTCCCTACGCACCAAAGACAGTACAGCCGAGATAATAAAAATTGTAGAACATCTACTTAAATTTATTTTCGCAAAAAGTTTGGCGGTTAGATAATTTTACTTACTTTTGTAGCTTCATTACAAAGGAATAAATTTGAAAACGCTAATAAAAGATATAACCAACATCCAAACAGGACTCTTTGCAAAGCCATCTGATAAAGGCGAAGTGGCCTATTTGCAGTCAAAGCATTTTGACGAAAACGGAAAGTTGTTAGGCGAACTTCACCCCGACCTGGTGGCAAATAGCATTTCTGAAAAGCACTTACTAAAAGATGGAGATGTCCTTTTTGCAGCCAAGGGAACAAAAAACTTTGCTGCCGTTTATGAAAACCAAAATCCTACTGCTGTTGCTTCCACTTCCTTTTTTGTATTAAGACCCACCGATGATAAAATTCTACCGGAATATCTGTCTTGGTTTTTGAATCATCCTGAAACACAAAAATTGATAAAGGATAAAGCAAGAGGAACCGCTATTCCTTCTATTAGAAAAACGGTGTTGGAAGATCTTGAAATTTCAATCCCTTCTATTGAAAAACAAAGGACTGTGATACAGCTTTCTGCTTTAGTGCGAAAAGAAAACGAAATCCGAATGAATATTCTTCAACAACGAAAACAATTAATCGAACAACAAATAATCAACGCAATAAAATAAATATCATGGCTAAAATAACTCAGAAAGACATCAACGATGCAGTTTGGAAAGCTTGCGACACCTTTAGAGGCAGCATTGACCCAAGCGTTTACAAAGACTATGTGCTTACCATGCTGTTCCTAAAATATCTCAGCGATGTGCATGACGATAAAATGGAAGGCTACTTAGCCAAATATAACGGTGATGTGGAACGTGCCAAACGTGCCATGCAACACGAACGCTTTATTGTGCCGGAGCATAGCCATTTTAAATATCTATACGAACACCGCAATGAAGCCAACATTGGTGAACTCATCAACATTGCCTTGACTGATTTGGAAGAAGCCAACCGTGAGAAACTGTATAGCGAAGATGGTGCAGGGATATTCCAAAACATTGACTTTAACAGCAGCAAGCTGGGCGAGCCTAAAGATAAAAACCAACGCCTGAAAACCCTGCTCATTGATTTTAATTCTGAGAAGCTGGATTTACGTCCCTCTCATTTAGGGGGAGCCGATATCATTGGTGGTGCTTACGAATTTTTGATTGCCAACTTTGCAGGTGATGCCGGAAAAAAAGCGGGTGAATTCTTTACTCCAGCGGAAGTTTCTACCCTTCTTGCAAAGCTGACCAAATCAAAACCGGGGTCAAGAATATGTGACCCGACTTGTGGTTCTGGTTCATTACTAATAAAAGCAGGCATGGAAGTGGGCTCCGATAATTTTTCCTTATACGGACAGGAGGCCAACGGCAGCACTTGGGCTTTGGCAGTGATGAATATGTTTTTGCATGGTTTCGACAACGCTACCATCCGCTGGGGCGATACGATTCGTAACCCTAAACTAAAAGAAGGCGATACCTTAATGAAGTTTGATACAGTAGTAGCAAACCCACCTTTCTCATTAGACAAATGGGGAAAGGTAGAAGATAAGGATGGTGAAAAAACCACCGTGAGCTACGACCCGGAAAGCGATCAATACAACCGTTTTTGGAGAGGTGTACCACCCAAGAGCAAAGGCGACTGGGCTTTTATCAGCCACATGATTGAAACGCTGAACGAACACGGCAAAGCAGGTGTGGTAGTACCGCATGGTGTATTGTTCCGTGGCAGCAGCGAAGGAAAAATTAGGCGGAAAACTATTGAAGAAAACTTGTTGGAAGCCGTGATTGGCTTACCTGCAAACCTGTTTTTTGGTACAGGCATACCGGCTGCCATTTTAATATTTAACAAGCAAAAAAGCAGCAATAATGTATTGTTCATAGATGCGAGCAAACATTACGAAAGTGCCAAAAACCAAAACAAACTGCGAGCTTCAGATATAGAGCGAATCGTAGGAACGTATGAACTCTTCAGAAGCTATGAACTAGGAGCTATAAGTTATGAAATGTTAGAGAAATCAGGAGAATGGAAGGTAGAAGGTGAAAATTTGATTAGCCTTAAGTCAGGCAACAAATTACCCAAGTCCGATCTCGAAATTCTTAACACACCCGATCTCAAATCTCATAACCCAAATCTCATATCTCATACCTCATATCTCATATCTCCAAAATTCAGCTATGTAGCCACTCCCGAAGAAATACAAGAGAACGACTACAATCTGAATATCCCCCGCTATGTGGACACTTTTGAAGAAGAGGCCGAAGTGGATATTGCTGAAGTGCAAAAGGAGATTGAGAAATTGGAAGACGAACTGGTAATTGTTCAAAAAGAGATAGATTCCTATTTAAAACAACTTATTTCTTAAAGCATGGCAAAAGAGAAAAAAGCAACCATAAATGTTCAGGGCACAGCTATAACCATCCTGAGCCAAAAGGAAGATGATTATATCTGCTTGACGGACATGGCGAAGAGATTTGGCGGTGACGACCTGATATACAGTTGGATGCGAAACCGGAATACCCTTGAATTTTTGGGAATTTGGGAGCAAATGCACAACCCTGGTTTTAAAGGTGGCGAATTCGAGACCTTTAAAAAAGAAGCCGGACTAAACAGTTTTCATCTTACCCCAAAAAAGTGGATTGACGCCACGCAAGCCATTGGCATTCAGAGCCGAGCAGGCAGGTATGGTGGCGGAACTTATGCCCATAAGGATTTGGCCTTTGAATTTGGAAGTTGGCTTAGTCCTGAGTTCAAACTCTATCTGATTAAGGAATTCCAACGCCTGAAAGAAGATGAAAATCGCAGGCTTTCATTGGAATGGAATCTTAACCGCACTTTATCGAAAGTAAACTATCGTATCCATACCGATGCCATAAAAGAAAACATTATTCCTGCCAACATCACCAAAGAGCAGGAGCAATACATCTATGCCAACGAAGCCGATGTGTTAAATGTAGCCCTGTTTGGACAAACCGCACAGCAATGGCGTAAAGCCAACCCCGGCAAGGCCGGCAATGTACGGGATTATAGCACAGTAGAACAACTATTGGTTTTAGCCAACTTAGAAAGCATGAATGCCGAGTTTATCCGTATGGGATTACCACAAGGTGAACGACTACGAAAACTCAATGCCATAGCCATACAACAACTCAAATCACTGGTAGGAAATGATAACCTTAAAAAATTGGGCGATGGCAACTGAAACAAAAAATACCAAAACGTTTTACAATACTGAAATTCCTATTGATTGGACTATTATTCAATTAGGTGCGTTGGGGACTTTTTCAAAAGGGAAAGGAATTTTGAAAGAGCAAGTTATTTCTGAGGGATTGCCATGTATTCGTTATGGAGAAATTTATACAACCCATGACTTTATCATTAAGGAATTCAAATCTTTCATTTCCGGAGATGTAGCGGCTGAAAGTAAAGAAATTAAAAGCGGTGATATTCTTTTTGCTGGTTCTGGTGAAACGGTTGAAGAAATTGGAAAGGCTGTTGCTTACATTGGAACTGCTAAAGCGTATGCTGGAGGTGATGTAATTATTCTTTCTACAAAATCAGATGTTAATCCCGAGTGTCTTTCTTATGTTTTAGAATCTGACTTTGTGAAAAGACAAAAGAGAGTTTTAGGACAAGGCAATTCGGTAGTTCACATTTATTCGAGTGATTTATCAAAACTAAAAATCCCCCTTCCCCCACTTCCCGAGCAAAAAGCCATAGCAAAAGTACTGAGCACGGCAGATGCTGCCATCCACACCACCGAAAAACTAATAGCCCAAAAAGAACTCCGCAAAAAATGGCTCATGCAGCAATTGCTTAAAGGAGAAGTTAGGCTTAAAAACTTTGATAATCAGGAATGGAATCAGTATACATTAGGGGATTTATATCAACATAAAAGAGGGCAACTTCTTTCAAAAGAAAAACTCTCACCATTGGGTAAATTCAAATGTGTGTTATATGGAGAACTATTTACAACATACGCAGAGGTTATTGACGAAGTAGTCAATAGAACAGATTTTGAAGAAGGTACTCCATCTAAATTTGGTGATTTACTAATGCCAGGCTCAACAACTACAACGGGAATAGACCTTACTGTAACAACGGCTATACTTGAAGATGATGTTTTACTAGGTGGTGATATAAATATTTTCAGGATGAAAAATAATTTGACCGACCCGGTATTTATGTCCTATTTTCTTACACATACTCAAAAAAGGCAATTATTGAGAATGCCACAGGGCATCACAATTATTCATTTATATGGCAGCGACTTATTGGGTATAAAATTCAAAATCCCTTCTATTGAAGAACAGAAAGCAATAGCCCAAGTCCTTCAGGCAGCAGACACAGAAATAAAACTACTTAAAACCAAAACCGATAAACTGAGAGAAAAGAAAAAGGGATTGATGCAGGTGTTACTGACGGGGAAGGTAAGATTAAAAATTAATGACATTTAGTACATGAATACACCTGAAATATTTAAAGAGTTTCTAACTAATATAAAAATTAGTGATGAACAAGCCGATACCATTTCATATCGTTACGGACGTATTACGAAAGCGTTGAATGAAGAATTTCGTGATACCGATTCGAAAACAGCAAACAATTTACAAGTTGGTTCTTATGGGAGGTATTCGGGAATTAAAAGTATATCAGACTTAGATATGCTATATATTATGCCTGCATCAAAGTGGGAGGATTATAACAAAGTGGGAGGACAGACTAAATTGCTGCAAGACACTAAAACTGCAATCTCTAAGACTTATTCTTCGTCTGACATTAAGATTGACAGATGCGTGGTTACGGTAAATTTCAAAGATTCTCATATTGATGTACAACCTGTTTTTGAAGTAGAAGATCAAAACTATAAATATCCTGATACTTACGGTGACGGGTCTTGGAAAATTACCAAACCAAGAAAGGAGATGGATGCTATGGTCGAGTTTGAAGATAATAAGAACCGAAATCTTAGGAGGCTTTGTAAAATGGCCAGGTCATGGAAAAACAAGCATGGCGTTTGTATGGGTGGTCTTTTGATTGATACGCTTGCTTACAATTTTTTGAGATCAACCACCTATTATGATGAAAAGAGTTTTGCTTATTACGATGAAATGTGCAGAGACTTTTTTAAGTATTTACATGACCAACCCAAAGATCAGAGAGAATATGGAGCTTTAGGAAGTAAACAAAGGGTTAAAGTTAAAAAGTCATTTAAACGAAAAGCGAAGAAGGCTTATGATTTGGCTGACGAAGCAATTGAAGCAACTTCTGATAAATCAAAACACAATAAATGGCGAGATATTTTTGGAAATGATTTTCCGAAATATGAAAGCGAAGAGAAAGAAGCTCTGGCTATTAATGAAAGCTATAGAAACACGGAAGAATTTATTGAGTCATATTACCCTATTGATATTCGATATGATTTAAAAATAGATTGTGACGTAAAGCAAAGTGGATTTAGAGAAGGGTCTTTACGTGAATATCTATTTAAGAAAATTAAGTTGATGCCTAATAAATCGCTGAGATTTTACATTGAAAGAATAGATGTTCCGACTCCTTACGAAGTGAAATGGAAAGTAACTAATAGAGGAGAACAAGCCCTTAAAAGAGACTGTATTAGAGGGCAAATAATTGATGATCTTGGTTCTTTTGAGCGAAAAGAAAGTACAAACTTCAAAGGGAGTCACTTTGTGGAATGTTATATAATTAAAAATGATGTAGTTGTTGCGAGAGACACAATTGATGTTCCTATTTCAGAATAATTAAAAACCAAATTATGAGTGATCAAAAAAACTTATTAGAATCTCAAATAAGAGAAATATATGGAAGGGTGGTTTATACGCACAAAACCCACGAAAAATGCGCTGATGTTCTCAAGACGAGAAGTGATTGCTTAAAATTCATTGAGATTGCTTTATCTGCATTAACGACTACCAGTATTTTAGTTGTCTTATTGGGAGATGGTGTTATTTTTCAGTTCATAGCAGCATTATTCTCTACGGCACTTTTGGGATTAACCTTATACTCAAAAGACTTTAATCTTTTAGCAATAGCGGAAAAGCATAAACAAGCAGCATTAGATATTCTTGAAATAAGAGAAAAGCTGCTGTCGTTACTTGTTGACATTAGTATTGGGAATAAAGAAATCGAACAACTTCAGCAAAGAAGAGACGAACTGAACGAGCAACTTGTAAACACATATCGGGGAGCCCCCAAAACAATTAATAAAGCTTACCAAATTGCGTCCAAAGCTCTTCAACAAAATGAAGAGTTCACTTTTTCTGATAAAGAAATTGACAAATTTTTACCTGAAAGTTTAAGGAGAACGAAATAGCCATGCCACTAAAACTCCAATACGCCTCCGACCTTCATTTAGAATTCTCTCAAAACAGGGAATTTCTAAAGCTGCATCCTTTGCAGCCAGTGGGTAATGTATTGGTATTAGCCGGAGATATTGTGCCCTTTGCGGTGTTGGACAAACACAAGGATTTTTTCAGCTATGTAGCCGACCATTTTGAAACCACTTATTGGCTACCAGGCAATCATGAATACTACCATTTTGATATTGCCGAAAAAAGTGGATTGCTAAATGAAGCCATTCGCAGCAATGTGTTTTTGGTGAACAATACTTCGGTGGTGCATGAAGGTGTGAAGTTGATTTTCTCAACCCTGTGGAGTAGCATCAGTCCAGGTTATCAATGGCAGATTGAACGCAGCCTGAATGATTTTCATGTAATCAAACACAAAGGCTTTCGCTTTTCGGCAGAGCAATACAACCAACTGCATGCTGAGAGCTTGGCATTTATTCAAAAAGAGGTAAGCACATACGAAGAGAAAAAAACAGCCGTTTTTACGCACCACTGCCCTACTTTTCTCAATTATCCCGAGCAATACAAGGGCGATGTGCTCAATGAAGCTTTTGCAGTGGAATTGCATGACCTGATTGAAGCTTCCGAAATTGCCTCTTGGGTGTATGGGCATCACCATACCAACACGTCTGAGTTCACAATTGGCAATACCAAGCTCATAACCAATCAGTTGGGATATGTACAACGAAATGAACATCAGCTTTTTGAAGCGAATAAAGTGATTGATATATGAAAATCAGAACAATAAAGCTATATTTGCACATTAAAGTAAATCACTTTATCAAGCATAATCAGGTTTATTATGGAAAATAAAATGAGGAAAACGCTAACATATATTGAGGAAACGCTGGGCATACAGCCAACAGTAGCCCCAATAGCTAAAAGCTACATGGACAGACTTCCCATGTACATCCACGAAACCTTCAAACTTTACCGTACAAACTTATTCAACACAGAAATCATTCTGGCTGAATTGAAGAATGAAGGAGAACTCAGCATACAGCAAACCGAAAAGCAGGTGCAGCAAGTAAAAAACCAATTTAATCAAAAAGTGGTTGTGATATTGGAAAACGTACAAGCATACAATCGCAAACGATTGATTGAGAAAGGCATCAACTTTATTGTACCCGGCAAACAACTGTATATGCCCGATTTGCTGATAGACTTGAGGGAAAGCTATGTCAACCCAAAGGCAAAGCCCAAAAACGAAACACTGCTTCCGTCTGCACAATTTTTACTGATTTACCACATCATCCATAGAAACCAGCAATGGAAACTGGAAGAACATCCCTTTAAAGAGATTGCTCAGAAATTAGGTTATACGCCAATGGCTATTACAAATGCTATTGACAACTTGAAATATCATGAGTTAATAGATGTTGAGGGAGAAAAAGAAAAATTCACCCGTTTTCGATATGACAGGCATGAGCTGTGGAACATAGCCCATCAACAAAAACTTTTGGTTAATCCTGTTATTAAAACGGTATATGTAGATAAAAAACCCAAAGACCTTTTTCTGTTGCATAGCAATGCATCTGCCTTACCTGAATACACCGATTTGAACCCAAGCAGGCAAGAATATTTCGCTATTGAAAAAACCGTTTTTTATGGTTTGCAAAAAAGCAATGCATTGGTGAATCCGAATGAATATGAAGGTATGTATGCTTTAGAGGTATGGAAATATAACCCATTGACTTTGGTGGACGAATTGCCAAATGACAAGGCGGTGGTAGATCCTCTTTCTTTATATCTGAGTGTGAAGGAAAGCAGAGATGAACGCATTGAAATGGCATTAGACCAAATTTTAGAAAAATTTATATGGTAAGAGGATTAGACATTTTCAAAAAATACTTTGAGCAGTATCCCGATAATTATGTGATTATTGGCGGCACTGCCTGTGACATAATAATTGATGAAGCGGGCTTTACTCCGAGAGCCACCAAGGATATAGATATTATTTTGGTGGTGGAAGCACTTAGTTCAGAATTTGTAAAACAGTTTTGGCAATTCATTAATGATGGCAAGTATCAGCAAAGGGAAAAAAGTAATGACGAAAGAGAGTACTACCGATTTATTAAACCGGAGAATACCAATTTTCCGCATCAAATAGAACTTTTTTCAAGAACTCCCGATGTAATTGTTTTAGAGGGCGAAGCACATCTTACACCTATTCCGGTGGATGATGATTTGTCCAGTTTGTCAGCCATCCTGTTAAATGATGACTATTACAATTACATGATTGAACACAGTCAGCTAGATGACGGATTGCATCATGCCAATATTGAAGCATTGATTTGTTTGAAAGCAAAAGCATTCTTGGAAATCAAGGAAAGGATTGAAAACGGTAGTAAAGAAGATACAAAACAGTTAAGAAAGCACAAAGCAGACGTGTTTCGTTTAACCGTAATGCTCACGCCTGAATCAGAATTTGATTTGCCTAAAACCATTCAAGAACACGTAAATCAGTTTGCTGAATTGACGGCTGGCGATTTACCTGACAAGGCCATTTTTAAAGAAATGGGATTGAGCAATATTGACCCAAACAATGTATTTGAGCAGTTCAAAAAATCATTTAGAGTGAGTGCAAATGAAGCATAGCAAATACGAGATGAAAACATGTAAAGAAAACAGGCAAAAACTACACATGAGCAAAGGAACGTGTATAGAAAACTCCACTTTTCTATACATGACACAAACGAAATAAGAAAGTAATGGACACACCAAGTTTTAAAGAAAACCATATCAGCCAGATTCCGGCATTGCAGATGCTGGTGAATTTGGGTTATACCTATTTAAGTCCGGCAGAAGCCGATAGGCAAAGAGGTGGCAAAACTACCAATGTATTGCTGGAAGACGTATTGCGGAAACAGTTGAAGGAAATCAACAGCGTCAGGGTAAGTGCTACCAAAACCAGCATTTTTACAGATGAGAATATTGAGCGGGGGATTTTGGCTTTAAAGAACCTTCCCATGAACGAAGGCTATATTGCAGCCAGTGAAAGGGCATACAACCTGCTCACCTTAGGTCAGGCATTGGAGCAAAGTGTAGATGGTGACAAAAAGAGTTTTACCCTTCAATACATTGACTGGAAAAACATCAACAACAATGTATTCCATGTAACCGAAGAATACAGCGTAATGCGTTCAACCAGCAAAGAGCATTACCGCCCCGATTTGGTCTTGTTCGTAAACGGAATTCCGCTTTGCATCATTGAGTGCAAACGACCAGACATGAAAGAGCCGCTAAAACAGGCTATCAGTCAGCATTTACGTAATCAACAAGAAGATGGTATTAGAAGCTTGTATGTGTATTCGCAACTCACGTTGAGCATTGCCACACAAGAAGCCGCCTATGCTACCAACGCTACGCCCGAAAAGTTTTGGGCAAAGTGGCAGGAGAAATTTGAAGAAAATGAAAAGTTAAAAGAGTACAATGAAAAGTTGACGGAACTAAAAAATACTCCGCTATCCAATTCAGTTAAAGAACATTTGTTTTCAGACCGTTTCAAATATGTTCGTCAATACTTTGATGCACTGGAACAAAAAGAAATTCTTCCAACTGAGCAAGACAATTATTTGTTTGGCTTATGCCGCCCGGAACGATTGATGGATATTGTTTTCAATTATGTTTTGTTTGACAATGGTAAAAAGAAAGTAGCCCGCTATCAGCAGTTTTTCGCAATTAAAAAATCTATGCAACGCATCAGAAATGTGGAGAATGGCAAACGAAAAGGAGGCGTAATTTGGCATACACAAGGAAGTGGAAAGTCTTTGACGATGGTGATGTTGGCACAAGCCATTGCTATGGAACCCAGCATTCGCAACCCAAAAATTGTATTGGTAACAGATAGAACCGATTTGGATAGACAGATATCAGAAACTTTTAGAAAATGTGGCAAGTTTGTAGAAAACGCCACTACCGGGCAACGCTTAGTTGAACTATTAGAAAGCAAAAGCGATGCAGTGGTTACAACCATCATCAACAAATTTGTGGCTGCCGTAAAGAAAATCCATAAGCCTTTAGAGAGCCACGACATCTTTGTTCTGGTAGATGAGGGTCACCGAACACAACACGGTACTTTTAATGTTGACATGCAGAAAACATTGCCTAATGCATGTTTCATTGCCATGACCGGAACACCCCTTTTCAAGAAAGACAAAAGCACCGCAGCAAAGTTTGGTGGTGTTATTGATGCTTATACTGTTGACCAGGCAGTGAAAGACAAAGCGGTTGTTCCATTGCTTTACGAAGGACGATTGGCCTTACAGGATGTTAATGCCAGCCCCATTGATACCTTTTTCGGAATGGTTTCAGAACCCTTAACCGAATACCAAAAAGCTGACATCAAGAAAAAGTTTGCCCGATACGACCACTTAAATTCTGCCGAGCAAAAAATGAGAATGATTGCTTGGGACATCAGCTATCATTTCAGAGACAACTGGCAAGGAAAAACACCATTTAAAGGTCAGTTGGTATGCGATAAAAAAGTGAATGCCATCAAATACAAAGAGTATCTGGATGAAATTGGCATAGTGAGCAGCGAAGTGTTGATTTCATCTATTGACGAACGTGAGGGAGAAGAAAGTGCTTATGAGAAATCAACCGAAAAAGAAAATCAGTTTTGGAAAAAAATGATGGACGAACATGGCAATTCTAAAAGCTATGAAAAGAATATCATCAGCCGATTTAAGAATCAAAAAGACCCCGAAATCATCATCGTAGTTGATAAATTACTTACGGGTTTTGACGAACCCAAAAACACGGTTTTATACCTCACAAGGAATTTGCAAGGTCATAAACTCTTACAAGCCATTGCAAGAGTAAACCGAATTTATCCTGACAAAGAATTTGGCTACATCATTGACTATTATGGAGTAATTGAAAATTTGGATGATGCTTTGCAGATGTATTCTTCATTTGAAGATTTTGATGAAGAAGATTTGGCAGGCACACTCACCAATATATCGGAAGAAATTAAAAAGCTTCCGCAAAAGCATTCAGACCTTTGGGACATTTTCAAAACCATAGCCAACAAACGAGATGCCGAAGCCTATCAGCAATTATTGAAAGATGAAGTAATTCGAGTTTTGTTTTACGATAAACTGGCTGCATTTGCCAAGGGGTTGAAACTGGCATTATCCTCAATTCAATTTCATAAGGAAGTTGAAGAAAAAGTGATCAATCGTTACAAAGAAGATTTGACCATGTTCTTAAAATTGCGATTGGCAGTGGTAGCAAGATACAGTGATGAAATTAATTACAAACAATATGAAGGTCAAATTCAAAAACTGATTGACACTCATATCACCACTGAGAAAATTGAAACCATCACAGAATTGGTAAACATTTTCGATAAGGACAAATTTCAGCAAGAAGTAGAAAACACAACAGGTAAAGCTGCAAAGGCAGACAAGATTGCAAGTAGAACAGCAAAGCATATTACCGAGAAAATGGATGAAGACCCGGCTTTTTACAAGAAGTTTTCACAAATGCTGAAAGAAACCATTGCTGACTATGAAGCTAAGAGAATTAATGAAGCACAATATCTGAGCAGAGTTCAGGATATTATGAACAATGTATTGGCCCACACAGACAACGACATTCCTGAGCAATTGAAGGACAGAGATGTCGCCAAAGCCTTTTATGGTTTGACAGTTGAAGCTTTATCAGAAAAGATTCAGGATAATGTTGTACGTAGAGAGGTTTCAACCCAAACAGCTTTACAAATTGACTACTTGATACAGGAGTCTGTTTTAGATAATGGCAAACCCATTATTGACTGGCAATACAAAACAAACATCACCGGAAAGTTACTGATTGAAATTGGTGATTATTTAATTGATGAAGTTCGGGACAAATACAATGTGGACTTGTCATTTAAAGACATGGACAAGATTGCAGAAGATTGTATTGAAGTAGCTAAAATTCGTTACAAGTGATGACAGCCGCTATACAATTTGGAAGCAGAATAATAGATTTTCGTTTGGAGTATTCAGACAGAAAATCGCTAGGCATTACTGTAACTCCCGAAATGGAAGTGTTGGTGAAAGCACCAACAGACACAACCATAGAAAAAGTGAAAGAGAAAATTAGAAAAAAAGCACCATGGATAATTAAACAGCAAAGCTTCTTTCTTTCCTTTCAACCAAGGACACCAAAACGAAAATACATAAGCGGTGAAACACATTTGTATTTGGGGAGACAGTATCGTTTACAAATTCAAATTGGCAAAGAAGAATCAGTAAAATTAAAAGGCAAATTCATTGAAGTAACAACTCATGATAAATCAAGAACAAAGGACTTGCTAGACAATTGGTATTTACAACATGCACGGACAAAGTTTCATGCCATTGCAGCACCATTAATTGACAATTTCAAAAAGCACAAGGTAGAACCAAGTTCTATTGTGTTGCGTGACATGCCGACACGTTGGGGCAGTTGCACCCCAAAAGGAAAAATCATTTTAAATCCTGAATTGATAAAGGCTCCTAAAGGTTGTATTGAATATGTGATTATACATGAACTTTGTCATTTAATACATCACGACCATACTCAGAAATTTATAGATTTACAGACTAAGGAAATGAAAGACTGGGAAAAGTGGAAAATGAAATTGGAGAAATTATTAGCATGAGAAGCCTGCACACAAAAGCACACACATTTGCAAGTCGCACAAGCCCAAGCACAAACCAAAGCTTGCAAAAGAGTGTGCTTTTCGCCAGCCCCAAAAGAAATTCATTTTTTTCTTCCCACCCTTCGGTGTTTTATTTTTTCGCCACCCACAACCGACATCAAAATAGATGGACAGAAACAGCGAAAACCTTTACTGGACAGGGCTTGACAATGACGAAGGACAGAAGGCCAGCTTGTAACATCGGTTTTGCAATATGGCGGCTGACGTGCTTCTATGAAACTTTTGTGCTTAACCAAGCGGTAGTGCATCTATTGAACATTAGTGCTAAAAATCCCCCACTGCGGCAATACCCAAACCGTTAGCTGTGATTTTTTAGCACCTTCCAATAAAAATAAAGTTTCTTTATAACGAAACTTTTCATATCTTTGTTCCGACCATACACCATCATAAATGGACAATAATTTTGAAATCGTTTTCTTAACGGAGGCATTCAAGTTTTTAAAGTCACTGGACGTTAAACATTCAAACAAGATACTTTACAACATTAGAAAAGTTCAACAAAAAAATGACCCTGAACTGTTCAAAAAACTATCAGACGACATTTGGGAGTTTAGAACATTATACCAGGGACTTAAATACAGAATGTTGGCATTTTGGGACAAAACCGATAATAGTAACACTTTAGTTATTTCAACACACGGATTTATCAAGAAACAAAGCAAAGTACCAGACAACGAAATTTTGAAAGTTGTAACACAGAGAAAAAAATATTTTCAAGACAAATTAAAAAGTAAGAAATGAAAACATACACATTAGAAGAAGTAACCGATAAAATCATTGGGAAAAAAGGGACTGCAAACAGAGACAGGTTTGAATATGAACTTCAAATGGACTTAATTGGCAAAGCAATTAAAGAAAGTAGGCAGGAACGTAAATTGACACAAGAACAACTTGGAAAATTGGTTGGTGTTCAAAAAGCCCAAATTTCACGCCTTGAAAGCAATGCAAGTAATGTAACAATGGACACATTAATGAAAGTTTTTAGTGCTCTGAAAGCAAAAGTGAAACTTCAAGTTGAATTGCCTAATGCAAAATTTAATGTAGCGAGATAAAACCACAGCTAACATTCTGACGAATAGAAAAAAGCCCCTTTAGTAAGAAAGCCCCGGAACTAAATGCTCCGGGGCTTTTTGCTATTCGTTGTTCAGCGACGCTGTTAGGACTTTTCTTATAGGAGGTTTTGTAGCTTTTGTGTATAGTTATAGGCTGGATTTTTTAAGTTTTGGAGGTGCGAGATTGCAGTGTTTAAAGTCCTGGTTTTTTGGGAGAACACAACTTCCCCTACCCAAATTTTGACACTATTGGGGCGGTTTGCTTTTATGGATACGAACGCTACCCTTGCCGTATTCCTGTACCTGAAAAAGTTGCAATGTTTTTTCCAACCAGAGCTTTCCGCTCTCATTGAGCACTTTTTGAGAAATTGAATTACCTTTCATTATAAATTATTATTTGATAAAAGGCAAAGGTGATTCCTTGGATGGGGATATTTTAAACACTGACAAACCCTAAAATAGGTTGACTAAAAATTAAGCACTTTTAGCAACACTATGACTTACATTAAAAAGGCAGACCGCCGAAAAAATCCAATAAAAGATTTTTTTAAGACTTATCATTGTTCCGGTAAATTTGTAAACAACCACATTTAAAAAAAAATGGTCAACCTATTTCAGGACGATACAGATTGAAAAGCCAAGGTAAAACTTAATCAGAAAAGTTTCTATATTGACAGACAAGGGAATTTAATAGATGAGTAAGCAAATCCTTTTTTGTTTTTTGGATAAAATATAGATAAGATACGGATAATTCATATCTTTGTTTAATTCATCTTTTTAGATAAAATACAGACAATATATGGATAAATTCATTCAGAAACTCAATTTTGATTTTGCTACAAACCAAAGAATATTACAGCTTATTGGTTACATTGACGGCTTTAAAGGTAAATGGAACATTGCTGAAAAGCAGGAAAATCGCTATTTGAAAGAATTGCGGAAAATTGCGACTATAGAAAGTATCGGTTCTTCTACAAGAATTGAGGGAGCAACGCTTACCGACAAAGAAGTACAGGAATTGCTGAACGACATCAAAATAACCAAACTGAAAAGTCGTGATGAACAGGAAGTAATCGGTTATTATGAAGTTTTGAAACTCATTTACAACAATTATTCTGACATAAAACTTTCGGAAAGTTACATTAAACAACTGCATCAAATGTTGCTCAAATACAGCGATAAAGATGAAAGGCACAGAGGTACATACAAGTTTCTATCAAACAAAGTAGTGGCAACTTATCCAACAGGCGAACAACGAACCATTTTTGCAACTACTGAACCTGCATTGGTAGCAGGAGAAATGCAGGAGTTGGTAGAGTGGACAAATAAACAGTTAGAACAAAAAAGCATTCATCAGCTTATTGTCGTTGGCAGTTTTATTTACGATTTTTTGAGCATACACCCATTTCAAGACGGAAACGGAAGACTTTCGAGATTAATGACAACGCTTTGTTTGTTGCAAAATGATTATGCTTTTATTCAATATATTTCGTTTGAAAACCATATCGAACAAAATAAAAAAGCCTATTACGAAGTCTTGATGAACGGACAAAAAAATCGGGGAACAGACGAAGAGCTGATAAATCAATGGCTAATTTTCTTCTTAGAAAGTCTGAAAACACTTACCGAAAAATTAGAACAAAAATATGATGTATTCAAATCAAAAGGCGGTTATCTCAACGACAGACAAAAACTAATCAAAGATTTTATTACAAAAAAACAGCCTGTAAAAGTAAGCGATTTAGCAAAACAATTTCCCGAAATAGGATTGAGTACGTTGAAAAAGGATTTGCAATATTTAAGAGACGAGCAAGCGCTGACAATGATTGGAAAAGGCAAAGGAAGTGTGTATGTATTGAGCGAAAAAGAATGACCTCAAAACTGCCCGAACCGATAACATTCTGACGAATAGAAAAAAGTCTCTATAGTAAGAAAGTCCCGGAACTAAATGCTCCGGGGCTTTTTGCTATTCGTTGTTCAGCGACGCTGTTAGGACTTTTCTTATAGGAGGTTTTGTAGCTTTTGTGTATAGTTATAGGCTGGACTTTTTAAGTTTTGGAGGTGCGAGATTGTGTGTAAGCTCCCCCAAAAACAGTACGTTTTAAAAGTAGACAAATTAGTTAACTTTAAAGACGTAAAAAATGAAAAAGAGTCAATTCACCCCCACCCAGATTGCCAGCATACTTAAGGAGTTTGATAATGGCAAATCAGCCGAAGAAATCAACCGTGAACACGGGGTCAGCAAAGCAGCATTGTATAAATGTCGGTAAGGTTATGGAGGCATGGAAGCCTCAGATCTCAAAAGAATAAAAGAGCTAGAGGAAGAGAAAGTCCGTTTAAAAAGGATGTATGCCAATGTAGCAATGGAACTAGATGTTGCTAAATACATCATTGAAAATTAGTTGTAAAGCCTTGTGATAAAAGAAGCATCATAGCATCGTTGCAAAAAGAGCGACCCAAAGACATCGGCAAGGCGTGTCGTTTATTACGTTTGAGCAGGAGCAGCCTGCACTATCAATCTATCAAAGATGATAGTGCCATTATAAGCAAACTACAACAGCTTGCTGTAACAAATCCCGTAGAAGGTTTTTGGAAATGTTATGGCCGTTTGCGAAATGAAGGTTTTAAATCCTAATTGCTTTCTTGTGCCAACCGTTAATTGTTCTTTACAAGCGCAATGGACAGTTAAGAAATGAGAAGGATTATACCATCCGGACGAGCCGGATTTTAATATACCGACAAATATTATCCTGACAAAAATTATAAGGGCATTTTGAAGTGTACATTTCAAATATCCTGAAGAAGGATTTTAAAAATATTCTTTCGACCCTTTTTAAAAAATAGTTTCGTGTCTGCGTAACCGTTATAACACATAAATGCCGATTATAGGGCATTGTTTGATGTTTTAAAAAATCCGAACTTTGCACCGGGGTGGGAAACGCAGTTTCCCCCTTTTTTGAAATATACCCCATAAAGTACCAAGCCGAGGGATTGTTCCGTGTTTTTAAATTTGCGAACTTTGAATTGGGGTCAGCGGGACGCTGACCCCGGGCAGGAATTGAATAAATAACCCCATCATTCCATTCCCCAAAAGATATTATCCTTAGGCCTGAAAATTGAAGATCACTATAAACTGTACACTACCCTATTATAAAAAGAAGATGACCCATTCACACCAACCATCTTCTTACAAAACACTATTAAAAATTTAGAACTTATCCGAAAATTGCTTTACAATACCCTCAGTAAGAATATCTGCAAGCTGCACCATGTGATGTAATGCTTCTTCAAAACCCCCAAAAGAACCGGTATAATCTTCTTTCAATATGCTAACAGAATATGCAATGGGATGAGTAATGAGCATCTCTAAATCACCCTGTGTTTCCTTAGCCGTCCAGTTTTTTGGATTTGCCGATGCCAAAAAAGAACCAACATCTTTTGCATTTGCATACCAATCTTTAACGGCTACATCCAATGCTTGTGAGTCATTATCTTTTGCAGCTTTTAATACCGGAACGGTTAATTGTATATGCTCGGTAAGCAACTTGGCCCATTGCCCCCACTGCCTGTCCATAAAAAGGAACAATAGCATTGCCGGTATCCTTTTAATTTTGTAACAAGCGATTCAATTTCGCCCCCAATCCTTTCGGGTCATTATAATAAGCATCAACTGTAATCAATGTCCAATACATGTGTGCATACCATAAATCACGCATCGCACGATTAAATTCAAGTTCTTTAGGGTTTTGTTGAATCAAATTGGTTAATGCTGTTTTGGTTTCTGCTTCCATTGACGAATGATCCACCTTCTACGTTTTAACTGCAAATGAAGCTGTAAATAAAGCAATTAGCAAGGCTCACTTTTTCATCTTTTAAATTTTTGTTGTTTGATAAGTTAGAGTAAGCAGGAATTAAAAAGGTTGCCATCTTATCAAAGAAAGAATAAAGCTATATTGAAAATTAAAAAGGGTAAATATGTAAACATCGGCACTCTTAAAAATATCATCCACGCTAAAAAAAATCATGCATCTTTGCGTTATGCGTGTTCTCCTAATTTTTTTCTGTACTCTTTCAATTACAGGATACACCCAAATTAATGCCAATATATACGCCGGCTTAGCCAACTACCAAGGTGATTTGCAAACCCAACGTTTTAGTATCACTCCCATTAAGCCGGCTATCGGTATCGGATTGTCGTATCAAATAATGCCTAGGGTGGCAATTACCGGCGCCACCTATTATATGCAGTTGGAAGGTTCTGACCGGTACAGCAATAAAAAGGAAACACTTTTACGGAATCTGAGTTTTAAAACACGTATCCTCGAAGTGCAAATCAATGCCTCCTATTCATTCTTCAATTTATCGGAAAGAAAGGTTACGCCTTATATATTTGCAGGATTTGCTGCATTTCATTTTAATCCATATACCACAAGTTTAACCGGAGAAAAAATCTACCTACAGCCGCTTGGCACCGAAGGGCAAGGTATGACGCAATACCCCAACAGGAAGGAATATAAATTAATTCAAATGGCTATTCCTTTTGGCGGCGGAATTAAAACGCGCGTGAATGATCGCCTGTACCTGGGTATTGAAATGAATTTAAGAAAACTATTTACAGATTATTTGGATGATGTCAGCACTTCTTATGCTGACTCTGCTTTGCTGGCTAACGCCAGAGGTGTTATTGCAGCCGTATATGCATATCGGGGAGATGAAAATCCCGGAGGGGCACCCTACCCTGCTGCCGGCACACAGCGCGGTAACCCAAAAAATAAAGATTGGTATTATACTACCGCCATTAAATTTTCGTACAATCTGTTTGCTACCAAACGCAATATTTTTGGAAATAAACACACAAAAACAGGATGCCCGGTTTGGTAATCTATTTAATCTTACTTCAACATGGTACTGGATGAATTATTTTATCTTCGCAACATGCAAACAGAGAAGATTTTAATTTTAGATTTTGGCTCACAATATACCCAGCTAATTGCACGCGTAATACGAGAAGCAAATGTTTACTGTGAAATTATTCCGTATAAAGAAAAAGTGGAATCACAGCCCGGTCTAAAAGGAATTATTCTGTCAGGCTCTCCTTTTTCTGTTAATGACCAAGATGCTCCTCTGGTAGATATTCGGCATTTACTTTCCATTGCACCGGTGTTAGGTATATGCTACGGTGCACAGCTTAGTTCTAAACTTTTGGGTGGTGTGGTTGAAAAAAGTGATCAACGCGAGTATGGCCGCGCCAGTTTACATCTAAAAGAAACCGAAAAACTATTTAATAATATTTCTTCTTCATCCCAGGTGTGGATGAGTCATAGTGATACCATAACATCACTCCCACCCAACTTTACCATTTTAGCAACTACTGATAACATTCCGATAGCTGCATTTTGCGCAAATGATTTACCCTTATACGGGCTGCAATTTCATCCGGAGGTATATCATTCCACTGAGGGGAAAAACATACTTCATAATTTTTTGTTCAATATATGCGGATGCAAAAATGAATGGACTCCACAACATTTTATTTCTGATACCATAGATTCACTTAAAAAAGAAATTGGTAATCAAAAGGTAGTGATGGCAATAAGCGGAGGGGTGGATAGTACTGTTGCTGCAACCTTGTTACATAAGGCAATCGGACATGCCTTATTTTGCATTTTTGTAGATAACGGCCTATTACGTAAAAATGAATTTGATGAGGTATTAAAAGTATATCAAACTATTGGCTTAAATGTAAAAGGTGTAGATGCACGCAATGAATTCTATACCCAATTAAAAGGAAAAGTATTGCCTGAAGATAAACGCAAGGCAATTGGAACGCAATTCATAAAAATATTTGAACGCGAAGCGCAAGAGTTAAAGGATATTATGTATTTAGGCCAGGGCACCATCTATCCTGATGTGATTGAATCTGTTTCTGTACATGGGCCCTCTGTTACTATCAAATCTCATCATAACGTGGGCGGGCTACCCGAGAAAATGAATTTAAAATTAGTTGAACCACTGCGCCTATTGTTTAAAGACGAAGTAAGAAAAATAGGTGCTGAGCTGGGCATTTCACAAAATTTGTTAAATCGGCATCCATTTCCCGGACCGGGCTTAGGAATTCGTATTTTAGGAGAAGTAAATGAAGAGAAGGTGCAGCTATTACAAGAGGCCGATGATATTTATATAAAACTTTTGCAAAAACATAATCTATATAACCAGGTCTGGCAGGCCGGCGCCATTTTACTACCCGTAAAAAGTGTAGGCGTAATGGGGGATGAACGCACTTATGAATACACCCTTGCATTACGCGCAGTAACATCCGTTGATGGGATGACGGCAGATTGGGCTCACCTGCCTTACGAATTCCTAACAGAAGTATCTAATGAAATCATTAACCGTGTAAAGGGAATTAACCGGGTGGTTTATGACATCAGTAGCAAACCTCCGGCAACAATTGAATGGGAATAAATATTTATGAAAATGAAAAGATTAATTATAACACTTTTTTTGATTCATACTTTTACGTTCTATGGGTTTTGTCAAAACAACAATCCTTTATTCCCTAAGTATAAGGTAGGAGTATTTGCTCCCATTTATCTCGATTCAGCATTTTCAGGTAATGATTACCGTTATACTACGCAATTTCCACGTTTTTCATTTTCAGGATTAGAATTTATTCATGGCGCACAAGTTGCCTTAGATAGCATGTTGGTATATCACGCAAATATTGAAGCTACATTTGTAGATACCAAATCAAATGTCTTTGATTCTCTTATCGAAGCAGGGCAATACAACAACCTCGATTTAATAATCGGCTCTGTAAAAGACAATGATTTCACGCAGTTAACAAACCTTGCTCTTAAAAGAAATATCCCCTTCGTATCTGTCACTTATCCTAATGATGGTGGCGCGACAGGCAATCCATTCCTTATTATTATGAACTCTACATTGCGTGCACATTGTGAGGGAATTTTTAGTTATATTCTACAAACACACAATTCTGATAATATTATTCTGGCAAGCCAACCCGGCATACAGGAAGATAAGGTAAGAAGCTATATTCATACTGCCAACACACCTGATGGCAGCAACCTTTTAAATTATAAACCCTTAATTATAGAGGGTGATTATACGGTTATCAAAAAATATTTAGATAGTACAAAACAAAACATTATTATCGGCGGAAGCCTTGATCCTGATTTTGCAGCAGAACTTACAAAACAACTTTACGCTGTTAAAAATACCTATAACATCAAGTTGATCGGTATGCCAAACTGGGAGGGTTTTTTCAAAAAGGCAAATCCAAAGCTCAAAGACTTCCCCGTGTATTTTACATCACCGTTTTATGTTGACCCCGGCAATCTGTATTTACAAGTATTACAAAATGCTTATCAGCAACGATTTAAAATAAATCCATCAGAAATAGCCATGAAAGGTTTTGAAGCTGTATATATGTATGTAAAATTATTAGCCACACATCCTTATGATTTTATTTCTCAGCTAAATAATCCGCCACATGAAGTACTGTCTGAATATAATTTCAAGCCGGTATTTTTGTTTCCTGCTTCCAAAATGCCTGATTATTTCGAAAACAAGCACCTCTATATTTTAAAGGCAGTAAATGGAACAATAGAAGTGGCCAATTAAAATTCTACTATCCACCAGCCTTTCCATATCAACTTACCTTGTTCATTCTTTATAGTAATCAAGTAAGTACCGTTAATTAGCCGATAGTTTAACAACAGATTACCACCATTCTCCAGCATAGCCTCTTCCATTCTTATCATTTGCCCAAGGCTGTTATAAACAGATAATTTATACATGCCCTTCTTGAGGCCCTCATATTGTAATGCAGATACTCCGGAAGACGGATTAGGATACAGTAGCATTTTTACTGTTTGTTCTTTACCATGCAGCAGCACCACATTGCTGTACTGCACCGGAGCATTGTGTAAACTGATAGCTTTTATACGATAGTAATTATTCCCTTTCAGCGGTTGCATATCTGTAAACTGATAAACTGCGCTGCCTGAAGATGCATTTTGCGGAACACCAGAATAAATGGTTGTAAATGTTCGCCCATCAGAACTACGTTGAAGTTCATACGAATCCATATCGTATTCACCAGATACATCCCATTTCAGCAAATTGGCATGCTCACGGTAAGGGATACCCGATAATTGAATATGTCTTACAGGAAGTGGCCCGGCGGTGCCCTGTCTGAATACAATATAAAAACGTGATGGGGACGCTGCCACAGGATGGTTAATAACCGTAAAATCAACTGTCACATCTCCGGTATCCGATAAAGGGGTATAAACTCCGGTATAAGCATCTACCAGCCAGGCATCCATTTCATGTAGCCAGGCATTACCTATTAGCTCAAAGCGATAGTTTTGTACACGAAGATTTCCAAAATTTAAAAACAACGTATCTGTTGATGCTGCAAAGTTTCTGCGTTCAACAGACAACAGCATAGTATCTGTTTTAATTGCAAGGCTCTCTCCTGTATTTAACATTTTGCGAGCATCATAGCCATCAACAGCATTATTATTTGACGCATCAAACTGATACAACACTCCATCAATTAATATCGGCTCATCACCTTGCATAACATGCATGTTAATTCGCAGTTCACTACCCGATGATAAAGACTCCCGATGAACTAATGCACTCTGTTGCACTTTTACACTCTCTGAAAAACTGACTGTGCCATCTGTACCACCTAACGGTTGATTAGATTGCACAAAAAATGCAGCACCACTTTGAATGATGTTATTTATACTGCCACCCGGGCCAAAACTTCCGCCTCCGGGTGTAACACGATAATCGCCTGTTACATCTTTGGTAAATGTTTGGTAGCCGCCAAGTCCGTATGCAGAAACTCCTGCAGAGGTTAGGCGCGGATCCCATAAATAAAAAATATCGGATACATTATTTCTTACCACTTGCCTGAAATCTATTGCAGATACATAAGGATTCCCTACAGATTCCATCCTACCTGCAAGAATTGTTGTTACAGGTGGCGCATCTGCTCCGGTAGTAAACAATTTTCCGAAAGTTCGTAAAACAGTGGGCACTGCCGTTGCATTGTACGTTTGAACACTCCTGTCTCCACGCACGAAAACCATGTACCCCTTCTTGTTATAATGTGTTGTGGAGTTGGTATTTGGCAAGCCATTCCAACCATTGGTAGCCGGGTTAAAAGTTTTTATTGAAGGCCCGCCTAATGGAGTATAAACATCAAAACCTAATGAAGTTGCATTGGGTAAATCACTGGTCATCTGTGTCCCAAATCCAACATTCGGATTCGCATTGGGTGTAGCTGCACCTTCCTGCCATGCAGCTTTTACTGTTTGTGAACCCGTAACAGGCACGGAAAGCAATTGCCATGATTTTTGATGTAAAGGAGCCGTAACACCGGTACCGATATATCGCTCAACAGTTGCATTACCAACAATAGTTCTCCGGGTCATATTTCCCAACCAGGCAGTCTCCGTTGCTGTTGACTTAAAGGTTAAATAATCATTAGTGAAAAGCGTTTGATTAGTAAGTGTAAAAGTAAGCGATCGGTATATATCGAGCGGCCCGGCAAGTTCAACTTCTCCTGAATGGCCATTACTAACTCCCACAATCAAATTACCTAAGGCATTATCAACAAAAAGATTTGCAGGAATTATCATACGAAAGGCATTATTACCTGCCATTCGTAAAGTACCGTTTCTGCCAATAACAGATCCTCCCGTTTTGTTGATGCTATGAAAAACGCCCAGAGTTCCGCCTCCGTCTATTGTTAATACCGGTTTATTTAAAGGATCGGGTGCACTGATATCTAAAATCCTTACCGTTTGGTTCGTTTTTATAACAGGCATAAAACCAAACCCTCCTTTAATATATGTATCTGTCGTATTATTCGGCACTACATTTCCTGACCAGTTTTTAGGATCATCCCATGCGGTAGATACCCTGCCTACCCACATTGTTTGAACAGGTGGACTTTTAAACTCATCTGCTCCAATATCCGGTGTTGTTAGCGGATTACGGGTCTCTTCATCTATATCACTCAGAATGTAATTAAGGTAGGGTGAAAAGGGTGGAACCATATTCAACAGCGATTGCCCTGCACCTTCGATTGTTGGATTGGATGCTGCGCTCAGATGTAAATTTTTGGGCCCGGCAAAAACAGGCTCAACAACTATGCTGTTATCGTTTCCACCAAATGCCGAACGAACATTTGCAAGCGTGGTGTACACTTGAGATGAACCCGGCCCCCATCGTACAAGACCTGTACTTTTTGCATAAAAAACATTATAGTCGAAATGCGAAAATACACTTCCGGAAGATTCAATGTCCATTGCATGATGACTACTTGAATTGGCTTCCGTCAATTTATTTGCAAGAATATTATTTCTCAAATCAATTCCATTATTATCACAATCAGGGCCAATGTAAAAACAAGACGACGGTACAACATTAGTTCCCGAAACGATGACTTTAGAAGAAAAGCATATTGAGTTAAAATAAAACTTATATCCTCCTCCACCACAAACAGCTATTCCGTGTGCATTAGGCAAAATGGGGCTAACCGGAAGAGGATAAAGATTAGAATAGGTATCTGTAATCATATTATTAGCCACCAATAAGTTCACATTCGAACGCTTATTTAATATTAGTATACCTGTAGCTGAATAAGGCCTTGCTGACCCAATTGAATCTAATTTATTGGCATAAATGACGCAATCCTTCCCAATATCCAAAACCCTTATACCGGCAGGTACATCACTTAATCTATTGGGAATAACATATCCGGGATAACTAAAATATTTAATATCCCGAATTGTATTTCGGGTTAAAAGCAGGCTATCCTCGCTCTCAATTTCAATACCACAAGAACTTACATTGATAAAAGAACAACTATCAACTACATTTCCGGTGTTTCTTCTGCTATTGTTTCCTTTTATTCGAATGCCCCATATAGCATTTGTCAGGTAAACATTAAAAATCTTATTAAAATTATTACTCGCAAGCTTTTCATTACTATGATATGAGCCGATAAGAATACCATGTTGAACGAGAGCGCCATCAATATTCAAATTCTTAATCGTATTATGATTTGTACCATCTATAGAATCTGTTGTAAGAATGTGAATACAGGAATGATCACTAGCATTTGCCGGCTTGTGAGGGGGTGGGCTACTAAATCCTTTAATCTTTAAATTTTTAGAATAGCCGCCTGCAATATTTGAGCCATCTATTGTAACATAATCTGCTCCCAAAAGCCTTATTACCGGAAGGCCTCCTTCAATAACAGGCGATTTCCCTGTAGCCGGTTTAATGGTCAGAAAATTTGTTGCACTTGCTGAAGGATTGTTTGTTATTTGTATAGGGAAAGATTCGCCGGTAGATACATTGTAAAGGTTGTCTATCAGTTCAAAAACAACAGGTGCAGACAAACAGCTTTTATTGTAGGCAGATACCGCTGCGGTAAGTGTTTGAAAATTTCCGCCTGCACCAACTGTGTAAGTACCTCCCAATGAAGTTCCGGCTGAAATAGATACTGTTTTATTAACAGTACAACTTGTTTTTAAATCAGTAACCTGAACAGTATAAGAAGCCGCTGCTGTTAAACCGATAGCTTTGGGGTTCGGAATATTCGGATTATCCAAATTAGCTGAAGGTGTCCATGAATAACTATAGGTTGAATTTTTCTCAAAACGCCACGCCTCATCATAAGTAGCTCTCCATGTACCGGTACTCCTTCCCGGTGGAGAAATAAACCCACTCGTATCTTTCGTACAAACAATCCCCATAGTAACCCCATAGGATGGGGAATTTACAAAAGTGAATTTCGTGATAGATGTTTCTATTGCATAATCACTTTCATACAGCCTTATTTGTCCGGAAACCCTATCATTTATAGTACTATTAATATTAATAGGCATTAGATTTTGATATTCCAAAACAAAAACGCGATTCGGGGCTGCTCCATTTACGAACCAACTTAACTGCCCACCAGGTACTATTAATACATTAAAGGAAACCGGCCCCCATACTAAAGCAATGACATCTGTGCTAGTGATATAGTCAACCGGTCCTAAATCAAACGATATATTATAATTGGCTAACAAGGAGATATCCTTAGATTGAAGTCCATCAACTCCCATGCGCATACTACCATTATATAATGGGAATACCTCTGTTACTTCATGGTTGTAGAAATTAAAAGTGAAAGGCAGCGTTATTTTTGACACAAATCTTGGCATCGTACCAAGTGGCAAGTCTGCACCATCAATTTCTGTTGTCCAAATAACATTTCTTCCGTTTGGCGGCGCCGGATAATCCGGTGTTAATCTACTGTAGGGGATTCGTTTCACTTGATAATCTCCATTTGTTATTTGTGTACTAAGCTGGGTAAAACCCAAAGAACTGCAAATGCCGCCGGGAGATGAAGTAGCAGTCATTTCGGGTAGTGAATTTATTATCACTTCTGTTGTTGCTGTTAGTGTACAACCTCCTCCCGCTGCATACAAATAAGAAACAATGTATTTCCCCGGTAAACTTGTTGCCGTATTTATTGCTCCGGTGGTGCTGTTAATAGACAAACCTCCTATTGGAGACGCACTATAAACGCCACCTCCCGGCCCTGTTCGGGTTACAGTTGCAGAACCTGAATTTACACAATAAGCAGGCTGGCTATATTGAATATTCGCCTGTGATACCGGATTAATTGTAATTGACAGCGTAGAGGAAGCTCCCGAACCGCATTTATTTGTGGGTGTTACAGAAAGTATTCCTCCCGTTGCATTATTGCCAAATTCAAAAGTATTTGTACGGTTTTTGGTAACCGCATTATAGGTTACATTGCTGCCGGTATAATTCCACACATAACCTGAGGCGCTATCATTTGCGGCCGGTAAAGCATAAACCTGAGTACTACCAGGGCATACAGCAGAATTACCTGAAATAACTCCTCCGGCTTTTGCCGAACCAACACATGGTGACCAGGTAAATGAGATACCCGTGGATGGCTTGGTGATATTATCATAAATCATGTAATCCCAGTTGTTCGTTGCTCTAAGAAAATTATTCCAGTTCGTAGGCTGAGGTGAGATACCAATTGTAGTTACCGCATTAAAATCACTCGCACTTGCTCCTCTCAATCCTACCTGTGCATTTATTTTATTTATTCCTGCATCAACAGGGCCATACATAACACGAATAGTTTGATTTTTGCTAACG
The DNA here is from genome assembly GCA_964490345.1 of uncultured Ferruginibacter sp. GTDB lineage: Bacteria > Bacteroidota > Bacteroidia > Chitinophagales > Chitinophagaceae > Ferruginibacter. Next base: position 228,559 of record CAZBBO010000001.1, read on the forward strand.
CCGCCGGCTTCACTCAAAATAATCTGAAAACTGATACTCACTCCATTGCTACTCTTAACCCCTGTATATTGTATTACAAACTGCCGGTTGGGAGCGGCATCTTTCACATAAGCATATATACTGCTTCCTAAATTAATACTTACACTGGTGGTTGTAATCAATGCATTTGCAGATAAGGTTATGGTTTGAGCAGTTTGATTAAAATCAGTAACAACAGTACCGGCAGGAAAATATGTTCCAATAAGCCTTAGCCCAATCTGAAGATTTGTAAAACCGGCTGCTGAAACATTTGTCATTATATTACTTCCTAATGTTGTTTTTCCGGTAACCACTGAATAATTATCTACACAATTCAACATACAATTAAATCCGGCAACACCATTATTTAATGATGGACTACATAAATATCTGCCATCATAAGAATAATTATCCCAGAATTTGATAGACCTAACAGGAGGAAGGCCATTACTGAATGCAATCCAACCGCGTGGTGTTACTGTTACATATCCTGTTGTGGTGGTATAAACTGTACCATTATAATTAAAATTAAACGGGAGCCTGTAAGATGTATCAAAATGAGAATCGTATGGCCCCGTATTAGAAGCTTTAAAAAAGGTTGCCGGGGTGCTTATACCCGCTGCTGCACCTGCTCTATATACATAAATGCCCGATCTTACATTATAATAATCAGCTACCAAATTTTGAGAATTCCCTATATGGGGTACAGAAAGAAGGTAGATTATAATCAATGCCCTATTTAACGAAATCCTAAAAAAGAATTGAGCCCTCTCCATACTTAAAAGATTTTAGATAAATAAATTATGCCACCTTGCATATATTTCTCATAACTGACATAATTAATATCTTAAACTATTCAAAAGTACAATGAGGGTAATGAGATTTCTACCCCAATATTGGGGTAGAAAAAATAGAAGAATTTTAAATGATTTGTTGAAACGAGATGTTCAAATAAAAAAACAGCCACCGAATTATTCGATGGCTTTTGATAATTTATAAAGACCTCTTATTAGTGAACAATAAATTTACCTGTTCTTAAACGCTTACCATTTACTTCAGAAAGCATTAACCAGTAGGTTCCTCCTGATAAATGCGGTAAACTAATATCAATCACCTCTATTGTATTACTAAAGTTTACAGGGAATGATTTTTTGAAGATAAGACTACCTTTCTCATCATAGATTGTTACTACCCTTGTATTCACAAACAATCCTTCATTAGGATAATTAACTTTGAAAATACCATTATTAGCATTAGGAGTAATAAACGCATAATTTAATGTGCCCCTAACTATTACTACGGCATTTGAAGTACCTGAACATCCGTTCCCATCTACTACATCTACAGTATAAGAACCTACTTCGTCATAACTAACAACCAAGGTAGAACCGGTAGCTCCCGGCACAACTACGCCATCACGATACCAAACATAGGAAACTCCGGCTGGATTAGATGTTGCAGTTAATGTTGATGTTTCTCCGGGTAACAATTCTGTATCACTTGCCACCAATGTAATTACCGGCAGGGCGATTACCTGAACAGTAATGGTAGCCACGTTTTTACAACCATTATCATCTATCCCGGTTACAGTATAAGTAGTGGTAGCATTTATTACAAACGATGCTCCATTAGTAACTCCATTATCCCATGTATAATTAATAGCTCCATCACCGGTAAGTGTAATCGAACTTCCTTTACATACATCAGTAGGTCCATTGGCAACAACCGATGGTAATTCATTCACCGTTAATTCTGCAATTGAAGAGGTTACTTGTCCGCAAGCACCGGTAACAATTACATGATACTGATTATTATTCATACCGGCATTTACGGTATTCAAGCTTAGTGTTGATGTTGTAGCTCCTGCAATATCAGTCCATGTTGTACCACCATCTGCACTCACTTGCCACTGATAACTTGAAGCGTTACTTACAGTAACACCTAAACTACCATCTTCTCCAACGCAAACTTCTATATTTGAAGGTGGAGAGGAAATTACCGGTGCAGAGAATATGGTTAAGGTAGCTGCATCCGAATTAATATCTCCGCATGCACCGCTTACAACCACACGATACTTATTATTATTTAAGCCGGCAGTAACACCGGTAATAGTAAGAGAAGCATTTGTTTCTCCCGAAACATCTGTCCATGTTGCACCTCCATCTGTACTTACCTGCCATTGATAACCTGTTGCATTGGTGGCCACTGAACTAAAGTCAGCATTAGCACCCGGACATGCCGAAACATCAACAGGATGAGTGGCGATAGTTGTTGCCGGAGTTATAGTTAATGTTACTGCCTGTGAAGTAATTCCATTAGGGCCGCATCCACTTACCACAGCACGATATTGATTATTGTTCATTGAACCGGTAACTGAGGTAAGAATTAAAGATGCAGAAGTGGCTCCGGAAATATCAGTCCATGTTGTACCTCCATCTGTACTTACCTGCCATTGATAACCTGTGGCTCCTGTTGCTGTAACTGTAAATGAAGCATTACTACCAGCACAAACTTCTGTATTTGTAGGTTGTCCGGTAATAGCTGCTCCTGCAACAATAGTTAGCGTTGCAGATGACGATGTAACAGTTGTAGCAGAACAATGATTAGTAACCACTACATGATATTGATAACCAGCCATAGCAGCAGTTACACCATTTAATTGAAGAGTATTCGAAATTGAACCAACAATATCTGACCATGTTGTTCCTCCATCAGTACTTACCTGCCATTGATAACTCTCAATAGAAACACCTCCAACACTTAATAAGGCATCACCACCAACGCATGAAGATACGTCTTGAGGTTGTTGACTTATACTTGGAATTGACATAACATTGAGCGTTGCATAGTTTGATTCTATGGGTGAACCACAACCTGAAACCAACACATGATAGTAAGTGTTATTCATTGCCGCAGTTACCGATGGGATGGTAATAGTAGCATTTGTGGCGCCGGGAATATTTGTCCATGTACTTCCTTGATCAGTGCTTACTTGCCATTGGTATCCGGTTGCATTGGATGCAGTTACCGTGTACGTTGCATTTGTTCCTTCGCACACACTAACAACTGTTGGTTGTGTAGTAATAGCTGGAACAGGAGTAATGGCTAATGAAGCCGGTTGTGAATTAATACCATTAGGACCACAACCACTTACTACCACACGATACTGATTATTATCCATTGAGCCGCTAATTGAAGTAAGACTTAAAGTAGCTGAAGTAGCTCCGGAAATATTTGTCCAGGTATTTCCACCATCTGTGCTAACCTGCCATTGATAACCGGTAGCACCGGTAGCTGTAACAACAAATGAGGCATTCGCACCTGCACAAGCTGCTGTATTAACAGGCTGCCCTGTAATAGCCGCTCCAGCAACAATAGTTAGTGTAGCAGATGAGGATGTGGCTGTAGTTGCAGAACAATGATTAGAAACAACAACACGATATTTATTACCTGTCATTGCAGCAATTACACCATTTAATTGAAGAGTATCTGAAATTGAACCAACGATATCTGTCCACGTTGAACCACCATCTGTACTTACCTGCCATTGGTAATTTTCTATAAAACCTCCTCCCACACTGAATAAAACATATCCATCTACACAGGCGGATACATCCTCAGGTTGTTGGGTTATATTCGGTGTTGAGATAACATTTAGCACTGCATAATCAGATTCTGTTGGAGTATCACATCCAATAACCAATACGCGGAAATAAGAATTAGTCATAGCAATTGTAACCGAAGGAACTGATAAAGTAGAGTTAGTTGCTCCGGGAATATTAGTCCAGGTAGCGCCCTGATCTAAACTTATTTGCCATTGGTATCCTGTAGCATCTGTAGCAGTTACAGAATATGTAGCGGTTGTCCCTTCACAAATTGCCAAATAGGCTGGTTGAGAAGTAATAACCGGTCCTTGAGTAACCGTTAAGATTGCTGCATTACTATTAACCGGTGAACCACAAGAAGAACTAAGCACAACACGGAATCTGTTATTGTTCATCCCCATATTAAAGGGAGTAACAGAATAAGAAGCACTTGTAGCACCTGAGATATTCGTCCAGGTAGCGCCACCATTTGTACTTATTTGCCATTGGTAGGTTAATCCCGGACCAGCGGCAACTACAGTAAAGGTAGCCATTCGTCCTATGCAAACACTAACATCTGCAGGCTGCGTAGTAATATTTACTCCTGATGTTACTGATAATACAACATTTGAAGAAGTAAGGCTTCCACAACTATTGGTAACTATTACATGATATTGATTTCCATTTAATGCACCTGTAACGCTATTTAAAGTGAGTGTTTGTGCGGTTGCGCCAGATACGTTTGTCCATGTAACACCGGCATTAGTGCTCACTTGCCACTGGTAACTTGCAGCATTCTGTGCAATTACCGAAAAGCTAACACTACCTCCTACACATGCTGCCGAGTTAACAGGCTGTACAAGAATTGTAGGTGCTTGTAAAATGGTTAGTTCAGCATTGTCTGAAGTTGATGTACCGCAAATATTATTGGCCAACAAATGATATTGATAGCCATCCATTCCTATTGTTGTAACCGGAACACTATATGTAGTGGTTGTAGCTCCACCGATATTATTAAATGTATTACCACCATCTGTACTTACCTGCCATTGGTAGCTTGTAGCCCCGGTTGCAGAAGCAGTAAAGGTAACAGGACCTCCTAAGCAAATAGATTGAGATGCCGGATGGGTAGTTATTGATGGGCCTCCTCCTGCAGATACGATAACGCTAACATCTGCTGTTTTGACAATAGTTCCTGCAGTGCCTGTAACTGTAAAAGAGTAAGTACCGGGAGATAGTGTATTCACATTATTTAAAGTAACCTGAAAACTATTGCCCGGGGTTACAGGATTAGGTGCAAAAGAAACTGTGGTGCCTACAGGATTACCTGAATAAGTTAATGCAATTGGTGTATTAAATCCACTAATTGAATTTGTATTCACCGAAATATTTGCAGAAGCCGCACCGCAGTTAACTGGCACAGGAGTAGTAGAACCAAATTCAAAAGATGGCGTAGTAGCTCCTGAGATAGTAAAGTTATTATTAGAAATATCAAAGAAGATATTATCAATGGCTTCTACCTTTATTCTACAAGTTGAAATAGGACCTACAGCAGGGATTGTCACACTTTCTGTGCCATCATTAGGTGTGCTGTTGCTAATTACGTAGGGATATGTTAACCCACCATCAACTGACAAACTTATTTTTACATCACTTACACTTATTGGAGCAGCAGTTGTACCGGCAACATCCCATGTAATGGTTTGTGTGCTTCCTCCCGGATAATTTTCAAATCCATTAGGAGAAATTACTCGAAAAGGAATAGTTCCAACTGTATTAACAACAAAATTAGTAGGTGTTTGACAACCATTTGCACCATAGCTTACCACACCACCTCCACCTGCTCTATTATCTCTAACGGTAAGGCGAAAACGCATTTGTCTGGCCACTGTAGCCAATACTTCACCACGAAGGCCGTCCATAACAGCAGGCGCACCTATACCGGGATAATTGGCAACAATTACTCTCATATCCGGAAAATAGCGTGTGCCTGTAGGTTTGGGGATACGTGTACGAAATAATGTACGGTTGGTTGTACTTCCTGCAGTAGTCCAGTTTCCTGCAGGACCGGTATCCCAGCTTTCCCAGCAGTAAGTAATCGCATCTCCATTTGCATCTGATGCTACTGCTGTAAGCGCAAACGGAGTATTTACCGGAATACTTAAGTTATTTGGAGTAAGTGAATTAATAACAGGCAGGGTATTACCGGTATTAGTTTCTGTACCACATGTACGAATACTTAAGGTAGAACTAATTTGATCATAGCTCTTTCCATGAAACATAGCATCACTATGAGGTTGGATGTTATGTGAAGCAGCACAAACACCCGCATATCCCATAATGGTTGTTCCGCTTCCCGGCTCTGCACCGCCCCCGGCACTTGCACATTGGTCTGAATTAAATGTATGATCTGCACCCAACTGGTGTCCTAATTCATGTGCAACAAAATCTATAGCATAGCTATCTCCTACCGGATTAGCTAAACCTGTAGCACCGGCAGCTTTGTTGTTTGTACATACCGCACCTAAGGAGGCAATTCCACCTCCGGGATCTGTAGTAAACAAATGCCCGATGTCATAATTAGCAAGTCCGATAACATTATTTACATTATTTACATTTACCTGTAACTGTGCACCACTTGCCTGGTTGTTATATGGGTCTGTAGTTGAATTAGTATATTCAATTAAATTATTATTAGCAATAATTACCAAACGAACTGAGATTTCAATTTCATATACACCGGTAATACGGTTTATGATAGCAACAATAGCGGCATGAGTACCTGCAGGGTCACCTGAAGCAACTCTTTGAGAATACTCTCCTGTACAGGCCACGGCGGTACGTAAAGTACGCAAAGTTGTACCACGGCATGCAGCCTGCACGTTAAACGCACGTGAAAACAATGCTTCTTCTTCAGGTGTTCTGCTAATTGTTGAACAATTAAATTCCGGGTTTCGCTGATTATTAATGTGGAAATAACTCACTACATGATTTATATTTCCCTTCACCATCGGGTCAATGTATATCCTTCCGGTTACTGTTGAAAGTATCTGGGCACTAAAACCAAAATACGGGTTGTAATCAAACCGAACTGTAGCATAAGGATCATCAATCCCCTGGCCTGCATAAGTTCGTATTTCTGAAAACTTAGCCTGTAATTCAGGCTCCTGAATACTGCTCTCCCAAACCCTGAATCGAGTAAAACTACCATCGGGCATAGGAAATAACATAATTGGAGCACCATTGCGGTTAAATCGAATTTCTTCCTCCTGTGGCAAGGTGGATAAAAAGGCCTGTAGATCTGAGTTGTCCACTTTAAATCCGGAAAATTGACTTATCTGATCATTGTACCTTTCACCCGGTAGCTTAGCTAATTCATCAGAACCGGAAACGTTGAAGTAATTCTTTTGCGACATTCCCAAAAACGGTATCAGCAATACAAAAAGGAATGCAACAAACACACGTAAATTTTTTGTCATATAAGGATATGTTTAAAGATTGGGCAAGATAGTGCAATTTCATTAAAATTTTGGAGAATTAATAGCCCAATCCCAATCCTGATAGTAACTGGATAGTTTTCAATCCAAAAAATATCTCTTCCTCATTTAGTCATGAATAATTTAAGATTTGTTTCCGCTTTTAGGTCCTTTTTACAACGAAAATATGCTTATCAAAAAAATGAAATTCTCTATCAAAAAAAATGAAATAAAAAAAGTAGGGAGGATAATGCATGCATTAAACCTCCCTACATCCTATTTCTAATAACGAATTTCAATTTTTAATAAACCAGTTGTTTGCGCATAAAGGTGTACAATAAAATAAATACCAGTGTTATCACAACTCCGAATAACATAGAAAATCCTGAAAATGCAACCATACCTATAAAAGCAAAGCTGGTAACAAATGGTAATAGCTCACCAATGATATACAAGGTGTACCCTTGTTTTTTTAATTTCCGCATTTGTAATGCACCAATAATACATAATATAACAGCGGCCAAACTTAGCACCAATATAGGAAACCGGTTCTCAAATCCTTTGGTTATTAAAGTTCTAAGATCTTCAGGATTTCCAATTAAACTCTTTGCAAAATCCGGAACATCTTCTCCCTTAGTCATATTATTCATTTGGGCAATGGTTTCATCCAATTTTTCGTATGACTTTTTAGCCGAGGTAAAGGAAAATAAAGCAAAGATTAATTGAATGGCTGACCCAATAATTGTAAGGATAGTTAGCACATTCAAACCGGTGCTCATTTTTGGTTGTTGTAATTCATCGAAGCCTGAATTGTGCTGTTCAGATTCATTAGTTGCCATAGCTTATTTTTTACCAAAGTAAATCAAAAAAAGCTTAAAACCAATTTTGTGATAATTGAACCAAGATAATAAGGTGTAATAATTAAAAATATAAACAGAAAGAAGGGGCTAATTCCTGTTAGCCCCTAGAATAAATATAATATAAGAAATGATTATTGTAACAAGGAATACTGAAATGCCGGATAGCCCCTTTCTCCTGCTTGATCCATTCCTGTAAATCTCAGTTTATAATAATTACCTGCTTCGTCTTTTACAATATAATATCTGTCTGAACGCACTGCCGGGCTGGTTGATGGGCCTCCACCCGAGCGCCAATCTGTACCAATTCCATTTTGAATGGTAATAAAAGTTAAACCTGAAATATCTGCAATAGAGAAATCATCGTATGCCTTATCTGCTGTCATCACCTTAGCAATAGTTGTATTTCTATTCTGCAACATTACATCCTGGAATAAGTAAGGCACTTCAATTCCTCCAAAATTAAAAACTCCTGAAAAATAAGTCCATGCTAAATCCCATTTATCCTTCTCAGGTTCTACACTCACTAATCCATTTTCAAACGAAACATAATTAAAATTAAACGCGGCATTTTTTGCAATTTGAATTGAATTAAAGGTGTTGGCATCGATTGCAGCATATTGTAAAGTATATCCCCCATTGCTATTGCGAAGTATCCTGATTTTTTGCCAGCCGCGTGAAGGAGCAGGTGTTCCTACGCCAATTCCTCTGTTAACGATATATACTTTATTATCTGCATCATTAGCTGCTATTTCCGCAATGGCTGTTTTGGTTAAATCTCCATCAGGATAGTCAATATAGGGCAAGGCATCCGGCAAGGGATCCATTTGGTCAAATTTAACGGTTTCAGAAAATCCTGTAGTATCTGCTATGGTTACCTGTGTTAAATCATTTTTATCAATTTGCCTTGCCATCATTGCGGAAGATGAATTTAGAATAACCCGGTAATCAGCACCGGAAAAAAAGCCCAAATCCCATGACACACGAGGTACTGCAACCTGGGTATTTCCGCTCAAGTCAAAAAACACTTTATTCCCAAAAGTAGCACCACCACCATTTCCCAACAAGGTTCCTCCGGTTGAAATAATTTCAGCAAAAGAAAGTGTAAATTGATTTTGTGCTCCTATCACCACCGGGCTTCCGGTTGAAACAATTCTAAACTTAATTTGATCATCATCATAAAACAATGCGCCTGTGGTTTTTCTCACATTGATTACGGCGCTGCTATTTCCACTTAAAATATTAAATCGAATAGTGTCATTTACAGCAGCAGGTGTGGTTGTAAACTTTGCTCCATATTCTACACCATCAGTGGGCTCCATTACTACTACCACCGCTGCATCCGTTTCTACAGCGCGGGTTAAACGGAGGTTAATATCCAAATTGCTTTCGGCAACACTCATCCCTCTCGAACCGGTTTCAAATTGAAGTTGATTATCGGCTAAAGCCAAATCTCTTTTAGTACAAGATGAGAAAAGAGTAAATCCAAAAATTACTATTAAAAGAAATAAAAGAAGGTTATTGTTTTTGATATTCATATACTATAGTGGGTTTAAAATAATTTATTTTTTATTCCAGGTGAAAATCAAGCTCAAGAAATAACTCCTTCCATAAGCCAAAGGTATTTTTCCGCCTGTTCCATGAGGCTCACCCATTACATTAATATCCAAATTGGTGAGGTTAAACAGGTTTTTTATTCCTGCATTAGCCATAAGCATACTACCTATTTTTTTATTTAGGGTTACGTCAAGCCAGGAATAAGCCTTCAGCTCGGCTAATCTGATTTCACTACCGGTACTTGTTAATACTTCGGTGTAATACGGCAACTTGCCGGTAAACTTATAATACACATTAGCCACCAGACCCGCTTTTTTAAAATGGTAAGAAGCCTGTGTATTCAATTCCGGCGACCATTTAAATTCGGGTAAGCTTTTATCATCCTGGCGATAGCTATTATAACGACCTGTATAACCCAATCCAAGCCCCATAGTAAGTTGCTTCCATTGAAAATTATTTTCAATGGCAATACCGCGTGTTTTATATTTTTCAATATTGATATAGGTAGTGAGATTTCCACTTCCTACTGCGGCATAATCAATCATATTATCTATATCATTCACAAATGCTTTAACAATGGTGCGCGCTTTTAATTTGTTGGTACCATATTTTAAGTTGAATGAACCGGTAATAGAATTTGAATGTTCAGCTTCTAAATCGGGGTTGCCGGTTATACTATGATTGGCATCAAAGAAATCATAATAAAGTTCGCGCAATGAAGGAGATCGGAAACCACGTGAATAAGCTATCCGGATATCTGCACGTTGGGTAAGCATATATTTAATATGGAGAGATGGAACAGCCGGCGGTGCTTTATATACAGAGTTTTTGATCAACCTTAAACCCGGTCTGATATTAAGTTTAGGAATAGGCGAATATTCAGCAGTTACAAAAAATGCATAATCTTTCACTTGCTGTTTTCCTGCCTTAATTCTTTCTCCGTCTCCACTCTCGGTATTTATATCAATGCCCGGTTGCACTGTAAAATTGATAAAAGGTTTGTAAGTAACGCTCCCTCTAAAAGTAAGAGCATCAATAGTACTAAAGCTATTCATCCCCGGCGTATTTACACCTCGCACATCACCATTAGGATAATATAATGAGGAGAAAACCTGACGGGTAAAGTGGGTAAAAGAAGTAGCAATATTAGCTTCAATTTTTCTAGTTGCTTTAATTGTTGCCTGCACCTGATGCATATTACGAATAGAGATATATTCCTGATCAAGCGCCGGATCACCATTACCGGGAAGGTTTGCAGGATTTGTAATCAATTCATCCAAGCCATCAAAACGATAATACACATCAAGCTTTTTTATGCGATAACCCAAAATTCCACTTCCTAAAAACTGACGCTTTTTATGCCATTCCAATTCTCTGCCGGTTAATGTATCTTTCCATCCATTAAACATATTTCTACCTATGCTTCCGTTAAAATACCAATGCTTGTGCGAGCCGTTTAATTGAATATGTTGATTATGTACTCCTTTATTCCATCCGTATTCATTACCAGCTGTTTCTTCCTGCACTTTGGCCACAACACCTAAAGCAGAATGGTTTTCTTTTTTTTGAGTAATAATATTTATCACACCGGCTAGAGCATCTGCGCCGTAAATTACCGACATAGGCCCTTCAACAATTTCTATCCGATCAATAGAACTTACATCCAATTGATTAATGTTTATTTCATTATTAAAACCTTGTCTGCCAGATACCGGCACTCCATCAATCAATACCTTTACATATTGGCCTGATAAACCTGACATAGACAAGTCAGAACCTCCGGTAGCTAAATCCTGGCTGTAACGAAAGTTCAACTGATTGGTTAAGATATCCTGGAGATTACTTGCACCCATTGCATTTATCGTTTCCTGCTTAATTACCTTTACCTGATAAACAGATTGGTGTACAGATTGAGCGCGATATTGCCCGGTGATTACTATTTCATCCAAATCTTTTCCTTTTATGCTATCCTCTTGTGCAAACCCGTTCAATCCACAAAACAGAAATACGAAAACAAATAAAAAAAGTTCAAATAATTTTCTCATAAAGGTTTTATTCCGCGGCAAAATTTCTTCTTTTTATTTATTAAAAACACAGAGGGGGGAATTGTGACTGAATAATGACAAAAACAAAACACGTATCAATAGAATGCACTTGCCATTCAATTATAATAAATGAAAATACATCTTACACATAAATAAATAAGCAACTAAGAATTAAAAATCAAAATCATACTACTCCTTCTAAACACATTCAAGCAAACTAAATAATCATACCGTTACTTTAGCGAAACCACATAACACCTTAATCTAAATGCGAAAATAATTACCATTCACAACTCCTATCTTCGTTTATGCATTGTAGTTATTTTTTAAAATTATTCTAACTCTAATTTTATCATAAACTATTTAAAATTTTATGTATCAAATAGCTTAATCTGATATAACCATCCAATTAATATTTAAGAATGAAAATTTCAGATAATTTAATACCCAAGTAAAAAGTATGGTATTAAAAAAATTGATACTGTTTTAATATACAATACTTCATATAAAAAGGGTATAGAGGCAATGCAGTGCGTTTACTTTAGCAAACAATCCTTACCTTCGTTAAAACACACCTACTGAATCACATTATGGTTAGATTTTTTCCTACAGAGCAATTTAAAGAAATTACATTAAATGGTCCTCTACAACTACGATACGCTATTTCAAATTATGGGAGGTTGTTAAGTTTTTCAAACGAATTTTCAGACGGGCGCATTGTAAAGGGTACGATGATTGAAGGTTATCGAATATTCCGATATAAAGTTCGTGTTGATGGCAAATTAAAACATCGTCACGCTTTCATGTATAAACTAGTGGCCCAACATTTTTTAGTTCAACCGTCATCCGAACATACCTTTGTATTGCATTTGGATTATGCCAAATCCAATGATTATGTAACCAATTTAAAATGGGCAACAAAAGAAGAGATGTTAGCTCATCAGCGCAAAAGCCCGTACGTAATCAGAGCAAAGGAGAACCGCCTAAACGGTCAAACACTTATGAAAGACGGAGCAAAACTTACTACAACAAAAGTGATGATGTTGAAAAAGCAATTAGCCAACCCCAATCGTAAAACCCGTATTAAAATGCTGGCCAAACAATTTGGTATAAGTGAAATGCAGGTTTACCGCATTAGAAGTGGAGAAAACTGGTCACAAATAAAAATAGACTAATTACTTAATCCCTCTTCTTCGTTTTAATTCTGTTTTAATTAATTGCAATTCACGGCTGGTTTGCCCGGACACAGAAGTATTTTCCTCAGCCCTTCTCATCAGATAAGGAACCACATCCTTAATAGGGCCGAAAGGCAGGTACTTACTCACATTAAAACCTGCTGCAGCCAAATTAAAAGTAATTTGATCACTCATTCCATACAATTGCGAAAAATGAATATGCTTGTGATTATGTGCAATATTATGTTCATCCATCATTAATGCTGCAGCCATATTACTATGTTCATTATGTGATGCTAAAATTAAGGACACCTCATTAAGATGATCAATACAAAATTTCACTCCTGCATCATAATCCCTGTCGCAACTCTCTTTATCCGGTTGGATAGGTGATGGATAGTTTTTTTCTACAGCCCTAGCCCTTTCTTTTTCCATATAAGCACCACGCACCAATTTTGCACCTAGAATAAAACCGCGCTCTTTAGCGGCCAGATAGTTTTCCTCTAAAAACTTTAACCTATCATGACGATACATCTGATAGGTATTATACACAATAGCTTCCTGTTTATTTAATTCATCCATCAATACAAGTGTAACTGCATCCACCGGATCATGTATCCAAGTTTCTTCGGCATCAATTAACACCCCAACTCGTTTATCCTTTGCCGTTAGTGATATTTTCCTCAGGCGATTTACTACATTATCCCATTCCGTTTCTTCTTCTTTCAACAAAGCCTTTACTGCTTCCTTGTATCGCACCATTAATGTACCGGAGCCGGCCTGCATGGCTGTATTTAATTTTTGTAATAATCCCGAACGAGCTAAACCGGTAACCTTTATACTCATAAAAGGAATATTAGGTTGGGTAGCAGCAAAGTTTACCACTTCAATAAACTGTTTTGTAGCCTCTTCATAGGCTGATTCTCCATAATCCCCTCCCTCCACCGCATAATCCATGATGACTTGAACATGATATTGCCCAAGCTTATCCACCAGTGGAACAGACTCCCGCATTGTTTCTCCACCTACAAATTGCTCAAAAATGGTGGCTTTAACTATCGAATGCATAAAAGGAATATTCCACTTTACTGCAGTGGGAATGGTATTTAGCCCAAGCTTGAGCAATAACTTATTGCCTATAACTGAAAACAAAAAATGAGCCCGCTTCAAACCGGCATCTGTTTTATACTTAAATGCCTGTTCCGTATTATTGAATGATATCATAACACAAATTTACAGCAGTACAACATTATCTTTGCATGAAATAAAGAATATGGAAGGTAAAAAATGCAGTGTAAGCTTCACCATAATGAATGAACTTGTACTTCCTAACGATACAAACATATTTGGTAATCTCATGGGCGGTAGATTAATGTACTGGATGGATATTGCCGCTGGTATTGCCGCAGGTAAACATTGTAATGCACCAAGTATGACAGCATCCGTAGATAACCTTTCCTTTAAAAATCCCATAAAGCTTGGCAATACGGTTCACATCCAGGCTAAGGTAAGCCGTGCATTTAATACCAGTATGGAAATTCATTTAAAGGTATGGGGTGAGGATTCACAACAACAATACCGATATGAAAGCAATGAAGCTTATTTCACCTTTGTTGCCCTCGATCCTAATGGCAAACCACGACCGGTACCGGAGCTTATACCTGAAAGTGATGAAGAAAAGAAAGTATATGACGGGGCTTTAAGAAGAAGACAGTTACGCTTAATCCTTGCCGGAAAAATGCAACCAGATGACGCTACCGAACTTCGCTCCCTGTTTATGAAAGATTAATCCTTAATTATATTTAAGTTCACTATTGGGCTTCAGCATAAATAATCGGCTTTGCTCAATCGCATCCATAATCTGGCTCAATATATCTTCAACCGAATCATTATAATCAATTTGCAGGGGTGGTTTAAATCTTACCGAAAGCCTGCTCCCCCGCTTTTTTAATTTCAATCCCTTTTTATCAAAAGCACGCCAAAAGCCATTTATCACTACCGGAATAACAACCGGTTTTTGTAGTTTGATAATATAAGCGGTTCCCTTCCTGCCAGGCGCAAAAGGCTTGGTAGTACCTTGTGGAAAAGTGATAACCCAGTTCCTTTCTAATGCCCTTATAATTTTTCGAGTATCTGTAGGATCCAGCCCACGCCTAACTTCGGTTCCATCTTTACGCCAAGTGCGTTTTACAGTAACCGCACCTGCCAAAGTGAATAGTTTAGAAATTAAACTACTTTTCATCGTTTCTTCTGCAGCTACATATCTTACCCTTGTAAAGGGGCTCAATAAATAGTAAGGCACACCTAATTTATTTCGCTTACGCCACTTCAATGCACAAAAAATATGTAAGAAAGTAATTACATCTGCAAAATATGTTTGATGATTGCTCACAAACAAAACATTGCTTTTAGGCAAATTTCTCAAATGCTCCATCCCCTCAATTTTTAATCGGTTTATAATGTTTAAACCCGGATAGGTAAATATGCCCACCACTGCATATACGATTCCTTTAACAAACGACATTTCCTTCCAAGGCTTCATAAAAATTAATGGAGATATAAGTTAAATATAGGAAAGAAAATATTCTCAGTTCTCTGCTAAAGTATAAATGATTGAAAGTTAGATTATTATAATTACATAATTAATTATTACCATTTCTGCAAAATCCCGAATAATAAGGTTTTAAACTGAAAATTTTGTACTTTTGCAACCCCGATAAAAAAACGGGATATATTGATTATGTTCAACAATATTATTAAACAATTTAACGCAGAAGAACAGGAGCCAAAGGCTACAGAAAATACTGAGGCTGCTGCGACAACAAATGAACCTGTTCAAGAAACTACGCAACCTCAAGCTGAAGCAGCTCCTACACAAGAACCAGCTCCTGTTGCTGAGGTTATTGAAGAAACAGCTCATGATGATTTCGATTGGTCGCGCGACAAGAGAAATGTGGCAGCTTACTCTTCTGAAGAAAGAGAAAAGTATGACAGCGTGTATGACAACACCTTCAAACAAATTAATGATGGTGAAATGATTATGGCCACTATTGAATCACTTACAAAAACCGATGCAGTTGTAAATATCGGCTTTAAAAGTGATGGTCTTATTTCATTAAATGAATTCCGTGACATCCCCGGTGGTGTTAAAGTAGGCGATCAGGTGGAAGTGATGGTTGTTGAAAAAGAAGACCGTCAAGGAAATCTTAACCTAAGCCGTAGGCAAGCCCGCATTACCCGCGCATGGGAGCGAATTGTAGAGGTAAATAAAACAGGTGAAATTGTTACGGGTGTGGTTACAAGCAAAACAAAGGGCGGACTTATCGTTGATATCTTTGGAATGGAAACCTTCTTGCCTGGATCTCAAATTGATGTAAAACCAGTAACTGACTACGATCAATTTGTAGGAAAAACAATGGAGTTTAAGGTGGTGAAGATTAATGAAGCGATTAAAAATGCTGTGGTATCTCATAAGGCACTTATAGAAAGTGATATTGAAGCACAACGTGCAGAAATTATGGGAAAATTAGAAAAAGGTCAGGTATTGGAAGGAACTATCAAAAACATTACAGATTTTGGAGCATTCCTCGACTTAGGCGGATTAGATGGCTTGCTATATATTACTGATATTTCATGGGGCCGTATTAACCACCCATCTGAAGTACTTAAACTGGATCAAAAACTAAACGTAGTAGTATTAGATTTTGATGATGATAAAAAACGTATCAGCCTCGGTCTTAAACAACTTACTCCTCACCCATGGGATACATTAACAGAAACCATGAAAGAGGGTGAAATTATTAAAGGTAAGGTTGTAAATATTGAAGACTATGGTGCATTTTTAGAAATTGTTCCCGGTGTAGAAGGTTTGGTTCACGTAAGTGAAATTACCTGGGCAAATACTCCTATTAACGCAAAAGAGTTCTTTAAATTGGATGATGAATACGAAGCTAAAATAGTTACCCTAGATAAAGAAACACGTAAGATGAGTTTGTCTATTAAACAAATGACAGAAGATCCATGGACAAATATTGAACAGCTTTTCCCTGAAGGAACCCGCCATACAGGATCCGTAAAAAACATTACTCCATATGGCGTATTTGTTGAACTTGCTACCGGAATCGGAGGAATGATTCACATCAGCGACCTAAGCTGGTTAAAGCGCTTCAATCATCCAAGCGAGTTTACTAAAGTAGGAAACGATATTGAAGTGGTTATCCTTAACATTGATAAAGAAAATCGAAAACTTCAATTGGGACATAAACAAATTGAAGAAGATCCATGGAATAGTTTGGAAACTGTATTCTCTGAAGGTACTACTCACGAAGGAACCGTGATGAAAAAAGATGACAAGGGTGCTGTAGTTCAATTACCATACGGTTTGGAAGGCTTTGCTCCTAGTCGTCATTTACTAAAAGAAGATGGCAAAACCATCGGTGCTGATGAAACTGCTCAGTTTATAGTAATTGAGTTTGATCGTAATGATAAGCGGATTGTGCTTAGCCATACTCGTTTATGGGAACAAGAAAAAGAAGAAGAAAAACAAACTCATCTGAAAGAAAAAAGAGCAGAGGCTGAAAGCACTAAAAAAGCTGTTAAAAATATCCAAAGCAAGGTTGAAAAATCAACCTTGGGTGATTTGGGTGTTTTAGCTGATTTAAAGGCAAAACTGGATGATGCAGAAAAGAACGGAGATAACACCCCAGACGCATAAATAAAAAAATAAGCTATCATTTTATCAAAGCTCTACTGTAAAAAGTAGGGCTTTTTTTTAGGTTTTAACTAACGATTATAAATTTTATGTATATTACACCGAATTTAAATGAATCACTTTTAGTAAATAAAAATTAGCTTGATATGAAAAAGTTATTATTATGTGCGGTAATGGTGGCAGGTTTTACCACTTTAGCAACTGCGCAAAAAACTACAACTACTAAACAAGAAACAACAACCAAGGCACAACTTCAAGATGATGCAAACCTAAAAGCCGAAGTTGTTAAACCTGCATCGAATACCTCAACTGCCGACGCAAATGTTGAAAACCAATCTGAATTAAGAATAAGAGCTAAGAAAACTACACCCCCTGAAGTGTTGGAAGCCAGAAAAGCAAAAGCTGCTCAGGCTGAAACTACCTTGCAAAAAGATTAATGTTACTACTCTTATATTAAAAAAAGCATCCTTTCTCGGGATGCCTTTTTTTTAAGCCTTATTGATACAAAATATCTATCCACAAATTTATTCAGCCCAACTCATCACATAATTTGGATCTTCTATTTCCAATGCTGCCTTAGTCATTTTTAAAGGCCTAAAAGTATCTACCATAACGGCCAGTTCTTTTGTTTCCTTTGCTCCTATACTTTTTTCAATAGCACCCGGTTGTGGCCCATGTACAATTCCGGCAGGATGTAAGGTAATCATACCCCGGGTTACATGCTTACGACTCATAAACTCGCCATCTACATAATATAATAGCTCATCGCTATCAATATTGCTATGTGCATAAGGAGCTGGAATCGCCTGAGGATGATAATCATACATCCTGGGTACAAATGAACAAACTACCATGGCATTCGTTTCAAATGTTTGATGTATGGGCGGTGGCATGTGAACACGACCGGTAATCGGCTCAAAATTATGGATGCTAAATGCAAAAGGATAACAACATCCATCCCATCCCACCACATCGAATGGATGGGTGCCGTAATGAAACCCATACAACCATTTCTCTTTGTGCATCTTTACTAAGAAATCACCTTTCTCATCCCGCGGGTTTAAATTTTGTGGAACACGTATATCCCGTTCACAAAACGGAGAATGTTCCAACAACTGACCATACGGTGATAAATACCGCTTAGGAAAACGAAGCGGATGAAATGATTCAACAATAAACAGTCTGTTATTGGCGTCATTAAATTTAATTTGATAAATACAACCGCGAGGTATCACCAAATAATCACCATAACTGAATTCCAAATCCCCATAGCACGTGGAAAGCACTCCGCTACCTTCATGCACAAAAATCATTTCATCTCCATCAGAATTCTTATAAAAATAACCTTCCGTTCCAGATTGAGGTGCTGCCAAACTGATGTGTACATCATCATTCACCAAAACAGGTTTCCGGCTACTCAAATAATCCTTTTCCGGCTTTACTTTAAACCCTTCAAAACTCCGGTGTTTCAACATTTTCTCCTCCGCAATCTCAGGCATCACATTAACCGGCTCATCTACACTAACAATGTAGGTAGGCGGATGGATGTGGTATAGTAATGAATAATCATTTGAAAAACCTTCAGTAGAAACCAATTGTTCAAAATACAAATTTCCATCAGGCTTGCGAAACTGAACGTGTCGTTTATGCGGTATTTTGCCCGCTTTATGATAATGTGGCATAGTAATGTTTTAAAAATAAAAGAAAATAAATTTTAGCTCCAACAATACCTCTATCCAGTACAAAGAAACCTAACCAGAAAGCAATACTTCCAGTTACGCTTATCTATATGGTAGATAAAATTCCGATAAAAAGGCATAATGTTGTTATATATTACGTTTCTTGTTCAAATTTACGTTAAATAAAACAATTGTCCGTGGTGCTTATAGGTTTAATATCTGACACCCACAACTACCTCGACCCTTTGGTATTAACACACTTTAATTCGTGTGATGAAATATGGCATGCAGGCGACTTTGGCTCATCCGAAATAGCCAATCAGCTTGAGGCTGTAAAACCATTACGAGGAGTTTTTGGAAATATTGACGACATAAGTATCAGGCAGCGATTTCCGGAACAGAATATTTTTACTATTGAAAAAATCACCGTGGTGATGCAACATATCGGTGGTTATCCCGGAAGATACGCCTCGGGTATAAAAAATGTAATACAACAACAAAATGCAGGCCTATTTATTAGTGGTCACTCACATATTCTAAGAGTAATGTATGATGATAAACTAAATTGCCTTCACCTCAACCCCGGGGCAGCAGGAAAGCAAGGATGGCATAAAATGCGTACCATTATTCGTTTTGCCATAGAAGAAACTGAAATTAAAAACTGCGAAGTAATTGAATTAGGCAAAAGATAAATATCCTACCATTACACCGCAATATTATGATACGTTATCTGTAAAACTAATCTACCCAATCTGCAATAAATATATTGGTATCGTGCGTTCCTCCATTGTTTCTATTACTGCTAAATACGATTCTTTTGCCATCAGGACTAAACATAGGAAAGGCATCAAAACCTTTATCTCTGGAAACTTTTTTAAGGTTTGTTCCATCTGCATTTATGGTGTACATATTAAATGGGAACCCCCGCTTGTGTTCATAATTACTGCAAAAGATAATATTTCCATCAGGCATAAAATTAGGAGCCCAATTAGCTTGACCAAGATGAGTTAATTGCTTCGCATCGCTTCCATCTACATTTGCTATCCATAATTCCATTTTTGTGGGAGCCACTAATCCTTGTGCAAGTAATTCTTTGTACTCTTTCAATTCAGCATCTGTTGCAGGCCGAGAAGCTCTCCACAAAATCTTTTTACCATCCGGGCTAAACCATGCTCCTCCATCATATCCTGGCGCATGCGTTATTCGCTTCACACCTTTCCCGTTTAGCTTCATTGTATATAATTCAAGGTCTCCATCACGCATTGAAGTAAAAACAATTAAATCACCCTTTGGTGAAATAGTTGCCTCACCATCATATCCCTTTGTTTTAGTGAGTTGTTTTACTATTCTGCCATTTGTATCTGCTTTAAAAATATCGTACCCCGGATATATAGGCCATATATACTTATTACCATATTTGGAACGATCCGGAATCGGCGGACAATCTTTATTATCTAAATGTGTTGAAGCATAAACAATGTGTTTGCCATCTGGATAAAAGTAAGCACAGGTTGTACGGCCGGTACCGGTACTCACTAATTTTGGAACAAAGGGTTCACCGGATTCAGGTATTTTACCCATCCAGATTTGATCACAGGGAATCCCATTCTTTACATCAGTGCGTTGGTAAATCAAATACTTGCCATCATTACTAAAATAGGCTTCCGCATTATCGCCACCAAATGTCAATTGACGAAGATTCTTAAAATGCATCTCACCCTCAAAATGAATACTGTCATTTTGCGCTTCAACCGAAATGTAAATCAAACACAAAATCATTAAGACCAAACTTGAAAACAATTGCTTCATAATGCCTGAATTTTAGAGTGGCAAAGATATTAATACACACCCTCTAAATCATGTGGGTTTTGTCATCAAATGGTCTAATTTTGAACCCAATGAAAGAAGGAATTACTTTTCTATTGCTCGTATTATCTTTTTCCTGTACGCAACCTGCTGCACATAAACAAAAAGAAAAAGTTGAAACTCCGGAGCAATCATTGCAGGATAGTATTTCCAAGTACCCCGACTCTTTAATCTTTGTTGAAAGTCTTATCCAACTTTATAGAGACAGTAACCAATATAATAAGGCTATATCAGTAACAGAAAAGCAAATTACCAAGTACCCGAAAAACGACCGTCTCTATAATATTTTAGCCACCCTTTACTTTGAAAATGAAGACACCTTATTTGCTACCACATCATTTGAAAAAGCCTTTGCCTTAGCACCCGGCACTCATTATGCAGTATCTCTTGGCACAATGTATGCATACACCGCCAATCCAAGAGCATTAACACTAATGGATACACTGATCATGGTTAATCCTGAAATGGCTCCCGAAGCCGATTTCATCAAGGGATTATATTTTAGTGCCACATCCAATTATCAAAAGGCTATTAGTTTTTTTGATAAATGCATTCACAATAGGTTAACTTTTATGGAAGCTTACCGGGAAAAATCATGGGCACTGTTTCAATTAGGAAAATACCAGGAGGCCCTAAGTGTCATTAATACCGCCATAACTTTACAAAATAATTTTGAAGAAGGTTATTATTATAAAGGGAAGTATCTTGAGAAACTTAACCGACCAACAGAAGCGGCAGAAGCTTATCAAATGGCTCTTTTATATGAACCGGATTATGAAGAAGCACAAGAAGCGTTAAATCGTTTAGAAAAATAAAATATACTTTATGCCAATTATAGCGCCCTCCCTATTATCTGCAAATTTTTTAAAATTAGAAGACGACTGCAAAATGCTTAATGAGAGCAAGGCTGATTGGTTTCACCTGGACGTGATGGATGGCCGTTTTGTTCCTAATATTTCTTTTGGCCCTATGGTTGTAGAGTTTTTCAGAAAATCAACTGATAAAACCTGTGATGTTCATTTAATGATTGAAGAGCCAGAAAAATATACTGAGGCATTTAAAAAAGCAGGTGCCAACATTTTGACTGTTCATGTGGAGGCATGCAAACATTTACACCGTAATATCCAACAAATTTCCTCTTTAGGAATGAAACCCGGGGTGGCTATAAACCCTCATACTCCGTTAAATGCACTTGAGAATATTCTTCAAGATATATACTTAGTATGTCTTATGAGTGTAAATCCCGGATTTGGAGGGCAATCATTTATCTCTCATTCATATCAAAAAATCAGTCAGTTAAAAAAGATGATTACAGATAGAGGGCTAAACGTTCTCATTGAAGTGGATGGAGGTGTTTCGTTAAGTAATGCCAAAGCCATTGTTGATGCCGGTGCAGATGTATTAGTTGCGGGAAATGCTGTTTTTAAAGCTTCAAATCCACAGGTAGCAATAGAAACTTTAAAAGCCACAGGTTAAGTAATAAATCAGAATATATTATCTTCAACCCATGATGAGATGGCTCACTGCTATTCTACTGCTTTTTGCTAATTGTATTTATGCACAACACAAACAAGCCACTATTTCCGGAAAGATAGTGGATGAGGAGGATAAGCCCATATCAGGAGTATCTGTAACCGTACTTGGAAAACAGAAAGGTGTTATTTCATCTGATAGCGGCATCTTCACTATCCACGTTCAAGCACATCAATCCTTTGCTTTAATCTTTACTCATACCAATTACTTATCACAACAAAGAAATTATTATCTAAATACTAACGAGCAAGAATATACGTATATTAGGATGATACCCGGGAAAGGGCAATTAACAGAAGTAGTTATAAAAAGTGATCCTTCCAGAAAAGAGCCCGGAATGGTAAGCATCAATCCTAAACTCAGCCATGCCATACCCTCAACAACCGGTGGTGTAGAGGCCTTAATAAAAACACTGGTAGGAAGTAACAATGAACTGACTTCTCAATACAATGTGCGTGGTGGAAATTATGATGAGAACTTAGTTTATATTAATGATTTTGAGGTGTATCGCCCTTATTTAATTAGTAGCGGACAGCAAGAAGGTCTTAGCCTAATTAATCCGGAACTTGCTCGCAAAGTGAATTTTTATACCGGTGGATTTCAAGCGAAATATGGCGACAAAATGAGTAGCGTATTGGATATTGAATATAAGAAGCCTGTTGCTTTTGGGGGCTCTGCCTACACCGGTTTACTTGAACAAGGCATACACATAGAAGGTGTTGGTTTTAAAAACAAACTGAGTTTTCTTTTTGGAGCACGAAATAAAAGCAACCGCAATTTGTTAAGCAGCCAGCCTACCGTTGGCGCTTATTTACCTGCAGCATCAGATATACAAGGGCAGATTACTTATACTCTAAATAAAACTTGGCAAATTGATTTATTAGGTATTTATGCAGTTTCTCGGTTTACCTTTAATCCGGAATCTGTAAAAAAAACAACCTCCGTTTTTTCACCTTATTTTACTGCAAATCTTGGATTGGACATTTATTTTGAAGGACAAGAGCGCGACAGGTACAACACCTTGCTTGGAGGTATCACTATTCATCAAAGAATAAATAAAGATCTTGACTTTAAATGGATCGCCTCACGCTTTAGTGATAGAGAGCAGGAATATTTCGATATTGGGGCTGCTTATTTATTCGGCAACCGAGATTTTGATCGTCAAAGTTCAACCTTCGGTGAAATCATTAATCCCATGGGTGCAGGATATTATCAGGACTATGCGCGCAATAAATTAGATATTGATGTATGGAGTATTGCTCATAAAGGCTTTTTTGAAGCAGGTAATCATTCAATACAATGGGGCATCGATTGGAAACAAACAGCCATCAGTGATCAACTAAAACAATGGCAATATCGCGACTCGGCTGGATACTCACTGCCGATACAAACCGGCAATGACTTTAATTTATATTACAACGCCTATTCTGCTATCCGGTTAAATATTAATAAATACAGTGGTTATCTTCAGGATAGTTGGCGCTTAGGAAATAAAAAAAATGATTTTAGTATTACCGGTGGTGTTAGAGCTAATTATAATGACCTTAACGAAGAGTGGTTAATCAGCCCCAGAATTCAAATTCTGTACAAACCCAATAAGAAACAAAATATTATTTACAAGGCTGCGGCCGGGCTTTACCAACAACCCCCTTTCTATCGTGAATTAAGAGACTATAACGGTAACGTACATACGAATATCAAAGCACAAAAAAGTATGCAGGCTGTTATTGGATTTGACTATGCTTTTACCGGAGCCAATGATAAGCCCATGCGCTTTACTACCGAAGCGTATTATAAGAACATGTGGAATGTAATTCCTTATGATATTGATAATGTAAAAATCAGATACTTGAACAACTTTACGGCTAAAGCCTATGCAACAGGAGTGGAGTTCCGCTTATATGGCGAATTGCTCAAGGATGCCGAAAGTTGGATTAGTTTAGGATTTATGCGTACAAGAGAGGATCTGGATAATGATTTCTATTATAATTATTACAATGCAGCAGGTGAATTAATCACTTCAAACAGCAGCGATAAGATAGCTGCTGACAGTACAAAAATAAATGTAGGTTATGTAAGAAGACCATCAGACCGCTTAATTACAGCAGGATTGTTTTTACAGGACTACCTAACTACTAATAAGAATTTTAGGATACACCTCAATATAATTTACGGAAGTAATATGCCATTCAATATACCCAATAGCACAAAATACAGAAATGGGCTAACCATAAATCCATACATCAGAGCAGATATTGGCATGAGTGTATTATTATTAAAAGAAAGAAGTAAACGAAGAAGCCATGATCCCTTCCGTGCATTAGAAAGCGCATGGTTCAGTTTGGAAATATTTAATATTATCAATAGAGAAAATACAATCAGCTATCAACTAATCCGTGATTTTTCTAACTACACCTATGCCATACCCAACAGACTAACACCCAGGTTAGTAAACTTTAAATTACTAACACGATTTTGAGTTAACAGATTAACTGTTAAATCAATACCACATTGAAAATAATTAACTTTTCCACCTTGACTTTTCATTTGTTAATAATTAAATTAGTAAACTGAAATCTCCGTAATTATTTTGGGGATGCAATAATTTTTCACGTACCATAAATGCAAAATGCATTTGTACATTAAATGTTTAACATCTTGACAGAAACCATTATTAACCTCGACACCGTAAATCCTATCGAATTTTTTGGAGTAAACAACGGAAAGCTAGACATTTTAAAGAAACAGTTCCCATTATTAAAGATCCTGAGCCGCGGGACACAATTAAAACTGAGCGGCGCACCAGAACAAATTGAAGGAGCTAAAGAAAAAATTGATTTATTAATTCAGTACCTGCAACGTAATGGACACATGAGCGAGAATTATTTTGAACAGATACTGGGAGGCGATGATGAAAAGACCATTGACAATTTCATGGATCGCCATCCGAATGACGTTTTGGTTTTTGGACCAAACGGAAAAACTGTTCGTGCCCGCACTGCTAATCAGAAGATGATGGTACAGGCCTGCGACAAAAACGACATTCTGTTCGCTATTGGGCCCGCCGGTACAGGTAAAACATATACTGCAGTAGCATTAGCCGTTAGAGCACTTAAAAATAAAGTGGTAAAGAAAATTATTCTTACCCGCCCTGCTGTTGAAGCAGGAGAAAGTTTAGGATTTTTACCCGGCGACCTAAAGGAAAAGATTGACCCATACCTCAGGCCTTTATATGATGCCCTAGACGATATGATTCCTGCAGACAAGCTGGGATATTATATGAGTACACGAACTATTGAAATTGCCCCATTAGCCTATATGCGCGGACGAACATTGGATAATGCTTTTATTATTTTGGACGAAGCACAAAACGCAAATGATCTACAAATTAAAATGTTCCTAACCCGAATTGGCCCAAATGCAAAAGCTATCATTACCGGTGACCCAACTCAAATTGACCTACCAAAAAATCAACATAGCGGCTTGTTTAAAGCTACCCGTATATTGAAAAATATTGATGGTATAGCGCATATCGAATTGAACGAAGAGGATGTGGTTAGGCATAGATTGGTAAAGTCTATTATTAAAGCCTATAACAAAGAAGACGCAAGATTTAATGATGATAAAAAATAAATTTTATTATTCTTTTTATTTAAGAAGGTGGCTATTATGCTGCCTTCTTTTTTTACTATATAGTTGCCAGAATAAAAACAAAACACTACCGGAAACTATACTCACAAAACAGGATTCATTAAAGGCACAACAGGATTTACTAAATGCATATAAACATATTTTAGAAATTGAACCTGAAATAAAAACCGGTGACCTTATTACCAGAACCGGCAACGATTTCACCAGCGAATCATTAAGATTGTTGAACCGTAGAAACACAACCTTTTCCCACTGTGGGATTGCAAGCATTGAAAACGACACAGTTTTTGTATATCATGCCCTTGGCGGCGAATTTAATCCGGACCAACTCTTACGTAAGGATCCGTTTAAGGATTTTGCCAGCCCACTCGAAAACAGAGGTATCGGATTGTTCCGGTTTAACCGACCATTATTGCTTTCACCGGTTTTGGACACCGTAAAAGCCTGGAAAAATGCAGGACTTACCTTTGATATGGACTTTGATTTAACCACCAACAATAAAATGTACTGTGCAGAGTTTGTTGCAAAGGCATATAGTGCAGGAACACAAAACATATTGAGATTCAACACTAGCCGAATTAAAGACTTTGTATTCATAGGTGTTGATGACGTGTTTTTGAATCCTAATGCCCATATCATTAAACGTATTAAATATTGAATAAGATTGCTATTTTTAAAAAAATCCTGCTACTTTTGGTGCTGATAAAAAAAAATAAAAATGAAAAAAATCCTTCTTGCGGTTGCAGTACTTACAACAACTTTTTTATTTAGTTGTAAATCCGGCGGTGACGACCCCAAAGCAGTTTTAGCCGATTTTTTTACAGCACTTTCAAAAAAAGATATTGCTAAAGCCAAAACCCTTGCTACTGAAGACAGTAAACAAATGCTTGACATGATGGAAATGGGCATGAACATGGCTGATAAGGATAGTAAAGGTGCAAAAGAAGATGAAAAATATAAAGCAGAAAACCTAACCTATGGTGATGCAAAAATTGATGGCGATAAAGCTATTGTACCTGTAACCGAAAAAGTAAGCGGTGAAACCATGAGCTATACACTTAAAAAAGTTAAGGGTGCATGGAAAGTGGCATTCGATAAGCAAACCATCATGACTATGGGAATGGAGAAAATGGGCGATAAGTTAGGTGAAACCCCAAGCGAAGAGTTGGATAACGCTATGGGTGAATTGGATAAATTAAATACAGACTCCATAAAAAATATTATAAATGAAGGCCTGAAAGGTGTTGATTCATTAAAGAAATTAACCGAATAATAATTTTTAACTAATTTTAAAAAGCATCCTTATGGGTGCTTTTTTAATGACCTTAATACAAACTAACCTAACTTTACTACTATGAAAGACCTGAAAACAATTATCAGCATTTTTATTTTATTTGTTATGGCTTCTTGCAGCCAAAGCAATTCAAGACCTGAAACTGCCTTAGATACCGGAAGGGGTTTTATACGCGCCAGCCTTGATGGTGATTTTAAAAGTGCAGAATCTCTACTGCTCAATAATGAAGAGAATATACAATTCTTCGATTCATACAAAAGATATTATAACAACATGTCGCCTGAACTTAAAATGAATTATAAGAAGGCCAGCTATGAAATTCTTCAATTATCAGAAACCAATGATTCTACTACTATCATCAATTATGCTAATTCCTATATGAAAAAGCCAATGGAAATAAAAGTAGTAAGAGTAAATAATGAATGGTGGATAGATTTTAAATACACTTCTGCAGGGGATGATTTGAGTAATTAACACACTCAATTTTATCTACAATAAAAAAGAATGAAATCAAATATACCTTTTAGCTAACGCCCTACCCTGCTATATTCATCAATCTGTTCATTATGCAAAAACCTAAAAAAATGGATATTCAATTTATTATTTCACTATTATTAATTGGATTAGCTGCAGGTACATTAGGTGGGTTAGTGGGCGTAGGCGGAGGAATTATTATCGTACCGGCACTCATATATATTGTTGGATTCAGCCAATTTCAGGCACAAGGCACTTCGTTGGCATTGATTATGTTTCCTGTGGGCATTTTAGCAGTAATTCAATACTACAAGAAGGGATATATAAATTTCAATTATGTAGCCCTTTTGGCTGTAGGGTTTGTTATTGGCGGATACCTGGGCAGCAAACTCACCCTAAGCCTCCGACAGGATACTGTAAAAAAAGTATTTGCCATTTTAATGCTGATTATTGCAATAAAAATGCTTTTTCTGGATAAGCCAAAAAACAACACCACTGAAAAAGAACAGGCGACACAAAATCATTGATCTTTTTTATGGAAAAGTAAAAATTCTTAATCTTCTTAAAATCTATATTTTTTTAAGTTACTCAATTGAAAGTATTACCACATGCTAATTTAAGTGACCAGGAGCTGCTGGAATACTTTTACCGTGATGGTAATAATGACTGGTTGGGTATTTTGCTACAGCGCTATACCCTTATGCTATTTGGCGTAGGTATGAAATATTTAAAAAATGAGGATGAGGCAAAAGACGTGGTACAACATGTCTTTTTAAAATCTTTACATGAGATTCCCAAATACCGCATAACCTATTTTAAAAGCTGGCTTTATACCCTTGCAAAAAATCATTGTTTAATGCAGCTAAGGGTAAAACCAAACATATCTGTTTCTGAAAATCATTATCCAGTAACTTTTGATGAACCAAACGAACCAGATTATTTTAACCAACAGCTAAAATTAGAAAAGATGCAGATAGCAATAGATGAATTAAATGAAGAACAACGACATTGTATCACCTTGTTTTACCTAAAAAAGAAAAGCTACAAAGAGGTGTGCGAGATAACCGGCTTTAACATTCAACAAGTAAAGAGCTTTATTCAGAATGGAAAACGCAATCTAAAAATAAAAATCCAAAATAGGGCTGGTGATGAGTAACGAATTAAACAACATATTAAACAATCCTGAGGGTGAAGATAATAAAGAGAAATTGTGGGACTATCTACAACATAACTTAGACTCTACTTCTCTTCACCTATTTGAGCAACAGATGGCAAGTGATTCATTTTTGGATGATGCAGTAGAAGGATTGGAATTAGTAAAAAACAAAAGAAATATTCCACAAATCACAAATAATCTCAATAAGGAGCTAAAACAGAAACTTCATTCCGGAAAAAAGAAGAGAAAACGAATCTTTTTTAATCAACCGTGGATTTATATAGCGGTAATAATTATTCTGCTACTAACCCTTGCTGCATATTTTGTTATAAACCGCCTCTTGAAACCATAGAAAACATAGACATAGCTCTTAAAAGGAAAAATTATTTCTTTCTAAAAAACAGCCTTATGGGTACTCCGCTAAAATCAAAATGCTCTCGCAATTGATTCTCCAAATAGTTTTTATACGGCCCTTTAATATCATCGGGATAGTTACAAAAAAAAGCAAAACTTGGTGTGTGCGTTGGTAACTGGGTAACATATTTAATCTTGATTGGATTACCCCGTACCACCGGTGGATGAAATTTTTCAATAGCCTTCAACATCACCTCATTTAATTTTGAAGTTGGTGCTTTTCGTTTACGGTTTTCATAAACTTGTAAAGCGGCTTCAATACTTCGGTATATCCGTTGCTTTTCTAATACTGAAATAAAAATTATAGGAATGTCAGTAAAAGGAGCAAAACGCTTTTTTAATACCTTTTCATAATCGCGTGTGGTATTTGTTTCCTTTTCAACAAGATCCCACTTATTAACCAATACCACAATCCCTTTCCCCTTTTTTACCGCTAAGGAGAAAATGGAAAGATCCTGTGCCGTAACCCCTTTTTCTGCATCAAGTAACAATAAACACACATCTGCTTCATCCATCGCATTAATGGCCCGAATAACAGAATAAAACTCCAGGTCTTCATTCACCTTTGATTTACGCCTTATACCCGCAGTATCAATTAATATAAAATCCTTATTGTATAAATTATAACGGGTATGAATGCTATCACGAGTAGTACCTGCAATATCACTAACAATTGTTCTCTCCTTTCCAATCAAAGCATTCAGCAATGATGACTTACCTACGTTGGGCTGTCCAATAATAGCAATTTTAGGAAGTTCATCTCCATCCGGCGCTTCTTCTATTTCATTGGGAATAAGTGCAGTTATAGCATCTAGTAATTCACCCGTACCGCTACCGCTAACTGAAGATATAAAATATAATTCTGAAAATCCAAGTCCGTAAAATTCAGCAGCTTCCAATAATCTGTTATGATTATCTACTTTATTTACCACCACAAAAACAGGTTTTTTACTTTTACGCAGCATATCTGCCATTGCTTCGTCAAGAGTAGTAATACCGGTAGTTACATCTACCATAAAAATAATTGCATTGGCTTCTTCTACTGCAATAACCACCTGTTTACGAATCTCCTTTTCAAAAATATCTTCACTATCTGCAACAAATCCTCCAGTATCAATTACGTTAAATGATTTACCAGTCCATTCAGCCACTCCATACTGCCTGTCACGCGTAACCCCGCTAAAGTCATCTACAATAGCTTTACGCTGTTCTAATAAGCGATTAAAAAATGTGCTTTTGCCAACATTTGGTCTTCCGGTAATAGCCACAGTAAAACGCATACTTCAAATTTTTTCTTTTTATTTATAGCCATATTCTCTAAGGTGCACTTCATTATCTCGCCACTTGGGTCTCACCTTAACAAAAAGTTCTAAAAATACTTTTGCACCAATAAACTTCTCAATCTCTTCTCGAGATTTGGTACCTATTTTTTTTATCATGCTGCCTCTTTCGCCAATAATAATCCCTTTTTGTGATTCACGCTGAACAATAATATCAGCAACAATTTTAACCAGGGTTTGTTTCTCTTTATACTCTCTAATCTGCACCGCACTATGATAAGGAATTTCCTCTTGAAAGAGTTCAAAAATCTTTTCCCGAATCAGTTCTTCAACAAAAAAACGAGTGGGCAGATCACTCAAATCATCTCCAGAATAAAATGGCTCACCCTCCGGGAGATAGTTTAAAATGCGCGGTAACATTTCACCAATACCTTTTTTTGTAAGCGCAGAAATAATCAATACCTCTTTACAATATGGCTTTGAGCTAAAAAGTGTCCTTATTTCATCCAGCTTTTTCTTACTTACCGCATCGGCCTTATTTATTACAACCAAGCAAGGCACCTTCAATTTAAGTTTTGCAAAAGTATCTTCCTGAGTTTGCCAGTTTTCATTTGGGTCAACCAGCAGCAAAGCCACGTCAGCATCTTCCAATGCCGACTTTACAGCTTGCATCATTTTCTCATGAAGCTTATATTTTGGTTCAATAATTCCCGGTGTATCAGAAAAAATAATCTGATAATCATCAGCCGATAAGATGGCTTTTATACGATGACGGGTGGTTTGCACCTTTGGTGAAACAATTGCCAACTTCTCTCCCATCAGCGCATTAAGTAGCGTTGACTTACCTGCATTTGGCTTACCGAATATATTAACAAAACCAACTTTCATGTATTTCACTAAAATGCAAAAGTATCTTTTTTAAAACAGCAAACCCCGCCAATTTTCTTATGGTGTATAAAAAGAAAGAGCCTGAAAAACAGGCTCCTTAGTGTTGCGAAGAGAAGGATCGAACTTCTGACCTTCGGGTTATGAGCCCGACGAGCTACCGCTGCTCTACTTCGCGATGCAAAGATAGTAAAAGTTAACATTGTAGCCAAAAGATAACTTCGAAAGTGTGTTTATTTCATATTTAGTATTAATCATTCTTAAACTCTACCACTGCTGCTCCTGATACCCTTTTGGTTAAAACTGCATCCTTACCATAAAAATAGACCCTCGCCGCCCCTTCGGCTATAACATCAATATCATTTCTAACCCTAACGAAAACCTTTGATGCGCCGGTTGCCATAATCTTTCCTTCGTTTGCAGTAAAATCTTTACCATTAAAGGTTGCAGCTCCTGATGTGCTAATACTCATTTTTTTTGTTGTTCCTGTTATATTTACCAACCCCGCACCAGTAATTGACGTGCTAAAATTTTCAACAAATATCGGCCCATCCACTTTTGCAGCTCCGTTTAAATACATTGATAAATCAGTTAATCGAATACTGCCAATAATATGCAATTGAGAAGCCCCATCTATTAAAAGTTCGTTTAAATATTTGAAACCAATATATATTCTTGGATTAAAACCATCTTTCAATCCTGTAGTGGAAACCACCAATGCATTCTCCAAAACCTTGGCATTAATCTTATTTAAGCTCATCTCATTATCTGCTGCTACCACCACAGCAGGTTCAAAACTTTGGGTAAGCCATACCTCAGCAGCACCATGAATTTTAATAATAGAAAAAGGAGACAACGGCTCAATCTGCTGCACAAACCTTTCATTTACTATACGTTGTCCTGAAGATGAAATTCCGCACCACATAATGATTATAAAAAAATAAAATGGCAAAAAATTAAACTTCATACACAAATATATGTTCACCGTATTGAAAATGTTACAGGCTAAAATATATAATAGCTATATTTGCATATCTGAAATACCGGGGTGCTTCAAAGAAGGCTGAGATTATACCCGAATAACCTGCTCAGGATAATACCTGCGAAGGGAGAATGTGATACTCATCCGCAATTGCTTTCCCGCTTTCAGCAAAAATTTTTTTATGAAGAAACTAATAACCGGCACCTTGATGCTCGTTTATTGTGGGGTGCATGCACAAACATCATTAACCGATACCACCAGTTTAACCCCTGTAGAAATTTTAGCTGTTAGGGCGTCTCCCGTTGCACCAATAGCACAAACAACGCTTCAAAAAGAAGCATTGCAACAATTAAATACAGGCAGGGATCTTCCCTTTGTTTTACAATCATTACCATCTGTAGTAGTAAATGCTGATGCCGGCAATGGAATAGGGTATACCGGAATACGTATTAGGGGCACAGATGCAACCCGAATTAATGTAACATTAAACGGTATCCCATATAATGATTCTGAAAATCAGGGCACTTTCTTTGTAGACATACCTGATTTTACCACATCAGCCGGAAGTATTCAAGTACAACGAGGTTTAGGAACCACTTCTATTGGTACAGGTTCCTTTGGCGGAAATATAAATATCAGTACCAATGATGTAGTAAAGAAGAGAACACTTTCCATATTCAATACTTCGGGATCTTATGGCACTTTACGTAACAGTATTTTATTTAATAGTGGGCTTATTAAAAAACATTTCTTAACTGACTTGCGAATTAGCAATATTTCAAGTGATGGATATATTGATCGTGCTTTTTCAAAGTTATTTGCGTTGCAGGGCAGTGTTGCCTATATCAGTAACAAAGAAAATCTGCGCTTCAATATTATCAATGGCCGAGAAAAAAGCTACCAAGCTTGGAATGGGATAGATGAAGCTACCTTAAAACATGACCGAAGATATAATTCAGCCGGAACAGAAAAGCCCGGTAACCCATATAACAACGAGATTGATCATTATATTCAAACCCATTATCAACTCTTCTATAACAGAAATATTACTGCCACAAAAAAATTTAGCAGTGCAATATTTTTAACGCGCGGAAAAGGATACTATGAGCAATACAAAGCTAATCAGGCTTTAGCTGATTATGAATTACCGAACTATAATAATGGAACTAACCTTATTACGCATACTGATCTTATCCGGCGTCTTAATTTAGACAATTATTATTATGGTGCTTTATTCTCATTCCATTTTAACCTTCCTCAAAGGACCATTATAGCCGGAGGTGGATATACACAATATGATGGACACCATTTTGGAGAAATAACAAAAACCATAACGTATATACCATTACCTGATAAGTATAAGTGGTATAATAACACAGCATATAAAAGGGAAGCCTCTGTTTTCGCAAAGTGGCAAGAAGTGTTGGGAAAGGGATGGTACTCGTTTTTAGATGTTCAACTACGCACTCCTTGGTACACAATTAACGGATTCCCAACCAATGCAACTATTCATCAGCAACATCACTGGTTTTTCATAAACCCTAAAACAGGAATTACGTATATGCGCAACCGTAATAAAGCCTATTTATCATTTGGAATAGCAAAAAAAGAGCCCAATCGTGATGATTTTGAAGCTGGAGAAAATAACATACCTAAACCTGAGCAATTGTTTGATGTAGAATTAGGATATGAAAGGAAATGGGAAAAAGCTTCAGCCTCAATAAATTTCTTTTACATGTTTTATCATAATCAATTAATACTAACCGGTAAAATAAATGATGTAGGTGCTTACACACGCACAAATATTAATAAGAGCTATCGTACCGGAATTGAATGGGAAGGAGCCCTTTCGCTTTCAAAACAATTTATACTTAGCGGAAATCTATCCCTTAGCGCAAACCGGATTCCTGTATTTACTGAATTTATTGATGATTATGATAATGGTGGGCAGTTGGAAAAGATCCACAAAAACACCTCCATTGCCTATTCTCCAAGCACAACAGGGTTTTGGGACATTACCTGGAAACCAGTAACGAAAGTGTCTGTTTCTCTATCCGGAAAATACGTAGGCAGACAATATCTCGACAATACCGAAAACATAAATCGAAGCCTTGAATCTTTTTATTTGCAGGATGCTCGAATTACCTACATCAAGAATATTGGGAAAACAAAAACGGTAGAGGTATTTTTAAACCTCAACAATATTTTCAGTAAATTATACGAGCCCAACGGATATACATTCAGCTACTTTTATGATGGTGCTTTAACCACAGAGAATTATTATTTCCCTATGGCACCCTTCAACTTTCTGGCCGGGGTAAATATTAAACTGTAGCGTCGGGGTTGTACCTTTCTTTCCAAGCCACCATTCCACCCTGTAGATTTTTCACATGGGTAAATCCTATTGTTTCAAGCATTAATGCCGCTCTCATGCTTCTATTGCCTGAACGGCAATAACAAACTACTTCCATCTCTTTCCAATCTTCAATATCTTCAATATGCATTGCATAGATTTCATCCACAGACAGTGTACGACCACCAATGCTGAAGGTTTCATGCTCTTCAAGCTCACGTACATCAAGGAGATTAACAGCTTCACCGGCATCCAGCCTGGCTTTTAACTCTTCAGGACTAATAAATTTCATACTTTATTAATTACTAATCGAATCTTTAGGCACCTTCATGGTTTTTGACAGCCAGATATCCATCAACTGGCCTGACTGAATAAACACTTGCTTATCATCTACATTCTTTTTAGGGGGCTCCTGACGATACACAAATGCAGAGATAGTATCTACCACATCGGGATCAGGAACAATAGCCCCTAATTCAATTCCATTCATCTCTAAGATTACTCGTGCTTCTTCAAGTGTAAGCCCAAGCAATGATGGAACCGGAATCTTTTGGTCATCCAATCCTTTTCCAATAACTAAATCAATGGGTGCACCCCAGGGAACCTCATCTCCGGAACCTACCTTTTTGCCTAAGTAAGTTTGTTCCAAGACAGAGCCTCTCATAAAATCAGGCCGAAATGTAGTATCCCCCAATGTAAGATGACTTCTACGCAATATCTCTAAAGCAAAATTTAAAGTTTTGCCTTCTAAAGATGGCATTTCTACCATTGGCAGAGTTACCCTGTTTACAGTAAGATATACCGTACGGTTTACCTTAACTGTACTGTTTGGATCGGGTAATTGTTTTAGCACCACACCTCGATTTACGGAATCTACATAAACTGAGTCCTGGATTTGTACATCA
This sequence comes from uncultured Ferruginibacter sp., assembly GCA_964490345.1. GTDB lineage: Bacteria > Bacteroidota > Bacteroidia > Chitinophagales > Chitinophagaceae > Ferruginibacter. The sequence goes on from CAZBBO010000001.1 coordinate 264,454, forward strand.
AAGCCTTTGCTCTCTAAAAATTTCACCGCCTCTGTGGTGTTCTTACCTACAACACCCGGAACTGTAAGATACTTCCCATGATTTGTTATCCATCCCAGCAATTGCAAAAAGCCGAAAATTATCGTGGCTGATAATACTATAATTACAACCAGGTTAAATAAAAATGAGCGACGAGTTAAAAATCCAAACACATGAAAATATTTATATCATATCAATTATTAGGCATTCATTTAACAAGGCGGAATAAAATTCTTTTAAACTCCAACCCATTGCAGCTACCTGCTGAGGAACGATGCTTGCAGCACTTTGTCCGGGTATTGTGTTCATTTCCAACATAACGGGTTGCTGGGCTTTATTATCAAAAATAAAATCAATTCTCACAATACCCCGGCAATTAAAAACTTCATATACTTTCACCGCCATTGATCTAATTTTCTCAGCAATATCATCTTCAATTTGAGCGGGGGTTATTTCTTTACTTGCACCTTTATATTTTGCTTCAAAATCAAAAAACTCATTTTTAGAAATAATTTCAGTAATGGGAAGAGGAATAATTTTCCCTTTACTTTTAAATACACCAACAGTAAACTCTCGGCCTGAAATATACTCCTCTATTAAAACCTGGGTATCTTCCAAAAATGCCTTTTCAACAGCAGCTTCCAATTTATCGGGAGTATTTACCTTACTCATGCCTAAACTGCTACCGCCACTGTTTGGTTTAACAAAAACCGGTAGCGATAGCTCTTTCAACACATTGGCAACATCAAAACTCCTGTCTCTATACAGATGACAAGAGCGAGACACAGGTATTCCGGCAAATGCAGCGATAGCTACAGTATATCGTTTATTTAGTGTGATGGCAGATGTTGTTGTATCACAAGAAGTGTAGGGAATATTTAAACAATCAAAATATCCTTGCAATTTTCCATCTTCTCCCGGAGTTCCATGAATAGCAATAAAAATTAAATCAAAAGTGATCGTATTGCCATCAACAATTATAGAAAAATCATTTTTATTTACAAACGCTTTATTACCATCGTGTGTTTTATAAAACCATCCTTTAGGATGTATATCAATTACATAATAATCCCATTGATCAGTATTGATATTTTTAGCAATAGTTTCAGCAGATTGATAGGAAATCACTGACTCGCCGGAATAGCCTCCTGTAATTATTGCTAAGCGTTTTTTCATTGAAAATAAAGATAAGGATTAATGAGCACCAAGTCCATCATTAGTTGATTCGAGAACAAATTTCCAATTCCCATCCTTGCACTTTTTCCAGATAGATACATAGGTTCCGTATAATGTGGTGTCTTGAGATATGGGAGTAAGTGCGTACACCCCATAGGTAAATCCCAGGTCGGCAGATTGAGCCACCTCAGCATAATGGGGTTGCCATTCAAGCGTAAAGTCAGTATCATCCATCTGAATCAGGTAATCAATAGCATCAGCACCAACAATTGGCAAATGATCGGGTCTTAAAAGAACTCCGTTACTATCAATGTATTCAACAAATGCTGCTTTAAATCCCTTTTCTTCACATACCTCAGAGAATTCCCGGTCTGTATTCATCAATTCAATTCTTTCGGTATAATTATCTTTTATCAACTTCTTACCGCTATCTTTCATTCCACAACTGAATAATGAAAAGGTAAACAGAAAAAGCAAGGAAAAAAGTTTCATAAAAACTAATGGCAATTCAGATTAATAAAAAGCGAAAGTAAAAGATACTTCCGCTAATTCCTAAATAACGTATTTAATTTAAGAGAACATTAAAGGGCATGAAGCCTTTCTTTTTTTGCCAGCAACTCCTCTACTGTTTCCCTATAAGCTTCATCCGGAATACAACAATCAACAGGGCAAACCGCAGCGCACTGAGGCTCTTCATGAAAACCCTGGCATTCGGTGCATTTATCCGGAACGATGTAGTATGTATCCATTGAAACGGGTGTATTTCGCTGGTCGGCTCCCATAGCAGAACCATCCATCATAGTATAAGTTCCCTTTACGGTTGTACCATCTGCCAAAGCCCATTCTACCCCTCCCTCATAAATGGCATTATTAGGACATTCAGGCTCACATGCGCCACAATTGATACAATCATCTGTTATTCTGATAGCCATATGGTTTAATTTTATCACAAATTTATACAATTACCGATGGATTTACAACAACGTTTAGGCCTGATGGTGAAACTGGGAGAATATATGCAAAGCAGTGAAACCGGGTGGGTTGATAAAAAACACTTAGCTGAAATTAAAAACTCGTGGTTTATCCAACCTTTTATTGATTTAGCTTCTGCTAATATTTCAAAGGAATATCTATCATTATCAAAGCTAAATAACTGGGTAAATACTTATCATATAGACAATAACATTAACCCTGTAGAGGTTGGAGTAGTTATGGCTGGGAATCTGCCAATGGTTGGGTTTCATGATTTACTTTCAATATTTATCTGTGGTCATAAACAACGCATAAAATGTTCATCAAAAGACGACGTGCTCATTACGCATCTTGTAGAACAACTCTATAAATGGGAGCCCCAAGTAAAGCAATGGATTTCATTTTCAGAAAGACTGAACAATTGTGACGCCTATATTGCAACGGGGAGTAATCAATCTGCCCGATATTTTGAAATGTACTTTAAGCAATACCCTCATATTATTAGAAAAAGTAAAACTGCTGTAGCCGTTTTAAACGGTAATGAGCAAGAGGAAGACCTCATTCATATTTCGGATGATATTCATACTTATTTTGGAAGAGGCTGTAGAAATGTAACTAAAGTTTATGTGCCGGAAGGTTATGATTTTGTTCCACTGCTTAACGCATCAAGAAAATATAGTTTTTTCAGCCACCATAATAAATACAAAAACAATTATGACTATCGCTTATCACTGCTCTTGTTAAATGGATTATTTTACATGACCAATGGCACCCTATTACTTACCGAAGAAGATAATTTATTCAGCCCCATTGCTGTGGTTAACTATTCCTATTATGATAATCCAGAACAGTTAAAACAAGCCCTAGAAAAGCATTCCGATATCCAGTGTATTTCAGGAGCCGGATATCTCCTTCCGGGAATGGCGCAACAACCTCAACTCACAAACTATGCCGATGGCGTTGATACGATGCAATTCTTGCTCAGTTTGTAAAACATAATTCATCTACGAAACCCTTCCTAATGTATTGTTAAACATAATGCATAATAAATATATTTTGTGATCCAATGTTTTAAATTGCAACTAAGGCATGAGTTTTGACTTGTTTTACAAAGAAAAAAGATAGAAAATGAAACTGAAACAAATTCTTCTCACTACATTAGTTAGTGCACTAGTAGCATTAGCTACTATTTTTGGCTATGAGAAATTTAATTCTAAGGAAATATATTTTTCAGGTCAGTTTAACAAAGACACCCCATCAAACTATCGCTTTACAGGAATGCCAAATGGCAGTTTGTCAGGCAATGATATTGATTTTCGAGCACCTGCAGCAGCCAGTATTCCGGCAGTTGTACATATAAAGACAAAGACCAACGCAAAGCAAGCCAATAATGTTCCGCGTGTTCAACGCCAAAATCCATTTAGTGATATGTTTGGTGATGATTTTTTTGATCAGTTTTTTGGAGGCCGCTCTTATATCATTCCTGAACAAAAGGCTTCGGGGTCTGGTGTTGTAATTTCAGAAAATGGATATATTGTTACTAACAATCATGTTGTACAAAATGCAGATGAGATAACAGTAACACTTAATAACAAGAAGACATATAAGGCCACCTTGGTTGGTGCTGACCAAGCATACGATTTAGCGGTAATAAAGATAAATGCCAACAGACTTCCATTTCTAGTATATGGCAATTCGGATAATGTAGAAATTGGGCAATGGGTTTTAGCTATTGGCTATCCGTTAAATTTAGAAACAACAGTAACCGCAGGTATTGTGAGTGCCAAATCGAGAAGTTTAGGTTTAAACCGTGATAACTCAGGAGCCAGAGGGATTGAATCATTCATCCAAACTGATGCTGCTGTAAATATGGGAAACAGTGGGGGTGCTTTAATAAATACAGATGGTAAATTGATTGGTATTAACTCTGCTATTGCTTCACCAACAGGGTATTATTCAGGCTATTCTTATGCAATTCCTGTTAATATAGTGAGTAAGGTAGTAGATGATATTATTCAATTTGGCACTGTACAAAGAGCCTATTTAGGTATTAATTATGTAGATACAGGAGATTTAACAGAAGAGGAGAAAAAGGCTGAAGGCATTCCAACTGATGCATCAGGAATATATGTAGCAGAATTACCCACAGATGGAGCCGCTTTTGCAGCAGGCATTCGTAAAGGAGATTATATTCGTAAAATAAACGGAGTGACTATTGGCAATGGTGCCGAAATGCTTGAACAAGTAAGCAGATATAAACCCGGAGATAAAATTTCAGTAGCCTATTCGCGTAAAGGCAAGGAAGTAACGGTGCCGGTTACCCTAAAAAACAAAGCCGGTACGTATGAAGTAGTTAAGGTGGATAATGTATTGGATGTATTAGGAGCAGAATTTGAGACCTTAGACAGTAAGAAAGCAAGCAGCTTGGGAATTGATGGCGGCGTATGGGTAAAGAGAATAGGCTCCGGTGCTATTGAAGACCAAACCCGCATGAAGGACAACTTTATTATTTTAAAGGCAAATGATATTGATGTTAAAAGTGTAGATGAATTAAGAAAGGTAGTTTCTTCCGGAAAAATCTTAAACCTTAGCGGATTCTATCCCGGTTCAGATGGGTTATATGAATACAGACTTTCATTATAAAATTCCATTCCATCTTTTTCAAAACCGGCTTTCGCCGGTTTTTTTCTGCATAATCACATCCATTTAGAATTTTTTGCTAAAAGAAATTAGCCCAGGTTTAAACTACATGCAACCTACTGAAAAAATACAATCGCAAAGACAAATTATCCAACTTTTGAACAGTGCAAAAAGGGAGTAACCTTATTGATGCTTTTACATTTCAATTCCCCTTCGGAGGTTAATAACTTATGCATTAAACAAAAGGGCATTAACAAGATTTCCTTTTAACGTGGCAATAGATTATTGAATTGGCTACTCTAAATTAAATTTTGTGGTATCCAAAGGCTTAACACTAAGCACAAGAATAGGAAAGTATTAAAAATAAAAAAGGCCATCATTATAGATGACCTTTTCAAATTTTCATTTAATCAATTATTGTTTAACCACTTTCAACGCCTTACCATTAACGAGTTTTATGAAGTACACACCGGACGGGAAATTAGATAAATCTATTTCTTGATTAAATCGAGAAAGTAGAACCTTACCAACACGAGTGCCGGTGATGGTGTACATTTCTGCATAAGTATTTAATAAGTCTGCGTCATTAAACAGCATCTGCAATCTGGTGGTAGCCGGATTAGGATACAAGCGAACTGTGGATGATTTAACATCAAAATTAAATACCAGGATATTACTGTATTTAAAATTTCCGTTAGCATCTACTTGCCTTAATCTGTAGGCGTTAATACCTTGCATTGGAGCAACATCTGTAAACTGATAATGGCCTGTTGATAATCCTGAGGGTTCAACAAATCCAAGTTTTGTCCAATTAGTATGGGTATCATCTGTACGTAAAATATCAAATCCTGAATTATTTATTTCATTGCTTGTATTCCAAAACAGGTTAATTACCCTTTCATTATTATTGCCATTAAAATTCAACAATGACACCGGCACAAGGATGGTTCCCTCCCCTTGTACTGCAAAAGAGAAATTACCTTCATCAGGATCCGTATTTAATATTGAAATGGTTGCTGTGCGCACTCCCAGCCCCACACCTGCAAAGCGAATGGTAAACTGAGTAGATTGTCCCGGTAATAATGTAGTAAGCACCGGAGAAACTAAAACAGTAAACCAGCTTGCATCAGTTCCTGAAATATTGATTCCTGAAATATCCAACACATCGCTGCCATTATTTTCAATAACGAAAACATGATCAATACCCGGGTCTGAATAGAATCCAAAATCAGTACCATCCTGAGTATCTGGTGTTATATCACCACTTGAGATACAAATATTACTACTACCTCCTCTTATCCGAATATTAGGTTCAGCCCCGCCACAGAAACCTGTGGTAGCGCCTGGAGCTACAAATTTGTTAAAAGCAAAACCATTTAATGTTCCATTCTTCGGGGCACAGTTATCTGTTTTATCATACAAAGTTACTTCTGAGGGGTTGTTAACTCCTGCTATGCCTTGATTAAAGTCGTAATAAGCAATCAACCCCGGCTCATCACCATTCAGTTTACAATTCATATCATTTGCTATATCAGTAGCTGACCTAACGGTATTCCATATACGCACTTCGTCCATTTCTCCAGCAAAGAAATTACCACCACTGTATATTCCAAGATTAAGGCTGGGTTCTGCATAAGGGGAAGTTACCCCTGAAGATTGCATAACTCCATCTACATAAAGGATCATTGTGTTTGATGGGTCGTCATAAGTAACTGCAAGGTGTGTCCATACACCGGGATTTACCATAGACAAACCATTAACCTCATTATAGGTAGTGGCATGTCCGGCTGTGGGCACTCCATTATATAAGTATAATGCAGTTCCTGTGCCTGTAATAATATTAGGGAACCCTACAAGTGAGCTTACATCGGGTTTAATCCAAACCTCTTTTGTATAGCTTCCGGAAAGTGATACCGGGAGATTAACCCATGAATTAATACCATCAAAACTCAAAGATTCACCACCGCCAACAACATCACCTTGCACAGAAAAAGTGTACACCCCTTCATCAGCATCGTCATTATTAATGGTGATGGTGGCTGTTTTAATTCCTAAGGTTACTGAAGGATTAAATACCACAGTAAATGTGGATGAATTTCCGGGAGTGATGGTGGAAGCTGGTAATGTAGTTACCGTAAAGTCGGTAGGATCTGAACTGGTTACTCCAGAAATAGTAAGATTGGAGGTACCTGTATTTAGAATAGTAAAAACCTGTGATTTAGGATCTGCACCCAAATCACCAAAATCTGAGCCATCGGCTATAGATGGCGTTACATCACCATCCAGGATACATAAACCGCCATTACCTACTATTTTTATATTTGGTTTGGGATTACAAAAATTCTGGCTATAGGCGCCTGGTGCAACCCAATTCGAAATAGTTCCCGGGGTTAAACCGAAATTCATTAAAGTGCCATTCTGTGGTGTGCATGCATCGTGCGAATCCAAAAGTGTAGTTACTGCAGCGTTATCATTACCTGCATCACCCTGATTAAATTTATAATAAGCAATAAGCCCCGGCTCATCATCAGTTAAATCACAACTCATGGTATTCGCGATTTCAGTTGAGGTGCGTGCTACGTTCCACAGCCGTACTTCATCCATTTTCCCTTGAAAAAAAACACTATAATTGGGAAAATTACCTAAAGCCATATTTGTTTCAGTATAGGCATTTGCATTAGTAGCAGAGGCTACTAAGGTTCCATTTTTATATAGGGAAAGTAAGCCGGAAGCTGCATCATAGGTTACTGCAACATGTGTCCATGTATTAATTGGAAGTGCACCGGAAGCATCAACCACATCTACAAACCCCCCACTTGCATGCCCGGCTTTCAACACACCATCTTCAAAAAATAATGCTGTTGTAGAACCTGTAATCAAATTATGATTACCGGTAATGTTGGAAGGATTAATCCAAGCCTCCTTTGTATAGCTTCCGCCAACGGCAAGTGGCAAGGCCACATAATCATCAACGCCATCAAAATCTAACGCCTCTCCACCCTGTGCAAATAGTTGTGAAGATGTAAACAACAGGACTAAAAGACTTAAAATATTTTTTAGCAAAAGTCGTTTAACGTTTAGTAATTCATTTTTCTTGTGTAAACAAAAGTTCCTTTTCATACATAGTATTTTTAAAAAAATAGAATTTTAAAATTAATTGATTTAGAACATCAAAAGTCGAATCTATCAGAAGGAATTGAATTTCACTTTACAGGAAAAATAACAACAAAATAAAATTATTGATATTTGTAACAAAGCTAAAACTAAATTGTTTATATTATACACATTACTTTAACATTTATATAAAAGTTTTTGGAGGAACATACCATTTTGTTAAATTTTCTTTATGCTCAAAAAGCCCGCAAAGACCAAACAATTATACTTTGAAAATCTTGATGCCTTAAGATTTTTCTGCTTTTTATTAGTATTTTTTTATCATAGCTTTACCACCGAATTTACCGGAATAGCTGATAATCAGGCTCATTTTTTAGTAAAAAACGAAATCTTTGGGAATGGATTTTTAGGTGTTAATTTCTTCTTCGTTTTATCGGGATTTTTAATTACCTACTTGCTTATTGAGGAAAAGAAGCTGAATGGCCGAATCAATATTCCCAATTTTTGGGTGCGCAGGATTTTGCGGATATGGCCACTATATTTTCTGTGTATTTTCCTTGGCTTTGTTTTATTCCCTTTAGCTAAAACACTTTCGGGAAGCACGCCACAGGAAACAGCTAATATTTGGTATTATTTAGCTTTCATCAATAATTTCGATTATATCAAATCGGGCATGCCTGATGCTCCTGGATTGGGTGTGTTATGGAGTATTGCTATTGAGGAACAATTTTATTTGATATGGCCGGTTATTTTAGCTTTTATACCACTCCGGTATTTTTGGGTGGCATTTACTGCAATAATTATCAACAGCTTTTTTTTTAGAGCTTTTCATGATGTTCCTCGTATTCATGAAATGCATACCTTATCTTGTATTGGAGATATGGCCATCGGTGCATTTGGTGCTTGGTTATATATAATGAAACCAAAGTTTTCGTCATTTATTCAAAATCTTCCAAAAGTCTCAATCTTTTTTATTTACCTTCTTCTTGTTTTACTATTCCTTTTTAGAGACGAATGGTTACTTGGCAATCACTATATAAGAATTTTTGAACGCGCAGTTATTGCAGTATCCATCTTATTGGTAATACTGGAGCAATGTTTTTCAAAACATTCATTGTTTAAGCTATCTGCATTAAAAACAATATCAAAGTTGGGCATTATAACCTATGGTCTTTACTGTATTCACTTTATAATAATTTCAGCAACAACGGCAATTACCAAAAAATTAGGTATTAATACCCAGGTTTGGCAAGTTCTTTTTTTAGAACCAGCCATCAGTATAACAATAACGATAATGCTGGCTAAAATAAGTTTCAGATATTTTGAATTTCCCTTTTTAAAAATGAAGGATCGTTTTGGATACATCCTGAAGAAAACATCATAGCCTAATTAATGAAATTGAATGAATGTCCCTACCGGGAAATTGAATAAAATATTGCCTTGCTTTAGGATGAGGTAATTCTAATTTAAAAATACTGGTTTGGGGTGATGGCATTAATTTAACACGTTTTACAACATTTCCATTTACATCGTTAATGTTAAGATGCCATTCTTTTTCGCTTGGTGGTAATACAAGGCTTGTTGAACCCATTGAAGGATTAGGGAAAATATAGGGTTGAAAAAGCATGCTATTCGTTTTAAAATTCAGCCTTACCACCTGAGTATAATACACCTCTCCATTATTGCCTTTAATAGCTATTCTATAGAAATTATTCCCAATAGCAGGGTTTCCGTCTAAATAAATACGCTGATTCCCCGGCCAATTACAATTTTCCCATTCTGTAATGGATTCAAAATTATTTATTGCGTTAGAGCTGCGCTCCAGGCGGCAATGTGATGTTTGTTCAAATCCCTCTATTTTAAACGATACCAATACATGGCTTTGATGTTGCGCTACTTTTAATATCCCTAAATTTAAAGCTACTGGCTGAAAGAAAATATCTCGTTGAATAACTCGGTTTTTTAACAACGTGTGTCCTTCAGGAGTAAGGTGTACACCATCTCCTAAATTATAAACCGGATTAATAATTATGGGAGGATCTTGTACAATATCTGTCCAAAAATCAATAGAAAAGGCTCCAAATGTAGTTTCAATTAAATCTTTTAAACTACGCAACTTCTCTCTTTCAACCTGTTGAACAAAATCATTTCGAGGTTGGGTGGTGGTGATATAACAACGAATATTTCTTGCATTGGCATAATCCTTCATTGTTTGAAGGCATTGAATAATTTCAGCTTCCGAAAAGACTGAATAGCCGTTAGACGGAAAATTTATAATAATAACATCAGGTGGAGGATTAAAATTTACAGCCTTTGTTATATTAAAAGTAGGGTTCGGTGCGTTTCTATTAGCAGGAGGAGTGTATCCTGTAGGCATACCTATATAACAATCTATACCAGGAGTAGCGATATTATATAATGTATCAATAATACCAAGATCTTTATAGTATTTACTTATTTTAAAAGCCCAAGCGCTATCTCGTGGAATACTCGTATTTGGAAAATAACCATAGGCGGTAGAAGAGCCCATAACACAGATTCGTTTAGGTTGAGCCTGCACCATCACGAAAGAAAAAAGACAGAAAAGGTAAAATATAATTGGTTTCTGCATAGATAATTGCCTTTGAAGATTATTAATAAAGAAACCTTATCAAATATATAAAAAAGCTACCATTTATTGGTGAAAATAATTGGATAACTGCTAATAGATTAGAATTTGTCGTTGAATGTATTATTTTAGCAACCTGTACAAACTAACCCTATATGAACAACAAGCCCGGCAATGCCGAGATTTTAGCCTATCTTAAGGAACAATACCCCGGAACCGGCTTTATGGATGGGCTAAAAATACGTTACCGTCCTTTGATTTGTCCATTTTCAAACTTGATTTCATTAGCCAAACCCGGAGATAAGATTGGTGATGTGGGATGTGGGTCTGGACAGTTTTTGTTATTGATGTCACATTTTAGCAACCCATCACAAGTATATGGAATTGAAATAAGTGAAAAACTAATTGACAATGCAAATGCTTTGTTTGCCAGGCAACCATTTGGGAGCTTTGCATTTGACACTTTTGACGGGATTCACTTTCCCCCGGGACTAGGAGAAATGGATATAATATATTTAATTGACGTGTTACACCATGTGCCCAAGGCTAATCAACAAAAATTTTTACAAAACTTAGTATCGGTAATGAAGTCTGGGTCTCGATTAATATTAAAGGATATTAACGGTGCCAGCGCGTTAGTTTTTTGTAATAAAATGCACGATATAATTTTTGCAGGAGAAATTGGAAATGAGATTTCTTTTTCTAAAGCAAAGCAATGGATTACCCAAGCAGGATTAAAAATAATTGAAGAGCGAAAAAAGAGAATGTATGTTTACCCCCACTACACCATTATTGCAGAAAAGCCGTAAGCCTGCCACATGGTTTATCTGCTTATGTTTGGCTATTCTTTCCGTTTATCCAATATATCGGAACTTTTACTATAGCAATGGTTTAAAAACTTATGAGCGTCATCAAGCCATATTAGAAAAGAGGTCGGAGTTTTACAATCCATGGCAATACCGAATTTTAGCACCCATGATGGTAGAAGGCATGTTATGGATTTATAATCACACCATTGACAAACTATATCCCATAGAACAAAAATTTAAATTTTCGATTACAGACACATCAGGTTCAAATGCTGAAACTGCCGAATTTGTAAAAGTTATGCAAACACCGGGTGTAATGAAGTATATGATTGTGTTTGTCTTCTTCAGGTTTATTGAACATTTCATCATATTTGGTTTAGTATGGAGATTATGGAGTTATTTTGTAAGAAACCAATGGTTAATATTTTTTGGGATTTGTTTTTTAGCATTATCCATGGGCAATGCCGTTACAGCTGCCGACCTATCGTTTAACACTTATTTGGATAATATTTTCTATATACTTACCGCTTTAATTATTTTAAAAAATGCCAATGCTTATTGGCTCATTCCCATAACATTTTTTGCAGCATTAAATCGAGAAACAGGTTTGATGATACCGGCTTTATATTTTATTTCCAAAACGGGATTTGAGCAGTTCTCATTTAAAAAACTAAATATCAAAAGCATTCAATGGCCAAAGTTATCCGTATGGGTGCTAACCATGGGGTTGTATGTAATTTTCTTTAGCATATTTATAGGATTGAGGACGTATTTCGGGTATCAACCGCAGCAAGTATGGAAAGTTCCTGCCGGATTACCTATGTTGAAATTGAATTTAATAAGTGCTGTTGGATTTAAGGGATACATGGAGCTGATAGGCACGCTTACCGTAATTCCATTTATTATACTATTAAAATTTAAGACATTCCCTCATCTCTTAAAAAAGTGGTTTTTATTTATGGTACCTATTTGGTTTGCTATTCACTTTGTTTCGGTGGTATCTTATCAAGGTAGATTATTTTTAGTTCCCTTAATTTTAATTATGTTGCCCATGGTGCTTTGGCTAATTGAAAACCGTAGCGAAGGACAGCAGAAGTATTCATCTCTTATCCAACAAGAAAAATAATGAAAGCATTTATCAAACTCATTAGGCCAAAAGATTGGGCAAAAAATGTCTTTTTGCTCGTTCCTGTTTTTTTTGCCGGAGAGATTTTTAATACTGAAACACTTTTAAAAATATTTGGCGGCCTAATTTGCTTTAGCCTTGTGGCCAGTAGTATTTATATAATAAATGACTATCGTGATATTGAAGACGATCGTCTTCATCCTACAAAAAAATTAAGGCCACTTGCAGCAGGCACAATATCAAAAGGTGCGGCTATTGTTACATGCATACTCTTTTTAATCGCAGGGTTTTCTCTTGCATGGTTTATTAGAGATAAGTTTTTGTTTGTACTGGGTTTATATTTTTTATTAAATCTGGGATATTCTTTTGGATTAAAAAACATTTCCATTTTAGATATTATTATTATAGCCATAGGGTTTGTTTTAAGGGTAAAAGGGGGTGCAGTAATTGCATTTGTTGACTTAAGCGGCTGGCTTACCATTATGGTATTCCTTTTAGCTTTATTTATGGCTATAGCCAAGCGACGAGATGATGTATTGATAAAACTGGCATCCGGAACTGATATGCGCAAGGCAGTAAAAGGCTATAATTTGGAATTTATCAATTCTGCTATTTCACTCATTTGTGGTGTTATCATTGTATCATATTTCATGTACACCATGTCGCCAGAAATTGGACAACGACTTGGTACGCATCGTTTATATTATACATGCTTATTTGTATTGGCCGGAATATTTCGATATCTTCAATTGATTTATGTAAATCAACAATCTGACTCGCCTACAAGAATTCTATATAAAGATCGCTTTATTCAGATTTCTATTTTACTGTGGGTAATTAGTTTTTATTTTATCCTTTATGTAAAGGACTTCACATTATTTAAATCATAATCTTGGGATCCTCTATTGCTTTTTTTGATTTTGACGGTACCATAACCCGTAGTGATACAATGTTTGCATTTTGTAAACATACAGTAGGTATTGTTCCTTATACCTTAGGAATGGTGCGAGCCTCACCATGGCTTGCAGGATTTAAAATGGGTATTTTAACGGCAACCCAAGCAAAAGAGAAGCTCTTGCAAACATTTTTTCACGGTGTAAAATTGGAAGTCTTTAATAAATACTGCAACGATTTTTTCAATGAAGTGATTCCGGATTTACTAAGAGAAGATGCCATGCAAGAAATAAGTTATCACAAGAAAAATAAAAATACGGTAGTTGTGGTTTCAGCAAGTGCTGAAAATTGGATAAGAGACTTTTGTGATGCAGAAGGCATTGATTTAATAGCCACCCGGCTGGAGGTAGATAATGAAGAAAGAATCACCGGAAAATTATTAGGAGTGAATTGTAATTACGAAGAAAAAGTAAACCGGATTAAAGCCGCTTATAATCTCACTTCATACAACAAGATATACGCATACGGCGATTCTGATGGAGATCGAGCAATGCTACAAATTGCCACAGATTCATTCTACCAACGATTTACAAAATAAACAGAGAAAAACTAAATTAACTCTCTCTAACCTAAGTTAAACTGGAATACAGCCAGGTATTTGATTCAAATAGATGTAAAGCGAATTCATTCTAATTATTATTAAGCTTGGAGAAAAGTATCACGAATAGATCCTTGCTGTCAACACTCCAAACAGATGAGAAACCAGTGTTTTCACCTTAAAGAAAATTTCAGAATTATTTAAAAATGAGGCAATACCTCACAACAGCATTAAATTGATGAGAAAGCAAAGAGGAATGGTTATTCCAGCTCTCCTGAATTTGATTTTATTCCCGGGCCGGTATCCCGCTGACCCGATATAAAGATATGAAATTTAGGGATGCAGAACAATACCTCA
>CAZBBO010000002.1:0-180257 GCA_964490345.1 uncultured Ferruginibacter sp.
GAGTAGCTATGTACAGCCAGGATAAACGCTGAAAGCATCTAAGCGTGAAACCTTCTTCAAGATGAGTTTACTTTTAAGGGTCGTCGAAGACTACGACGTTGATAGGCTATAGGTATAAAGGTGGTAACATCAAAGCCGAGTAGTACTAATTGCCCGTAAGCTTTATTTTTTATTTTTTTTGTTCTACGTTACAACTCCCAATATGTTATCTTATTATGTTGCTTAGCAACCATTTTCTTATGGTGGTTTTGCCGAGGGTGTTCACCTTTTCCCATACCGAACAGAGTAGTTAAGCCCCTCATGGCCGATGGTACTGCACCAAAATGCGGGAGAGTAGGTAGCTGCCATATTTATTAAAAAAGCCTTTCAGGAAACTGGGAGGCTTTGTTGTTTTTATGAATGTTGAATGTTAAGTGTTGAATTTTGAATTGATATCCAGCCTGTTTGACATTGCTTCTTTTCTTTTGAATTTTTACTTTTGAATTTTTCGGGGCTTTTTTGTTTTCATCGGGGTTTTCTTTCCGACCCCGTTGCTTCGTTCCGGTTGCCATGTTCTTTTGAGGCTCACTCTACTTTGCATTTCTTCCTTATGGATTTCGTTATCGTTTGATTTCCTGCCAGCTCTTGGTTGAACGGTAGGCGTTTAATATATAAGTTATTACCTGTAGAAACTATTTAAAATTAAATGTATATTACACCGCTTATTTCTGCTTTTTTCGCGGCCGGGCCGGTTTTCCATCTACAAGAAACACGTTATTTCATTAAAATTAAATGCATGACAAAATTTACCTTTTTGTGCCTCCTGTTTGTGGGTAGTATATGTCTGTTTTCTTTCAAAGCAAGCACCCAAGTAACTGATCCTGATTTTCGTTTATTTCTAATACAAAAATATCCAGGCTGCTATAACAGCACTACCGATGTACTGGATCTTACCTGTGCTGCGATTGTGAATGAGGATTCCCTGTTTATTCGAAATCAAACAATGTATAATCTGAGCGGACTGGAAGTGTTTTCCAACCTGGTTTATTTGGACATATCCGGAACCGGGGATATTCTGGGAAAAAATCTCGTAGTTCCGGCACTTCCCTCCACATTAAAAACTTATATCTGCAGGGGTATGGGTTCCCTTAGTCCGGAATTTTTTCAATTAATCCTGTTTCCGGCGAATTTGCCGCCTGGCTTGGAAAGAATTGATGCGGCAGGCAGCAGGATATCTTCTTTTACTTCTACGTTGCCGGCAACTTTAAAATATCTCGATGTGTCCAACTGTAATCTGATAAACAGCATACCAGCATTGCCTTCGGCTCTGGATACACTCAAATGTTCCGGAATCCGGTCAAGTGCATTTGACGGCTCGACGACTACATATTATGGACTTACATCCTTACCCACACTTCCATCTACGTTAAAATATCTTGACTGTTCCAGTTGCCGGTTGTCATCCCTGCCAGCCTTACCAGGTTCTTTAACCTATCTTGATTGCAATAATAATACAACACCTTCAAGTGGTGGTCCAACTTCAGGCATTACTTCGATGCCTGCTCTGCCGGCCGGCTTAATTTATTTAAACTGTCGTAGTAACAAGATCGTCGGTTTTCCCACATTACCGCCCACACTGGAATATCTTGATTGTGCATCAAACAGAATCGGTGGGCCTTTACCTTCACTTCCTGATGCACTAACTTTTCTTGATTTTAGTTTCAGTTCCGTGACCTCGGTACAATCCTTTCCCAATGGATTAAAAGAAATCAGAAGTTACGGTAATGCAATTCATGCGCTGCCCTCTTTACCCGATTCTCTGGAAGTGTTGCTTTGTTATAACAACATGCTTTCTGTGCTTCCTTCTCTTCCTGCAAAATTAAACACACTTGTTTGCGGTAGTAATAATATTACCTGCATCCCAAGACTTCCGGCCTCGATGGGACAGCCGCCGATCGGGTGGCCAGCTAACCTCTCCGTAGGCGCGGAAGTAACCTGTTTGCCAAATCATATTCCGGGTATGATTTTTTCCTCCCTCTCAGGTGATACCAGTTTGCCGTTGTGCACTCCAATTAATAATGTTAATCAATGCCCGACAGCTCCGGTCATGTCAGGAACAATATATTACGACCACAATAGCAATGGTGTGAGAGATGCGGGAGAGAATGGTCGGGCGAATGTTAAAATACAGTCAGCCGCAGGGCTCGAATCATTTTCAAATATAGATGGATATTTTGAAATTGGAGGCGATACGGGGGCAAATACAATAACAATTGTGTCACCGTCACCATACACGTCGGTTCCCGCAAATGCCAGCTATAACTTTTCTTCCTTTGATACTACAGTAACGGGTTCATACGCACTTCAACCAGGGGTCATAATAGACAGTTTGGTTGTGTCCATAGTTCCGCAAAATATTGCCCGGCCGGGTTTTGACATGAATTATATTTTGAATTGGGAAAACACAGGCACCACACAGTTTTCCACCCAAATGCAGTTGATATTTGAAGATGCAAACATGATCTATCAAAATGCAAGTGTTCCAGGAGTGACTGCCGCGGGAGGTATACTAACCATTCCGGCATTTGCTACTTCCCCAGGCGATCGTGGAAGTATTATGTTCGAATTTGTAATGAGAACTACGGCAACTTTGGGAGACACAATGTTAACTGCAGTTACCGCAAGTGTAAATGCAGGATTTGTAAAAGATAGCATCTACCAGTTGATTCGGGGTTCTTTCGACCCGAATGATAAAGGTGCTACGCCGATTCTTACCTCCGCGCAGGTGTCGGACGGAACTTTTATTGATTATCTGATCCGCTTTCAAAATACAGGAACAGACACCGCATTTAACGTTGTGGTAACAGATACACTTAGCAGCCTGTTGGATGCGTCGTCATTTGAAATGATCGCTACATCACACCCTTCGAAAAATTTGCGTGATGGGAACAAGTTACTCTTTGAGTTCATAAACATTCTTTTGCCCGACAGCAATGTGAATGAACCGCAGAGCCATGGCTACATCATGTTCAGGATTAAACCGGTTAACACCTTATCAATAGGAACTGTTGTCCCAAATAACGCCCATATTTATTTTGACTATAACGCTCCCGTAATAACCAACGTTGCAACAACTAAAGTTCAAGATCCGGTAGTATGTTTTACGCTAACTGCAACTTCTACTCCCGCAACCTGCCCAGGCGTGAACAACGGAGCTATAACGGTAACGCCTACGGGCGGTTTGGCGCCGTTTAGTTATTCTTTAGATGGAGGAACTGCACAATCTTCAGAAACTTTTACCGGTGTTAGTGCCGGAGCTCATACTGTGCTCGTTACAGATGCCAATAGTTGTACGGCATCTGTGAGTGTAACAATTACTTCCGGTTCGGGGATCAATGCAACAGCTGCCACAACGGCTTCAGCATGCGGACAGTCAACCGGCACTGTTATAGTTACAGCTACTTCTGGCGCAACACCTTATATTTACACATTAGGAGGAGGAACACCGCAGTCTTCTGAAACATTTGCCGGAGTACCTGCGGGAACTCATAATGTTGAAATAGTGGATGCCAACGGATGCAATTTTATTTTGACTGCTGTTGTTGCTGAAACGCCCATATCTGCTACCGTGGTGGTTACCCAGCCTACCTGCACCACACAAGGCAGTATTGAAGTAACCGGTTCAACAGGTGCAGCACCACTGGTTTATGCCATCAATGGAGGAACGCCTCAATCCTCTCCTGTGTTTAGCAACCTGGCTGCTGGAAGTTATATAGTGAATGTGCAGGATGCAAACCTTTGTTCTTACACTGAAACTGTAACGGTAAATTCATCTCCCGCAACCGTTACTCCTTCAGTTAATATTACGGCTTCAGCAACGACAGTTTGTTTGGGGGATGATGTAACCTTCACGGCAACTTCCACCAACGGAGGCACAACACCTGCTTATCAATGGATGGTGAATGGCGTAAATGCAGGAACCAATGCTGCAACCTTCACTTCCGGTTTCAGTGCAAATGGAATAGTATCTGTTCAGTTAACCAGCAATAATCCTTGTGCATCACCCACGCAGATCAACAGTAATGATATCAGTATTACTGTAAACCCCGTACAGTCGGCAACGGTTACCATATCGGGAAATACAACGGTAAATGCTGGCGATGCGTCCACCATAAGTAGTTCGGTAACCAATGCGGGTACCACCGTTACCTATCAATGGCAGGATAGTACAGCGTTGCATACCTGGACAAACATTCCCGGGGCAACCAGTGCATCTATATCTTACACCGCATTACAAACAGGCGATAAGCTCCGTTGCGTCATCACGGGAAATGCACCTTGTCTTCAACCTGCTGATGCGACGAGTAATGTGCTGGTGTTTACAGTTATTCCCGCAACAACTACCCCTAGTCGCGTATATCCTAACCCTGCCACCACAGAGGTGATCGTTCAGTTTAATCCCGAACCCTGGAGAGTAGCAGAGATATTGGATGGAACAGGCCGTAAATTGCTGGAAGTGAACAATGCCTCCGCCGCGGATAATGCAAGGCTTCCTGTGCAGATGCTACCGGCCGGTACTTATTATATCAGGATAAGGTACAGCAGTGGTATGGTGGAACACCTTCCGTTTATAAAGCAGCATTAAGATGTAATTTTTAATGTAAAAATCCCCGGTGTATCACTGGGGATTTTTGTATGCTCAAAACTTCAATATTATTAAATTATGTTGTGGAAAATGAACTCTAATGAGTTAATCATTTCTGAGCATGAATTTACCTGGTTCAATCTTTGAATCTGGAACATAACTGTGCGTGCTATGACAAAGCAGGAACGCATTATCATCTTTCTTCTTGCAACCCTCAATTTTACCCACATATTGGATTTTATGATTATGATGCCATTGGGTAACTACCTGATGCCTTTTTTTAAAATGAATATTATAAAGACGGAAGTAATAATTTAAGATGGTATAACCCCACGGGCTGTGACCCTGGAGTTGGAGAAGGAAATGTTGACTTAGGCTTGGGATTGCAATATAATTCCTGGCCAACAAATTACACTTATCCAGACTGCGAAGATCAATTTATATGTGAGGATAATATTTATTTGAGTATTCCAATAACTACTGGTCATAATTACTTTGCTAATGATTTTGTGATAGTTGATGCTGAAACAACCTTATCGTCTAATAACCAAGTGGTATTTCAAGCTGATAATTTTATACAATTGAACCCCGGATTTAATTCAAACTTAAGTGGAAATGCAAATATTGAATTTAAAATTGGTAATTGTACTAATGAATATGAACTTAAACAACAACCGGACAATTGCATTCAATTAGAGAGCATTACAAGTAATTAAAAAATTGAAGTCATATGTTTGAAAAGCTTGGAGATGATGAGCACTTATTCGCTATTTAATTAGTGTTTTTGACCTTTCAGAGAACTAGCAATTTCCCCCTATAAAAATTTGTTTCTTTAAGATGAAGGTAATAATTAGTGTTTTTAAAAGTTTTATTAGTTATTTTCAAACATGAAACTCTCTGTAGTAGAATGTGATATAAATCATCGTGATAGCTTTATTGTTTTTAATACTCAAATTTATAAAGATAGGTTAACTGCATTAGAGCAGGCGCATTATAAATGGAGTGTTATTAATGAGGTATTTAATGCATCTCATTTTTTAGCACTGGATGACGAAAAAATTGTAGGACAAATAGTTCTCCTACCATATAAATGCTATTACAATAATCAAAAATTCGATTGTGTTTTTGCTTTTGATTATATTGTTGATCCTGCATATTTAAACACAGGTGTTGGAGTAAAACTATTGGCTAAGACTTTAAAAAGTCATATTCATTTTGGAATGGGGGTTAGCAACATATCCAGAAAATTACACATCATTATGAAGGAGAAATCCATTGGTAAGGTACATAAATATCTTTACACCAAAAATCTACTGGCTTTAGTGTTTGCTGGTATAAAAACATACTTAAAATGGAATGTAAGAAAATTGCCCTCAACGTTACATTGGCCTAAATCCTTTCAATCACATGGACTAATTGTAAAAGTATCTGAAACTGCACCTTTTCAACAATTTGTTTGGAACAATGAAATTATTGAATTTGGTAGAGATAAAGATTTTGTTGACATAAGATTTAATAAGTTCCCCAATAAATATGTGTATTATCAAATTTTTAATCAACTAGAAAAGTTAAGAGGATATTTTGTATGTAGAGTAGAAATATGGAGAGGTATGCGTGTGCTTATTATTTCTGATTATCGATTTGTTATACAAGATGAAGATGTGTTGAATTGTATTTTGTTAGTTGCTAAAAAATTGATGCAAATAAATAGAATGGATGCAATTTTGTTTGGATCAAGCTTAAAATGGATAGATGAAACAGTTCAAAAAAATAATTTTAAAAAAGTGGGTGTTCCTTCAGAAATATTGACAAATCTTACACTTGATACTAACTGGAAAGAAAAGGCTGACAAAAGAGATTTTATTTTTGCAACACCTGCTGATTCAGATTTTGAATTTAACCTTGGAAATGAATTATGGATAAAATAGTTGGGGTTCTAATTAATGAAAAAATTGCTAAATGGCAGGAAGAAGCAATGGAACGCATTGAGAAATGTGGTAATAAAGTGGTGGTTTTCTTTTTAAAGAAAAAGCCAACTGTTTCAAGTCTTTCAATAAAATTCTTATTTTTTCTTGAAAGAAAGATTTTAGGGAGCAGTGACAAATATTTGAAGTATGTCAGAACAAATGAAAGGCATAATAGAATATATTACTCACTGGATCGTTTAAATGATATTTGCTCTTTGGAGGTAGATTTTAAGAATGTGACTCAAATAATTGCCTTGACCTCAGAAGAAGATGATGAAATCATTAAATTATCATATTCGCTGTCTGTTCCAATCATGAAGTTCGATAACCCGGACTGCCAGCTTAAACATGGTATTGTCCATTCCATTTCTAGAGCTTATAGAAATGGTTTTGCTGTTTTCAACTTGAACTTGTATGTTTTTAAAGACGGAGTAAAATCAAAACTTTATGATACATGCAATAGTATTGAAACGGGATTATTGCTCAGATCCACGAATGCTATCTTAGCCAAATGCCCCTTCATAATTCAGAGAGTTTTACTGAAAAACATGAATGCAGAAAATGTTATCTTGGATGAAAACGTAAATCCTCAAAGCTATCAATCTGGTAAAAAGCACAACGCAATGAGCGCTTTCATTTATCATTTGTTCGATAAGTTTTATTATAAGAGGCAGTGGGTTTTATTGTATAAGGTTTGCAAACTTCCGGAATATAAAAATTTGAATTCATTTCAGTCTTTTTTACCACCTAAGGCAAAATTCTGGGCTGATCCATTTGTGTTGACCTATCAAAATCAACAATTCGTATTTTTTGAAGAAGCAGATTCGGCAAATAATAAAGGATACATTTCTTGCAGTGAATTGAGTAAAGAGGGTTTATCTGAACCGGTAAAAGTGCTCGAAACAGCTTACCACCTCTCCTTTCCCAATGTTTTTGAGTTCAACAATCATATTTATATGATTCCGGAATCAGCTGCATCAAATGCGATTGAACTCTGGCGTTGTTCTTCTTTTCCCAATCAATGGGAACTTCAATGTAAATTGATCAACAACATAAAAGGTGTAGATACTATCATAGAATTCATCAATAATAAGTGGTGGCTCTTCACAACCGTAAAACCTGGTGATTATATTTCAGGTAATGAAGAATTATGTATTTATTATGCCGATAATTTAATTACGGATCAATGGATTGCCCATCCTAAAAATCCGGTACTTTCAGATGCGAGAATGGGTAGAAATGCCGGAAAAATAGAACGAATTGACGGAAAATATTTCCGTTACGGACAATTTTCAGGATACGGATATGGTAAAGCCCTAGCGAAATCTGAAATTTTGGAAATTTCAGAAACTGAATACCGTGAAAGATTAATAGATATTGTTTTCCCTGAAGCTTCAAAAGGTTTTGATAACTTGCATACTTTTAACCAGAATGGGAATGTAGCAGTGGGTGATGCTTTGAGGAGAGTAAAAAGATTTATTTAATGATAAAATTTGAACAAGCTATTATATGGAGAAGGTAATTTTGATTATTCAACGCGTACTGGAGAACAACAATAAAACTTGTAATACAACCATTCAAAAAAACTCTTCATTGCGAAGCGATATTGGTTTAGATTCATTAGACCTTGCAGAATTGACCGTTATTATTGAGGAAGAATACGGTGTAGATATTTTTGAAGACGGCTTTGTAGAAACTGTAGGAGATATTATGAAAAAAATATCAAAATAGTATGGAACGTATTTTCATAGTGAACGAAAGAGAGCATATTAAAAAGACCTATGAGGATCTGTTGAAAGATTTAAATAAAAGTGAGTTCAACTTTTCTCCAATTATTCGCGCTGCTGATATCTACGATTTGTATCTACAAGTTATTGTATCCATTCTATTAGAAAAGGAAGTAAGTTTTGATTTTATATCGAATGGAATAGAATCAAATCAAGCTACAACTAAAATTAAAAATCCTTATCAATTTGCTACTATTGATGAATGTTTAACTGTTATCAGTGAGAGTACTAAATGGAAATTGAAATTATCTACTTCAGGTACAACAGGCTTGCCTAAGAAAGTAACTCATAGCTTCACATCACTTACCAGAAGTATAAAAGTTGGCCATAAAAGAGCCAATGATATATGGGGGTTAGCGTACAATCCACAACACATGGCAGGTTTGCAAGTGTTTTTTCAAGCATTCCTCAATAAGAACACGATTGTGAATTTATTCGGCTTAGATAGAAACCACATTTTTAGTTGCATTAAACAATACAACATCACACATCTTTCTGCTACACCTACTTTCTATAAAATGCTGTTGCCTGCAAAAGAGTCTTTTAATAAGGTTCTTCAAGTAACTTATGGTGGTGAAAGGTTTAGCGAAAGTTTGCAAAACAATATGACAACACTGTTTCCAAATGCAAAGTTCACGAATGTGTATGCATCAACGGAAGCAGGTGCTTTGTTCGCAGCCTTAGGTAATCACTTTACCATCAGTGAAAAAATGAAGTCTTTTGTAAGAATAGATGAGAATGAATTGATGATTCATCGTTCCATATTAGCAAGCGCTGATGATCTTGAATTAGAAAACGATTGGTATGCAACAGGAGATATGGTGAATTTGATTAACGACAATCCTATCACTTTTAATTTCCTCTCGAGGAAAAATGAAATGATTAATGTGGGTGGTAGCAAAGTGAATCCGAATGAAGTTGAGGAAATCATTATGAGCATGACAGGAATAGTAGATGTAAAAGTGTTTGGCAAGGAAAATTCTTTAATGGGTAATATTATTTGCGCTGACATTGTTACTGAATCAGTAACAGAAAAAGAAATCAAAAGTTTTGTAAAAGATCATTTGCCCGGTTATATGGTTCCAAGAATTATAAAGTTTGTTGCAGAGATAAGTCAAACATCAACCGGAAAAAAGAGCAGAATCTGATTCAAATAAATAAGTTATGACGTCTGTAAAAAATATTCTATTAACTGGAGGTTCTAAAGGGCTTGGGTTATCAATCGCAACCTATTTATTGAAATCAGGTTATCATGTGCATACAATCAATCGAAGTGTTACGCCTGAATTAGAACAATTGCAAAATGAACATGAAGGAAAATTGTTTATATACTTATTTGATTTATCAAATGTTGATGAGCTTACCGAATTTCTAAAAAAAGAATTCCCTGCTACCCAATCTATCCAAGGCTTTGTAAATAATGCAGCGCTCGCCTATGATGATATAGTAACTAACTTGAACTTACATCAATTGGAAAACATGTACAAAGTGAATGTGTTCTCTCCCATGATGATGACAAAATTTGTATTGCGAAATATGCTTTTTAATAAATGTGCAGGAAGTGTTGTACATATTTCTTCTATCAGTGTGCACACAGGTTACAAGGGTTTATCTATGTACGCATCTACCAAAGGTGCACTCGAAGCATTTTCTAAAAATACAGCCAGAGAATGGGGGGAACGTGGTATCCGCTCTAATGCAGTGGTGGCAGGGTTTATGGAAACAGAAATGAGTGGAACATTGTCTGACGATCAGCGAAATCGAATATACAATCGAACATCACTCAAAAAGCCAACATCTAAAGATTCCGTTGCTGCTATGATTGAATTTTTAATTAGTGATAAATCAAGTTCTGTTACCGGTCAGCATATTTTTGTTGATAGCGGTACTATTTAAATTGCAATGTTTTGATTTTTAAGGTTTAAAGTTCAACTGATTAATCAATCTCAATCTTCTGTCATTCATTCAAATGACCATTTATTGCATGAGCGATTTCCTAACTTTTTGTTGCACTTTTTAAGAATTTGTTAAACCTTGATTGAAATTGTAAGTGTAAGCCCTGTAAGTCCCCCCAAAAATCCTACAGATTAAAAGTAGACTGAATTGTTTACATTTAAATACTGTAGTAATATGAAAGATCAAGATTTACCGAAACGCAGATTACCTAATCCTGTAGGGAAAAAGGGGGCCTACCCCTAATTTCATAAAAATGAGCCCATTGTTTACATCTCAACTTTTTGCCAAAGGAATAACATGCCTTTTTATAGTATTTATTCTTTTTTATCCTGTTTTTATTATAAAAATTTGCATATTGCAACCGATTCAATTTCAAAATTCTGTTAAGTATCAGTTTTTAAACTGTATTTGAACAGCGTTTTTTTATGGAGTATATTTTATTTTTGTTTTGAAAAATTATAGTTTATGGATAAAAATGTTGCCATTAAGTATGTAATGACCAAGGAGGTTATTGTTGCAAATGTATCTAATAAGTTCTCACAGCTTATGGAGTTCTTTAATACTTATCGCATTCAGCACCTCCCGGTTACTTTGGGAGATAGGCTGGTGGGTATCTTAAGTATTAATGATTTGCTCAGCTTTGTGTTTAACAATATGCATAGTGGAGGCCAAGTAGATAATGATATGCTGGATGCAAAGTTTGACATGCAGGCTGTAATGACAAAAGATCCCATTTCTATCTCCCCGGAAGATACCGTGGGAAAAGCATTTAATATTTTGGCAGAAGGACGATTCCAGGCCCTCCCTATCGTTGAACGAGAAAAGTTAGTAGGAATTATTACCAACAAAGACCTGGTACGCGTTTTGCAAAAGGCATTGTAATTATTGCTTTACCTTCGTAACAATAAAAAACCTCCGATACCGGAGGTTTTAATTTTTTTGCTAAAAGAGTTTTTTAATAATCTCTGTTGAATCCACCGTTACGATGACCGCCGCCTTTTCTGTAACCACCGCCTCCAAAACCGCTGTTACGCTTTTTGTAACCACCTTCTCCTTCCTGACGTGGCTGCGATTCGTTTACGATAATCTTACGGCCCATAACTTCTGTTTCATTCAAATTTGAAATTGCAGTGCGTGCAGCTTCATCATCTTCCATTTCAACAAAACCAAAACCTTTACTACGGCCGTTCATTTTGTCTTTTAAAATTTTTGCACTGGCAACTGTTCCAAATTGTGTAAACAGGTTGGCAAGATCTTCATCAGTCATAGACCAACTAAGATTCCCTACATAAATGTTCATTGTAAAAAATACTTGTTAAAAAAATAATTTCAAAACTCATGAGTGATTTAGTTACAATGAACTGAAAAAGCCTTCAAAAGAAAGATGATCAGCTTCCCATCATTCCAGAAATCATCAGAGTCGCTGCAAAATTAGGGTATTCTTCCAATTATTTATCATATTAATAAAAAAATGACAAAAAAAACCACTCCAAACGGAGTGGTCTCACATATAAAATGACATAATTGGCTATTCTCCAATTACTTCAAACTCTAATTCAGTTTCGTGTCCATTGCCAAAATCAATTTTGGCCTTAAAAGTTCCTATTTCCTTTACCTCATCAAGTATGGAAATACGACGACGATCAATCTCATACCCCTTTTGCTCCTTAATAGCACGGGCTATTTGAACCGAAGTTACTGAACCGAAAATCTTTCCGGAAGTTCCTGTTTTAGCACCTACCTTAACAGCACCGGATTTAAGAACTTCAATCACATTGTTAATTTCAGCTAACAGCTTGGCTTCTTTCTTTGCCTGATGCTTTAATTTCTCTTCCATCTGCTTTAATGTAGATGGATTTGCTTCAACAGCCAATTTCTTAGGTATTAAATAGTTACGCCCATAACCATTTTTAACGGTTACCAATTCATTGGCTCCACCTAAATTATTTACATCCTGTATTAATATTACCTGCATGACTTTGCATTTTTACCCAATTTGTTTTCGCAAACTTTCTTCCGCTGATTTTTGGGAATTAGGGTGGTGAAAAATTATTTTAAAAGATCGGTAACGTACGGCAAAATGGCCATCTGACGAGCTTTTTTAATAGCCGTACTTACTTTGCGTTGAAATTTTAATGAATTGCCGGTAATTCGACGTGGTAATAGCTTACCCTGCTCATTCAAAAACTTCTTTAAAAAATCGCCATCCTTATAGTCAATGTAGCGAATGCCCATCTTTTTAAAGCGACAATATTTTTTCGGACGATTCTCCGCTTTGATTGCGGTAAGATATTTTATTTCATTTGCTTTTGCCATAACTATGCTCCCGCTTTTTCAGTTTCTGAATATTGTACACCACTTCTCTTTCTTGTATTGTACTCCACGGCGTATTTATCGAGTACAGTAAACATGTGACGCATAACATTGTCGTCACGTAAAAGTTGAATCTTCAACTTTTCATTGAAGCTGGATGGCGCCTTATATTCCATTACCCAATACAAACCTGTGGTCTTCTTGGCAATGGGATACGCCAGTGATTTTAATCCCCAGGGTTTTGTGCCTATTACTTCACCTTCGTTATCTTTTACAAAGGATTCGTACTTTTTCTGAGCTGCTTTATATTCATCATCAGATAGCACAGGGGTGAAAATCACCATCAATTCGTAGTTGTTCATTTCCCTGTTTTTAGTTTAGTTAAAAATCCCGCTTTTTACGGGGTGGCAAAGGTAGGTATTTTCAACGAAAAAATATAGCTGTTTCAACAATTATTTTAATACTTTCTTAGCAGCTAATACATAAAAAAAATATCCGCCATTTGGCAGATATTTAATGATATAATATATTGATTCCTATCTAATTACTTTCCAATCTTATTCACCTTTAAAGCTAATTTTCTCTTCAAATTGGCGGCTTTGTTTTTGTGAATCGTACCACGCTGAGCTAATTTATCAATCATTGAAGCAACTGATGATAATTTTTCAGTTGCAGCAGACTTATCATCCAAAGCCCTAAGCGTACGTATTGCATTACGGGTGGTTTTGCCATAATAACGATTACGCTCATTGCGCTTTCTGCTTTGACGAACGTCTTTTTTAGTAGCTGCGTGATTTGCCATTCCTTAAAATTTTGGGTTGCAAAGATACAAACTTTTTGTATAACAATATTGTTATCTCAGCATTATTTTTATTGAAACCGGTTTTTCCTTTCTCAGTCATTGATTTTTAAGCACTTTTTAAAGATTGCTTATTGGTTTATTTACGATATTTGCAGCCTATTTTATCAATTATCGCGTAAACTAGCGCTCATCATGAAGGACTTTCAGTTCATCACCAATTCGCACCCCTCATTTATCGAAAATATTTACCACGATTTTGTACGAGACCCGGAGTCTGTGGATCCCGATATGAGAAAGTTTTTTGAAGGATTCGATTTTGCTGTTTCATACGCAGCAAAACAAAATGGTATGCCATCATCGGTAACGGTAGATAATTTGACCAAGGAGTTTAGTGTGTATAAACTAATTCTCGATTATCGAAAAAAAGGACACCTGATTGCCAAAACAAATCCTATCAGAGAGCGAAAAGATAGACATGCAAGACTTGAGCTTGAAAATTTTGGGCTCACAAACGCTGATGGTAATACTTTATTTGAAGCAGGGAAATTTATTGGCATCGGAAAGGCTTCATTAAATGATATCCTTGCTTATCTAAATAAAATCTACGCCGGACATGTAGGTATTGAATTGGCTTATATTAATGATCAAGCTAAGTATGATTGGATGGTCCATGCAATGGAAAATACTTTTTATAATCCCGTTTCAATAGACCAAAAAAAACGGATCCTCGAAAAATTGAATGAAGGGGTGATGTTTGAAAAATTCCTTCATACAAAGTTCATTGGACAAAAACGATTTTCACTCGAAGGTGGAGAAACAACAATCCCGGCATTAGATGCAATTATTCAAACAGGTGCTGATAATGGTGTTAAGGAAATTGTTATCGGTATGGCACACCGCGGCAGATTGAATATCCTTGCCAATATCATGCGAAAAACCTACGAACAAATTTTTACTGAGTTTGAAGGCACTGCTGTTCCCGATTCTACTATGGGATCTGGCGATGTGAAATATCATCAGGGATATAGCAGTAAGGTTACTACACTTTCAGGTAAAGAAGTTTATTTAAAACTTGCACCAAATCCTTCTCACCTTGAAGCTGTAGGCCCCGTGGTGCTTGGATTCGTTCGTAGTAAAGCTGATTTGTTATACAATAGTAATTTTAGCCAAATTCTGCCCATCCTTATCCATGGTGACTCTTCTATTGCTGGCCAAGGAATAGTGTATGAAGCCCTTCAGATGAGCAACCTTAAAGGATATCTGACCGGAGGTACCATTCATTTCGTAATTAATAATCAGGTGGGTTTTACAACTGATTATGATGATGCCAGAAGCTCTGATTATTGCACCTCATTGGCATCTATTGTTCAGGCTCCTGTGTTGCATGTTAATGGGGATGATGCAGAAGCAGTAGTGAAGGCAGCAGAAATAGCTACACTTTATAGACAAGAGTTTAAAAGCGATATTTTTATTGATATGGTTTGCTATCGCCGACATGGACATAATGAAGGTGATGAGCCAAAGTTTACCCAACCTCAGCTTTATAAAATTATTGATAGCCACCCCAACCCCAGAGAAGTTTACACTCAGTTCCTAATTGAAAATGGAGAGCCTGATGCAAAACAACTGGCAAAGGAAATGGAAAGAAAATTTTTAGATGACTTACAGGAACGGTTAGACGAAGTTAAACAACAACAACTTCCTTACACCTATCAGGACCCCGAACTGCAATGGAAAAGCTTACGTAGGGCTACTATTAATGATTTTGACTCATCTCCAGTTACAGCTATTGCCGAAAAGGAAATACATGCGCTCTTTGATCGTATTATGGCCCTGCCGGCAGATTTTAAACCACTCCGTAAGATTGATAAACTTCTTCAGGATAAGCATAAGTTGATGAGCGATCAAGGAAAAATTGATTGGGCTACAGCCGAACTTCTTGCCTATGCCAGCCTTTTGGCAGAAGGACATCCGGTTAGAATGAGCGGTCAGGATGTTAAACGCGGAACCTTTAGTCACAGGCATGCTATTGTGAGAGATGAAAATACGAATGAAGAATACAATAGACTAAATGCAGTGACAGATAATCAACAGCAACCATTTAGAATTTATAATTCTTTATTGAGTGAGTTTGCTGTGTTGGGATACGAATATGGATATGCTATGGCGAGTCCAAATGGTTTAACATTGTGGGAAGCTCAGTTTGGTGATTTTGCCAATGGCGCACAAACAATCACCGATCAGTTTATTTCTGCTGCTGAAGAAAAATGGCAAAGAATGAATGGACTGGTTATGCTGCTTCCACATGGCTACGAAGGACAAGGCCCTGAACATAGCAGCGCAAGAATGGAAAGATTTTTACAACAATGTGCTGAGTTGAATATGGTGGTTACCAATATCACTACTGCTGCTAATTTTTTCCATGCCCTTCGCAGACAATTGACCTGGCCGTTCCGAAAGCCTTTAGTAAACCTCTCTCCAAAAGGACACCTGCGCTCTCCGGCTACTTATTGTTTAGTTGAAGATTTTACACAAGGTGGATTTAAAGAGGTGTTTGATGATGTAAAAGCTGATGCAGAAAAAGTTACTAAGGTGATGTTGTGTTCAGGTAAAGTTTTTTTCGACCTCGATGAAAAACGCCAGGCAGATAAAAGAAACGATATAGCCATAATTCGTGTGGAACAATTGTATCCTATTCCTCAAAAACAATTGGATGCATTGTATGCAAAGTATAAAAAAGCTATATGGATTTGGGTTCAAGAAGAGCCCCAAAATATGGGAGCCGCTTCATTTCTTCGTATGAATTTACAAAACATTAATTTTCATATTGTAAGCAGAAGCCCATCCGCTTCTACCGCCAGTGGATATGCTAAAGTTCATGCTCAGGAACAAGCAGCACTTTTAGAAAAGGCATTTACCATTTAATTATTGGAAAAGAATAAATAAAAAGTATGTTTCAAAGTTTAAGCGAAAAGCTTGAATCAGCATTTAAAAATCTTAAGGGACAGGCTCGTATAACAGACCTTAACGTAGCGAATACTATTAAGGAAATTCGTCGTGCATTGGTAGATGCGGATGTTAATTATAAAATAGCCAAAGAACTCACTGATAAAATTAAAGATAAAGCGGTTGGTGAAAAGGTATTAACCTCTGTAAGCCCAGGGCAGCTTATGGTGAAAATTGTAAAAGATGAACTCACCGAGTTAATGGGGGGAACTGAGAGTGACTTTGATGCAAACGGTAATCCTGCACTGGTTCTTATTGCCGGATTACAAGGTAGTGGTAAAACCACTTTTAGCGGTAAATTGGCTAATTATCTTAAAACTAAAAAGGGAAAATCACCCCTGCTTGTTGCAGGAGATGTGTACAGGCCTGCCGCTATTGACCAATTGGAGGTATTAGGTGCACAAATAAATGTGGATGTTTTTAGTAATCGGGATTCGAAAGACCCTGTCGAAATTGTACAGGGTGCTTTACAAGAAGCTAAAACAAAAAATAAAAATGTAGTTATTATAGATACTGCCGGAAGGTTAGCCATAGACGAAGTGATGATGAATGAAGTGGCTAAACTTAAAGAAACATTTAAGCCGCAGGAAATTTTATTTGTAGTAGATAGCATGACCGGACAGGATGCTGTAAATACTGCCGCCGCTTTTAATGAACGCCTCGATTTTTCCGGGGTGGTGCTTACCAAATTAGATGGTGATACCCGTGGTGGAGCTGCTTTATCAGTTAAATACACGGTTAATAAACCTATTAAGTTTACCAGCAATGGTGAAAAAATGGATACTCTGGATGTGTTTTATCCGGAAAGAATGGCGCAGCGTATTCTAGGAATGGGCGATATCGTTTCTCTCGTTGAAAAAGCACAAGAACAATACGATGCGGCTGAGGCAGCTAAATTGGAACGAAAGATTAGAAAAAATCAATTTGATTTTGAGGATTTTAAAACCCAGATTCAGCAAATTAAAAAGATGGGGAACTTAAAGGACCTGATGGGTATGATTCCAGGTGTAGGGAAACAAATAAAAAACCTGGATATCAATGATGATTCTTTTAAAGGTATTGAAGCAATGATTAACTCAATGACCCTCGAAGAAAGAAGAAATCCTGATATTATTAGTCCCGGTCGTAAACAACGTATTGCTAAGGGGAGCGGAAAGGATATGGTAGAACTAAATCAATTCCTAAAGCAGTTTGACCAAATGAAGGATATGATGAAAACGATGAATAAAATGCCAATGGGTAGAATGCCCGGAATGAATTTGCGTAGAAATTAATTGTTCTAATTCTTATTCCTATCTCTTAAAATGCTATTTATTTTACATTATTTGAATTATGCCACCACTTTTATATTATAACCACTTGATTGTCAGTGTTATATTCTGCTAAATGGCTAAATCTCCAATCCCTATAATAATCCGGCAGTTTTTCTACAGAGCACAGCTAATAAACCATTTAAATATTTTGCTTTAAGGCATAATTATTTGGAAATCATTAAATCTGGCCTTACCTTCGTTCTCCTTTTTAAAAGAAGGAATCAAACCCTATTATTCACAACCAAGAAAATTTCTATTTTTATGGCTGTTAAAATGCGATTGCAACGGCATGGATCTAAGAAAAGGCCGTTCTACTTCATCGTAATTGCTGATGCACGCAGTCCGCGTGACGGAAAGTTTATTCAAAAACTTGGAACCTACAACCCACTTACAGTGCCTGCTACCATTCAGGTGGATAGGCAAAAGGCTTTGGATTGGTTGCAGAAAGGTGCTCAACCCACCGATACTGTACGCCGTATCCTTTCATTTAAAGGGGTATTATACCTTAAGCACCTGCTAAGAGGTGTGGGTCTCGGACTTTTTGATGAGGCTACCGCTATGGAGAAATTCACCAAATGGAGCAATGAACATGAATCTTCCGTTTCTCGCCGCCAAAGCGAACATAAAAAGAAACGTACAGAACGCCGTAATGTACCTGTAGTTAAAAAAGTGGAGAAAAAAGAGGAAACAGCTGAAGCTGCAACCGAAGCTCCTTCTACAGAAGAACCTAAAACCGAAGAATAATTCTTTTGTTTGCCAAAATGTTTTTAAGTCTTGCACATGCAAGACTTTTTTATTGGTATTTTATTAATACCAACCCTATTTTTGTTTTATGAAACAATATGTGAATATTGGGAAAATGGTAGCTTCCTATGGTATAAATGGTCACATGATATTAAGCCATAACCTCGGGAAGAAAACGTCGCTAAAAGGACTTGATGTTTTGTTTATTGAAGAGACTAAGGAAATTTATATACCCTATTTTATTGAGTCTGTAAAGGCTCATGGCAATACAGAAGTGCTTGTTAAACTTGAAGGAATTGATTCAAAAGAAGCAGCTAAAAAATTATACCCGAAAAAAGTTTGGTTCTCTGAAGAACAGTTTAGAAAGTATGCAGCTAAATCAAGCCCGGTTAATTTGTTAGGATTTGAATTAATTAATTTGAAAACTTCAATAGGAAAAATTGAAGAAGTGATTGAACAACCTCATCAACTGCTTTGTGTGGTAATTATAAATAATAAAGAAGCATTAATTCCCATCCATGACGAAAATCTATTGCAAATTGACCAAAAACTTAAAAAAGTATTTGTATCTCTCCCGGATGGTTTATTAGAAGTGTATCAGTAATTTTTCTTAATTCTTTAGTTCCCATTTTCTAATTTGGTTCATTAGTGCAGCAAATGCTTTAGGAATAGGTGCTTCAAGTTGTAATGGGTTGCCTTTTTGGTCAATAAAGGAAAGTTGAAATGCATGCAATGCTAATCTGTTTAACAATGGCTGTTCTTCCTCTTCACGTTTAGAGTGCTTATACTGTTGCTTAATAGAGGATAGCATGATAGGCTGAGCATTGCCATAAACAGAATCACACGCAATAGGAAAGCCTGCATCACTTGCATGTATTCTTATTTGATGGGTTCTTCCCGTAAATAACTGAAATCGAACTAAGGAAAAGGAATGATGTGCTTCAATGGTTTCATATCCGGTATGAGCCTCTTTCCCTTTGCGATGAATAATCATCGTTCCTTTTTTTACCGGATGCTCCATAATGCTTCCCGCTAAATCTCCCAATAGGGGGGAAGGACATCCATTAACTACAGCTAAATAGTATTTTTTTATTTCCCTTTTTTCAAAAATTCCAGAATAATATCTATGCGCATCAGCATTGCGAGCAAATAATACAATACCGCTGGTATCTTTATCAATTCGATGTATAGTATATATTTCCGGATAGTGATGTTGTAATCTTTCCTTTAGCGATTGGTTATTTTCCCTGTCAGTAATAGTAAGCATTCCCGAGGGCTTGTTTATCGCAATGAGGTCACTGTCTTCGTATATGATGTCAAAGGGTGGTTTTGCCAATTTGCTTATTCGATTTTTTTAAAAATTTTAAAGCCCTTACTTCTCGTTCACTCAAGTAGCGCCATTTTCCTCTATCTACGTTCTTTTTAGTAAGTCCGGCGTACATTACTCTATCCAATCCTTTCACATCATATCCAAGATGCTCAAAGATTCGGCGAACAATTCGGTTGCGCCCGCTATGAAGTTCAATACCAATCACCGATTTGTCTTTTACATCAGCATAGGCCAAAGCATCAACATTAACCTTCCCATCTTCAAGAACCAGCCCGCTAAGTATTTTTTCAAAATCTGACTTGGTGAGTGGCTTGTCTAATTTTGCTTCATAAATTTTTCTTACCTCGTAGCTGGGATGAGATAATTGCTGAGTTAAATCTCCATCATTCGTAAATAGAAGAACGCCAGATGTGTTCCTATCCAACCTCCCAATTGGATAAATGCGTTGTGAGGTAGCTGAGGATATTAATTGTAACACTGTTTTTCTGCCTTGTGGGTCATCGGTGGTGGTTAGATAATCCTTTGGCTTGTTAAGCAGAATATACACAAGATCCTTTGTAACAAAGATTTTATGATTGTTATATTTAACCTCATCTTCAGGCTGTACTTTAAATCCCGGCTCTGTTATAACTATTCCATTTACCTTAACAGTCCCTTTCACTATTAAATCAATAGCATCTCTTCTTGAACAAATACCACAGTGAGCCAGGTATTTGTTCAGTGGCATGGCAGTTTGCTTTGCTTGAGATGGAATGGATGAAGGGGCACCTCCCTTTTTATCATTTGACCTATTCTTACCTGTAGGAAGCGGCTTAGAGGATGAGTTTGCTCTCTTTTCTGCTAACTCGGTTTGTTTTTTTCTTTCAAAAAACTCCGCTTTCTCTTTTTTAATTTGTCGCTTTTCCTGCTTAAAGGATTCCTTAATCTGACTATTTTTCTTCTTGTTAATGAATTTTTTAAAAGGAGATTGACTCATGTTGTTTGTATTACTGTTTTTCAACAGGGTTGAGCTCAAAGATAAGTGTAAAATAAAAATAAGGTGCAGAATCCTGCACCTTTGATTTCAGAAGGTATTAAGGTTATTATTCTATAGAAACTATTTGTTCTCAGCGGCGGCTCTGGGCCTATTCATTTTTCCCTTATGATTACCTCTATTTCCTTTGTTCCCAAATTTTCCTTCATGGTTTTCACGCATCTCTTTCATCTTCGTTTGCTGTTCGAGAGTTAAAATTTTATTCATTTCCGCCCTCTTCTCTTTCTGTAAGTCTTTACGCTTAGACATCCTTTCTTCTTTGGTAAGCTTTTCAGCATTCAAATCCTGCATTTTAGTTTTAAACTTTTCCTGAATAGCCTTCATGTCTGTTTTTTGCTTTTCTGTTAAATTAAGCTGGTCTTGCATTTTCTGCATGCGCTCCTGTTTTACAGGTTGAGTGGATACACTTTCATCCCTTTTTTGTGCTGATACAGAAAGGGTAAAGAAAGTTGCAATAAGTGACAAGGTGATTAACTTTTTCATTTCGAGTAATTTTTTATAATAGATATAAAAAGTTCTTAGCAGTTTAACCCGGCGTTGTTAATTAAATGCAAAAGCCACACTAAGATTTGTTGGCTAATTGTCCACAGGCGGCATCTATGTCTTTCCCGCGGCTACGCCTTAATCTCACATTTACCCGGTGGTTAGCTAAATATTGAGTAAACAGGTTAGTTGTTTCCTCTTCGGGCTTAATGAAGGGAACTCCGGCAACAGGGTTGTATTCAATAACGTTAATTAAGTGGGTTGGAATTTGCCGGTATAGCGTTACTAACCTTTGTGCATCTTCAATACTATCGTTTATGTTTTTAAAAAGAATATATTCAAGGGTGATATCATTCTTTGTCTTTTGATAAAAATAATTAAGAGCTTCAACCAATTGACTGAGGTTATTGGTATCATTAATCGGCATCAGCTCACTCCGCTTTTTATCATCCGCAGCATGAAGTGATAGTGCTAAATTGAATCTTACTCCATCATCTCCCAATTGCTTTATCATCTTTGCTATACCTGAAGTGGATACCGTTATTCGCTTAGGGCTCATTCCCCAACTTTCTGTAGAAGTTATTCGTTCTATAGACTTTAGCACATGCTTGTAATTCAACAATGGCTCTCCCATCCCCATATATACAATGTTTGATAAGGGCTTATCATAGGCCATAAAGCATTGCTCATTTAAAATCGCAACCTGGTCATAAATCTCTTCAAATGACAAATTCCGGATTCGTTCCATTTGTCCTGTTGCACAAAACTTACAGGCTAAACTACAACCTATTTGAGAAGAAACACAAGCTGTAAATCTCTTTTCAGTTGGGATGAGCACCCCCTCCATCAAATGTCCATCATATGTTTTGAAGCGGGTCTTTAGTGTGCCATCTAAACTATGTTGGGTAATGTCAGTGGTAATAACATTAAAGCTGAATACATCCATTAACTTCTCTCGGAGTTCAAGAGAGAGGTTAGTCATCTCAGTAAAACTGCGTACATTCTTCTTCCATAACCATTCATACACTTGTATTGCCCTGAATTTTTTTTCTCCAATGCTTTCAAAATATGCTTTTAAATCAGGCAAATTAAACTCCCGGATATTCTTTTTCATCATAATGCAAAGATAATTTACCTCATGTGCCGCCAAAGAGGAATTTAGTTAAACATCCTCCAATAGTTTCTTTATGGTTCGTCTGTTTTGAGCCATACATATTAAGACAATAATAATAGCAAGCAACAGTACATATATTGAAGGGAACGGGGTTAATTCTTTTCTAAATGAAAATTGAGTGTTAAATAGAATCTGAAAAACAAATAGTAAGGCTACGCCACATACGGTGGTTATAATGTAAATCGGAATCCACTGTTTGCTTATAGTTTTAATTAACCAGCGTTTACTGTAGCCTAAAACCAGCAACAACTGTAAATTATCCCTGCTTTTTGCTACCAAAAGCTTTAAATAAAATCCCAAAGACATTATCGAAAGTAATATAACCAACACAGCAAATATTCCTATTGCTGATACGGCAACAGAAACAATTTGTTTGATATGGCCCAAACGCATCCGATCCTTATTTATATGTAGCCCCGATTTATTTAGAAAGCTTAGGAATTCTGCACTTTCGGCATTGTCAGTTTTAATAAATACTCTTGCTGCTAATGGGTGAGGTTGCAGCCCTATAATGGAATTTGCATAACTCAAAAAGGATTCAGGTACCAATACCGAATTAATTCTGTCGCTAAGGGCTACTATATGTGCAACGTATTCTTCAGTACCTCCGGGGCCAGAACATTCAAGTTTAATCCGCAAAGCTTTAAGGGTTTGTTCTGATAACTGTGGCAGATCTTGCCCTGGAGCAAAAACATTGTATATCTCTAAAAAATTGGCAGAAAAAATTATAGGTACAACCCCTTGTCCTCTTTTCCAATGAAAGGATTCAGGTAAGGTATCAATAAAACCATCGTTTATAGCCTCCAAAAAAATATCTGTACTAAAGGGAATAATATTACCGGCGCTTATAGTGGCTCTAAACTGGTTCGAAATTAGTGGGGCCGCATCTGTTATAAATGGCTGTTGCTTGATATAAGCAATATCTGCATCGTTAAACCTGTTGTCTGAGCCCATGTTTTCGTTGGTAACTGTTTTGGATATCGGAATGTATTCAAAGCCATCTTGTGATATGTTTTTTTCGCCTGTCAATTTACCTATGTTGACAAACATTTGTACCGTACACAACAATAATGTTATTCCGGCTAATAATCCGGCATAACTAAGTAATCTGTTGCTTCCTTTTCTTTCAGTATTTAAAAAAGGCAATATGGTCTTAAACTGTTTCAAAGGTTATAGCATAATATTTTCATCAGGTTCAAAATAAGGAGAAGCATGTAAGTCAATCATAATAACGGCAGCACTCCGTTTGTCTGCTTCCTCCATAATTAATGCAAAGGCGCGCTCCCGATTCTTATTGTCTAAATGACTAAATGGTTCATCGAGCATTAAATAGTCAAATGGTTGCAATAATGCCCTAATAATGGCAACGCGTTGCTGCTCTCCATAACTACAATGAATTACAGATTGTTCCATTTTGCTGTAAATACCTAAGCGCTTTGCCATTTCTGGTATACTTAATGCACCCGAAAATGAACTCAACGCTTTTTTAATCTTTAAATTTTGACTAACTGTATGATAGGGAAATAACTTTAAGTCCTGAAAAACACAGGATAAAGTATTTGAACGAATAGCAGATAAGGAATCATCACTTGCATTTGCAATAAGAGTTTCATTAATTTTGATAGTACCTGAAAAATCTTTTCGAAGGCCGTATAAAAAATGAACCAGGGAAGTTTTACCACTCCCACTTGGTGCAGTAATTTGATATTTTTTACCCTTTTCAAATACTAAAACTTTTCCCCACACCATTGAATTTTTGGTTTTTTCAGATTCTAAATAAACCGGAATAGGATGGTGTAAAATGATACTCATTTATATTCAACCTGATTGACAAGGTTATGGAGAATATGAGGATGGAACCTGCTTGTATGTTTCTGTAGTGTCAACTTCTGTTTCTTCTTTTGCTTCGTTTAATTTCTTTTTAATAGCATCTTCTTTTTTTAGCCATTCAA
Organism: uncultured Ferruginibacter sp.; assembly: GCA_964490345.1. Lineage (GTDB taxonomy): Bacteria > Bacteroidota > Bacteroidia > Chitinophagales > Chitinophagaceae > Ferruginibacter. The sequence goes on from CAZBBO010000002.1 coordinate 24,485, forward strand.
AACTATTATTAAAAAACTGGTTAAGTTGCCTCAGGCTATTGGTGTTTTTATCCATTAAGTTAAACTCAAAGGAATGTAGGGTACCTCCATTTTTACTTCTTCCTCCATATACGTACAAATTGTTCCACATTTCTTTATTTAAATTATATATAGTTTGTAGTGATTTACTACTATCTGTAGGCTGATAAGTATTCAATAAATATTGAAGATTAAAGAAGCCTCCTGTTGGGTAACCTTTTAGCTTTTCCCATGCGGGGATAGGACTGCTTTTGGTAGCTAAATATCTTTTTACTGAGGTGGTCCTGTTTCCAATAGCAAAATAATTACCTAAAACTTCATGATAAATCTTCTTAGAAGATTCGCTGCCTACACTCAAACCAAGTAGCTTGTCTATTCCCGCAAATACCTGATTAAAGGCTGCTTTCTCTTTAATGGTTCCTGCAAAAAGGTAATTGCCATTAGGAATACCCTTTTCGCCCCGTTCTAAGTCGCTCAAAGCAAAAACAAAATCACCTTTAAATGCTTTTACCACATCATCTATTGAAAATCCGGCTATCATAGCTCCCATATTAACTAAGCCGGTTAACCCCTGTATGTCTATGATTTCCTTAATTCCTTCCGGTTTCATATTGAAGAAATAAAGGGCTGCCAATTTCCTTTCATCTAATTTGTTTACAATATCCTTGTTAATGGGTTTACTGAAATTTTTTTGAATCACTCTTGTTAGTTCCCTGTTGGTATAATAGATGGATTCACCCTTTATTTGTCCGTTTTGAAAGCGAATGGTAAATGCATTGAAATTATCTTTATAAAATTTGTCCATATTAAAAGGAACAGAAATGTTGGGTTGGTTATATAAGTTATTCATTAACCCATAGTTGTTTACCCAAAGATGAACATCGCCATCGTTACGAATCATCCTGCTAAAACGCCGCTCTCGTTTCATGCTTTCCTTTTCATTTAACTCGAACAATTTTGAAGCCTCACCCAGGAGGTCCCGATCGCTGACTTTTAAGAAGTTTTTAAAATTGATGCTATCTATTTCAAGGTTATTGGTTTGTTGGTTTTTAAAATCAGGGATTTCAAGTAACATAAGGAATCTGCTATTATCCCAAACTGTTGCAGCAAAATTGTTGACCATAGTTTGAAGATTACCTGATGTAGCAACTTTATTCTCTTTAAAGGAACTTAGATAGGCAGTAAATTTTGATGCATCTTTTAGTGGTCCTAAAATAATACACATACTGCCTTTGGAGTCATTCAGCAGATAGGAATATATATCACTTTTCGTATCAACTCCTGATTCTTGGGGATTGTTAATTACTTTCTTAAAAACTTCAGGAACTGAACTGTCTGCAAGGATATGTTTTGTTGCTTCATTTTGTAAAATATCTTCCCAGGGTAATTTTTCAAAAAGAGATTTACCATTTAAATGAATTACCAGTGCAGCATCTTTTGGAATAAACCGGGCGGCATCACCTCCGCGGTTTTTACATGAAAAGAGAGATGCTAAAAGAATGAATAAGAATAATATTTTATAATTTTTCATGGGGCTACTTTTTTAATAATGTTTTTAAATATGAAATAGATTCAGAAATGGTTATTTGCTCTTGTTTTCCTGTAGCTAGGTTTTTAATAATCACCCTGTCACCTTCTAATTCATTGTTCCCAATAATTGCCACTACCGGAATTTGCTTTTTTTCTGCATATTTGAATTGTTTATCCATTTTGACTGCTTCATGAAACATTTCCGCACTTATACCTTCGTTACGTAAATTTTCCATTAATTGAAAAGAAGCTCCTGATTCTTTTTCTCCCAAATTGAAAAATAAAACATCAGTTCGGTTGGTTAAGTTTTTAGGAAATAGATTTAATTCTTCCATTACATCATAAATCCTATCTACACCAAAACTAATACCTACTCCGGGGATATCAGGAACACCAAACAATCCGGTAAGGTTATCATATCGCCCACCACCACCAATGCTCCCAATTTTCACTTCTTGCGGCGCCCTAACTTCAAAAATAGTACCGGTATAATAGTTAAGCCCGCGGGCCAGCGATAAGTCAATGCGTGTATTTGTGGTCGTTAGATTCCTTATTAGAAAGGATAGTTCTTCAATACCACTTTCCCCTTCCATATTGTTTTGTAATAACTCTTTTAAAGCTATTAATATTTCTTCATTGCTTCCTTTAATAGCCAAATATTTTTCTATGGTGTTTATCGCTTCAGAGGAAAGTTGTTTTTCTATAAGTTCTTCACTTACTTTTTGCCAGCCTATTTTATCTAACTTGTCTATGGCTACCGTGATGTCTGATAGTTTATTTGAATCCCCTGTTAATTCGGCTAATGCGTACAATATCTTTCTGTGATTTATTTGCAGGCTGTAATTTTTCATCCTCAGAGAAGTAAAGACACGGTGATAAATTAAGGCAAGTTCACATTCATTAATTAACGACTTGCTACCAACAATATCTGCATCACATTGGGTAAACTCCCGGTAACGCCCTTTCTGTGGCCGGTCTGCACGCCACACCGGCTGCATTTGGTAGCGTTTGTACGGAAACGTTAGCTGGCCATGATGCATGGCAACATACCGGGCAAAAGGAATAGTGAGGTCATAGCGCAATGCGCGTTCAGTAAGGTCGGCCGTTGACTTCCCTTCCATTAGGCTTTCAAAGCCTCGTTTTGCTTTGTCATGATTTTTAGGGTCATTCAATCCATTATTCAAAATTTTGAATAATAGTTTATCTCCTTCCTCACCATATTTACCCATTAACGTACTTAGGTTTTCCATTGCCGGCGTTTCCAGTGGCTCAAATCCATAGAGTTGGAAAACAGTACGGATAGTATTTAGTATAAATAGCCGCTTTTCAACTATAGAAGCAGAAAAATCACGCGTACCTTGAGGGATGCCAACTTTATTCATTAATTCGTATTGTTTGCCGGGTTAGTTTGTTGCTCAATAAAAGCTGCACATGCATTGAAAATCATTTTAAAAATGGGTTCATAGTCTTTTTCATTTCCATAGTAAGGATCAGGAATATCCCGACCTTCACCCGGATAAATAGTATCCATCAGTAATCTTATTTTACCGGAATCAAAATTTGTACTACTAATTTTAAAAACATCGTCAATCACATCTTTTGCCATAGAAAAAATAACATCATATCGTTCAAAATCTTCTTTAACAAACAAACGAGAGGTTTGGTTGCTGATATCAATTCCATTCTTTTTTGATATTATGCAACTGAATGGATGCGGCGGCTCGCCAATATGGAACGGAAGTGTGCCTGCACTATCTATTTCCCATTGCAGCCCGTTTTTTTTGGCAAGGTGTTGTAAAACACCTTCTGCAATAGGGCTTCTGCATATATTTCCAAGGCAAACCATCAAAATCTTCATTAAACAAAGATAGTCATTAGGCCTTAGGCATGCTGTGATAGAACTATATTTAAGCTTGGAAGTTTTTGCAGATTAAAAAACAATGAGGCGCCTCTACTTCTACTGAAAATTTGTAAATTGCTTATTTCTCTAAAAGAAATTTTATGGCAGCGGAAAAAGAAAATATGAATGCCCGTGATAGAGGGTTTGTTCGTATGCGCAGCATAATGGATATGGGAATGGGAGTGCTCTGGCTGGGAATGGGGATTTTCCTGGTTTTTATTAAAAAGTTTAATACCGGCCTCGAAGTACAGTTTAATACACCACCAATGAAGGGATTTGGAATTATCTGCATTATTTATGGAGGATTCAGAATTTACAGAGGAATCAGGAAAAACTATTTTAAAAAATGAAGCTGTTTCCCTCTTTGATTCTTGGGCTTTTATTTTTTATCACTGGGTGTGGCCCACAGAAAGACCCAAATATTGATTCAGTTTCAACAGGCAGTATTGAAATTAGTGTAGATGAATCATTTAAACCGGTTATTGAAGAGGAATTGACGATGTATAAAAACACTTATCCGCTTACAACAATTACTGCGAGGTACAAAACAGAGGCTGAATGTTTGAAAGATATTTTTTATGATTCTGCCACCCGAATGGTAATTGTAACTCGGGGGCTATCTGAGAATGAAGAAAATTTCTTTAAAGATTCCTTGCACTATCGTCCATCATGGAACTTGCTGGCATTGGATGGGATTGCAGTAATAGTGGCTAAGGGAAGTAGGGATTCAACTTTTACTATGGCTCAATTGGCAGATTATATCACCGGAAGAAAAAGAGGTAAAAAAGTTATTTTTGATGGATTAAGTGCTACAAGTACATTTCGCTTTGTGCTGGATAGCTTGCTAAAAGGCGATAAGCCGGATACTACGGTAACTCAGGCTGCACCAAATTCAATAGAAGTGATGAATTATGTAGCTACCGATACTGCAGCAATTGGGTTGGTAGGTTTTAGTTGGATTGGAAATCCTGAAGTTCCGGAGCAGCTTGAAATGTTGAAAAAGATTAAAATCTGTGCAATTCGATGCGAAATTTGCGAGGGGAAACCGTTTATCAAACCGACCCAAATTAGTATTACCAGCCGTTCTTACCCGATGGTGCGAGGATTATATTATATTTTGCGTGAAAATTATAGTGGATTGGGAACAGGATTGGCTAATTTCATGCGTTATGAACGAGGCCAACTGATTTTTAGGAGATTTTACCTGGCTCCCGTTATGGAGTTTAATATTAGAAATGTGAAAATCAACATTAAATAGTCAATTATTATTAAAAGCTTTAACGTTTTATTGAGAAAAAATAAAACTTATGTGCATCTAACAAAAAATGGAAAAAATGAACAGATTTAAAAAAGGTATTTTCTCTTTTATGTTTTTATTATTTGCGAGCAGTCTTATGGCGCAAAGTGTTGAGGAAGGAAAGCAGTTTATTTATTATGAAAGATATCAAAGTGCTAAGGAGGTATTGGAAAAGGTGGTGGCTTTATCGCCTTCAAATGATGAAGCTGCTTATTATTTAGGACAGGCTGAGATTGGGTTAGAAAATGTACCCGCAGCACGAGCAGTATATTTAAAAGCACTTCAAACCACACCTAATAGTGCATTACTAATTGCAGGTATGGGCCATGTGGAATTACTTGAAGGAAAAACAGCCGATGCCAGAAATCGCTTCGAAACGGCTATCTCTTTAAGCAAGGGCAAGAGCATACCTGTTTTAAATGCTATTGGTTTGGCAAATGCCAATCCGGATAGTAAGAATGGGGATGCTAATTATGCTATTGCTAAACTAAAGCAAGCTACCGAAATTAAAGGCTTTAAAGACCCCGAAGTGCTTACAAATTTAGGGGATGCTTATCGTAAAATAGGAGATGGAGGAAATGCTGTACAGTCCTATGATGCCGCCTTGGCTATTAACCCGAACTATGCTCGCGCTTTATATAGGAAAGGAAAGGTATATCAAACTCAGGGCGCTACACAGGAAGACTTGTTTATGTCGCTCTATAATTCAGCTATTTCAAAGGATCCGGCGTATGCTCCAACCTATGCTAATTTATATGCCTATTTCTATAATACAAACGTTCCGCGTTCTGCAGATTATTTAAATAAATGGCTCCAAAATTCCGATGACGACCCTAAGGCATGCTATTATAGAGCATCTATGAAATATGCACAAGGACTATTTAATGATGCGATAAAGACTGCTGATGATTGTATTAAATCAGAAGGCTCTAATCCGTATCCCAACCTGTATGGGATTAAAGCACTTGCTTATAATCGAATTGGAGAGTCAATGGAAACAAAAGATAGTACAGAAAAGAAGGAAATGTACATGAATGCCAAGAATAGCTATCAAGAATATTTTCGTCGCCAAAGCACAGATAATATAAAATCCGGCGACTATGCCGCTTATGCAACAATCTTACTAAAGTTTCCCGGTCAGGAGGTTGAGGCTGCTAATATGATGAATAAGGCAATTACAATGGATGGTGAAGAAAGTGATCGAGTTTCCTATGTAAAGAGCATGGCCAAGGCATTTGAAGACCAAAATAATTCCTATGAAGCTGCTGTATGGTATGGTAAGGTTATGGGGATAAAGAAGGGGTTTACCAATGTAGATTTGTTTAATGCCGGATATAATTTTTACGTTGCCAATGCAATGGATTCTTCAAACCGCTATTTTACTATTTATACTGATATGTATCCTAATGATATTTTAGGCTATTATATGTTAGGAAATGCATATTCAGTAATTGATTCAACCGGTGAATTGGGATTGGCAGTGCCTTATTATAATAAAGTAATTGAAATTGGAGAATCGGATACTACCAAGCCTAATGTAAAAACCCGGTTGATTAATGCATATAAATATTTTGTGGGTTATAATTTTAATGTGAAAAAAGATAGCGAAGCAGCGCTGATGTATGTTGATAAGGGACTCGCCTTTGCTCCAACGGATGAGCAATTATTATATTTTAAAGAATTCATTACAAAGAATAAGTCTAAGGCATCTCAAAAATAGTGAAGGTTTATATATTCATCATTTTATGTTGTGTATAAAAGGCATAATACATTTAGCCCGGATATTTTCCGGGCTTTTTAGAATTAATTTCGTTTTAGGAATAATTGTTTATCAACGTGGGAACCTTAATTTTGCTAAAATTATTTAGTATTCATGCTTTTTCATTTTTTACAAACACAAGCCACATCCGCCGATAGTTATTTTTCAGTTGTTATGCTGATAATAGTTGCAGGTGGTCTTGTAGGTGGATTGCTGCTGCTTTCAAGCAAGCTTGGCCCAAAGAGAAGAGGGAGTGATAAGTTACAAAACTTTGAAAGTGGTATTGAAATTAAGGGAAATGCCCGTCAACCAATAGCTGTAAAGTATTTTCTGGTAGCTATTCTGTTTGTATTATTTGATGTGGAAGTTATTTTCTTTTATCCCTATGCAATTAATTTCCGCGATTTGGGTTGGGAAGGCTTTGTTGCCGTGGTCATTTTTGTTTCATTATTCCTAACCGGGTTTATTTACATTTTTAAAAAAGGAGCTTTGCGTTGGGAAAAGTAATGATGTAATCTTCAGTTTTGTTTTTTACAACTGATTTAATTTTAAAATTATGGCACGTCCGGTTCAATATAATAATAAAGTAAAGTTTGAAGGAATCCCTGAAGGATATATGGGAGAGGGGTTTATGGCAACCCGTTTTGATAAATTGGTTGGGATGGCTAGAAAAAATTCACTTTGGCCGTTGCCTTTTGCCACCAGTTGCTGTGGTATTGAGTTTATGGCTACTATGGCCAGCCATTATGATATAGCACGGTTTGGCTCTGAGCGTGTGGGGTTTTCTCCACGTCAGTGTGATTTATTAATGGTAATGGGTACAATTGCAAAAAAAATGGGCCCTGTATTACGACAAGTATATTTACAAATGGCCGAACCACGTTGGGTGATGGCTGTGGGTGCTTGTGCAAGTAGCGGAGGGATTTTTGACAGCTATTCTGTTTTACAGGGAATAGATCAAGTCATTCCTGTGGATGTTTATGTACCGGGCTGTGCTCCAAGGCCGGAGGCTATTTTGGATGGTATATTAAAAATTCAGGATTTGGTAGGTAATGAAAGTTTAAGGCGCCGACACAGTGATAGGTATAAAGACCTGCTTGCAGGATACGGTATTCAATAATATTGTACTAAAGCAAAACTATGCAATTGACTAACGAAAGGATACGGGAACGGTTAAACGAAAAATTTGGAGATGTGCTTAGTGAATGGGGAGACCCTTATGGCATGCTCACTTTCACCGCACAAAAAGATTTTAATCTGAAAGTATTGCAATTTTTGTTTGATGATGAAGAATTGCGCTTCCGTTTTCTTACCGATTTACAAGCAGTACATTATCCCAAACGAGTGGGTGAGGAATTGGCTGTAGTATATCATTTGCATAATCATATAGATAATGTACGTATCCGCATGAAGGTTTATACTCCGGTAGAAAAGCCGGATGTATTTAGTGCAACTGCATTATACGCTGGGGCAAATTGGATGGAACGTGAAACCTACGATTTTTATGGGGTTAATTTTGTTGGCCATCCAAACTTGATACGTGTACTAAATGTGGAAGAAATGGACTACTTTCCAATGAGAAAAGAATTTCCATTGGAAGATCAAACAAGGGTAGATAAAGACGATGAAATGTTTGGACGTTAAATTCCGAAAAAGACATGAGTGATCATATTACATTAGCTGAGGGTAATTTAGAAAAAACAACTACAACGCTTAACCTGGGACCTACACACCCGGCAACGCACGGAGTGTTTCAAAATATTATTGAATTGGATGGTGAAAAGATTTTGAAAGCTACTTCTACTGTAGGTTATATTCACCGTGCGTTTGAAAAGATTTCAGAGCGACGCAATTTATATCAAATAACCACTTTAACTGATCGCCTTAATTATTGTTCATCACCCATAAATAATATGGGATGGCACATGACATGTGAAAAGCTATTGGGTGTAAAAACGCCTAAGCGGGTAGATTATTTACGTGTTATTATTATGGAACTTGCACGTATTAGTGATCACCTGATTTGTAATTCTATTGTAGGTGTGGATAGTGGCGCATATAGCGGATTCTTATATTTGATGCAGTACCGGGAAATGATTTATGAAATTTATGAGGAAGTTTGTGGTGCTCGTATTACTACAAATATTGGACGTATTGGTGGTTTTGAAAGAAATTTCAATAACAAGTGTTTTGAAATTTTAGATAAGTTTCTGGTTGAATATCCAAAGCAATTGAAAGAGTTTGAACGGTTGTTTGTTCGTAACCGGATTTTTATGGAACGTACCATTGGCTGTGGTCCCATATCGGCAGAACGTGCATTAAACTATGGATTTACCGGGCCTAATTTAAGAGCTGCCGGAGTTGATTATGATGTGCGCGTACATACACCATATTCAAGTTATGAAGACTTTGATTTTACCATTCCGGTTGGTTCAACAGGTGATTGCTATGATAGATTTTTGGTACGCCAAGAGGAAATGTGGCAAAGTATTTCTATTATTCGCCAGGCTTATCAAAAAGTAAAAGAATTTAAAGGGGCAGATGCTGAAGTGTATCACGCAGATGTTCCTGAATATTATTTGCCTCCTAAAGAAGATGTGTACACTAAGATGGAAGCGCTCATTTATCATTTTAAAATTATAATGGGTGAGATTGATATGCCTGTTGGTGAGGTATATCATTCCGTTGAAGGAGCAAATGGTGAATTAGGGTTTTATCTTGTGAGTGATGGTTCCAGATCGCCCTATCGTGTACATTTCAGAAGACCTTGTTTTATTTATTATCAAGCCTATCCTGAATTAATTAAAGGGGGCATGTTAAGTGATGCTATTATAACCATGAGCAGCTTGAACCTCATTGCCGGGGAGCTTGATGCGTAACATAAATGATTATGAAAGTGGAATTTACTGCTGAGCAGTTAAAAGAGATAGATAAAGTAATTGAGCGTTATCCGGAAGGGAGGCAGAAGAGTGCCTTGCTTCATGTGTTACACATGGCACAAGATAGCTTTGGTGGCTGGTTAAGTGTACCGGTAATGGATTACGTGGCTTCGTTATTAAAGTTAGAGCCTGTTGAGGTGTACGAGGTAGCCTCATTTTATTCTATGTATCACATCAAACCTGTGGGTAATTATGTTTTTGAAGTTTGCCATACAGGGCCCTGCATGATTAATGGTAGTGATAATATTATAAATTATATCAAACAGAAACTAAACATTGATGTGGGCGAAACTACCGAAGATGGTATGTTTACTTTAAAAACTGTGGAATGTCTTGGGGCATGTGGTTATGCACCCATGATGCAGTTGGGAGATCATTACAAAGAGCATTTAACACCACAACGAGTGGATGAAATTATTGAAACATGCAGAAAGGAGGCTGCTATGGCATCTTAATACAAGTTGCCTTTTAAGCTATGTCTGTAAAATTATTATTAGAAAAAGCTCACGTAGAAGGGATTAAATCTTACGAAGTATATCGCAGGGAAGGAGGATATCGTGCTGCAGAAAAAGCATTTAAGTTAACACCTGCTGAGATTACTGAGGAGGTGAAGAAAAGTGGATTGAGAGGCAGAGGCGGTGCAGGTTTTCCTACGGGTTTAAAATGGAGTTTCCTGGCAAAGCCGGAAGGAGTTCCACGTTATTTGGTTTGTAATGCAGATGAAAGCGAGCCGGGAACTTTTAAAGATCGCTATTTAATGGAGTTCATTCCACATATTCTTATTGAAGGAATGATTATTTCATCATTCGCTTTAGGAAGTAACAGAAGCTATATTTATATACGAGGTGAATATGCCTGGGTTGCAGATATTTTAGAAACTGCAATTGGAGAAGCCCGTGCTAATGGATGGCTCGGAAAAAACATTCAAAACACCGGTTTTGATTGTGAATTGTATGTTCATCGTGGTGCCGGCGCTTATATATGTGGAGAGGAAACAGCTTTGTTGGAAAGCCTGGAAGGAAAGCGTGGTAATCCACGTATTAAACCTCCCTTTCCCGCTGTAAAAGGATTATATGGTTGCCCTACAGTGGTTAATAATGTTGAAACATTAGCAGCAGTAGTTCCTATTATAAATATTACAGGTGAGGAATATGCAAAAATTGGTGTAGGTCGGTCAACAGGAACGAAATTGATTTCTGCTTGTGGTAATATTAAAAAGCCCGGAATTTATGAAATAGATATGACTATTTCTGTTGAGGAATTTATTTACAGTGATGAATATTGTGGAGGAATTGCAAATGGTAAGCGATTAAAGGCCTGTATTCCGGGTGGTTCATCGGTTCCTATTTTACCGGCTAATTTATTACTTAAAACAGCCAAAGGAGAAACTCGATATATGAATTATGAGAGTTTAAGTGATGGTGGGTTTGCTACAGGAAGTATGATGGGTTCCGGTGGTTTTATTGTATTGGATGAAGATCAATGTGTAGTAAAGCATACATATACACTTTCTCGTTTTTATTGGCATGAGAGCTGCGGACAGTGTAGCCCTTGCCGTGAGGGAACGGGATGGTTAGAGAAAATCATGCGGAATATGGAAAATGGAAAGGGTACAATGAGTGATATTGATTTGCTGTGGGATGTACAACGCAGAATTGAAGGGAATACCATTTGTCCGCTCGGGGATGCTGCAGCGTGGCCGGTGGCTGCTGCAATCAGGCATTTCAGAGACGAATTTGAGTGGCATGTGTTGAATCCTGAAAAGTGTCTTACTGAAAATTATGGTCTTGCTCATTATGCAGATCCGATTCAAGTAACAACATAAAATAATTAATAACATCAAAGACTTTTAGTCTTTTAAAAAATATATATCATGGCCGATGAAATTAAAAAAGATACGGCTGCAAAAGTAAAAGTTACGATAGATGGCATTACCACGGAGGTAGCTCCCGGTACTTCAATTATTGAAGCAGCACGCCAAATTGGAGGTGCTGTTGCTCCGCCTGCCATGTGCTATTATAAATCTTTGGAAGGTAGTGGTGGCAGATGTAGAACCTGCTTGGTAGAGGTAACCCAAGGGTCTGCAGCCAATCCTCGCCCTATCCCTAAATTAGTGGCCAGTTGCCGCACCAGTGTGGAAGAGGGTATGGTGGTAAAAAACATAACTAGTGAAAGAGTATTGGATGCTCGTGATGGCGTGGTGGAATTCTTACTTATTAATCATCCACTCGATTGTCCTATTTGTGATCAGGCCGGGGAATGTGATTTACAGGACTTAAGTTATAGCCATGGAAATGAAGGTACTCGTTATAAATTTGTACGTCGCACCTTTATTTTAGAGGATATTGGCCCTTATATAAAACTGCACATGACACGTTGTATATTGTGTTATCGCTGTATTCATGTGGCTGATCAGATTACCGAAAAGCGTATTCATGGGGTTATGGATAGGGGAGACCGGGCATTTATTTCCACCTATATTTCCAGAGCTATTGACAATGATTTTAGTGGCAATATGATTGATGTTTGCCCTGTTGGAGCGCTAACAGATCGTACTTTCCGATTTAAGAACAGGGTTTGGTTTACTAAACCGGTATATGTACATCGGGATTGTGAAAACCCAAAATGCTGTGGTAAGGCTACTGCCTGGATGCGCGGTGATGAAATTTTTAGGGTTACCACGCGTGATAATGAATGGGGTGAGGTGCAAATTATAGATGGTGAACCGGCGTGGATTTGCAATACTTGTAGGTTTGAAAAGAAACAAGTAAGTGATTGGGTTATTGAAGGGCCGGCTACGGTGAGAAAGATTTCGGTAGTTAATGTAAATAAATATCGCAACACGATTAAGCCAAAGGAAACCCTTATGGATGTGATGGGAGGATTAAAACCCAATTTGCTGATGAATATTCGTAGCGTTAGTGAAGTGAATGATCCGGATATAAAGTTAAGTGAGTTGAATCGTCCGGCTATAGCAAGAGATTTTGATATTGCCAATGATATTGACAATAAAATACCGGAAAATCCGGGAAATGCAGAGAAATATAACAGTGAATTATTAAAGTCATCTACTAAAGAAAATTAAAATCTGAATGTTTCATTATCTGTTAAATATTGATGCTTTTCTGTTGATTGAAAAATTGGTTTTAATTGCCATTATTGTTGGATTATGTATGGTGGTTGCCATGTACACAACATTTGCCGAAAGGCGTGTAGCTGCTTTTATTCAAGACAGGCTAGGCCCCAACCGTGCAGGACCGTTTGGTATTTTACAACCACTTGCCGATGGTGTAAAATTGTTTTTCAAAGAAGAAATAATTCCTAATTTCTCAAGTCATTTTTTATTCATTTTGGGCCCCGGATTGGCAATGACATTTGCATTACTGGCAAGTGCTGTAATTCCCTGGGGAAGCAATCTTGAAATATTTGGCCGAACAGTTCCATTACAGATTGCAGATGTAAACATTGGAATTTTATATGTGTTCGGTGTTGTGAGTATGGGTGTATATGGGATAATGATTGGAAGTTGGGCAAGTAACAATAAATATTCTTTAATGGGAGGGTTACGGGCAGCCTCTCAAATAATTAGCTATGAGTTGGCATTAGGTATTTCTCTTATAGCCCTTTTGATGATAACAGGAACGCTAAGACTTAATGAAATTGTATTGCAACAACAAGCTGGTTATTGGAATATTGTATATCAACCATTGGGGTTCTTTATTTATCTTATATGTGCATTTGCTGAATGTAACCGAACACCATTTGATTTGCCGGAGGCGGAGAATGAATTGATTGGAGGTTATCATACAGAATATTCTTCAATGAAGTTGGGTTTTTATTTGTTTGCTGAATATGTAAATATGTTTATTTCCAGCGCAGTAATGGTTACCTTATTTTTTGGAGGATATGATATACCTTTTGTAGATGAGTCCACCTTATCAACTAATGTGGCTGGTATATTGAGTGTTTTGGCATTTATGATAAAGATTTCATTGTTCTTGTTTTTCTTTATATGGGTCAGGTGGACTGTTCCCCGTTTTCGGTACGATCAGTTGATGAGATTGGGATGGAAGACCCTAATTCCGCTTGCATTATTTAATATGTTGGCAACAGGGGCTTGGATGTTGTTTACAAATAAATAAAGTAGAGCAATTTTAAACCATAAATTTGCCGTTTTAAAATGACACCGTTTACAAATAGATCAAAACCCGTAGATCGCAGGCCAATGAGCCTAATGGAAAAGATTTATGTGCCTGCTGTTGTGGAAGGTTTAGCCATTACATTTGGACATATCTTCAGGCGTAAGCCCACCATTCAGTTTCCTGAAAAACAGCGTGTTTTTGGTACCGCTTTTAGAGGATTACATGTACTTAATCGTGATGAAGAAGGCAGAGAGAACTGCACAGCATGTGGATTATGTGCAGTAGCTTGTCCTGCTGAAGCAATTACTATGGAAGCTGCCGAGCGGCAACCCGGGGAGGAGAGTTTATATCGTGAAGAAAAATATGCTGCACGATATGAGATTAATATGTTGCGCTGTATTTTTTGCGGATTATGTGAAGAAGCCTGCCCTAAGGATGCAATTTATTTAACTGAAACATTTACTCCTTCTGATTATACTCGTAAGCAGTTTATTTATACAAAGGAGGATTTGTTGATTCCTCATCCTGTTAAAGAACCCGAGGCTTATGAGAAGGCATTAGGAAACAAACCAAAACGAATTAAACAAAAGGATAGTTAATAAGAGGTTCATGCAAATTACCACACTGCTTTTTTTATTGCTTTCTATTATGGTTGTTGGTGCAGCCCTAATGGTGCTGTTTAGTAAAAATCCTGTTCATAGTATTTTATGGCTTATTGTTGTGTTCTTTGCAATATCAGGCCACTACTTGTTGTTAAATGCCCAATTTTTAGCAGTGGTTAACATTATTGTGTATGCCGGTGCTATTATGGTTCTATTTCTTTTTGTAGTGATGATGATGAACTTAAATCAGGAAGATATAGAACCGGTGAAAAATTATCGCCTGCAAATTTTAGGTGTTTTATCGGGTGGTGTAATGTTGCTGATTATTGTGTTAGCTGTAATGCGTTTGCAGGAAACGCAACCGGTTCAACTCAAAGTTGGGGATGCGGGTTTAATTACTAATTTAGGAAAGACTTTGTTTAATAATTATGTTCTACCTTTTGAAATAAGCAGTGTTTTGTTTTTGAGTGCAATAATGGGTGCTGTAATTATTGGTAGAAGGGAGGAAGATTGATGAGAGAAATAAGGTTAAACAGTATGAAACCTATAAGCGTTGAAATGAATTTTAATTTATGGAAATAAAAGCATACATCATATTATCAATGATACTGTTCACCATTGGTGTGGTGGGTGTGTTAATCAGGCGTAATGCCATCATCGTGTTTATGTGTATTGAGCTGATGTTAAATTCGGTGAACTTGTTGCTGGTAGCGTTTTCTAAAATGCATGCTTTAAGCCCGGTGGCAAAGGCATCACCAACATTTGCCAGCGATGCACAGGTGTTTGTGTTTTTTATTATGGTAGTAGCTGCAGCAGAGGTAACAGTTGGGTTAGCTTTGATTGTTATGCTTTACCGTAATACCCATTCGGTAGATGTTAACTTCTTAAACCGATTAAAGTATTGATTTTGTTTTTAACCGATTAATGGCGTTATGAGTAATATGAAATTATTGATTTTGCTGATTCCGGTTCTACCCTTAATTGGGTTTATTATTACCGGATTAGGTAGAAATTTTTTAAGTAAAAGCCTTTCGGGTTTAATAGGGTCGGTTGTTGTACTGGCATCCTTGATTATTAGTTTTGTGGCTTTTTTACAGGTTAGGGAAAGTGGTTCTATATTGGCTACCTATTTTGATTTTATCAAAATTCATAATCTTCATATTGCCTTTGATTTCTTTATAGACCCGCTCACCTCAATCTTTTTGTTGGTGATTACCGGAGTTGGTTTTCTAATTCATGTATATTCTATCGGTTATATGCATGGAGAATCATCAAAAGATTTTTCAAAATATTTTTCCTTCCTCAATTTGTTTGTTTTCTCAATGCTCTTATTGGTTATTGCAAACAATTTTGCAGTAATGTATATTGGTTGGGAGGGTGTTGGATTATGTTCTTATTTGCTTATCGGTTATTGGTTTAAAAATCCGGAATATACTTCAGCAGGTAAGAAAGCATTTGTTATGAATAGGATTGGAGATTTTGGTTTTTTGCTGGCTGTGTTTTGGGTTATTTCCCGATTAGGGACCACCAGCTTTTCTGAAGTGTTTACAGCTGAAAGTTTAGCTAAACTTAGCCAGTCTGATATTACCGGCATCACGCTATTATTATTTTTAGGAGCTACAGCAAAGAGTGCTCAATTGCCATTATATACTTGGTTACCTGATGCTATGGCTGGGCCAACACCTGTAAGTGCACTTATACATGCTGCCACCATGGTTACCGCAGGGGTGTATTTAATTGCCCGAAGCAATGTATGGTACACCATGGCTCCTTTTACACAAGGTGTAATTGCAGTAGTGAGTATTGCTACCATGCTTTTGGCAGCTTCCATTGCTCTAAAGCAAAATGATATAAAAAAGGTATTGGCTTATTCTACCGTAAGCCAGTTAGGATATATGTTTCTTGCATTAAGTGTTGGGGCCTATACTGCGGCTGTATTTCATGTAATGACACACGCATTTTTCAAAGCTTTATTATTTCTTGGTGCAGGAAGTGTAATTCATGCTATGGGTGGAGAACAGGATATGCAAGTAATGGGCGGATTGAAAAATCGCCTGAAGATTACGCATATTACTATGTTAATTGCATGTTTAGCCATAGCCGGTATCCCTCCTTTATCCGGCTTTTTTTCAAAAGATGAAATTCTCTCTGCTTCATTTATGAAGAGTCCGATATTGTGGAGCTTGGGTGTTTTTGGTGCATTACTCACTGCGTTTTATATGTTTAGGTTATATGCCATGACCTTTCTTGGAAAGTTTCGTGGATCTTCTGAACAAGAGGCTCACTTACACGAAAGTCCATCATCTATGACCCTGCCATTATTGGTGCTTGCCGGTTTGTCTATTGTTGGCGGGTTTATTGGTATTCCTGAAGTAATAATGAGTGGAGCGCATCAATTGAGTGATTTTTTGGCTCCGGTATTTGCACCTTCCGCAAAGTTAATGGGTTCACATACGGTTAGCCATAATACTGAGTATATTTTGATGGCTGTATCAGCTATTGTAGCTATTGCTGCAATGATAGTGGCCTGGAATAAATTTAGTAAATACACAATAGGAAGTGAGAAAGACAGCGCATTTGGAACTGTATTAAGGAATAAATGGTATATAGATGAGTTTTATGAAAAAATCATTTTACAACCATTAAAATCCATATCTCACTTTTTTAATAATACAATAGATATAAAAGGAATAGATGGGGTTGTGAATGGGGTTGGGTCGGTAGTGCAATATGCCAGCCGGCAGCTGCGCTATTTGCAAAGCGGCCAAATTGGAGGGTATGTATTATTGATGGTATTAGGATTTATAGCACTTTTAATTATACAATTGTTTTTGTAAAATATTTGCATGTTGGGAACCTACATTACATTTCCGGAGTTGCTTATTTGGATTCCGCTACTTGCGGGGATTCTTTGTTTTTTTATAAAAGAAAAGCGAGCTGTTAAGGCATTTGCATTAATTGCCTCTATACTCATTTTGGCAGTTTCAGTAGTAGCAATGTTTTATAATGATGAGTCAAAGTATCCGGGTTATAATCAAGTGAGTTATTATTGGTTGAAGTATTTAGGTAATGCATATCATTTAAGACTGGATAGTATAGGATTGTTGCTTTCGTTTTTAACAGCGTTGTCATATCCTTTAATATTTTTATCATCCTATAAACAGCCGCGTGAAAATGCCGGTAAATTTTTTGGCTTGATGTTATTAACACAGGCTGGTATTTTAGGTGTGTTTTCTGCGTATGATGCATTAATGTTTTATTTCTTTTGGGAGTTGGCACTTGTTCCGGTGTATTTTTTGTGTAGCATGTGGGGAGGAGAAAGAAGGGTGCCTGTTACGTTCAAGTTTTTTGTGTACACATTTACCGGTTCGCTTTTAATGCTTACCGGAATAATATATGTTTACATGCATACGCCTGAACGCATTTTTAGTGATGGAACTTCGGCTATGCATTCTTTTTCTTATTCTGCTTTTCAGGCTGCTACCCTATCTGCTAAAGAGCAGGGGTGGTTATTTTGGTTGTTTTTTGCTGCATTTGCAGTGAAGATGCCCATCTTTCCATTTCATACCTGGCAGCCTGATACCTATGACCAATCAGCAACACCGGTAACGATGGTGCTGAGCGGTATAATGGTAAAGATGGGATTATTTGGTTTGCTGCGTTGGTTATTGCCTATTTTTCCGGAGGGCGTTGCACATTATGGTAATGTGGTGATGTGGCTGGCTGTAATTGGAATGGTGTATGCCAGTTTGATTGCTATGGTGCAGGATAATTTAAAAATGATGGTAGCTTATTCTTCTATTGCTCACGTGGGACTAATGGCTGCTGCTATTTTAACACAAGAATCATCTGGATTACAGGGAGCCGTATTGCAAATGTTTAATCATGGTATTAATATCATAGGCTTGTGGATAGTGGTTGATTTAATTGAAAGGAAGACAGGTGTTAAACGGATATCTGAATTAGGCGGGGTTTCACATAAAGCGCCTGCACTTACCATATTTGTTGTGATTATTGGAATGGCTAATATTGCGCTTCCTATTACTAATGCATTTGTGGGAGAGTTTTTGATGTTTAGCAGTTTATTTAGCTATCGTATTTTATTTGCAGTGCTAACGCTGGTGTGTATTGTACTTGCGGCTGCTTATATTTTAAGTATGATAAGAAAGGTGTTTTATGGAGAGATGGTTTCATCTGTTAAATCCATAACAGATATTTCATTAATGGAGAAGATAGCCCTATCGGTAATTGTGTTGTTTATTTTTGTGTTGGGTATTTATCCGCAACCTGTGTTACAATTTACTGAAAGTGCCATACAGGCGCTTGCCCTTAAATAAAGGGTGAAATATATAGAGCAGATATGAATGCAATTGTTTTTACAGCACTCTGGGGAGTGATAATGATGATAGCCGGCGCATTTATGCGTAGCACCACCGCTCCACGATACATGGGCATGTTGGGTATTATTTTGGTATTTGTGGTTAATGCCATGGAGCTGACAAGTGGATTTAGCCTTTTTACCCTTCCTACCATGGATATGGTTCGCAGCAGCACTTTTAATCTCACTTTTCTAGCTATTGTTTTTGGTATTACCTTTTTAATTTTCTTATTAAATGGCCGTGATATTGAGAAGATTGGGAAGCACAGATTTGAGTATTTTGCCATTTTGTTCTTTATTCTTTGTGGCGTTAGCTTGGTTTCAACATTTAATAATTTATTACTTCTTTTTTTAGGTATTGAAATAATGACAATTCCGTTATACATACTAACGGGAAGTGATAAGCGAAATCTAGTGGCCAATGAGGCAGCATTAAAATACTTCTTATTAGGTTCTTTTTCTACCGGACTAATGCTAATGGGGATTGCATTTTTGTACGGAAGTAACCCGGTTGCCTCTTTTTATATCAATAATATGCAGTTTGGAGTAGGAGCGCTTCCGGTGCTTACCGTTATTGGCATGTTGTTGCTTTTATCGTCTATGTCATTTAAAGTTTCTGTTGCTCCTTTTCATTTTTGGACGCCGGATGTTTATGATGGAGCCCCAACGGTGGTTACGTCATTTATGTCGTCTGTAATAAAGATTGCTGGATTTTTTGCTTTTTTACGACTGTTTGAGAATGCATTTGGGGTTATGCATGCGCAGTGGCAGATGTTGATTGCGCTTTTGATTGTAGCTACTTTACTGGTTGGTAATATCACGGCTATCTTTCAGCAGAGTGTAAAGCGAATGATGGCCTATTCGAGTATTGCTCAGGCGGGTTTTATGCTATTTGCATTGTTTGCTATGAATGATATGGCACGGGAAGGTTTGGTGCTGTATTCTGCAGCGTATAGTTTAGCATCTATAGGTGTTTTTGGTGTGCTTGCCCGGATGGATGACATCACTTATGGAGGATTTAATGGGATGGGAAAAACACATCCTCTGCTGGCTTTAGGAACAACAGTATGTTTATTGTCTCTTACCGGAATACCATTAACAGCAGGGTTCTTAGCTAAATTTTATATGCTGGCTTCTGCCGTTCAAACAGGTGTTTATTTTTGGCTGGTAGTGGTTGCTGTGTTATTTGCAGCAGTAAGTGCCTATTATTATTTCAGGGTTATACGTGCTATATATTTTAAAAACCCTGAAGGAAATAATGAAGGGATAAAAGTTTCCAGAAGCTTTGAATGGGTATTATTGTTAATAGCTTGTTTAATTATTGCTCTTGGTATTAATCCTGAGTGGCTTTTAGGCTGGATGTTTATTTAACTTAGGGTAATATCTGTATATTTAGCCCAATTATACAGCATGATTTTTTTTGATGTACTTTCTTTATCCTGGCGTAATCTCAAAATAAATAAACTTCGTACGTCCATAACCGTTATTATTATTGCATTAGGAATTTTTGCTTTGATTCTCATAATTACTGCTATTAAAGCAGCAAGTAATAGTTTAACATCGAGTTTCTCTACCATGGGTGCAAATTCATTCAGTATTCGGCACCGTAGTTGGATTATTCGGTTTGGAGATGGCAGAAAGGAGTCGAATAAGTCTTCAAATTCAAATACTAAAAAAGATCGGAAATCTAATATTGGGCTTCCTATTAATTATTATGAAGCCCTTGCATTTAAAGCACAGTATAAATTTCCCAATTCTTCTGTAGCGCTTGCATTGGATGGTCCTACTGGAATTGTAGTGAATAACTCATTGTTTAAGACGAATCCGGTGATTAAGGTATTTGGGGGAGATGAGAATTATGTTTCTATGGATGGCTCTGAGATTTTGGAAGGGAGGAATTTTTCTCTTACGGAAATTGCATCAGGCGCGAACGTGTGTTTGTTGGGTTATTCTGCAGCAACTACCTTGTTTCCTAAAAATATTTCAAAAGGGTTAGAAACCATTATTCATGTTGATCATCAACCGTATCGGGTAATAGGAGTATTGAAGAAGAAAAGTTCGAGTGCCTTTTTTAATTCAGGGACGGTAGTAATAATGCCTTATAATAGCCTGCGTAAGAACTTTAAAACAGGTACATCATTTTTAATTGGTGTAACAGTTCAGGATGTTAAATTATTAAATATGGCTGCATCTGAGGCTGAGGGTGTATTTAGGCCGATCAGGAAACTGGATATTCGTGATGAAGATAATTTCTTTATTGATAAGAGTGATTCTATTGCACAGGTTTTGTTATCTAATTTATCATTTTTAGAAATAGCTTCCATTGGTATTGCTTTTATTACTTTAATGGGAGCCGCAATAGGGTTAATGAATATTATGTTAGTTGCCGTTAATGAGCGTACCAAGGAAATTGGATTAGTAAAAGCATTAGGGGGCACAAAATCGGACATCCGTCGCCAATTTCTATTTGAATCAATCATTATTAGTCTGTTAGGTGCCGGAACGGGTATTATATTGGGTGTTTTAATAGGGAATGTGGTAGCTTTATTGCTCAATACCGGTTTTGTTCTGCCTTGGAACTGGATCTTTGCTGGAATTGGGGTTTGTACTGTTGTTGGATTAGTAGCAGGATTGTATCCCGCTGTAAAAGCAGCAAAACTTGATCCGATAGTGGCATTACGATACGAATAATCTTTACATTTACACCTTTTAATTAACGGAAATGAAAATAGTTACTAATATATATGCTTTAAATGTGAAATATTTGAACTTTAAATAAACAGAATTATTTTTTTATTGAATTATATTTTTTATTAGCATTGTAGTTGGTAATCATTTGATATATTAGACATTAACCAATCACTTTAAAAACTTGAACTTTTATGGCAGAGATTAAGAACACTGCACCAGTAAAGCCAGTTTCATCGGCACAGGTAAAACGCACAGGGAACAGTATTTCATGGATAGCTCCTGTTTTATGTATTATTACGGGCTACTTAGTATGGCGCTTTGGTTTGGGCAGTGCATCCCATTTTGAAAAGCCTGGTACAGGTTGGTTTTGGCCTGACCACCATGCTCCTAAAGAACAGTTGTATAATATGTATCTTGGTGGGATAGTGGTTCCTATTCTAATGGGAATTTTCCTTACTTGTGTTGTGTTTGTTATTGAGCGCTTTTTAACTATTAATAAAGCTGCAGGTACTGCCAGCAATGCTGATTTTGTAAGAAAAGTTCAATATCATTTAGCTAATAAAAATGTAGAAGCTGCCATTGCAGAGTGCGACAAACAAAAAGGCTCTGTGGGAAATGTGATGAAGGCAGGCTTACATAGCTATAGGAAGATGATTGATAATTCAGAATTAACTACTGATCAAAAGTTAATGGCTATTCAAAAGGATGTAGAAGAAGCAACTTCGTTAGAGCTTCCTATGTTAGAAAAGAATCTAGTATTTCTATCAACTATTGCCAGTGTAGCTACCTTATTTGGACTGTTAGGTACAGTAATTGGGATGATTCGTGCATTTGCCGCATTGGGCGAGGATAGTGGAGGTGGATCTGCAGCTACACAGCTTTCGCAAGGTATTGCCGAGGCCTTATATAATACCGCGTTAGGTATTGGAACATCGGCCGTAGCGATTATTTTCTATAATATGTTTACAACGCGCATTGATGGTATTACTTATGGCATTGATGAATCTGCGTTTACTTTAACACAATCTTTTGCATCTCTATACAAGTAATTATGGAAATGCAACGGTTTTGAATCATTAAGTAAATTATAAACAAAAGATAATGCCAAGAGTTAAAGTTCCGAGGAAGAGTACTGTTGTGGATATGACGGCTATGTGCGATGTGGCCTTTTTGTTGTTGACATTTTTTATTTTGGCTACCAAGCAAAAACCGCCGGAAGTATTGGCTGTACAAACGCCCAGTTCTATATCCAGTAAGGCGGCTCCGGATAAGTCAATTATGATTACCATGATTGCTGATGGCCGGGTCTTTTTATCAATTGGTGAGGATAGTGTAAAAACTGCGGTTTTAAGAGATTTGAATGCTACTCAAGGATTAAATCTTTCACCAACCGAGATGGCAAAATGGCGTCATCAGGAATTTTTTGGATTGCCCTTCAATCAAGTGAAAAGTTTTTTGAATATGGCTGACCCGATGCCTCCCTCAAGAATGCCAGGGATACCGGTTAAAGACTCTTCGAATAATGAATTGGTTGGTTGGATGAGGAGTATCTCCAATGTTTTTGCAGGAACTGACCAATCTGTATTGCAGCAAAAACTATTGGTTAAGGGTGATAATTCGGTACTTTATCCATTGTTTAAGGAAGTAAAACGTGCTTTTAAAGCCAATGATATTTATAAGTTTAGAATTGTTACCAACAGTGAAAATGTGCCAGTAGGGTCAGAGTTGTATAACGAAAACATTGCGAGTTCCACACAAAAAAAATAGTATAATGGCAGAAATGGATACCTCGTCGAAAGACACCGGTAAAAAAGGAACAGGAGTAAAAAAGGGTAAAAAGCTATCTACCCGCGTTGACTTAACCCCAATGGTTGATTTAGGCTTTTTGCTGGTTACATTTTTCGTGTTTACTACTACCATGAGTGAGAGTAAGGCAATGAATATGAATGAACCAAAGGATGATCCGGGAAAGGAAATCAAGGTTAAGAATTCAGGGGCTATGACTATTCTTTTGGGAAAAGAGAATCAGGTATATTATTATTATGGTCAGTTAGATCCTGAGAAGTTGAGTGAGCAATTTAAGTCAACTAATTTTAAAGATATTCGGGAATTGATTGTTGAAAAGAAGAAGGAAACGCCGATTGATGATTTAATGTATATTATTAAATCAGACAAGAGTTCTACGTTTAAGAATGCTATTGATATTTTAGATGAGATGTCTATTTGTGCTGTTCCACCCGGACATTATGCAGAAGTAGAGATTACTCAATCTGAGGCTGAAATGATTCATCAAACGGAAATAGCAAATGGCATTAATTAAATTATGGAATATGAAAGAATATTTCATCTAAATTTAAAAGGATACAATGGAAGCGAATAAGATATTAAATGCAGATTTACTTGATATAATTTTTGAAGGGAAAAATAAAAATTATGGAGCGTATAATCTGCGTAAAACCTATCCTAAGCGGTTGAAAAAGGCGCTAATTGGTACTTTTGGCGGACTGATATTGATTTTTGTGATTTCTGTTTTGGCACATAATATTCAAAAGAAATCAGGTAAGGTATTAGTGGATGTATTGGACACTCAGATGGCAGACATTAAAAAGGATGAACCGGCACCACCACCCCCACCGCCACCCCCACCTCCTCCGCCGGCACCACCACCACCTCCTGAAGTGAATCAGGTAAAATTTACACCACCCAAAATAGTAAAAGATGAGGAAGTAAAACCTGAGGAAAAGATTGAAGAAATTAAAGAAGATGCAGCAATTAGTGATAAAACGGTAGTTACTGAAAATAAAGTTCAAATTGTGCAGGCTCCTATCGAGGATAAGGGAACAGGTATTGTTGCAGCCCCTGTAGAAGATGATGAAGGAAAGATTTTTACTAAGGTTGAAGTGGAGGCTTCTTTTCCTGGAGGAGATAGAGCATGGAGGCGTTATCTTCAAAACAACTTAGATGCTAACACACCAATAGATAATGGAGCTCCAGAAGGAACCTACACTGTTATTGTTCGATTTGTAGTAAGTAAAGATGGCTCGATAAGTGATGTTGTGTCCGAAACTAATCAAGGCTATGGAATGGAAAAGGAAGCAGTTCGGATTATTAAAAAGGGGCCCAAATGGAAAGCAGCCGAACAGAACGGTCGAAATGTAAATGCCTACCGGCGACAACCCATTACATTTGTTGTTTCTGCAGAATAAGATACTATCCCGGATTTTTCCGGGATTTTTTTAGTTGATTATTTTCAATTGAGCAACATGGAGTGGTGCATTTTATTTTTGATATAAACTTGAATTATTTTTAGGAGATACGTGTAAGAAATAATCTAATAAAGAAAAATTTATCTTTGAAAGTATGTTTCAACAATCAGCATGGGATGATACCATTGTGGCATTGGCTACGCCGCCCGGCGTGGGAGCAATTGGGGTGATTAGAATGAGTGGCAAAGAAGCTATGAAGATTACAAACAGGCTAATTCCTAAAAAGGATTTTTGTGTTCAGAAAAGCCACACTTTACATTTTGGCGTGATAATGAAGGATGATAGGGTGCTTGATGAAGTGGTAGTTTCAATTTTTAAATCACCTAAGAGCTATACCGGGGAGGATGTTGTTGAAATTAGTTGTCATGGCTCGCATTATATTTTACAGGAAGTAATTTCTTTGTGTGTAAAAGAAGGAGCAAGATTAGCAAAGCCTGGAGAATTCACTCAGCGGGCCTTTTTGAATGGCAAGATGGATTTGACACAGGCAGAAGCTGTAGCTGATTTAATTAGTGCTGAAACCCAAGCAGCACAGCATGCGGCGATAAACCAGCTTCGTGGCGGATTTTCATTAACCCTTTCAACATTAAGGGAGCAGTTAATACATTTTGCTGCATTAATAGAATTAGAACTTGATTTTTCTGATGAAGATGTAGAGTTTGCGGATCGCAAAGAATTGAAAAGGCTGATACATAATATATCTATACAGGTTAAATTATTAAGTGAATCATTTAAGCTAGGCAATGTGGTGAAACAGGGAGTAAAGGTGGCAATAATAGGTAGGCCTAATGTGGGGAAGAGCACATTGCTAAATGCATTGATTAATGAAGAACGTGCTATTGTAAGTGAAATACCCGGTACTACACGAGATACTATTGAAGAGGCATTAAACATAAATGGGATACTGTTTAGATTAATGGATACAGCGGGGATTCGCACCCACACATCTGATTTAATTGAGCAAATGGGAATAGTTAGAAGTAGAGAGAATGCAGCTAAGGCTGATATAATTTTATTTTTAAGTGATTTGAATGATATGCGTCATGCTCCTGATTTTGAATGGGAAAATGAAGTAGCTATGAATTGGGATAAGGAAGGAGAGTTTGCTTGGATGGAACCCTTTTCGGAAAAAGTTCTTTTGGTTTGTACAAAATTTAAATTATGGCAAAAAAATATGGAGGCAAAAGGAGATGTCATATCACCTGATTATTCGATGAATTTCGTGGATGCAAAGACAGGATTTGGAATAGAGCAATTAAAGGAAAAAATGTTTAAACGAGTTGTGGGAAGTACAAAGGGGTTAGAAGGGAATTTAGTTACTAATGTTAGGCATTTTGAGGCTTTAAAACATTTGCAAGAAGGGCTTTTAAAAGTGGAAGAGGGCCTTCAGAAAAAAAATTCCGGTGATTTATTGGCTCCTGAAATACGAATGAGTTTGTATCATTTGGGCTCTATAACGGGCAAGGTGGAAATTGACCGTGATATCCTTGGAGCGATATTTAGTAAATTCTGTATCGGAAAGTAATTTCTTATTGATAGATTAAATTGTGGTCTGAACTTTGTATGTAAATGGTATTGAATTAATTTTTGTGGATTATGTCTCCTTTTAGAAATTTAACAGAATGGATTAAATTATACCCTGAGATGGAGTCGGTGATAAAAATGGACCCAGTGCTTTGGTTCAATCCAGGTTTAAAAAGTATAGAAGCTGATCTTACGTTACCTTTAAGGCGGATGGATATGGAGCGTGGTAGAGCTTTTTTAGAAAAGTATGCACCTTATATTGCTGAGGTATTTCCTTCAACAAGGTCTTTGGGTGGGCATATTCAATCTCCTTTACGAGAGATTAATCAATTTAAATTTTTGGAAAATAAAAAAAATAGTGCACGGATTGAAGGTAGAATGTTTTTAAAGTGTGACAGTGATTTAGCCGTTGCTGGCTCTATCAAGGCACGAGGCGGTTTTTTTGAAGTGCTGCAGTTTGCACATAAGCTTGCTGTAAAGGAAGGGTTTATTATGGATGACGAAGCGGCAAAATTTTCTTTGCCTGAGTTGAAAAAGTTATTTTCAAAATATACAATTGGTGTTGGTTCTACTGGCAATCTTGGTTTAAGTATTGGAATTATTAGCGCTAAACTGGGATTTAGAGTGAATGTATATATGAGTAATGATGCAAAGGAGTGGAAGAAGGAATTGTTGAGGGATGCCGGAGCTAATGTTATTGAGGAGAAGGGAGATTTTGGTGTTGCCATTACAAAAGGTAGGAATGAAACATTAAGTAATCCTTATGGTTACTTTGTTGATGATGAGAATAGTAGTAAATTATTTTTAGGTTATAGTTTAGCAGGTTTTGAAATTCAAGAGCAATTGGATGAATTAGGAATTAAGATCGATAAAGAGCATCCATTATTTGTATATTCACCTTGTGGTGTTGGTGGGTCACCGGGTGGTGTGATGTTTGGATTAAAGAATATTTTTGGCGATTCTGTTCATTGTTTTTTTGCTGAACCAACTCATTCTCCTGCTGTGCTTGCCGGATTAATAACCGGGAAAAGAGAAAAAGTAAGTGTACATGATTTTGGAATAGATAATATTACAGAGGCCGATGGCTTGGCTGTGGGCAGACCTTCTGCATTTGCCAGTAGTATAATAGATAAATTGGTAAGTGGAATATATACTGTGGAAGATGATGTATTATTCAGACTTTTAAAGGATTTATTTGAAACTGAAAATATATTTGTAGAACCATCGGCAACTGCCGGGATGATAGGGCCCGGACTCATTCAAAAATCCGGGTATCTTTCTAAGCATAATATTAATTCATCGAATGTGACTCATATTGCCTGGGCAACAGGAGGCAGCCTTGTTCCGGAAAATTTAAGAGCTTCTTTTTTAAAAGGATAGGGAGGATCCAGAGCTATAAAGATGATTCAGTATAAACATTTTCAGAGTGACCTTTTGGCTTTATTTTAATGTAATGCAGCTATTTTGAATAACATTAATATATTTAACTTACGCAACTTTTGAAGAGTATGAAATTGATTAATAAAATTAAACGAGATGAGTATATTAAATCTTGAACCAAAGGAGATTTGGAAGAACTTTAATTATCTTAATGCAATTCCGCGGGCATCGAAGAAGGAAAAGCAGATTACAGCTTTTATGAAAAGTTTTGGTGATTCTCTTGGATTAGAAACAACAGTTGATGAAACAGGTAATGTGCTAATCCGTAAAGCTGCCAGTGCAGGAATGGAAGGGAGAAGGACGGTGATATTGCAGTCTCATTTGGATATGGTGTGTCAAAAAAACAGTGAAACGAAATTTGATTTTGATACTGACAAGATCCAAACTATAATAGATAAAGAATGGGTTCGGGCTGATGGAACAACCTTAGGAGCTGATAATGGAATTGGAGTTGCTACCATTATGGCTATTCTTGAGAGTAAGGTTATTATGCATCCTGCACTTGAAGCATTATTTACAGTTGATGAGGAAACCGGAATGACAGGAGCATTTGGTTTGAAGCCGGGCTTTTTGAAAGGAGATATTTTATTAAACCTCGATACAGAAGAAGATGATGAGATTACTATAGGTTGTGCAGGAGGTATAGATGTAACGGCATCACGAGAGTTTTCAGTTGAAGAATATTCGGGAGAGGGGGTGTTTATTGAAATAAAAGGACTGCGAGGAGGGCATTCCGGAGTTGATATTCATGAAGGGAGAGGAAATGCAAATGTGATATTAGGTAGGCTACTTTATTCGGGAATTAACAATGGCATTCAACTTGGGATGATAGATGCAGGTGGGCTTCGTAATGCTATTCCGCGTGAGGCTAGAGCTTATATGATTGTTAGTGATATAAACAGTTTTCTTTTAGGATTAGAATCATTAAAGGCCTCGTTATTGACGGAATATAAAAGTGTTGAGGAAGGGTTAGAAATAAAATTTTCGGTTATTAATAAAAGGGATCAGGTTATTGGTGTGGTTGAATCTATTCGTTTTATTCAGGCGCTTGTAGCTGCCCACAATGGAGTTTTTCGAATGAGCCCGGATGTAGCTGGATTGGTTGAGGCATCTAATAACATTGCTCGCGTAAGTCTCGCCAATGGCAAAGCAACTATAATGTGTTTAACCCGTTCGTCGGTTGAATCAACTAAAACCGCAATTGTGAATCAATTGCAGTCTTCATTTGAGTTAGCAGGAATGGATGTGTTGTTTTCGGGTGCATATCCGGGTTGGAAGCCCGATCCTCATGCTGATATTTTAACAGTAATGGAGCAAATTTATACCAGGAAGTTTAACAATAGTCCACGGGTAGATGTAATTCATGCCGGCCTTGAGTGCGGAATTATTGGAGCTCATTATCCACACATGGAGATGGTGTCATTTGGACCAACAATCAAAGGAGCACATTCACCTGAGGAAAGAGTTAACATAAAATCTGTTCAAAAGTTTTGGTCGTACTTATTGGAAATTCTGAGAGATATACCTTTGAAGTAATTGACTTTAATAATGACTAATTAGTAATATTGGTTTGGTGTTTTTAATAATAAAAAAACCGGATTGTTACCTTTCATTGATAGTGGTAGAACCCGGTTAACAATTTCTTTAGTAAAGTAGTAGTTTCAAAAAAAGGAAATGATACTTACTTCTTCAGTGCATCCTTTACAGAATTAGTAAGGAAATCACTAAGCCTGTTATCCGGCAGAAGTGTTTTCCCATTCCATTTAAATGTTAATCCTTCAAGTCTTTCTTTTACCGCATGTTCTCTTCCGCCAGAGGACAGGAAGACCGGCACAACTATTACTTCTCCAAAATGATCAGCCTGACGCACTAATGATCGTAATTGTTCTTTTGCCTGATCGAAAACATCTTTGTCTGCATCATCTCTTACTGTAAGTGCGAATATTTGTTTGTAACCAATTCCATTTTTCTTTTGAAGTGATTGAATTTTTTCTGAAAGGGATTCCAAATTGAGCACCCATTGTTTATTATCATCTTCTTCATTAGGTCCATGTGCAACCAAAATAACCGTTTCATTTGCCGGTTCAGTACTTAATTCTGCTATTCGATCATTAAGAATTTGTGCCACGATATCATTATCATCGAGAGCAGGTGTTAATTTTATTTTGGCTTTTATTTTCAGCGGGCTTAATTCAAATTTTTTATGCATTGTTCCATGATCATGATGAGCGGAGTTGTGTTCGGAGTTTGTTATATTATGTGTGCCATGGCTACTTGAAGAATGGTCCATTGGCGGCATAGGTGCATCTGCAAGAGAATCACGCAACCCAAGTAAATATTCTGTTTGACGAATAATGAAGCTATGTGTAGAAATAAAAAAAGGGATTGCGATAATATTGGTAACTCCTTTAGCTTCCAGTTCGTAAACTTCATGTTGTATTGTATTTGCATCAGCCATTCCCCAGGCATATGCAACAGGGTAGTTTGTAGTAAGTGGTTGCGCGGCTTTAACGACCAAATTATTCCAGAGTTCACTGCCACCGTGTGCCATAATCATGACACCTGTTTTCTGTGCTTGAAGAGAGAGTATTCCGAAAGTGGAAATTAAACATGTTAAGAAAATTTTTTTAACACCCATTGCTAGAAATCTTTTTAATGATTAGATAAATGAATTCATTTTGAAAGCGGCAAAAGTAGAGTTTGTGTGGTCGGTTCGTTTATACAATCAGGAATTAAAAACTTTTCCGTTTTTCGTAAATGAAATATTTCTTGAGATTGGATGAAGGTTGTAGGAGTGAATGTGTGCTGAAGAAACTTGATGAGGCAGGAGTTAATGTTTGTAGTAATGCAGATATTAGTACAAATGTTAAGGATGTAATGAAAGGGAGGTAGTGGTGATGATGTTGAATAGCGGCGGGATGGAAGTGGTAGCCCACATGCTGGTGATAAACCAGCGAGGACTACAAACGGACAGCCCGAACTGGTGTTTAATAAAGTACTACTGTTGCCCGCCCTACAATAAATCTTACTACAATTGAAATATATGATAGCTGTGAAGGAATAAAGGAGTTTGATATACATATATAAATATGTGTATTCGTGTTTTCCAATACTTTTGAAAATACTAGAGTTAGGGCAATAAAATTCAAACTAATTGGTTAGTGTTTGCTTGTTAAAAATGCGGGGGTTTTACTGATAATCAATGGCTATTGGAATTTAAGTTAGGAGCTTTTTTCTTATTTATACAAATTAGTATAAATAGAGTTGTACATTTGCAGCATGAAATCAGACATATATCATCAGGACAAGCATATAGATAGTGAAATTGATATTATTGAGCAAACGGTTTCCAGTGAATACAAGTATGGATTTGTAACCAATATTGAAGCGGATGAAGCGCCTCCGGGGTTAAGTGAGGACATTATTCGGTTTATTTCTTTGAAGAAAAACGAGCCGGAATGGATGTTGGAATGGAGATTGAAAGCTTTTAGGCAATGGCAAAAAATGGAAGAGCCTAATTGGGCGCATATAAAATATTCGAAGGTGAACTATCAGGATATTATTTACTATTCGGCGCCGAAGCAGAAGGTGAAGCCAGGGAGTATTGATGAAGTAGATCCTGAATTGCGGAAGACTTTTGACAAGTTGGGGATTTCGCTTGAGGAGCAAAAGCGTATAACGGGGGTTGCGGTTGATGTAGTGATGGATAGTGTGTCTATTGCGACAACATTTAAGACACAGTTATCCGAGTTGGGAATAATTTTTTGTTCTATGAGTGAAGCCATTCAGAAGCATCCGGAATTGGTGAAGAAGTATTTAAGTTCTGTTGTTCCTGCCAGTGATAATTA
Source organism: uncultured Ferruginibacter sp. (assembly GCA_964490345.1). GTDB lineage: Bacteria > Bacteroidota > Bacteroidia > Chitinophagales > Chitinophagaceae > Ferruginibacter. The sequence goes on from CAZBBO010000002.1 coordinate 55,819, forward strand.
TTTTGCTGCATTAAATTCGGCTGTATTTAGTGATGGGTCTTTTTGTTATATACCTAAGAATACACGCTGTCCGATGGAATTATCCACTTATTTTAGGATTAACGCACAAAACTCGGGTCAGTTTGAACGCACATTAATTATAGCTGAGGAGGGAAGTTATGTTAGCTATTTAGAGGGATGTACAGCTCCGAAGCGCGATGAAAACCAGTTGCATGCTGCAGTAGTGGAATTGATAGCAATGGAGCGGGCTGAGATAAAATACTCAACTGTTCAGAATTGGTTTCCGGGCGATAAAGATGGCAATGGTGGTATTTACAATTTTGTTACTAAGCGTGGATTGTGTAAGGGAGATTATTCAAAAATATCGTGGGCGCAGGTTGAGACGGGTTCGGCTATTACATGGAAATATCCGAGTGTTATATTAAAAGGAGATTATAGTGTTGGTGAGTTTTATTCTGTAGCTGTTACTAATCACTTTCAGCAGGCAGATACAGGAACTAAGATGAGTCATTTAGGAAAGCACACGAAGAGTAGGATAGTGAGTAAGGGAATTTCGGCAGGTAAAAGTCAAAACAGTTACCGCGGGTTGGTTCATGTGGGAAAGAACGCATTGAATGCACGTAATTTTTCTCAATGTGATAGTATGTTATTAGGCGATAAATGTGGTGCGCATACTTTTCCATATATAGAGGTAAAAAATAATACTGCAATAGTGGAGCATGAAGCAACGACTTCAAAGATAGGCGAGGATCAGTTGTTTTATTGTAATCAGAGAGGCATAGATACAGAGACAGCGGTGGCGCTTATTATTAACGGATTTGCGCGTGAGGTAATGAATAAATTACCTATGGAGTTTGCTGTTGAGGCTAAGAAGCTTTTGGCGGTAAGTTTGGAAGGAAGTGTGGGATAAGAATTTATTTATAATCAATAACTATATTTTTTAACAAGACGTAAAAGTAAACATTCAAAGATCATGTTGAGAATAAAAGACCTGCAAGCAGGAATAGAAGGAAAGCAAATATTAAAAGGAATTAATTTAGAGATTGGAGCGGGAGAGGTGCATGCCATTATGGGTCCGAATGGGTCGGGAAAGAGCACGCTGGCCTCTGTATTGGCGGGGCGCCCCGAGTATGAAGTAACTGGAGGCAGTGTAAACTTTAATGGTAAGGACTTATTAGAGTTTTCACCGGAAGCCAGGGCTGGAGAGGGATTATTTCTTGCTTTTCAATATCCGGTAGAGATACCGGGATTAAGCACAACAAATTTTATTAAGACTGCTGTAAATGAAGTGCGTAAGTATCGTGGCCAGCAGGAATTGGATGCAGTAAGTTTTTTGAAAGTTATGAAGGAGAAGATGAAATTAATGGAGATGGATCAAGCATTATTAACGAGGGCATTAAATGAAGGTTTTTCGGGAGGTGAAAAAAAGCGGAATGAAATTTTTCAGATGGCGATGTTAGAGCCTAAATTGGCGGTATTAGATGAAACAGATTCTGGTTTGGATATTGATGCGATTCGGATAGTATCTGATGGGGTGAATAAGTTTAGGAGTAAGGATAATGCAGTATTAGCTATTACACACTATCAAAGGTTGTTAGATTATATTGTTCCGGATTTTGTACATGTTTTATACAATGGACGCATTGTAAAATCCGGTTCTAAGGAATTAGCGCTTGAATTGGAAGAGCGTGGTTATGATTTTATTAAAAATGAAATTAAAGAAGAGGCAGCGGCCTAAACGAAAAATATACAGATAATGAACATGGATTTGATACGCGATAGGATGTTGGCCTTTAAACATAATGAGCCTGGTGTGGGTTTTTCAAAAATTCGGAGTGAGGCAATTGATTTGTTTGAACAGGTAGGGATTCCTACATCTCGCAATGAAGAGTGGAAATATACGCGGTTGGGTGGTTTGTTTCAATCTCCTTTTACTTTTCCGGAAATGAGTATGGAGGTTATTGAATACTCAGCAAATTATTTACCAGGTCATGATACTGCAAATGTTATAGTATTTGTAGATGGTGTTTATTCATCAGTTCAAAGTAAGGTAACATCACAAGGGTTACAGATAATGTCGTTGGAAGAAGGGTATAAAAAATATCCTTCGTTTGTAGAAGCGCATTTGGGAGATAGTCAACGGTATATACGAGATGGAATAATTGCTTTGAATACAGCGCTTATTCATGGTGGAGTATTCATATTTGCTGAAAAGGGAAAATTGATTGATAAGCCGCTATATATTTATCATCTTGTAGGTTGCCAGCGTAATAATATGTTAAGTCAGCCAAGGAGTTTGGTTCACATAGCCCCGGAAGCTCAGTTACAGATAGTTGAAACTTATGTATCTATAGGGCAGAAGGAAAGTTTAACCAATGAGGTAATGGAGGTTATTGTTGAGGAAGGTGCGTTATTTGATTATGTAAAGATTCAACATGATGCAATACAATCTAATCATTTGGGAACAACATATATAAGGCAGATTGGGAAGAGTGTAGTTCATACTGTAAATCTTACGTTTCAGGGAAAGTTAGTGCGAAATAATATTCAAATTATTATGGAGGCTATGCATAGTGAGGCATATTTGTATGGGTTGTATGTACAAGATGATAAGATGCATGTAGATAATCATACTGTAGTTGACAATCGTGTTCCGAATTGCTATAGTAATGAACTATATAAAGGTGTTTTAACCGGTCATTCAACCGGAGTGTTTAATGGAAAGATTTTTGTAAGAGAGGATGCCCAAAAGATAAATGCTTTTCAGTCCAATAAAAACATATTATTGTCTGAGACGGCTACGATAAATACAAAGCCTCAGCTTGAAATTTATGCAGATGATGTAAAGTGTTCACACGGTTGTACTGTTGGGCGTTTGGATGAGGAGGGTTTATTTTATTTACAATCTCGAGGGGTGTCTGAAGGGGTTGCTAAAGCGCTGATGTTACATAGCTTTATGATGGATGTATTGGAGCAGATTAAAGATGTTAAACTACGGGAATATATAGATCAGTTAATAGTAAACAAACTTCATTTAAGTTAATGAGTTCTTCAGTTACCATAGAAAGTAGTCTTGATATTGAGCAAGTACGCAATTTATTTCCTGTGCTTAAAAGGAAAGTAAAAGGTAAGTCATTGGTTTATTTAGATAATGCGGCTACTACGCAGAAGCCACAAATGGTGATTGATGGTTTGGTGGCATATTATTCGGGATATAATGCGAATATTCATCGAGGCATTCATACATTGGCAGAGGAAGCGACAGCGGCTTATGAGCAAGCCAGACATAAGGCTGCAAAATTTATACATGCGGAATCAACAGATGAAATAATTTTTACTAGAGGTACAACTGAGGGAATAAATCTTGTTGCATCCACTTGGGGGAGAAAGAATATATCAAACGGTGATATCGTTCTTATTTCCGGTATGGAACACCATTCCAATATTGTACCCTGGCAAATTTTAATAGAAGAGAAGGGTGGTGTATTGGAAGTGATTCCTGTATTAGATTCAGGAGAATTAGACATGGAAGCGTTTAGGGGATTGATTCAACATAATCCAAAATTAGTTGCGATTAATCATGCTTCGAATGCGTTGGGGACAGTGAATCCGGTTCAGGAAATAATTTCTATCAGTCATGATGCAGGAGCTTTGGTATTGATAGATGGAGCACAATCGGTTGCTCATTTGGAAATAGATGTTCAGGCATTAGATGCAGATTTTTATTCATTCTCTTCGCATAAGATGTATGGTCCTACCGGGGTTGGTGTATTATATGGGAAGCGTAATTTATTAGAAGCGATGCCTCCTTATCAGGGTGGAGGGGAGATGATAAAAGAGGTATCATTTATGAAGACTACCTATAATGAATTGCCATATAAATATGAGGCAGGAACCCCAAACATAGCTGATGTAATTTCATTTGGGTTAGCAATAGACTTTATAAATAGTTTGGGCAAGAGTAATATTTATGCGCATGAGAGAAGTTTATTGGATTATGGAACTTCTTTATTAAAGGAGATTAATGGATTGCAGATAATAGGAGAGGCACAAGAGAAATTGGGGGTGATATCATTTATAATAGAGGGGATTCACCCGCAGGATATTGGGATATTATTAGATAATGCAGGAGTTGCTATAAGAACCGGGCATCATTGTACTCAGCCTTTGATGGAGAGGTTTAAAATTCCGGGAACGAGCAGGGCTTCGTTTGCAGTGTATAATACGATGAGTGAAATAGATGTTTTAGTGCAGGGAATTAGGAAGGCTGTAAAATTATTAATATAATGTCAGGTTTGAATAATTCGATTATTAATGCGGAGGCTGAAATAATTGAAGCTTTTTCTTTTTTAGAGACGTGGGATGAAAAGTATGAGTATATAATTGAGTTGGGGAAGAGATTGCCTGTATTAGACGACAAGCACAAGTTGGAAGAGAATATTGTTAGGGGTTGTCAGTCTACAGTGTGGTTATGGGCAAGGGAAGAAGGGGGGATAATTTATTTTGAAGCGGATAGTGATGCGATAATAGTTAAAGGATTAGTGAGTATATTAATAAAGGTATTGTCGGGTAGGCGTGCTGAGGATATTATTTCGGCACAGTTGTCATTTATAGATAAGATAGGCATGACATCTCATTTAGCACAGACAAGATCTAACGGTTTATTGGCGATGGTGAAGCAGATGAAGCATTATGCGATTGCGTATCAATTAAAACATACAAAACAATAGACAGATGGAGACAGCACCATTATATGACAAGGTAATTGAGGCGATAATGACAGTATATGATCCGGAATTACCTGTAAACATTTATGATTTAGGGTTGATATATTCTGTGGACATATTGCCGGTTAATAATGTTCAGATAGTGATGACATTAACTGCACCTGGTTGTGCTGCTGCTCAGAGTTTACCTGTTGAGGTAGATCAGAAGGTTCGAGAGGTTGATGGGGTGAATGAGGTTCATGTTAGTGTAACCTGGAACCCGCCATGGGAGAAGGAGATGATGTCTGAGGCGGCACGTTTAGAATTAGGATTTTAATTAAGCAAATATGAAGATTTCTTCTCAGGAGGAGTACGGGTTACGTGTTTTACTTCGCATAGCATCATGCAAGGATGCGGAGGGGATTAGTATACCTCAGTTGAGTGAGGCTGAGGGTTTGAGTAGCCATTATGTAGCCAAGTTAACTCGAAGTCTTCGTTTAGCAGATATTATTAAGAGTACGCCAGGAAGTAAGGGTGGGTATTTGCTAGCTCGTTCTGCCAGTGATATTATCATACGTGATGTGTTAGCAGAGTTGGGGGGAGTGATGTTTGATAAGGGATTTTGTGGTCGTCATAATGGAATTGCGAATTTGTGTACCAATTCAGTTAATTGCTCAGTTCGTTCGTTATGGCGAGTTGTACAGGTTACTGTAGATCGGTTGTTAAGTAAGATTACATTGGAGGATTTGTTAAGTTCTGAGAAGGATTCACTTCATGTTTTGAATTCGTTAGTGGAGGTTTAGAGCGCATTAAGTTTACTGCTTTATGTCTTACTCGATTATCCATAATAGCCCCGTAAAGCACCATGTTGGGTAATTGATTGATAATTAAATAGTTGTGAGATTTGTAGAAAATCTTCTAACTATGTTTACTTGTATTTCTTCTCCTCAATTTTTTAGGAAGTTTCAAACTGATGATGATTGTAAAGCCTATTTATTTTATTTAAAATGGCATAAAGGATTTAATTGTTCTCGCTGTAATCATCAGAAATATTGGAAAGGGCGGTTGCCATTTCATGTTCGTTGTTGTGCTTGTGGTTTTGATGAATCAGTTTGTTCTAGAACTCTTTTTTCCTGTATCAAGTTTCCATTGGTTACTGCATTTCATATAGCATTTAAAATTTCAACTTGTAAGAGTGGTATCTCGTCACTTGAGCTATCTCGTGAATTTGGCATTAATTCTAAGACCGCTTGGTTATTTAAGCGAAAGGTTCAAGAGGCAATGGGAATGCTTCTTTCTCGGAATGCTGGCCGGTGTGAAGGAAGGTTGTGGATAGACGGCTTGTGTATTAATCGAGAGGACATTAATTTGAATGGAATTCAGAAGGTATCGGTTAGTATTTCAAATTTTCAATTGGATAATTTTCCAGCTGTCATTTATCGCTTGGAGGAGAATTTTAAGGATGAAAAAATTTCCTGTAATCTATCTCATGGGAAATTTATAGACCAGGGAGCTGATTTGAGATTATGGAACTTTAAGGTTTGGCTAATGGGGGTTCATCATCATTGCTCTGCTAAATATCTACAAGGTTATTTATATGAGTTCTTTTTTAGATCCATTTTTCATAAAAGCCCCAGTAATGCTTTTTACTGTTTAGTTAGTGGGTTTTTAGGAGGTAAAAGTCAGTCAATTGAGGTAAACGGGCATAATATGGATAATCGAGAGAATATTTAAAGAATAAATGCTAATTTTTTTAGTATTTTTATACTTACTATGCAACTGCCTAATAGAATAATCTCACATTTTGATCTTGACTCTTTCTTCGTATCTGTTGAATGCCTTAAAAATAAACAACTACAGGGGAAGCCGATACTTATTGGAGGCAAATCAGATCGGGCTGTTGTAGCAGCATGTAGTTATGAAGCCCGAAGATTTGGTATTCATTCAGCTATGTCAATGAAACTGGCACGTCGCCTGTGTCCTCATGCTATTATTCTACAAGGAGATTTTGAAAACTATTGTAAGTTTTCTGATATAGTCACTGATATTATTAGTGAAAAGGTACCTGAGTTTGAAAAAGCATCTATTGATGAGTTTTATGTTAACCTTACCGGAATGGATAAATACTTTGGATGTGAAAAATTTACAAGAGAACTAAAACAGCTTATTGTACGTGAGACCGGGCTACCAATTTCGTATGGTATGTCAACAAACAAATTGGTAAGTAAAGTAGCAACAGATGAGGCTAAACCTAATGGTCAGCTTCAAATTCCTTTTGGGAGAGAAAAGTTATTTCTAGCACCATTACCGGTAAAAAAAATGCCTATGATTGGTGAAAAAACAGGAGAAGTATTAAAACGCCTTGGTGTTCGATTTATTCACACGTTAGCCGAAATGCCGATAGAAATGCTTGAAAGTGTATTAGGTAAAACGGGTATTGAACTTTGGCATAGAGCAAATGGTATTGATAATACACTTGTTATGCCTTATCGGGAGCAAAAAGGAATCAGTGCTGAGTCAACTTTTGAAACAGATACTATTGATGTTGATTTCTTGCAGAGATGCTTGGTGAATATGGTGCAAAAGATTGCATTTGAACTACGACAGCAAAATCGCTTAACCGGTACCGTTATAGTAAAGATACGTTATGCTAATTTTGATACGGTTACTAAGCAGGTTGGAATCCCCTATACTTGTTCAGATCATTTACTAATTCCGCGGATAAAGCATTTGTTTGAGTTATTGTATAACAAGCGAATGTTAGTTCGTCTTATAGGGGTGCGTTTTACTCATCTTATACCCGGAAATCATCAAATAAATATGTTTGAAGATACTTGTGGATCAATTCAGTTATATCAAACTATAGATAATATTAATCGTAAGTATGGAAAAGGAGCTGTTGTAAGAAGTGGTGGCTTGTAATTAAATAAAAAATATGTATCTGAATTGTAAGACATATTTTTCTTTCCGTTATGGTGTAATGTCGGCTGCTAAATTGATAGAACTAGCTAATGAGTATGGTGTACAAGCATTAGCATTAACAAATATTAATTGTACTGCTGATCATTGGGAGTTTTATCATGAATGTTTGAAGGTAGGCATATCTCCTGTGTTAGGGGTGGAAATTAGGAATGATGATGAGTTGATGTATATCATATTAGCTCAGAATTTAGAAGGAGTATATTATATTAATGACTATTTGTCAACTTTTTTGCAGCAGCAGAAACCATTTCCCGGTAAATGTTTGTTACAGCAGTCTGTTTGGGTTATTTATCCGTTTAAGCATAGGACATTGGCTACTGAATTCCATGAGTGGGTTGGTGTGCAGCCGCAAGAGAGTACATTGTTGTTTTCAATACGGAGTTTGTTGTCAAAGTGTGTTATCCTACAACCGGTAACTGTAATGAATAAACGAAGCTATAACCTGCATCGGCTTCTACGTGCTATTGATAAGAATATCTTGCTGAGTAAACAACAATTACAGCACATTGCCAAAGCTACTGAGGTGTTTATGCCGGCTGATCAATTGCTTAAATCGTTTAGTCTTTATCCGCAAGTAATTACAGCTACATTTAAATTACTCGAGAGTTGTTCCTATAATCTTGATGCTCACAGTTCGAAGAATAAAAGGTATTATTCTTCTTCATTGAGCAGTGATTCCATTTTATTGGAAAAACTGGCAATTGACGGCTTGTATAAACGCTATGGGAAAAAGAATAGAATCGCATTTGAACGAGTTCAAAAAGAGCTTGAAGTAATTAACAGACTTGAGTTCAATGCCTACTTTCTCATAGCATGGGATGTTGTGCGTTATGCGCAAAGTCGTAGCTTTTATTATGTTGGACGAGGAAGTGGTGCTAACTCCATTGTAGCCTATTGCTTGCAGATAACGGATGTAGATCCTATTAAACTTGATTTATATTTTGAACGATTCCTTAATCCTTACAGAGCATCACCGCCTGATTTTGACATTGATTTTTCATGGAGGGATCGGGATGAGGTGATTGATTACATTTTTAAAAGATATGGAAGTAAGTATGTGGCCATGTTAGGAATGTACAGCACGTTTAAGCAACGTGCTGCTGTTCGCGAGTTAGGAAAGGTGTTTGGATTGCCTAAAGTTGAAATTGATAAACTTGTATATAACTCTCGTAGTGGTATACACGAAGATGAAATTCATAAGCAAGTGTTACACTATGCCACTAGCCTACAGTCCTTTCCTAATCACCTTAGTATTCATCCGGGGGGGGTACTCATTAGTGAAAAGCCTATTACTACATATACAGCAGTAACATTGCCACCTAAAGGATTTCCGGTAACACAGATAGATATGTTTATAGCTGAAGATATTGGATTATATAAATTAGATATTCTTAGCCAACGTGGGCTAGGGCATATTCGTGAGACTGTAGAATTGGTTGAACAAAATACCGGACAGCGTATTGATATTTCACGGGTACGTGATTTTATGAATGATACCCGTGTGGCAAACAAAATTAAAGAGGCAGATACTATTGGTTGCTTTTATATCGAAAGCCCGGCTATGAGACAATTATTGAAGAAGCTGCGCTGTGATGATTACATTACTTTGGTTGCTGCTAGTTCTATTATTAGGCCGGGCGTTGCGCAAAGCGGTATGATGAAGCAGTATATTCAAAACTATCACCATCCGGATAAAGTGAGATACCTCCATCCGGTTATGAAGGAGCTGCTTCAGGAAACATTTGGTGTTATGGTATATCAGGAAGATGTAATTAAGGTTGCTCATCATTTTGCAGGGATGGATATGGGAGAGGCTGATGTGCTTCGACGTGCTATGAGTGGTAAGTATCGTGGTAATAGTGGATTTGATATGTTACGAAATAAGTTCTTTGAACATTGTAAGGAACTGGGCCGGGATGATAAAGTAGCTAATGAGGCGTGGCGCCAAATAGAAAGCTTTGCCGGCTACTCTTTCTCTAAGGCACATTCTGCATCATTTGCCGTAGAAAGCTACCAAAGCCTTTTTTTAAAGACATATTTTCCGATTGAATTTATGGTTTCGGTGATTAATAATTTCGGAGGCTTTTATTCTACTGAGTTATATTTTAATGAGCTTAAGCGTGTGGGGGCTCTGCTTAAACCACCTTGTGTAAATGAAGGTTTTGAACTTACAACAGTATGTAATGCTACTGTAATTGTTGGTTTTACTCATGTGTGCGGCTTAGCACATTTGTTTATTCATAAACTTATTGAAAATAGAGAAGCTTTTGGGCCTTATTTAAGTTTAGTAAATTTTGTAGAACGGTTACATCCCGGAATAGAACAGCTTTCTTTGCTGATTAGGTGTGGTGCTTTTAGATTTACAAATAAAAGAAAACGAGAACTGCTTTGGGAAGCACATTTGTTGTTAAAGCATATGAAACCCGGCTACGCTACTCCCTCATTGTTTACTCATGATTTAACGTCATTTTCATTGCCGAAGTTAGATGAAATGTGTTGTGATGATGTGTTGGATGAAATTGAGTTGTTTGGGTTTCCACTAGATGATGCATTTAATTTAATAGATACGGATTTGTCGGGTACTGTTGCTGCACGTGATTTTGAACAATATGTTGGTAAAGAGGTTAGTGTAGTAGGATATTTTATTACTTCAAAACCTGTACGAACCACAAAGGGCGCTTTTATGTATTTCGGAACTTTTTTGGACTGTTATGGTGATTGGGTTGACTCTGTTCACTTCCCTGATAGTGCAGAACGGTATATGTTACAAGGTAATGGCTTTTACCAGATGACCGGAAAAGTACTAGAAGATTTTGGTGTATATTCTATTGAAGTAAGATGTATGAAGAAGTTGGGTATTAAAATTGGAGAAGTGCAATGATACTTGTGTTGAATGGTGGTATTTAGTACAAGGGAGTGACACAACAGAAGCTGAAAGATGTTCAAAAGCTGGTATTAAAGAATAATAAAGAAAATGAGAGAGGAGGAAGATATTCTTTAAGTTTTCTTTTTAGCAATCTGACTTCGAATTCTGCTAAGGGTCTCTCTGGAAATTCCTAAATAGGAAGCTATCATATGTTGTGGTGCTTTCTGAAAAATATCAGGACAAGTTTTCAGCATATTTTCATATTTTGATTCAGCTGTTTCACTAAAGGTGTGAAGGAGACGCTTCTGTGTAGCAACTAAGTTGTTTTGAATAAGAATTCTATAGAATCGTTCAAGTTTAGGAATCTTCTGTAATAGTAGTTCATAGTTTGGCTCAGTAATAAGCAGAAGTTCACAATCTTCAAGTGCATCAATATTGTAATTGGATGGCAGGCCGCTAAAAAAACTGAATAAGTCACCTGCCCACCAACCGCCCATAGCAAATTGAAGTATGTGTTCGTTTCCACGCTTGTCAATGTTATAAAAACGTAGTGTTCCTTTTTCAACGAAGGCTGTGTATTTACAAACATCACCTTCTTGCAACAAATATTGCCTTTTACGCAGCTTTTTAGGTTGAAAAAGAGTTTTACATATCTCAAACTCCTCTTCACCAAGTGCAATAATTTCATTAAATTTCTGTAAAAGGAGTTCGTGCATAGCTGCTAAAAATAGTAAAAATATGATTTGATTCAAAAAAGGTGTGATATACATCACTTTTAAACGATGGTATAAATCATTGGAATGAGGGCTTATTCGGAATTAATTTTGTACTTCAAATGAAACAACTCCTTTCTATTGCATTAATAGGCTGCTTTTCACCATTAGGAAAGGTCATGTTAAACCAATTGCGTTTAATTGGAATTCGACCGTTATTAATTGGTTGTAATGATGAAGAGTTGGCGAAATTGTCAGATTATGTAAAGGAGGATGAAATTGAATTTAATGCTTGTCCCCGTGATGCGTGTTGGGAGGCAGATATGGTTATTGTAGCACTTCATGAAACTCATTGGCAGGAAATAGTGGAAATGATTAGGGATGTAGTAATTCAAAAGCCGATTATTTGTCTAAAATTTGATAACGAAAAGGGGCCGGAGAACCTGAGGTTGGCTTTGCCATATTCAAAACTGGTTGTAGCCAATTTTAGTTCGGAAGATATGGGAATTACAGAAATTTCGATTATGGGAGAAGTAGATGAAGTTGTTACTAATACAATAGAGTGGCTAGATGGTATTGGATTAAAGAAAAATTCATTTATAATTCACTAAATATTTACATTAAAAACTAAAGTATGAGAAAATTATTTTTATTAGTTGCCTTAACGGCATTTTCATTTTCCCTTTTTGCACAAACTGTTTGGAAGGCTGATCCTAATCATTCCTATTTGGGTTTTAAGGTTAAACATATGGGGATTGCAACAGTGCCAGGAAATTTTAACAAGTATAATGTTACAATCACTTCAGCGAAGGAAGACTTTAGTGATGCGGTAGTAGAGATGACTGCTGAGATTTCATCTATTGATACAAGGGTGGAAGCTAGAAACAATCACTTAAAGAGTGCTGATTTTTTTGATGCAGAGAAGTATCCAACAATGTATTTTAAAAGTATTTCTATTAAGCGAGATGATCATAACGATTATAAAGTTACCGGAAACCTTACTATGCATGGTGTTACAAAAATGGTTACGATTGAAATGGAATATAATGGCACCACCAAGGGAGGTAATGGAGGTCAGGTAGCAGGTTTTGATATTTCTGCAAAAATTAAGCGTAGTGATTTTGGTATTGGTAGCGGATTCCCGTCGGGAGTTATTAGTGATGAGGTGAAGATTAATGCTTATGGTGAATTCAGCCCAAAGAAGGATTAAGTATTTGGATATGTAATGCAGTTTTTAAAAAATTATTTTTATGAGAAGATTTTTTTGGACTAATACACTAGGAAAAAGGGCTGATTTCGGCTTGTTGGTATTTCGAGTAGGCCTTGCAGCTATGATGTTAACTCATGGTGTGCCAAAGATTAATAAATTTTTTGGAGAAGATCCAGTTATGTTTGCTTCTGTGTTTGGGCTCTCGCCGGTGATCTCTCTTGCTTTGGCAATTTTTGTGGAAGTTGGGTGTTCTGTATTGTTGATATTTGGTTTGAGTACAAGGTTTGCCACAATGATGTTGGCGGCTACTATGAGTGTAGCTGCTTTTCAAGTAATGGCAGATCAACCTTTTGGTGCTAGAGAGTTGCCAATACTTTACCTATTGGGTTTCGTAACTATTTTTATTTTAGGAGCAGGAAAGTGGTCTGTTGATTATTATTTGGGTAAGAGGCTTGTGATTACTAAAGATGTGCCTGATTTAGACTTAGCATAACGAGGTGAGGCTACCTATCCTATAGATGTTGGCTGAGATTGAAAATAAGTTTAGGGAATACGTATTTGTTTGTACTTTTCTAATTATTTTATGAAGTATTCTTTTTTATACTTTATTGACATCATGGGAATTGCTGCTTTTAGTATTTCGGGTGTTTTTGCAGCAATGGAGAAAAGGCTTGACATTTTTGGTGTTTTTATTATGGCCTTTGTAACCTCTATAGGAGGGGGAACAATACGTGATTTACTTTTGGGTAATACACCGGTTTCCTGGCTTCGCGATATAGATTTATTGTTTGTTGTTTTCATAGGCGCTATAGTTGCTATTGTTTTTAGAAATATATTACGAAATTTTAGGAAAACTCTTTTATTGTTTGATTCATTAGGCCTGGGGCTTTTTACTATTGTTGGTATTCAAAAAGGACTTGCGTTCGATTTGCATCCTTTAATGTGTTTAGGGTTGGGTACAATAACCGGTTGTTTTGGTGGAGTGCTGAGGGATATTTCATTAAATAACATTCCTTTAATTTTTCAAAAAGAAATTTATGCCTCTGCTTCTTTATTGGGTGGAGGAGTTTACCTTTTGCTACGGGAAACAAATATCTATTCCGAAGTGTCGGATATTCTGTGTATAGTGCTTATCTGCCTGATTAGATTGTTGGCTGTTCGTTTAGACTGGCGCTTGCCGGGATTATATTCCAAAAATAAATCCTGAATCATCCCTCTTCTTCTTCTTCAATGTCAATAGCCGGTGGGTGCATTAAATCGTCAATGTCATCTGTGGATTTAATTTCTCTTACCGGTGGAAAAGAACGAACTAGATCATCCGGATCTGTAGGAACCTTGGGTTCCAAATCGGGCAGTTCACGTGTTTTGTCATCTACCGTAACTTTTGGTACCATTTCGGTAGATGATGATTTTTTTTCCGGTTCCATTTAATGATAATTTAGCCTTTACTAAATTAAATAAAAAAGCCCTAATTATTGGGGTTTTTGAACAAATCTGATGAATATCATTTTCTAATCCTGATAAAAAGCAGGATTGCCATTCAGTTTGGTTGATTTATTTCTAATTCTTATATACCAAGATGAGCGGTTTTGAATTTTGGCACATTTTTAAACAAGCCGTATTCCATTTTTTTCTAGTGTGATTATTTTGGATTTATATAGATTTCCAATTGCCATTTTAAATGCCTTTTTACTCATACCAAAGAAATCATAAATAGATTCGGGGTCAGATTTATCGTAATAGGGCAAGTAGCCGTTATTCTCTTTTAATAGGGTTAGGATTTTTTCACTTTCTTCTTCAATACGCCCATAACCACGCTCTCCTAAAACTACGTCAATTTTAAACTCTCCATTTTCTTTAGATGTAATCTTTTTTATAAAGCCACTAACGCAATCTCCTATTCTTATTTGTCGGAAGGTTTCGTTGAAGTGTAATACTCCGGTATGTTGATTGTTAATAATCATTAAATAACCGATATCAGTGCGTCTTAGCACAGTAAGGTTAACTTGTTCACTTTCTGAAACGGTGATTTGAGTATTTTGGAGTGTCTTTTCAAATTTTTCTGTTGCTGCCACGCGACCTGTCTTTTCATCTAAATAAATTTTAACTAAATACTCGCCTTGGGGTCTCATTAAACTTCGTTGTTGTGAGCGAGGAACAAAAATGTCTTTCATTAATCCCCAATGTAAAAAAGCACCTTGTGGAGTTGTGCTTACCACCTTTAGCTTTACGATATCACCTACCATACCAAGTGGAGTTTGGGTAGTAGCAATTAGTCTGTCTTCACTGTCGTGATACAAAAAGACTTCTAATTCATCGCCCGTTTTAGCTCCTTGAGGAACGAACCTGCCAGGGAGCAATATACCCTCAGCGTGATTATCAAGATATACTCCAAAATCAACTTCCCTTAAGATTTTCATTTTATATCTCTTTCCTGCCTCAAACATGGGTTAAAGATAAGATTAGCTATTTAATCCAACGCTGGTAATGTATCTTTACATTAAAAATATTGTGGATTTTTCAGCATTTGGATTTGATGATCGGTTGATTGAGGGTATTGAGTTTTCTGGATATAAGCAGGCTACTCCTGTACAAGAATTAGTAGTTCCTTTAGTTTTAGCAGGCCGGGATGTAATTGCTTCTGCACAAACCGGAACAGGAAAAACGGCAGCATTCTTGCTTCCTTTAATTCATCATCTTTTAAAACATCCCGGGAAGCAGAATAGCATATCTGCCTTAGTGATAGTGCCCACGCGCGAGTTAGCTATTCAAATAGAACAATATATGGAAGGCCTTTCCTATTTTACAAACATAAGTTCGATTGCAGTTTATGGTGGAGGTGATGGGAATGCTTTTGTTCAGGAAAAGAAGGCGCTTAGTATGGGTGCTGACTTAGTGGTTTGCACACCTGGAAAAATAATGGCACATCTGAGAATGGGGTATGTAAAGTTGGATGGTTTGAGATACTTGGTTTTGGATGAGGCTGATAGGATGTTGGATATGGGCTTTTTTGACGACATCATGTTTATTATAAAACATTTACCTTCTCAGCGACAAAATTTATTATTTTCTGCTACTATGCCTACTAAGATCAAAGAGTTGGCAAAAAGAATTTTATATCAGCCGGCAGAGGTGAATATTGCGATTAGTAAGCCTAATGAAAAGATAACTCAGCAGGCGTATTTCGTTTATGATGAACAGAAGATTCCATTAATTCTTCATTTATTAAAAGAAAAAAAGTTTAAATCAGTGCTTATCTTTTGTAGCAGTAAATTAAGTGTTAAGCAACTTACCCGAGAGATGAAGCGCTGTGGGATTAATGCAGATGAAATTCATAGTGACCTTGATCAGGAAAGACGTGAAGAAGTGTTAATGCATTACAAAAGCGGTCGCTTACCTGTATTGGTGGCTACCGATATTTTAAGCAGAGGTATTGATATTGATAGTATTGATTTGGTTATAAATTTCGATGTGCCTCACGATGGGGAGGATTACGTGCATCGTATTGGAAGAACAGCAAGGGCAGCTGCTGAAGGTTCCGCCTATACCTTAGTTGGTAATAAAGATCAGAGAAAATTCTTTTCTATTGAAAAGCTGATTGGTAATGAGGTTCCGCGTGGTTTGTTGCCAACAGAATTAGGAAAGGGGCCTAAAGTGAAAGTTTTGACTGATCAAAGCACAAAACAAAAGCGCTCATTTAAAATTAAAGGTAAAAATCCACGTGGACGAAATAAATAATTTTAAAAAAGGACAACTATCTCCACCAATGTATCCATATTAACAACACCTATAGAATATCTTAAAGGAGTTGGCTCCTTTAGAGGTGACTTATTGCGTAAGGAATTGAACATTCATACTTTTGGTGATCTTGCATATTATTTCCCCTATCGACATATTGATCGAACAAAGGTTGATAGCATTCAAATGCTTACTAGCGCTAATGAATATGCGCAGATTGTGGGTGTACTTATTTCATTAGAAATAATTGGTGAGCGACGAAGCAGACGTTTGGTAGGTCAGGTGCGTGATAAAACCGGAATTATTGAAGTGGTTTGGTTTCAAGGGATTCATTGGGTACAAAAAATTCTTTCTGTTGGCAGTATGTATCGAATTTTTGGCCGGTTGAGCTTTTTTATGGGGAAGGCACAAATGGCACATCCCGAAATTGAGAACTGGCAAACAGCAACAGAAAATGTGCGTACTTCACTTGAACCGGTTTATTCAACAACTGAAAAATTAAAAGCTCGAGGTTTAACCGGACGCGGTATTGGAAAGCTAACATCTGAATTATATACAAAGCTTTCTGCTGTTGATTTCCCAGAGAATCTCTCTGTTGGTATGAGGCAGAAGTTTAATCTAATTAATCGTTACCAGGCATTAAAACAAATCCACTTTCCGGTGTCTCAAAATGAATATCATCATGCGGTAAGACGCCTAAAGTTTGAAGAATTATTTTTTGCACAATTGCGAATCAGTCTGGTAAAAGTAAATCGACATAAAACCAGCCAAGGATGGAAGTTTGATAAAGTAGGTGATTTATTTAATTCTTTTTATAAAAACCACCTCCCTTTTAACTTAACAAATGCACAAAAGCGAGCCATAAAGGAGGTTAGAATTGATACCGGTTCTGGAAAACACATGAACAGGTTATTACAGGGTGACGTAGGAAGTGGAAAAACAATAGTTGCCTTAATGGTAATGTTATTGGCTGCTGATAATGGCTTTCAAAGTGTAATGATGGCTCCAACTGAAATATTAGCCCGCCAGCACTATCATAGTTTATCAGAGTTGTTGCATGGACTGCCTGTAAATATTCGGTTGCTTACCGGGGCAACATCTTTAAAGGAAAAACGTAATATAATTGCCGCATGTGGTGAAGGAGATGTGCATATTTTAGTAGGTACACATGCTGTAATTGAGGATAAAGTTGTATTTAAGAACCTTGGATTTGCTGTTGTAGATGAACAGCACAAGTTTGGAGTAGCTCAGCGCGCTCAATTATGGCAGAAAAATAGCTTACCACCTCATATATTGGTTATGACTGCAACACCAATACCACGCACCTTAGCTTTAACTGCCTATGGTGATTTGGATTATAGTGTTATTGATGAATTGCCTCCCGGTAGGAAACCTGTTAATACCATTATTAAGAGAGAGAGTAAAAGACCTGAGGTGATGGATTTTATTAGAGAGCAGATTGGACATGGACGACAAGTATATATTATTTATCCTTTGATTGAAGAGAGTAGCAAATTGGATTATGAAAATTTGATGAAAGGATATGAAGAAGTAAAATCTTTTTTCCCGGAACCGCAATATTGGATTAGTATGGTTCATGGTAAGCAAACAGCAGATTTAAAAGGGTCTAATATGAAACGGTTTGTTGAACATGATACACAGATAATGGTAAGCACCACCGTTATTGAAGTGGGTGTAAATGTGCCTAATGCTACAGTAATGGTTATTGAAAGTGCTGAAAGATTTGGATTATCACAATTACATCAATTGCGTGGAAGAGTGGGTAGAGGCGCTGAACAAAGTTATTGTGTGTTAATGCCTGGGCCAAAAGTATCCAAAGAGGCAATGGAGCGTTTGCAAATAATGGTTGAAACGAATGATGGATTTAAAATTGCAGAAAAGGATCTTGAATTGCGGGGCCCCGGTGACATTGAAGGAACTAAACAAAGTGGGTTATTGAATTTTAAATTAGCTAATCTTGTTGATGATAAATTGATGTTGGAAGTGATTCGAAAAGAGGTTAATGATTTGTTAGATAACGATGCTGAGTTGGAAAGAGAAGAACATATTCCAATAAAAAAATACTTAATTGCTCAACAAGGAAAAACAATTTGGAGTAAAATTTCCTAAGCCACGTTAAAGGTGTGATAAACTTATATTTAAAGGCCTTGCAGTGTAATTAAATCCATTTTAATCAGTAATTTGTAGTGTAGCAGTTGATTTACTATGTTAAAAACACTACTTCTTTTCATATTTACATGTTGGTGGGTAAACATTTTTGGACAAATTGAATTTGTTGAAAATAAAGGGCAATGGCATCATGATGTGTTGTATAGGGGTGATTTTAAAACGGGCGGATTCTTTTTAGAAAATAATGGTTTTACCGTTTTGATGAATGATACCGCTGATATGAAATTACTGTCTAAAGTTTTTCACCCACATGGAGATGAATATATGCAACTTCCTGATTACTTGCCTTTAAATAGTTTTGCTTATAAAGTGAGGTTTGAGGGAGCCACTCTTTTTCCTCAGCATCTTGGTGAAAAAAAATTAAATACTTATAATAATTATTTTATCGGTAGTGATTCAACCAAGTGGAGTTCCGGTTGCAGCATCTTTTATAGTGTTTTAATTAAAAATATCTATTCGAATATTGATGTGCGTTATTATTCAGAGAATAATGTACTTAAATATGATTTCATTATTCATCCCGGAGGAAACCCCAATGACATTCGAATGCGGTACGAGGGGCCCGAATTATCTTTGAATAGCGGAGAATTATTAATTAAAACACCCGTTGGGATTGTTAAAGAATTATATCCCTATTCATATCAGCAAACAAATAATGGGAAAAATGAAGTAAAGTGTCAATATTTAATTAATAACAATGTAGTATCATTTAATATTAAGAAATATGATGGTGAGAAAGTATTAATAATAGACCCGTCTATTATATTTTGTTCATTTACCGGTAGCACTGCTGATAATTGGGGTTATACAGCAACCCCCGGGCCTGATGGTTCATTGTATGGTGGGGGAATTGTGTTTGCACAAGGATTCCCTGTGTCATCAGGGGCTTTTCAAGTAAATTATGGAGGTGGCGAGAACGAAGGCGCAATTGGTGGCTATGATATTGGGTTGTTTCGTTTTTCTTCCAATGGCTCAAGCCGAATGTATGCTACATACTTAGGAGGATTAGGGAATGAGCAACCCCATAGCCTTATAGCTGATGATGAGGGTAATTTGATTGTAGCAGGAAGAACATCATCCATTAACTTTCCTGTAACTACACCTTTAAGAGGAAGTGGTGGAGGGGTTGATATTTTTGTTACAAAACTGAATGCAGCAGGTACTGCTATCCTAGGTTCAATTAAAATAGGGGGTAGTGGAGATGATGGTGTAAATATCAGAGCGAAATATATTGGAAATCCCGGCACTGAAAGTTTACGTAGAAATTATGGAGATGATGCACGAAGTGAAGTAATATTAGATGCTTCAAATAATGTTATACTTGCCTCTTGTACTCAATCAACTGATTTTTTTGTAACCCCCGGTGCTTTGCAAAATACTTTTGGTGGGGGATTTCAAGATGGCGTAATTATAAAATTCACTCCCAACCTGGATAATGTAATATTCAGTACTTTTTTTGGTGGAGAATTAGAGGATGCTTGTTTTGTTACAGCTATTAATCCTTTAGATGGAAATATCTATGTTGGTGGAGCTACTTCAAGTACCCAACTACAAGGTGATAAAACCGGAGTATGGCAGCCTGTATTTAATTTAGGACTAACCGATGGGTTTATTACTATAATTAATCCAATAGGAACTCAGGCGCTAAAGACCACTTTTATTGGAACTACTGGAGTGGACATTGTGTATGGATTGAAATTTGACAGATTGGGTTTCCCTTATACCATGGGAACTACCACCGGGGTGTGGCCAATTATTCGTGCACCTTTTAGTAATGTAAACGCTCGCCAGTTTATTGTAAAGTTAAAAGCAGATCTTTCTGATGCTGTTTATTCAACAGTTTTTGGCACTAATTCTTCAATGCCTAATATCTCTCCTGTAGCTTTTATGGTAGACAGATGTGAGAATGTTTATGTTTCCGGATGGGGTGGCGGTATTAATAATACTAATGGATATACTAATGGTAGTACTGCCGGAATGCCGGAAGTGTCGCCATTAGCAGGTATTCCGGCTGCAGATGGCCAGGATTTTTATTTTTTTGTTTTAGAAAGAGATGCTGCAGGACAGTTTTTTGGCTCTCATTTTGGTCAGTTTAGAGGTATGGGTGATCATGTGGACGGAGGCACCAGTAGGTTTGATGAAAACGGAGTGATTTATCAGGCAATTTGTGCTAACTGTGGAGGTGGAGCAACTTTCCCTACTACACCGGGCGTTTGGGCTTCAAGAAATGGAAGCACTAATTGTAACCTGGCGGTTGTAAAAATAGAGATGAATTTTGCCGGAGTAAGTTCGGCTATTCGAACCTCAATTAATGGAGTGATTGGTAGTACCAAGGGATGTGTTCCAACCATTGTTTCTTTTTCTGATACCCTTTTGCAGGCAGTAAGATACTATTGGGATTTTGGTGATGGGAGAAAGGACACTACTACCAGTGCGTCTATATCTCATACGTTTAATCAGGTGGGAGTTTACCCTGTTATGTTAATTGCAGAGGATAGTTCAACTTGTAATATACGAGACACTGCATACGTAAATATTAAAATTGGAAATCGTGAAATTACACCTGATTTTACATTTAGTAAGGTTCCTCCATGTCAAAATTTAACTATGCAGTTTACCAATACGAGCAACGCAAACTTTGGTGGATTTACACCACAAACATTTGTTTGGAATTATGGTGATGGATCTGCTCCTGATACCGCAAGTATTAACCAAATTATGCATCACACCTTTCCATCTACAGGAACCTATTTTGTGATATTGCAAAGTTTTGACACCTCTTTTTGTAATACTCCTATTTCAGATACTCAACGAGTTAGTATTTTCCCCAATGTGAAAGCTGCTTTCTCTACCTTGTCTTCAGGATGTATCCCTTTTAATGCAAGTTTTACAAATGAATCAATTGGAGGAACTGAATGGTTATGGGATTTTGGGGATGGAAGTACTTCTGATGAATTTGAGCCGGTACATTTATACACAACATCGGGTACTTATAATGTGAGGTTAATTGCTTATGACCCATCCACATGTAACCTGGCTGATACCTCCACTTATTTTTCTATAACTATTATTGATAATCCCACCGCAATCATTTCTTCATGGGGGCCCAATCCACCACAGGTTAATGAGCCGGTACGGTTAACTAATGGTTCTATAGGTGCGGTTCGTTATCAATGGGATTTTGATGATGGAAGTACCTCAACAGTTAAGAACCCTTCTCATCAATATTCTGCCTCAGGCGAATTTAATGTACGATTAGTGGCATTTAATGCAGCAGGATGTTCTGACACAACTTATCAAATAGTAAATGTATTGGTGAATCCTAAACTTGATTTACCCAATGCTTTTACACCGGGACAGTTTGGTGAAAATAGCATAATAAAAGTTCGTGGTTTTGGTGTTGATAAAATGGATTGGAAAATATATAATCGTCTTGGTCAATTAGTTTTTCATAGTACATCTATTGATATTGGATGGGATGGCAGGTATAAAGGGAAAATTCAGCCAATGGATGTATACACTTATACACTGGATGTTCTTTTTTTTGATGGACAAAAATTAAAGCGGACTGGTGATATTACATTATTACGATGAGCCTAAGTAGAACAATATTATTTATCATTTTCGTAATACCGTTGTTTTCCTTCGGTCAGGATCTTCATTTCTCACAATTTTTCAATTCGCCACTTGTAACCAATCCTGCAAATACCGGATTTATACCAGATGCTGATTTTAGAGTTGGAGGATCATTTCGCAATCAATTCAGTTCTATCATGCGCCAGCCGTATAAGACCATGAGCATTTTTGCCGATGCCCAGGTTTTTAGGGATAGATTTGAAAATGGATGGCTTGGAATAGGTGGAGTTGTTTTGTCGGATGTAGCCGGCGAAGGCAGTTTACGTTCTACTAAGGTATATGGATCGGTTGCTTATCATCAAATGCTTGGGAATAGCAGTTTGTTAAGTGCCGGTTTTAATTTAGGCTGGGTAAATAAACGAATTAATCCTTCGCAGTTTAAATTTCCCGATCAATATGATGGAGAATTTTTTGATAGTAATTTACCCACATCTGTTATTTTTAGCAATACATCTATTAGTTATTTCGATATGCAAGCAGGCGTAAATTATGCTTATTTCCCTCATGAGGATGTATATATAAATGGTGGATATTCTATCCATCATGTCAATCGTCCCAAAGAAACATTTTTTGCTAACCCTGTTGATGGTGGGCTTATTCCAATTAAACACATAGGTTTTTTGAATGCATCATTAAAGGTGTCAAATAGGCTTATTATTAACCCCAATATGTATTATTCAAATCAGTCTGGAGCAAATGAATGGGTTGGTGGCCTAAACGGGGCGATTAATTTAAAGGGGGATGGTGATGCTCAACTTATTGGTGGTGTATATTACCGGTTTAAGGAGTCATTTATTCCTGTTGCAGGCTTTGTGTTAAAGAATATTCACTTTGTTTTTAGTTATGACGCAACTGTTTCTGGCTTAAAAGAATACAATCAAATGCGGGGAGCCCATGAAATTAGTATTATTGCAAAGGGATTTTATCGTGAGCCAGGATTGCGTCAGGTACTGTGCCCTACATTTTAATTAATGGATATTATTGTAATTTATGGGTCCTCATTCTATAGGTAAAGCAACATCTGCATTTTCAAAATTTCAAGAAATAGTAGGTAAAGAATCTTGTCTTGTTGATAAGGAAAGTCTTGAATTGTATAGTCGTGATCAAACGGAGCACTTGTCCTTTTTCCCTGAAATTGTTTTGTTGCCTTCTTCCGTGGAAGAAGTGAGTGCTATAATGCGTTATTGTTATAAAGAGGAGATTGTGGTTACACCTCGAGGGGCAGGCACCGGTTTGGCAGGTGGAGCATTGCCGGTAGAGGGAGGTGTGGTTATTTCATTTGAAAAGATGAACCGTATTTTACAAATTGATGAGGCCAATTTGCAAGTCATGGTTGAGCCCGGGGTGATTACAGAGGTACTGCAAAACAGTGTTAGAGAAAAGGGCTTATTTTATCCGCCGGATCCTAGCAGCAGAGGAAGTTGCTTTATAGGTGGTAATATTGCATCAAACAGTGGAGGGCCTAAGGCAGTTAAGTATGGGGTGGTTAAAGATTATGTGCTTAATCTTGAGGTGGTGCTTTCTAATGGTGATGTGATTTGGACAGGAGCAAATGTTTTAAAGAATTCCACGGGTTATAATTTAACCCAACTAATTGTAGGTAGCGAAGGGACACTAGGTATGGTTACAAAAATTGTTTTAAAGTTGCTACCATATCCGCAGCATGATTTATTGATGTTGGTTCCTTTTAATAGTTTAGAAAATGCAGGAAAGGCAGTAAGTGCGATATTTAGGGCGGGGTTCATTCCGAGTGCTATGGAATTGGTTGAAATTGATGCATTAAAAATAGTAAGCGATTTTTTAGGGGGTTCGTCAGTTCCGATAACGGAAGGGACACAGGCGCATTTGTTAATTGAGGTAGATGGAAACGATACTGAAGTTTTAGCGCGAGATATGGAAGGTATTGCTCTGGTGTTGGAAAAGTTTGGATGTGGGGATATTTATTTTGCAGAGGATGCTTCACAAAAGGAAAAATTATGGAAGTTACGGAGAAGGGTAGCCGAAGCTGTAAAGATTGCCGGGTTTACCTTAGAAGAAGATACCGTTGTTCCGCGTGCTCAACTTCCTGCATTAATTATTGGAGTTAAGGCCTTGGGTGTTAAGCATGGATTTGAGGTGGTTTGTTACGGCCATGCCGGAGATGGGAATTTGCATATTCGGATTAAATTTCCGGGAAATGAAAACAGCTTGGGAAATAACCACGTTAAAAGGGTACTCAGTGAACTATTTTCTTTGGTTGGTTCTTTAGGAGGAACTATTAGTGGAGAGCATGGCATAGGGTTAATTCAAAAACCATTTCTACCTTTGGTAATGAATTATGAAGCCATTCGTCTTCAGTACGCTATAAAACGAGTATTTGACCCTAAGGGTATTTTAAATCCAGGGAAAATTTTTGATCTTGATTCAAATGGTTAATATGAAAATAAAGTCACTTTTAATTATTACTACTTTATCTGTACTATCCTCAACAGTTTTAGCACAATTCGTTTCAGGAGAAGAAAAGGGAGGTTTTAAAAAGGAAAACCTTTTTACTGGAGGAAGTATCACGCTCTCATTTTCAAACAATGGTTCAGTTTTAGGAGCGAGTCCTGTATTGGGTTATAGTATTACGAATTGGTTAGATGCAGGGCTTGTTTTCAATTATATTTATAATAGTGTAAGGCATGTTACCTATTATGACCAGTCTTCCGGAAGCTACTATTATAGCGATGACAAACTTAGACAATCCACTTTTGGGCCCGGAGTTTTTGTAAAAGTTTATCCAGTAAAGTTTTTATTTCTGCAAGGGCAGTATGAGCATAATTTTATTAGGCAAAAGCTTATTTATGACAATGGTAGTCCATCTCAAAAATTTAAAACGGATGCAGGGAGTGTATTGGTAGGTGGTGGTTATTGTAGCGGTAGAGAGGGTGGCCGAAATTTATTTTACTATGTTTCCATTTTGTTCGATGTTAAGAAAGACCCCAATTCTCCTTATGTTGAAGAAACGAAAAATGGGAATATAAATGTATTACCAATTATCAGGGCAGGAATTCAAGTTCCATTGTTTCAGGGGAAACGTAGCTACAGATAGGGGATAATTTCTTCAGGCTCATGTAGCATAGTGATTACCATTTCAGGACCGTCATAAAGAAAGCCTTGTTCTTGCATATTTTTAATATGGTCAAATAAATGGTTATAAAAACCATCAGAATTAAGAAAAAATATTTTCTTTTGGTGAATTTTCAATTGGTTCCATGTCAAGATTTCAAAAACCTCATCAAGTGTTCCATAACCACCGGGTAAAATTATAGCGGCCTCGCACTTTTCATATAGTAATCTTTTACGCGTGTGCATACTGTCCACAATCATTAATTCTGACAGCCCATTGTGTTGGTGTTCAAAATCCTTAAGGAGTTCAGGCATAATTCCAATAACATTCCCTTTGTTTTCAATTGCTGCATTGGCAACTGCACCCATTAACCCTTTGTTACCGCCCCCATATACAATATTTATTCCTTTATTTGCAAGAATGTGGCCTAATCGAATGGTGTGTGTGTTAAATAATGGATTGTTGCCTGATTTGCTTCCACAAAAAACGGCGATAACATTTATTGACATACTGGGTGTAATTCTGATGCAAAGACACAAACAAATTTCCTATTTTCAATTTTATTTTTTTTAAATACACTATATGTCGCCTCATTTTCTGCTGTTATTCGTTGTGGGTTATTTTATTTTATTATTAATAGTAGCCTGGTACACGAGCAGAAATTCCAATAATGATTCCTTTTTTATTGGGAACAGAAATTCAAACTGGAAACTGGTTGCATTTGGTATGATTGGCACTTCTTTGAGTGGTGTAACTTTTGTAAGTGTACCAGGTAGTGTAGGCAACGAGGTGTCTGCTGGAAGCCTACCTAATGGTATGGGTTATTTTCAGGTAGTTATTGGTTATCTGCTTGGATATATTGCTGTGGCTTATGTTTTACTTCCATTATATTATAAACTTAATCTCACTTCCATTTATTCTTACTTACAGCAGCGTTTTGGTAACTGGGCGTATAAAACGGGAGCTTCCTTTTTTATTTTATCTCGTACGGTAGGGGCTACTGCAAGGTTGTATTTAGTGATTAACATCTTGCATATTTTCATTTTAAGTAAAATGAATATTCCTTTTTGGGTGTCTGTTTTGGTAGTATTATTGATGATCTTGCTCTATACTTTTGAAGGTGGTGTTAAAACGATTGTATATACGGATACTTTACAAACGTCATTGATGGTAATTGGGTTAATTATTTGTGTTTGGTATGTACTTCATCACCTTGATTTATCTGTAGGTGATGCTGTTCAGTCTATACAAAGTAAGGGGTTGAGCCGAATCTTTAATACAGATCCAAATGCAAAGGGCTTTTTTCTAAAACAAATTATTGGTGGGGCGTTTATAACTATTTCTATGACTGGTCTTGATCAGGAGATGATGCAAAAAAATATTAGTGTTCGAACATTAAAAGATTCACAAAAGAATATGATTGTTTTTAGTGTAATACTATTATTTGTGAATTTATTGTTTCTTATGCTTGGTGGTCTGCTTTATTTATTTGCATTTAAAAATGGGGCTTCTTTTTCATCTGTTGAAGATGTGTTTGGGTTGTTTTTTGGTGAGCTTAATATAACCGGAGATAATCTGTTTCCTTCTATGGCCTTGGGGCTGATGGAACCTGTTCCTGCGGTTATTTCAGTTGTATTTATGATTGCATTAATATCGGCCCTATTTCCCAGTGCTGATGGTGCATTAACTGCGTTGACATCTTCTTTTTGTATTGATATTCTAGGAATTAAGCATCGTGATGATTTGTCTGAAAAACGAAAGAAGAAAGTGAGGCTTAGCGTTCACCTTATAATGACCATTGTTTTCTTTTTATTTATTCTGGGCTTTCATGAAATTAATAGCCGTTCTATTATTGATAAGATTCTTGATTTAGCAGGTTACACCTATGGCCCACTGTTAGGCTTATTCGCTTTTGGAATACTCACCAAACGGACACTTCCAAATACCTGGATAATTGCAGTTATTGCTGTTCTTAGCCCAATAGTATGTTATTTCTTACAGATAAATGCGCCAAAGTTTCTTAATGGATATGTTATTGGAATTGAAATTTTAGTTATTAATGGATTGTTAACCTTTTTAGGTATATTGTTTATTTCCCGGAAAACTAAAGTCAATGCAATTAATAAATGAAACTATTGAGCAGTATTGCAAAGAATTTACTTCACCCTTAGATGAGGTGCGCACTGCTAATGAATTATTCACTACTACATTTCACGCTCATGCACAAATGCATAGTGGTTATGTGCAGGGAAAGGTATTGGAAATGTTCAGCTACATGTTAAGGCCATCGCGAGTTTTAGAAATAGGCACTTTTACTGGTTTTAGTGCATTAAGTTTGGTAAAGGGGATGGTGCCTAATGGAATATTGCATACAATTGAATTACGGGAAGAGGATGCAGAAACTGCGAAACAGTACTTTAAAGATGCGAAAGAGCCTCGAATTGTGCAGCATGTTGGTAATGCATTGGATATAATTCCAACATTGAATGAAGCATGGGATTTGATATTTATTGATGCTGACAAAGTGGGCTATATTGATTATTACGAATTAACTTTGCCCAATGTTAAAACCGGCGGAATAATTTTGGCAGATAATGTATTGTTTCATGGTGAAGTTTTTCAAACTCCATTGAAGGGAAAGAACGCCATTGCAATTGATAGATTTAACCGGTATATTAGAGAGGATAATAGAGTAGAACAAGTGATGCTTTCCATTAGGGATGGATTAATGGTGATTAGGAAATTGTAACTTTTATGAAGGCTTTTGGTTTTTTATTTTTTACTATCATGTTTTCATTGGGTAGTTATGCACAAAAGCGCATGACTGCTGAGGAATATATAGCTAGATATAAGCACATTTCAATGGAAGAGATGAAGCGAACCAGTATTCCTGCATCCATAAAACTTGCTCAGGGTTTACTTGAGGCTGAAATGGGAAATAGCCCGCTGGTGCTCCGTTCAAATAATCATTTTGGTATAAAATGTAAATTAGATTGGCAAGGTGAATCAGTTTCACATGATGATGATGAGCGCGGAGAATGTTTTCGAAAATATGATAATCCTGAAGATTCTTACCGTGATCATAGTGAATTCTTAATGAGTAGAGATCGCTATGCGTCCTTGTTTACACTTAAGCAAGGCGATTATAAAGGGTGGGCATACGGGTTGAAAAAGGCCGGGTATGCAACAAATCCCCGATATCCTCAAATGCTTATTTACAATATTGAAAAGTATAACCTTCATAAATTTGACGAAATTGTTTTAAGTGAGAAGGAGGAGACTAATGAAAGGAGTAAATTGGTAGAAGATAAGAAGCGAGAGATTAATTCTTATCAAAATTCAGATACCGTTCCGGTTAAACGCCAAAGTCAAATAGGATTTGCAGATTATAAAGCGAAGACACGTAAGAATGGGTTGCAGGCAGTTTTTGCGTCGAAGGGAACGTCGTTACTTGCTATTGCCACTTTCCACAATATCCCTCTTACGCGGCTCTTAGAATATAATGATAAAACACGTGATGGCTTGTTGGAAGAAGATGAATGGATTTATTTAGAACGGAAAAACAAAGAATCATCTCAATCCGATTATATTTCTATGGAGGGGGAAACACTATATACAGTGTCACAACTTTTTGGCGTTCAGTTATCCCGTTTGGTTGATTATAACAATTTAACCCCCAGTGATCGGCTTAAGTCGGGAACGCGGATTTACTTAAGGCCTGTTCCAATAAATTCATTGCCCTCAGACTCAGAATTGAAGAAGACAACAATTATTCATGAAGTGGTAGCAAAGGAAGGGCTCTATTCAATTGCTAAAAAGTATAACGTATCAGTGCAAGATATTAAGATGTGGAATAATCTTGATTCAGATACTTTAAGGATTGGTCAACAGCTCATTATTTCAAAAAATTAATATGTCTAACATAAAAGTTCATGATAAACTTTTCCAGCCTTATATTTCGGCTGCTGAAATTGATAAAGAAGTAAACCGTGTTGCGAATGAAATAAATATAGCTTATAATGGTTTGCGCCCATTGTTTATTGGAATTCTGAATGGCTCTTTTATGTTTGCGGCTGATTTATTTAAGAAAATTAATATTGAGGCTGAAATTAGTTTTATCAAATTAGCGTCGTACAAAGGCACCAGAAGTACCGGACATGTAATTACTTCTATTGGGTTGGATGAGGGTCTTAAAGGGAGGCATGTGGTAATATTAGAAGATATAGTTGATACAGGTAAGACGTTAGATGCATTCTTGCCTCAACTTCATGATCAACAGCCTGCATCTCTTAAAATTGCTGCATTGTTGCATAAGCCTGAAGCTTTGCAATATCCCATTCAAATTGATTTTCTGGGTTTCAGTGTTCCCAATAAATTCCTACTTGGTTATGGTCTTGATTACGATGGCTTAGGAAGAAATTTAAAAGAAATTTATTCTTTAGTTGATTAAATGCAAATGCTTTTTAAAGTATTAACGCAGCCTGCTTCCTTATTTCATATATTTTTTCTATTTTACCGTTAAGATTGTTAATTGAGAACCACTTTATTATACATTCTACTAAGTTTTATTGCTATTGGGGCAAGAGGGCAGTTTTATCTTAAAGGCGAGGTAAAGGATGAAAAATCTAATTCTCTTTCTAACGTAAAGATTTTCGTTCACTCTATTCGTGCTTATTATCATTCAGGTACTGATGGTAGTTTTGGGATTATTTTAAAAGCACCTGAAGATACTCTCACACTTTCATTAGATGGTTATGAGGAAAAGACAGTGCCTGTTCATTATCAAACCTGGCAAAGGATTACTTTAAAATCATTAATTACTACAGCCAGTAAAAACAAGCAAAAATTAATTTCGGTTACTACCGACCGGCAGAGTGAAAACAGGTTTCATTTTAATATTCCCGGAGAGACTTATTTTCAATTAGTAGAGAATGATGTAATTAATGCTTCACGCTTTCCCAATACGGGATTTTCATTAAATGTAAATAAGGCTTCTTATAGTAATGTGAGGCGTTTTTTAAAGATGGGTAGTCCGGTGCCTCCTGATGCAGTGAGGGCAGAGGAATTGGTAAACTATTTCAATTTAAGTTATCAGAAGCCTGAGAGGGAGGATGTTTTTAAGCTGGAGTCTGTATTAACAACTTGCCCATGGCAGAAGGATAATCAATTGTTATTTTTAAATACTAGTGCAAAGAAGATAGAGCTCAATAATATCCCTATCAGCAATTTTGTATTTTTAATAGATGTGTCCGGAAGTATGGATGAGCCTAAGAGATTGCCTTTATTAAAGGCAGCATTTCAAATGTTTGTAAAGAATTTGAGAGATGAAGATCGGGTTTCGATAGTTGTGTATGGTGGCAATGTGGGAATTTGGCTTAGGCCCACAAGTGGTGCATTGAAGGATACTATTTTAAAATCAATAGAAGAGTTAGAGGCGGCGGGTGATACGCCAGGTGAAGCAGCATTGCGAACAGCCTATCGGGTGGCAAGAGAAAATTTTATTCCTGATGGGAATAACAGGATCATTTTAGCCACAGATGGAGATTTCAATGTGGGTGAAACCTCAGAAAAAGCACTTGAAGAGTTGGTGTCACGTGAAAGACAATCGGGTGTGTATTTAACATGCTTAGGAGTAGGTATGGGGAATTATAAAGATTCAAAGTTGCAAACTCTTGCGAAGAAAGGAAACGGAAACTATGCTTATTTAGATGATATTGCTGAGGCTGAAAAGATTTTAGTAAAGGAGTTAACCCAAACGATGTATAGCGTTGCGAGTGATGCCGTTTTGAATATTGAGTTCAATCCTGCATTGGTAAAGAACTATCGGCTTATTGGTTTTGACAATAGAAAAGAAGCGTTACTAAATAACTCTACAGATTTAGAAGGAGGTGAGGTTGGGAGCGGGAATAGTACGATTGCCATTTTTCAAATTACTCCGGTATCGGGAAGTATGCTAACTGGTGATTCTATTGTATCATCAGAAATAGGTAAGGGTTTCATTCGATATATAGCACCTGGTGATACAATAGTGCAGCGTGTTAATTATGATATCTTGCCCCATTTGCAACACTTTAATGAGGCTAATCAGGAGATGAAATTCGCTGCTACAGTTTCTTATTTTGCTATGATATTAAAAATGTCTCCTTATATAAAACCTGATTGGGATTTATTGGAAGCCATGGTTGAATCGTCTGCAGATAAGACACAGTATCTTCAAGCTGAGTTTTCTCAATTGGTAGATGCGGCTCGAAAGATTTATGATACAAAAAAGAAGAAGTCTAAAAGAAATAAGAAAAAGTCTGCTCCTATATTATAATCAGGTGAACATTTCTCTTACTTTATCAAAAAAGGATTTTTCTCCCTTATCGGGTTTGGGTTGAAAATTAGGAGACTCTTGCATTTTCTCCAGCATTTCCTTTTCCTCAGTTGAAACATTCTGAGGTGTCCATACGTTTACCTGAATCAATTGGTCTCCTTTTTCATAACTGTTGATTTGAGGGAATCCCTTCCCTTTCAGCCTGAAAATTTTGCCGCTTTGAGTTCCTGGAGGTATTTTAATTTTTGCTCTCCCATCAATTGTTGGTACTTCTACCTGAATTCCAAATACAGCTTCTGGAAATGGGATATGCAAATCATAGGCAACATTAAGCCCATCTCGGTGCAGGGTAGGGTGTGGCTCTTCTTCTATAAGTACAATTAAATCACCGGACTGTCCTCCTCTTTCACCAGCATTTCCTTTACGTGCGATGCTAAGCTGCATTCCATCTTGCACACCTGCGGGAATATCTATAGAAACGGTTTCTTCTCCATATACACGACCTTCGCCTTTGCAGGCAGGGCATTTGCTAGTTATCGTGTGTCCTTCTCCGTTACATGTTGGACAAGTAGATACAGTTTGCATTTGTCCTAAGAAAGTATTTTGTACTCTTTTCACTTGTCCACTTCCTCTGCAAGTGCCGCAGGTTTGGATACTGTTTTTATCTTTTGCCCCACTTCCATCACATGTGGTACACTTTACATACTTCTTTACTTTTATGGTCTTGGTTGCTCCATGCGCAATTTCTTCAAAATTCATTTTTAGTTTAACGCGCAAGTTCTGGCCCTTTTGACCTTGCCTATGGCTTCCAGCACTTCGGTTGCCACCTCCACCAAAGAAACTGCCGAATGCTTCATTGCCAAAAATATCCTGAAAGTGGCTGAAGATATCTTCTGCATTCATATTGCTGAAGCCGCCGCTATTTCTGCCATTTCCAAATGCATTATGTCCAAAGCGATCATATTGTGCACGCTTATCTGCATCACTTAGGATCTCATAGGCCTCTGCAGCTTCTTTAAATTTTTCTTCTGCTGCTTTATCACCGGGATTTCTATCAGGGTGATATTTCATAGCTATCTTTCGATAGGCACGTTTTATTTCCTCCTGAGAAGCTTTTTTATCAATCTCTAAAATTTCGTAATAATCTCTTTTCATGTCAGTTTATTATCTCAGGAATGAGTTTAACTTTTTGGGAACGCATTTTATTTCCCTACCACTACTTTTGCGTGACGAATTATTTTATCATTTAGGTAATATCCCTTTTGTGTTTCATCAATAATTATGTGTGATTTTTCCTTTCCTGCATCAATAATTTGAATGGCATCATGTTTTTCTTCGTCAAAATGCTCACCAATACTCTTCATTGCCTTTAATCCTTTGCTATGTAATATCTTTCTAACTTTTGAAAAAATAAGCTCTATGCCCTCACCAAATTGTGTTTTACTTTCAGCATTACTGAATTGCTCTTCTGCTCTGTCAATATCATCCAAAGTTTCTAATAAAGAAGTAATTACATCCCTGCTTGCTGTTTGAAGTAAATCAAGACGCTCTTTTGCATTTCTTTTTTTAAAATTGTCAAATTCTGCAAGGAGTCTGAGGTACTTTTCCTTTTCTTCTTTTAATTCTTCTTCCAGCTTTGCTTGTTCATTTTCCTCATTGTGTTCATTATTTAAGTGTGTATTTCCGGGGATATCTGCGTCAGAGTTGATATCCATTTCTTCGAAATTATTTGATTCCTTTTGATTTTGTTCCATTGTAATGCCTTTAAAAATGTGTGCAAAGGTAACAAAGGCAAAGATGTTGCCAATGGAAAACAGCAGTCAAATTGACATAGAAAACTGTGAAATAAGGAGATGGTTTATTTAATAACCTGAAACTTTCCTGAGTCAACCACAACACCATTTTGATCACGGAGTTGGAAGATATATATACCTCGATAAAAGTCATTTAATTCAACGCGTGTATTTTCTGACAGGTTTTTAAAGTCGTACACTTTTTTTCCCATGAAATTATAAATCTGCAAGGTGTAGTTGGTATTATTTAGGCTGCGTTGAAAGTTAAAATTGATAAAAGAAGTGGCTGGGTTAGGGTAAAACCGCATCATCTTCATTTGTGTAGGAGGAGCTTGAAGCGTAGTGCTTTGTGCAGTGCCTGAAAATGAAAGACTAAGAATAAAAGTTAATATGTACAGACTTCTCTTCACTATCATAAAATTAAACGATAAACTTTATTATTCAAGTATTTTTAAGCTAAAATTATTTTTTCTGTATTATTTCACACTTGGATAACATTTGGTTATTTTGATAATCGGTTGAATATCAAAATAAAAGAGGGGTCCTGTAAGAATACAGGACCCTGTTATCCAAACAATCCATAAAAACAAAAAATCTTTGGCTTATACAGGACTTTTTTGAAGGGATTGTCAGAATCTTGGACATCTAACAGCATCCAGGCTGCTATATTGTGTATTTAGATATTTTTGATATGTTAATGATACTTCGAAACCTCCCTGACCTCTACTTGCTTTTTTGAGTGGTGAAATATTGGCATCATAGCTAACAGCAACTGCCAGGGGTCTGAATTCGAGTTTAGCTGCAGGAATTATTGCGTCTTTCCAACGGAAGTAAGTTCCAGCATGTATTAAATAACGTGGATTTTCATTGTCTCCAAGTTTCCATGAAAACAATGCGCCACCCATAGTTTCATTGTATGTGCCTTGTTTTGAATAATCAGTTTCAAATGTAACAAAAGCATTATCTGCCAGGCTTATTCGAAGGCCTCCAGAGGCTACGATACGCGGTTCCATTTCAACCTCTGTGCTGCTATAGAAGGATAATTTTTTAGGGCGGTTAAAGTGGTGATATGCGAGTCCGATAAAGAAATTATTATTTTCGTTTTCGCCAATTTGACTTGAGAAACTCATACCTGCACTACCATCAAAATAGGAATAGGCTGGGCTTGTTAAAGCTTCGCCGGTTCCCAAAAGCGGGTTGTAACCAGTTCCATCAAACTGACTGTTGGTAGTCATTTTACTTACATCAATTCTACGTTGAACCCAGCCGGCCATAAATCCTAATGATAAGTAGGTATTTTTTTCATCTGATAATGACTTATGGTAATTGATACTGGGTAGAACTTGAGTAGAAGTTAAGGAAACGGTTCCAGCTTTATCATAGACAACTTGACCTCCTATGGTTAAAAAATCATCTCCTCGTCCTACAGGCATTTTAAACTCAGCATGTACAGATGTTGTTTGATATGGTACTGTAACTGTGTTCCATTGGGTACGATATACTGACTGGATACGTAGATCACCATCGAAGAGGCCAGCTAATGCCGGGTTTCTCAACAGAGGTGTTTCAAATATTTGGGAGAAGTGTACATCCTGAGCTTTGCATGGTTGCAGTTGGGATGCACCGATTCCAAGTGTTAGTAATAAGATGGACTTTTTCATAGATTGTTGGGTTGTTACACCTCGTTTGGATAATAATAAAACGAACGAGTGTTAGTTTTTATTTTATTCGGATTCAGCTATTTTTTTAGTCTTTATATCTCTGTGTCTTTTTATTATTTAATCAATGCCACATTTCCTTTAAGAGGAAGAACAGTATTATTATCGCACATTATTTCCATTATATACACATAGATATCGGGCGACAATGTTTTTCCATTTAATGTTCCGTCCCATCCTGCATTTACATCGTTGGGTAGAAAATCATTTTTTTCATATACAATTTGTCCCCAGCGGTTAAATACTTTTGCACTCTTCACTCTAAACAGCCCTGAACCACGAGGATAAAACCTATCGTTAAATCCGTCGTTATTTGGAGAAAATGTATTTGGAATAAACACGTTAGCGCCATTACATAATACATGAACAATTACTCTTCCACGTGCCATACAGCCTCCGGCATTGGTAACGTCCACAGTATATTCAGTAGTTTCATTTGGTTTTACTGTAATAGCAGGATAATCGTTTCGGAAGATGCCGCTAGTTGGGCTCCAGGTTACATGGGTAACATCTGATGAAATAATGGGAATTAGATCTACCGTTTGCCCCACATTTATGGTTTTGTTAGGACCCGCATCTACGGTTGGATTTGGGAATACTCGAATTGGGGCGTAAGCTGTATCTGCAAAACAATTTCTTTCATCACGTCCAACAACCATATAATTGGTAGAGGCAATTGGGCTAGCAATTGGATTGGCAATATTAGCATTGCTAAGTCCGGTGGCAGGGTACCAGTTATAGCTATGAGCACCAGCGGCAGAAATACGAGTAAATCCACCAATACATAGGCTATCGCCTCTACTAACTGTAATGGGCATACGCTGTTGTATTTCTATTTGAATATCATCTGTACCTACGCATCCCTCTGCGCTTGTGCCGGTTACTGTGTATATGATTGGTGCTGTAGGAGTGGCTATTGGAGATGGGCAATCACTACAGCTTAATCCTGTAGATGGTGACCAGCTGTAAGAGGCAGCTCCTGTAGCTTGAAGATTTTTACCAATACCCAAGCATACATAAGTATCTTCACCAGCATTCACTTGTGGTTTAGCAAATGCGTTTATTGTAGTTACAGCAGTATCGGTACAGCCGTTGCTATTAAGTACAGTTAAGGAAACCGAATAACTTCCAGGGGTGTCATAATCTTGAGCCGGTGGATTAATCAGTATGGATGATTGACCATTGCCTAAATTCCACATCCATTGTATAGCTGATGTATCTGGATTAGCTAAATGGCCTCTTAGCGTAGCCGTTAGTGGAGCACATCCATCCGGACTTTGTATGATTGAAATTTGAGGTGATGGGGCAATCTTTATTTTTTGGGTTGAAACAAGTGTTTTGCTACAACCGCTCATTGTAGTAACTTGTAATGAAGGATAGAATATACCGGTTGTATTATAAGTATGGGTTGGGTTTTCAAGAGATGATGAGTGACCATCGCCAAAATTCCAAGAAAATGATTGGAAGGGTTCACTCCCTGTACTTAGGTTTGTGAACTGAACCGTACCTGAATCGCAAATAGATGTTTGGGTTTGAGAAAAATCAACCTCAACACCTCTCACCCAAATGGTATCATTTCCTTTTATAGGAACAACGCATCCACCCGCATCCAAAAGAATCATTTTGGGAAGATAGTATCCGGGTATTGTATAAGTGTGTGTAACAACAGAGTCAGTTGTGTGAAGTGTATTTCCATCATTAAAGTCCCAAATAAAGGAGACCCTGTCTAAAGTTGTTGCAGTGAATGTTATGCTTAGAGGGGAGCATCCTGAGGTTTGTGGATAGGTAAATGTGCCTTGTGGGCCACGAATAACAATATTTTGCGTTTTTGTATCTGTGCATCCTCCTGGCCCGGTGAGTGTTAGTGTTGCCTGATAAACTCCGGGAGTAGAATAGAAGTGGGAAGGATTAGGTTGTGTAGTATTTGTTCCATCACCAAAATCCCAAACTAAGGATGTAAAATGAGAAGATTGGTTTGTGAAGTTAGCAACCAGTGGTGGACAAGTGCTTAATGTGTCACTAACGGTGAAGCGTGCCTGAGGTGTGACAATATGAATATATGATGGCTTTGAAATGGAATCGCGACAGCCATACAGGTCAACAACTAAAAGTGAAATAGTATAATCGCCATCTGCGCCATATTGATGAACCGGGTTACGTTGAGTGCTGGTGTTTCCATCGCCAAAGTCCCAAAAGTGTTGTAAACTTGGCCCTGAAGCGCGGCTGGTAAAGGCAACTGTTCTCCCCGGGCATGTAATTGAATCCGGTGATGAAAATGCAGCTCGCGGGTTTGAAATGGTGATTAGATTGCTTCTCGATATACTATCTATACAGCCTTCTGTATCTGTAACCGTTAAGCTAACGGAGTAGTTGCCATGTGTAGCATATTGATGGATGAATGGCGGTAATGATAATGTTTCAATATTTCCATCACCATAGTTCCAAGTCCATGACACGATACTATGTGTGCCATCGGTTGAGGAACTATCGCTAAAAACAATCGGGCTCATTTTGCAAGATCCGGGGACAGTGGAGCCGAAGTTTGCGGTAGGGCCATTTACACGAATGTAATCAGGTTTAATCAATGTGTCCTGACATCCGTCAATAGTTTTTATTATCAAGCCTACCGTATATAGACCCGGAGTTGTATAACGATTTGACTTTGGATTGCCAGTGCCGGTATGGCCATCGCCAAAATTCCAGGAGTAATCGGAAATCCAGGTAGGGTTTCCCATAGCGGTAAATGTTACCGGTGTATTTCTACAAACTTCTGTATCGGATGCATTGAAATTTGCTCGTTCATTTATTACTGGAATAGTTCTCTTTGTAGTGTCAGAGCATCCTGTTAGGTTATTTGTAACAATAAGTGTTATAGTATAATTTCCGGAAGATGAATACGTGTGACTTGGATTTTGTTCAATTGAAGTTTGTCCATCGCCAAAGTTCCATAGCCAACTGTCAGCGCCAATTGATT
The DNA here is from genome assembly GCA_964490345.1 of uncultured Ferruginibacter sp. GTDB lineage: Bacteria > Bacteroidota > Bacteroidia > Chitinophagales > Chitinophagaceae > Ferruginibacter. The sequence goes on from CAZBBO010000002.1 coordinate 93,752, forward strand.
TATCTTTAAAATCTCTTGTTAATGGGATATCACATGAAAAGTCAATACGCATTTTAGCGATAGGCGGATTGATATAAATATAGTCTTCTACTTCCAATGTATCTGAGCAACCTCTATTCCACACAATTAGTTTTACAGTAAAGTAGCCGGTATCTCTATATTTGTATTCTGGGTTTTGTAGTACAGATGTTCCCCCATCTCCGAAGTCCCATAGCCAGGCATCAGCGGTGTCAGTAGTGAGGTCGGTAAAGAGGATTCTCTGCCATGCACAAGTGATAAGGGGAGATGCAGAAAATGCTGCAACCGGTTTATCACCAGCTTGAATACCATTATTTACTACTACAGAATCTTTACATCCGGTTTGAGTAGTAATAGTTAAAGAAATATTATAGTCACCTTGTGCAAAGATATGTGTGGGGGATACTTCAGTTGATGTGTTACCATCTCCGAAATTCCATAAATACCCTGTTACCAGTTCTGATGATGTAACAGATGCATCAAATGTCCAACTGAATGGCGTGCATCCTTTTTGAGGAAGGTTGTTTATTGAAACTGTTGGCAATTCAATTTTTATTAATTGTTCCTGAGTTAATGTGTCACTACATCCGGATGCATTTGTGCTTATGAGGCGAACATTGAACAATCCTGGACTAAGATATTGGTGTGTAGGGTTTATTTCTGAAGAAGTTGTACCGTCTCCAAAATCCCAATGGAAATTTATAGCCCCTGCAGATGTATTTGTAAATGTAACGGTAACGGGTACACGACACGATTGTACCGGGGTAGCCTGAAAAGTTGTTTGAGGCTTTGGTAGTACATTTATTGTGAACCTTGAGGTATCTGAGCATCCTGTATTTCCACTAATTAGGGTGACCACATAATTGCCCGGTGTGGAATAAGCCTTTTGGGGATTGGCTTGATTTGAAGTAGTGCCATCACCAAAATCCCACTGTGCATCGGTACCTATTGGAGTGCTGGTGTTATTAAAAGTGAAAGCATTATTTACGCAAATATTTGCCGGAGTATTAAAGGAGGCGTTTACCGTGCCAATTACTACTGTATTAGGCATAATTAGGGTATCCTTACAACCGGAAGAATTTGCTACAATAAGGCTAACAGAATAGGTGCCAGGTAATGTGTAGTTATGGGAAGGATTCTCTTCTGTTGAGGAGCCCGAATCACCAAAGTCCCATTTATAGGTTAAATTTCCTGTACCTATAGAAGTGTTTTGAAAATTGATATTAACGGGGAATTGACAATTAGTAGGTTCGGAATGAGTAAATCTTGCTGTAACCCCTTGTGTAATTCTAATATAATTAGGGCGAGTGATGGTATTGCTGCATCCTTCTGAGTTAGTTACATACAGAGATACATTAAAATTTCCTCCGGTGGTATATACATGCACCGGATTTTGGTTAGTGCTGGTGATACCATCACCAAAATCCCAAAACCATTGAGTTGAAGTTCCGGACACAGGGTTCGTTAAATCAGTGAATTGAACATTTAGGGGATAGCAACCAGTAGTAGCAGATGTTGTGAAATCCACGGCAGGCTTTCCATTAACAACAATATAATTGGTTTTTATTATTTCATCTTCTCCGTTAGCGTTTTGGATTGTTAATTTAACAGTGTACAAACCTGGGTTAAAATACGTTACGGATGGATTTTGTAAGTAGGAAATAGTTCCATTTCCTAAATCCCATTTCCAAAAAGTAGGGTTCCCAGTTGATTGATCGATAAATTGAATGACCATTGGGGTACATCCGGAAGTGGAGCTTGCTGAAAAGGCAGCATTAAGTTGAGCATTCACATTAATTTTTGATAAAACTAATATGATGCAAACTAAGCTGGATTTAACCAGTGTTTTTATGGACATACGGTTAGGGCTTTTGTTTGAATAATTGGATAACGCGGTTTTCACCGATAGACAATAAACGCTGTAGATTGAGAGAATATTTTGTTGGAGGTGGCTTTTATTTTTAAATCACTATAAAGCGGAGGTTAATACCATATTGATAATCAATAAGATACTAATAAAATTTTAAAAAGTAAGTGGAGGATAAAAGCTATGGAACGAGTTAGGAAAATTAGGGTTTAATTATAAACCATTTGAAATTTTTTATGTGCGTATTCAAGGAAGTAATTTATGTTTAAGGATTCCCCTGTTGCTTTTTTACAAATTTCTTCAGAGGTGAGGGAGCGCCCGTACGCGTATATATTATTTTGTAACCAGGTAAGTATGGGGCAAGTATCTGCAAGATTAAAGTTATCAGAGGTTTTTTCGATAACGTTGAAAAATTGAGCAGCATACAAACTTCCCAAACTATAGGTGGCAAAATAGCCAAAGCTCCCATGGCTCCAATGGACATCCTGGAGGCAGCCTAAATTATCGTTTGGTACATTAATTCCGAGGTATTTTTTATAAAGTTCATTCCATCGCACAGGAATATCTTTTGCTTTTAGAGTTCCCATTATTAAGTCTTTTTCTAATTCAAATCTAATAATGATGTGTAGGTGGTAAGTTAGTTCATCTGCTTCTGTTCTTATTAGTGAAGGTTGCACTTTGTTGATTGCTTTAAAGAAATCGAAGGGGCTTATATTTGAAAGGGTTTCGGGGAAATAATTTTGAACGAAGGGATAATTAGCTTGCCAAAATGATAGACTTCTTCCTACACAATTTTCCCATAATCTGCTTTGGCTTTCATGAATACTAATACTGCAATATTCTCCCTGGGGTAAACCATATTCTTCCGATGGCAAACCTTGCTCGTATAGCCCGTGTCCTCCTTCGTGTAAGCAACTCCACACCATGTTCTCCAAGTCATTTTCGTCTATGCGTGTTGTGAGCCTTACATCGTGTGTGTTAAAACTGGTTGTAAATGGATGCTCACTAATATCCTGTCTTCCTGCATCAAAATCAAAGTGAATACGCTTTAATAATTCGATTCCTAATTTCCATTGCTTTTCTTTGGGATAAAACCTTTTTAAAAAGGAGTTATCCACTTGTGGACGTTTTGCTATTTCATCTATATGTGATTTTAATTTTGGTAGTAGTGTTTCGAATAGGCTATTTATTTTTTCGGTAGACACTCCTTTGTCGAAGTTATTGATAAGTGCATCATAAGGGTGGGAGGAGTATCCGAGATAATCGGCTTCAATGCGTTTCAAGTTAATCACTTCTTGAAGTGGATTTTCAAAAATGCTAAAATCATTTTCTTTTCTAGCTTTAATCCAGGCATGGAAACTACGATTAATTACTTCACTCATTTCTCTAACAAATGCTGGTGTAAGTTTTTTAGCTTTTTGATAATCGTAAAGGGAGATTTCGATATTTTTCTTTTGATGGGTGGTTAGGGAGTTGTTGGATAAGAGAGAATTTAAAAGGGTGCCGAACTTTTCATCCGTGAACCATGAATGTGCAGTTTCATCGAGTGTTGCTAATTGTTGTGCTCTAATGTAGTTACCCTTAGGGGGCAGGTATGTTTCTTGGTCCCATTGGAGTAATGCGGAAGCGAATTTAATATCGGCGACTTTTTTGATGTATTTGAGGTATTGTGGGTAAGTGTAAGACATATTGCAAAAGTATGCTAAAAGCTACCCTGATTAATTGACTCGATTATCCATCTTACGCACGGAGCCAAATCCCTAGTGAGTTTTTGCTTTAAAAACAGGTATATTTATTTCTCTTTATTGTGGTAGCTTTTCATAGTTATTGCCAAGAATTGTATAATAAAAAGGAGTTTAGGTGGTTTTTGGGTAGAAATTATCAGTTCTTATAGGGCATAGGTGTTGAAAAACTTGGCTTACGTGCATAATCTAACCAATCGCAAAAGGTGGTAGTTAAATTAAGGTGTGTTATCCTAATTTTTAAAAGTAATAAATTGCATCTATGACTATTCAAACTATTATTAATGCACTTGAATCCCTCGCGCCTTCACATCTACAGGAAAGCTATGATAATGCAGGCTTAATTGTTGGTGATCCTAATATGTCCTGTACCGGTGTTTTGGTGTCTTTGGATTGTTTACCAGAAATTGTAGATGAGGCGATTGAAAAGGATTGTAATCTTGTTTTGTCTCATCATCCTATTATTTTTAATGGGTTGAAGAAATTAAACGGGAAAAATTATGTGGAACGTGCTGTTATAAAAGCAATCAAACATAATATTGCATTATATGCTATTCATACTAATCTTGATAATGTATTAAATGGTGTAAGCGCAAAAATGGCTAAGATGTTAGGGCTTCAAGAAATTCAAATTCTTAAACCTAAGCATGGGTTGTTGGAAAAGTTGGTTGTTTTTGGACCCATTAAAAGCAAAGCAAAAATAGAACAGGCTTTATTTAATGCCGGGGCCGGTGGGATAGGCTTGTATCAGGAATGTGGTTTTAGTACAGAAGGGAAGGGTAGCTTTAAACCGCTTTGTGGTTCAAATCCGCAGATTGGTGAAATTGGGAGTCGTCATTATGAGAATGAATTTCGTTTGGAAGTAATATTTCCCGTATGGATTAAGGAAAAAGTACTTAATGCTATGCGGGGTGCCCATCCATATGAAGAAGTTGCATATTATGTAACTGCATTAGAAAATTCATTTAATGAAATAGGTTTTGGAGTGTCTGGAGTTTTTTCTCAGCCAATTTCTGAAGGAGATTTCTTAAATCAGCTAAAACAAGTCTTTAGTGTTCCGGCAATCAGACATACTTCCAAAACTGATAAAATGATAAATCGGGTCGCCGTATGTGGAGGATCAGGTAGTTTTTTAATTAAATATGTAATATCATTAGACATAGATGCTTATGTTACTGCCGATATAAAATATCATGAATTTTTTGATGCTGACGGCAAAGTGCTTCTTGCGGATATTGGGCATTATGAGAGCGAACAATATACCATTGAATTATTGATTGATTATTTGAGGCAAAATTTTCCTAAATTTGCCGTCCTTAAAACGGTGCTTTGTACTAATCCTGTTCATTATTTTATTTAGTATCCGCTTAGGATTCTTTTAATAAGATTTTAGCCGGTTATCTCGGTTTTTATGATTAGGGTAAATGGAAAGTTGCCGTTAAAATTAAAAACAAACAAATATTATGGCCGTAAAAGAATTTTCTGTTGAAGAAAAATTAGTGGCATTGGTTCGTTTGCAAAAAATTAATAGCAAACTGGATGAAATTCAGATTTTGAAAGGCGAATTACCTATGGAGGTAAAAGATCTTGAAGACGACCTTTTTGGATTGAAGGAACGTCAGACTCGAATAGAGGAAGAAATCAATGGAATAAGTGAGTATATTGCAGCAGCGAAGGTTAGAATTAGTGAGTCACAAGCCTTGGTTAAAAAGTATGAAAAGCAAAGTAACGAAGTAAAGAACAGTCGTGAATTTGATGCAATTAATTCAGAAATTGAAACTCAGATTTTAATAGAAAAACGTAGTGAGAAGAATATTAAAGAAGCTACAGATGACATTGCTAAGAAGGTGGAGAAACTTGAGTTGACAAAAAAGGCAATTGCTGCTAAGGAAGGGAATTTGGAAGTTAAGAAAGGAGAGTTGGAGAAAATTATTAAGGATACCGAAAAGGAGGAAAAACATTATCATAAAGATTTAGATGAAGCTCGTGCACAAGTTGATGAACGTCTGTTGCATAGCTATGATCGCATTCGCAATAACTTTCATAATGGATTAGCTATAGTGCATATTGAAAGAGATAGCTGTGGTGGATGCTTTCACTCAATCCCTCCACAGAAACAAAGTGAAATTCGTCTTCATAAAAAGGTTATGGCCTGTGAAAATTGTGGCCGAATTTTAGTAGACGATGAGTTATTTGATAAAATAGCTATAAAATAACACTTTCGAAATTTGTTTAACGAAGGGGCTGTAAGAGGCCCCTTTTTTTATTTAATCACCGGTAGAAAATTCCTTAATTTGCTTTCTTGATATGCTGCTAAAAATATTTATAAGGAACTTTATATTAATTGATGAACTGGAACTTCAATTTACCCCCAATCTGAATATCATTACTGGAGAGACTGGGGCAGGGAAGAGTATTTTGATGGGTGCATTAGGCCTGATTTTGGGGCAAAGAGTACAAGGTGCAATAGTTCCAACAGGCGGAGAGAAGTGTATAGTAGAAGCTGTTTTTATTCACCCTGAAGATGAAAGAGGCCAGCATTTTTTTAAGGAGAATGATTTGGATGTTGCTAATGAGTTAACACTACGACGAGAGATTTCAGCAACAGGTAAATCTCGTTGTTTTATTAATGACACTCCAGTAAACCTAACTCAAATGCGGCAGCTGGGTGAGTTATTGGTTGATCTTCATCAGCAGTTTGATACAAATGAATTAGAGAATGAACACTTCCAACGCTCAGTAATAGATGCTTTGGCTGGGAGTGAGCAATTGGCAAATACAGTGAAATCAGCTTTTGGAAAATGGCAGCAGTTGGTTCACTCACTTGAAACAGTTAAAGCAGCTTATAATAAGTCATTGGAGGCGTTAGATTACCACCGCTTTTTGTTTGAAGAATTAGAAGCTCTAAAATTAAAAGAGGGAGAGCTGGAATTATTAGATGAAGAACTTCAATTATTAAATAATGTTGAGCAAGTTAAGAGAGAGCTTGCTGAACTCTCCTTCATGTTTAAAGAGGGGGAGGCCCCTGTTTTACACCAACTCAAATACGTCCAACATAAACTTCAAACTATTGGTGGATACCATCCTGGATTATCGGTTTTAGGAGATCGTTTATTCTCTACTGTTATTGAAATAAATGATATTATTAATGAACTAGAACAAATAAGTGATAACGTAGAATATAATGCTGATCGAATTCAATGGATTAATGACCGTTTAAATGAGGGGTATAGGTTACAAAAAAAGCACGGTGTAAACAACACTGCAGAGCTATTGGGGAAGCAAGTTGAATTAAAATCGCTTTTACAAGGTGTTAATGATAATAATGCTCAATTAGACCAATTGGAATATAAAACAAATGAAGCCTATAAGTATGTAGCAATGCTTGCAAAGGAGCTGTCAGGTTTACGCTTTAAGCAAATTAGTCCTTTTGAGAAAAATGTTAATAAACTGCTCAAGCAAATTGGAATGCCAAATGCTAGAATAAAGGTAGAACTCATAGAAGATGAACTTACATTAAATGGAGCAGAGAAAGTGCTTTTTCTATTTAATGGTAATGTTACAGATAATGATAGTGAGCAAGTTAGATATGAATCTCTTTCTAAAGTTGCTAGTGGTGGAGAAAGGAGCCGGTTGATGATGAGTATTAAATCTCTTGTGGCAAAGAAATTACAAATGCCTACACTTATTTTTGATGAGATAGATTCTGGAATTTCAGGGGAGGCAGCCAAACAGGTTGGAAGAATTATGAAAGATTTGTCTGCTTCTCATCAAATTATTTCTATTACCCATCAGCCACAGGTGGCCGCAAGAGCGGATACTCATTATTTCGTGTACAAGCTGGTTGAGGGGGCTAAGGTGCGTACTCTGGTGAAGCAACTAAGCTATTCAGAAAGGGTGGCAGCTATTGCTCAGATGCTTAGTGGAGAGAAGCCAACATCTGCTGCTTTGGAAAATGCCAGAGAAATGGTTGATGCGAGATGATATATATTTGTTTCCCTAATTTTACCAGATTATAAACAGCTAATAATTTAATTATGTCTTACGGATTATTAAAAGGGAAAAAGGGAATCATATTTGGTGCTCTTGATGAGAAATCAATAGCTTGGATAACCGCGTTGCGCTGTCATGAAGAAGGTGCTCAAATTATTTTAACAAATGCACCTGTGGCTATGCGTATGGGCGAGATAAATAAGTTAGCTGAAAAGATTGGCGCAATTGTTATACCCTGTGATGTGAGTAGTAATGAAGATGTGCATAATTTAATTGCTCAATCTAAAGAGTATTTTGGAGGTAACTTTGATTTTATTTTGCATTCAGTAGGCATGAGCCTTAATGTAAGGAAGGGTAAGCATTATACTGAAATTGATTACGGTTTTAATTTAAAGACGCTGGATATCTCTTCAATGAGTTTGCATCGTGTATTAGCAGAGGCAATGAAACAAGATGCAATTAATGAATGGGGTAGTGTTGTAGCGCTCACTTATATTGCAGCTCAGCGTGTATTTCCTGATTATAATGAAATGGCAGATGCTAAGGCATTACTCGAAAGTGTGGCACGTAGTTTTGGATACCATTATGGAGTAAAAAAGCACGTTAGAATAAATACTGTTTCTCAATCACCCACTCGAACTACCGCTGGAAGCGGAGTAAAAGGGTTTGATGGTTTTATTGATTATGCTGAGAAGATGAGCCCATTAGGAAATGCAAGTGCTGCAGATTGTGCAGATTATATTATTACATTGTTCAGTGACTTCACCCGAAAGGTTACTATGCAGAATTTGTTTCATGATGGAGGGTTTTCATATACTGGTGTAACCCATGCAGTTATTAAACAGATGGAAAAGTAAATAAATTGCCACTTTCTTCTACGATTATCCGGATAGATTCCAAACTAAGACCAGGCGTAAGTTTCGGGCAAAAAATAGGGCCTTTATTATTGAAGTTTTGTGCTTGAATTTAGCATTTCTTATACTTATTGGATAAATAACCACAATTATTTCAGGCTCTTTTGTTTTGATTTTTTCGAGGAAACGTAGCTCAGAAGCGCGATTGGAATTTAAATACATAATCGGCTTTAAGTTAAAAAGTAATAAAAAAGCCGCCTATTGGCAGCTTTCTTATACACGCTCTTTTTTATTTAATATTCATCATCGTTAAAAAAGAAGTCTTCCTGAGTTGGATAATCTGGCCATATATCATCTAATCCTTCGTATATCTCCCCCTCATCCTCCAACTCCTGAAGATTTTCAATAACTTCAGCAGGTGCACCGCTACGAATACAATAGTCAATTAATTCATCTTTTGTAGCAGGCCAAGGTGCTTCTTCAAGATGTGAGGCTAATTCAAGTGTCCAAAACATAAGCTGTGATGGGTTTATTTTTTGCAAAAGTAACAGAACGTACGAAAAAACCAAAAGTGTTTTTACGCCATTCAATATTGTTAAGGAGTTATCAATTTAAAGGCCATTCTGATATTTCATGAATTATTTGCAGTTTTCCTGTAGTTTCCTCTATTCCTTCGATTGCTTGCCACATTTTTTGGCACAAACTTGCTTATTTTGTGTCATGCTTTTGGCTAAAGGAATAAAAAAGAGTTTCGGGACTGTTGAAGTACTAAAAGGAGTTGATATTTCTATTAAGAAAGGAGAGGTTGTGTGTGTCGTTGGTTCTTCTGGTGCCGGTAAAAGCACTTTATTACATATTTTAGGAACTCTAGATCGTCCCGATGTTGGGGAGATAATATTGAACAATCAGCTCCTTACTTCTTTAAAAGGCAGGCAACTCGCCGCTTTTCGAAATAAGCATATTGGCTTTATTTTTCAATTTCATCATTTGCTTCCTGAATTTTCAGCCTTAGAGAATGTTTGTATTCCCGGTTGGATTAGTGGGAGTAGTCAAAAGGCGGTTAGGGAAAGAGCAGGCATGTTATTGGAACAGTTGGGTCTTAGTGATAGAATGAATAACAAGCCACAAGAACTTTCGGGTGGAGAACAGCAAAGGGTGGCAGTAGCGCGGGCGTTAATTAATAAGCCTGATATAATTATGGCTGACGAACCAACTGGTAATCTTGACTCAGAGAATGCCCTTCATCTGCACAAATTATTTATGCAACTTCGTGATGATTATCAGCAAACATTTTTGATTGTAACACATAATGAATTCTTGGCAAAAATGAGTAATCGTATGCTCACCATGAAAGATGGAAAGATAATAAGGGAATTAATAGTCCAATAATCCTGTTATTTTTTCCTTTACTTTTTCTATACTGGGAAGCATAGCCTGTTCTAATATTACATTCATAGGAACAGCAGGTAAATTTAAAGCACCTAAAACTTCAACCGGGGCATCTAAACACGTAAAGCATGCTTTGGTAATTCGTGCAGCTAAAGCTTCACAAAATGAATTATTTTGCTGTTCTTCAGTTAGTATAAGGCATTTACCATGCTTTTTTACTGAGTCAAATACCAAGGTTTCGTCCAAAGGAAATAATGTCCTTAAATCAATAATTTCAACTCTTCCTGAAAAACATTCTGCTGCAGCTTTTGCCCAATAAACACCCATTCCATAAGTAACAATACAACAGCTCTCACCTGCTTCAATATTATTATTATTAGCAGTTAATACTATATTCCCTTTTCCTAACGGTAATATATAATCGCTTGAAGGTTCAGGTTGGCGCGCCTCTTCAGTACCGGGTACTTTACTCCAGTATAATCCTTTATGTTCGAGCATCACCACAGGGTTAGGATCTAAAAAGGCTGCTTTCATTAAACCCTTCATATCTGCAGCATTAGATGGATAAACAACTTTAATTCCTTTAATCGTAAGTAATGTGCTTTCTATGGATCCGCTATGATATGGACCTCCGCCGCCATAAGCACCAATTGGAATCCTGATAAGCGTTTGAACCGGAAATTTACCACAGCTGAGATAGCAGCTCTTTGAAATCTCAGTTACCAATTGATTAAATCCAGGGTAGATATAATCTGCAAACTGCACTTCCACAATGGGTTTGGCACCTACAGCACACATCCCTACAGTTGAGCCAATTATATAAGCTTCTTGTATAGCAGTATTGAAAACTCTGTGATCGCCAAATTGTTCTGCTAGTGTTGCTGCTTCACGAAATACTCCGCCCAAACGTCTCCCTACATCTTGGCCATATAATAGTGCTTCGGGATATTCTTCCATTATCTCCCGCACGGCAAATAGAGCAGCGTCAACCATCATTATTTTTTCTCTATCAGTAGGTTTACGTGTACCCCTTTCTGTTAGTATCGGAGTTGGGGCAAATACATGATCCGATACTTGTTCAGGGTTAGGCTCAGGAGATTGAACAGCTTTATTGAAGTCTTCAATTACTTCTTCTTCCGCTTCTTTTTCGATAATCTTTAACTCTTCTTCGTTTAATCCGTTTAATAATAAAAACTTCCTCAATTTTATACCTGGATCATCTTTTCGGCACTGCTCCAATTCATCTTCCTCACGGTAAAACTCCCTTCTTACACCGCTGGTATGATGTCCAAGTAATGGTACGCGCGCATGGACTAAAAAAGGGCGCCTTTCCTTGCGTACTGTATTCACCACATGTTGCATTGCTTTAAAGCTTTCATCAAAATCGCTTCCATTAATTGATATTCGATCAATTCCTTTAAACCCACCTATAAATTCGAAGGCATTATTTGTGCGAGCTTCTGTTGATGTAACGCTAATTCCCCAGTCATTATCTTGTACTAGATAAATAATAGGTAGCTGGTGTAATGCTGCAAATTGAAAAGCTTCGCTTACTTCACCCTCTGTTACTGATGCATCACCAAGTGAACAAATAACCACCGGGGATTGCCCATTTGGTGTTTTCTTTAATTTATCGGATTGAATCTTCTCCAAAAATTTTACGCCCTGAGCAATTCCGGTAGTAGGAATTGCCTGCATTCCTGTTGCGCTGCTTTGGTGAATTATTAATGGTTTATCCTCTCCTCTGTAATTTGGATGACCGTAGTATTCCCGTCCTCCGGTAAAAATATCATCTCGCTTTGCTAATAGTTGTAACATTAATTCATAAGGCCTAAACCCAAGACCAAGCAGCAAACTTTCATCCCGGTAATAAGGGCTAACAAAATCACATGGGGTTAATTGAAACGCTGTAGCCAGTTGAATAGCCTCATGGCCTCGTGAGGTGCTATGAACATATTTGCAAATAGTACGATTGTTCTCATATAAGGTAGCCATTGCCTTTGCCATACACATTAACCGGAAAGCACGTATATGTTGTTCCATTTCTTAAAATTAAGAGGCGAAAAAATGGGAATAAAATTACCCTTAACGCCATTATTAAAAAAGCCACCGAAGTGGCTTTTGTTATTCCATTTTAAAAGTTTCTAAGAATTTAGTTGTGAAGTTACCACTTCGAAAACTTTCATTCCGCATAAGTTGTTGATGAAATGGAATGGTAGTTTTTACACCTTCAATTACATATTCACTTAAAGCCCTGCTCATTGTATTAATTGCTTCCTCTCGTGTTTGGGCTATTGCAATCAATTTAGCTATCATGCTATCATAATAAGGAGGAATATTATATCCTGAATATGCATGGCTGTCAACCCTTACTCCATGCCCCCCCGGTTGATGTAGTACCGTAATTCTTCCCGGAGAAGGCCGGAAGTCATTGTAAGGATCTTCGGCATTGATTCTACATTCTATAGCATGCATTTGAGGATAATAAGATTTTCCGGATATTTTTTCTCCCATGGCAATTTTAATTTGCTCTTTTATCAGATCATAATTTATCACCTCTTCTGTAACACAATGTTCAACCTGAATACGAGTGTTCATTTCCATGAAATAAAAATTTCTATTTTTATCAACTAAAAATTCAATTGTTCCAACACTCTCGTAATTAATAGCCTCTGCTGCCTTGATTGCGGCATTTCCCATTCGTTCGCGTAGTTCATCTGTCATAAAAGGAGAAGGCGACTCTTCCACCAATTTTTGATGACGGCGTTGAATGCTACAATCTCGCTCGCTCAAGTGACATACATTACCGAACTGATCACCGGCAATTTGTATTTCAATATGGCGCGGTTCTTCTACGAACTTCTCCATATAAATACCGTCATTTTTAAATGCTGCTGCTGCTTCAGCACGGGCAGTATCAAAAGCATTTTCTATATCTGCTTCTTCCCATACAACACGCATACCTTTACCGCCACCACCTGCAGTAGCTTTTAAAATAATTGGGTAACCTATTTCTTTTGCTGCAGATTTGGCATGCTCAACATCCCGCAATAGGCCATCTACTCCAGGAACAACAGGAACTCCTGCTTTTATCATTGTTTCTTTCGCAGTGACTTTGTCGCCCATTGAATGAATCATCTCCGGAGTTGGGCCAATAAATTTTATATGATGATCACTGCAAATCTTCGCAAATTTGGCATTCTCTGCTAAAAAACCATAGCCCGGATGAATTCCATCGGCATTAGTGATTTCGGCAGCAGCCATAATATTTGGAATATTTAGATAGCTATCTACACTGGCCGGCTTACCAATACAAACTGCTTCATCGGCAAATTTCACATGCAAGCTATCTTTATCGGCTGTGCTGTAAACAGCTACCGTTTTGATGCCCATTTCTCTGCAGGTGCGTAAAATGCGTAAAGCAATTTCCCCGCGGTTGGCAATCAATATTTTCTTAAACATTGTAAATAATTAGGCATTTCAAATTCCGGTTTTACCGGTGCGTAGAAGAGAGATTCTTTATTTATGCTGGTTCAACCAAAAATAGCGGTTGATCATATTCTACCGGGCTTGCATCCTCAACCAGCACTTTCACTATGGTTCCTTTAACCTCACTTTCAATTTCGTTAAACAACTTCATGGCTTCTATCATACACACCACCTTGCCGGGTTTAACCTCGTCTCCTACATTAACAAACATTGGCTTGTCAGGGCCCGGCTGACGATAAAAGGTACCAATCATCGGGCTTTTAATAGTAATCAGGTTATCTACTGCCGGTTTTGAAGAGGATTCCTTTTTAGATTCCGGTGCTGCCGAAGTAGCTATAGGAGCCTGGGTTGCTATAGGCATTGGCATAGGTTGGATAGGAGCTGAATACATTGCAGGAATCGGGTCTTTTTTTTGTTTGATGGTAATTTTTTTCCCATCTTCTTCAATCGTAATCTCACCTATGGTGGTTTTGTTGATTAATTTAACCAGTTCCTGGATTTGTTTTATGTCCATGAGTGAAGTATTATAAAATTAATTTTTCCAAAAATTTGGGGTAGCTAAGATAACAAATGATTTATTATACCTAATGTTTACCTTTTAAAATTTGGTACTTTTTGGGGTGTTTTCAATTAAAAAGCTTAAAATTTGAGTAGAATTGGCATAAAAAGTACTCATTTTAATAAAAAAGCCGGAAAACCCCGGCTAACTAAATTTTGACAAAAAAGGAAATTATTCTTTTACCCGTTCCAAATAATCTCCTGTCTTGGTATTAATCCTTATCATCTCTCCTTCATTAACAAATAGCGGAACATTAACATGCGCTCCGGTTTCAACAGTAGCAGGTTTAAGTGTTCGGGTAGCGGTATCTCCCTTCATCCCAGGCTCACTATAGGTAACTTTTAGTACAATTTTATCAGGTAATTCAATACCCATTGGTTGATCTGTTTCTCCATTAACCAATACAGAAACCTCCTGCCCCTCTTTTAAGAACTGAGGCGCATTTACCATTTCTTCACCTACTGCAATTTGTTCAAAGGTCTCATTGTCCATAAAATTATAGCCGCTGTCATCTTTGTATAAAAATTGAAACGCTTTTTTTTCAACCCTTACCGGAAAAATTGTTTCCCCGCTATTCCAGGTAATCTCAATAGAACGCGAATTATCAACACCTTTCAACTTTGCCCAAACTTTTGCTGCTGAGCGGGCTGTTTTATTTTGCCCAAATTCTATAACAGAATAAAGAGCGCCATCAACCTTAATAATCAAACCTGTGCGGATATCTGCTGTTGTTGCCATAAGAGAAATTTTGGACGGCAAAAATAATGTATTCTGCCTTTCTTCATGCATTTTTTTTATGTTAGGTGACAGAACAGGTTGGCAATATTTTTGTACTTAAGAATAAAAGTGACTTATGCCTTAATGGTAAAAGAAAATATTAGTTTTCATTAGCTAACTTTGCGACACTTTTTTATCTCACTATAAATTTTATATATTATGAAAGTTACTGTTGTAGGTGCCGGTTCCGTAGGAGCAACCTCTGCCGACAATATTGCACGCAAACAACTGTGCGATGAATTGGTTTTAGTTGACATTAAAGAGGGCTTTGCACAAGGTAAGGCAATGGATTTAATGCAAACTGCCCAAATTGAAGGTTTTGATACAAAAATTATCGGAAGCACAAATGATTATTCGGCAACAGCCGGAAGTCATGTAGCGGTTATAACCTCCGGTATTCCTCGTAAGCCGGGTATGACCAGGGAAGAGTTGATTGGAATTAATGCTGGTATTGTTAAATCAGTAACAGAAAATATTTTAAAATATTCTCCCAATGCAATCATTGTTGTTATAGCTAATCCAATGGATACTATGACTTATTTAGCACTCAAGTCCAGCGGTCTTCCAAAAAATCGGATTATTGGTATGGGTGGTATATTAGATAGCAGTCGCTTTCGTTATTTCCTTAGCCAAGCTATGCATTGCTCTCCAAATGACTTACAAGCTACCGTTATTGGCGGCCATGGAGATAAAACCATGATTCCACTCACCCGGCTCGCAACCTATTGCGGAACTCCAGTATCTAATTACCTGGATGCAGAGACATTGAAAAAAGTTGCTACCGATACAATGGTTGGTGGTGCTACACTTACTGGATTATTGGGTACTTCAGCTTGGTATGCACCCGGTGCCTCAGCCGGCTCATTGGTAGAAGCTATTGTTAGAGATGAGAAGAAAATGATACCCTGTTGTGTGTATCTTGAAGGGGAGTACGGTCAGTCAGACATCTGTATAGGTGTACCGGTTATTGTTGGTAAAAATGGATGGGAAAAGGTTGTTGATTACAAATTAAGCGATTCAGAAAAAGAAGCTTTTGTTAAAAGTGCCGAAGCTGTTAGAAATATGAATGATGCTTTAGCTACACTGAAAGTATAAAGGCATTATTTTTACATGTAAACTTTTTATATGCAAAGAAAATATCTTGGCTTTTTAGCGGTGTTGTTTTGTTCATTGGCATTTTTCAGTTGTGAAAAAGAGCATTCAATAGAAGTAGGTGGAAGTCCCAATTTTACTCCTGGAACATTTCGTGCAAAAATAGATGGAGTTCAATGGACTGCTGACAGAATTAAATCTGCATCTATTCAA
Organism: uncultured Ferruginibacter sp.; assembly: GCA_964490345.1. Taxonomy (GTDB): domain Bacteria; phylum Bacteroidota; class Bacteroidia; order Chitinophagales; family Chitinophagaceae; genus Ferruginibacter. The sequence goes on from CAZBBO010000002.1 coordinate 109,745, forward strand.
AATGGTGTTATTGCTGTTGCTGGTTTGTCTATGGATGGCAAAAGTATTGTGCTTCGTGTAGCCGACTCCGGTGTGCACGTATATTCATTTCATAATCTTTCAACCACAAATGTTGGCGCTTATGTGGATAGCTCAATTGTACCGGTTTCTTCTATGACAACCAACCAATGGCTTGTAGATAGCATTTATGGAACTATGAATGTAACCAGTATTAATAATGTAAGGAAGACAATTAGCGGAACTTTCTCAATGAAAGTGATTAGACAAATTGATGGACTGCATCGTAATATTACTGATGGGGTGTTTACTGATATTCCTTATGAACCTAATACTCCTCCACCTGCTGCTGTTGATACTTTTAAAGCAAAGATTGATGGTGCAGACTTTTCCGGAGGTAGCATTAATGCCTTTTCTGCTATGAGCTTGATTTCTGTTTCGTCAACGGTGAATTCAGCAACTTTAGGACTTTCGTTTTCAGATGCAATAATTCCCGGTACATACACTATTGAACCTGCAGGTGCTGTTAATGCAACATATAATAGTTCTACCGGAGATGCTTATTTACCTGTAACAGGGAGTTTAGTAGTTCTTGAACACAATACAGCTACCAATCGCATACGTGCTAATTTCTCATTTACCGCTTCGAATTTAACCAATCCCGGAAGCCCTAATATTTCGGTTACTAACGGGTATTTCTCAGTAGGATATTAACTATCTAAAATGTATAAAAAATCACCGGTTTAAACCGGTGATTTTTTATAGTTATTAAATTTTCAATAATTATGGTTATTGGAAATGAGCAGAAAGTTCCTTACAAATTTCAACACCCTTATCTTTATTATACCAGTTTTGTAATGCTATTTTAATGGTTTCAAAATCTGCATTCTCTGCCTTCATTTTTTTCATTACCAACTCTGCCGCCTTTGGACGAGGTCCCCATACAAACATATCTTTGTTGTTTTCATCTCTTACAATAAGCATAGGTATGCTCTTACTCCCATTAGTAAGATAATTGTTTATTAAAAATGGTTCAGTATCGCGTAACTGTATATCGTAAGAGACAATGTTATTTTGATTTGCTGCCTTTATAATAAACGGTACAATGTGTGCAGCATCGCCACACCATGGCTCTGAAATAATTATCCAGTGTTGTTGACTTTTTATTTTCTTAAGTCTATCAATCAACACTTCACTTAACATACCATGAGTATCCCACCGTTTCATTCTGGAGCGATTTAATTTTACATATTCCATAAATGCAGGGTCATTATATGGTTCAGGTGGGTTTGAATCATTTAATATTTTTTCTGTTATTTCTGAATAGGTATTATAATTCATTGTTTAGAAAATTAAGGTTCTGAAAAATCTTGATGAAAAAGATAAAATAAAAATTCCCGAACGTACTGTATAGATGATAATAAGAATAATCTCGAATAATGGTTAATTCACCCCATCGGTTACAGCTTCACGATAGATTTTTTGAACGAGGCCTTGTAAAACTTTCCCCGGACCACACTCGGTAAAATGTGTAGCACCATCACTTACCATTTCTTGCACACTTTGTGTCCACTTCACAGCTCCCGTAAGTTGTGCAATTAAGTTTTGTTTTATGGTTGCGGCATCATTAACAGCTTTAGCAACAACATTTTGATAAACTGGACAAATCGGCTGGCTAAATGGTGTATTTTCAATTGCAGATTCAAGCTCTTGTTTTGCAGGTAGCATCAAAGGTGAGTGAAAAGCTCCTCCAACAGGCAATACCAACGCACGTTTTGCACCAGCTTCTTTCATCTTAATACACGCTTCCTCTATTCCTTTCACCGAACCGCTTATTACAAGTTGTCCGGGACAGTTGTAATTTGCTGCTACAACTATTTCTCCGGTATGGGTAGATACTGCAGCACAAATTTCTTCTACCTTTTCATCTGCAAGTCCTAATACTGCTGCCATAGTAGAAGGAGTTAATTCACATGCTTTTTGCATAGCAGATGACCTAATGGCTACCAGTTTTAGTGCGTTAGCAAATGATAGCACTTTATTAGCCACCAATGCAGAAAACTCACCAAGGGAGTGCCCGGCAACCATTTCCGGTGTTGCGTTTAATGTTGAAAAAGCTACAACAGAATGAATGAATACAGCCGGCTGAGTAATCTTGGTTTGTTTTAATTCATCCTCTGTTCCTCCAAACATGGTTTCTGTAATATTGAAACCTAAAATATCGTTGGCTTCATCAAATAAGGCAGCAGCAGATTTGCTTTCCTCATACAGCTTTTTGCCCATTGAGGGAAATTGTGAACCCTGACCGGGAAAGATAAATGCATGTTTCATGGCCTCCAGCTTAGTGTAAATTAGAATTGATTAATCTTAAAAACTCACTCCTGCTCTCATGTCTTTCAAATTCACCAAAAAATGCCGATGTAGTAGTAACAGAGTTTTGTTTTTGAACACCACGCATCATCATACATAAATGAGATGCTTCAATTACTACAGCCACACCAAGAGGCTGAAGTGTGTTTTTTATTGCATCTAATATTTGGGTGGTAAGTCTTTCCTGCACTTGTAACCTACGGCTAAATACATTTACAACTCGGGCAAGTTTACTTAATCCGGTTATATATCCATTTGGAATATAGGCGATATGAGCTTTTCCAAAAAAAGGCAACATGTGATGTTCACACAAACTATATAATTCAATGTCTTTAACAATAATCATCTCGCTAATATTTTCGTGAAACTTTGCGGAGTTTAAAATTGCCTCAGCATCCATTTCGTATCCCTGCATAAAATAAAGCATTGCTTTTGAAATTCTCTTTGGCGTTTTTATGAGGCCTTCCCGTTTTACATCTTCTCCTAAATATTTAATGATCTTAGAATAATTTTTCATTAATCCTTCTAATCTTTCTTCGTCGTATGACTCTTTCTTTTTATATAGCATCTAATTGTATTTTAATTATGCAGGATATTCTACAAAATTTCTTGGTGTTTCGTATAATCGTACCTGCAATTCAAGGTTATCAGTTATTTTTTTTCTGAGCAAATCATAAATCACCATAGCAATATTTTCGGCTGAAGGATTTAGATTTTTAAATTCAATACAGTCTTCATTTAAATTACGATGATCAAATCGTTCACAAACTTCATTTTTTATTAAGATTTGTAGTTCTTTCATATCCATTACAAAACCTGTTTCAGGGTTAGGGTAGCCGGTTACTTTCACAATTAATTCATAATTATGACCATGGTAATTGGGGTTACTGCATTTTCCAAAAACTTCAAAGTTTTTATCATCCGTCCAGTCTGGCCTATATAGCCTGTGGGCAGAGTTAAAATGTTCACTTCTAAAAACAGCAACTTTATTTGTCATATTTTAAACACATTTACACCGGATGGTTATTTCCATAATACTCCGCATAAATTGAAGGGGTTTCGTGTAATACAATGCGATATAGTTTAACACCCTCTGGTAATTGATTTTCCAATTGCTTCCATATTCCAATAACCATATTTTCAATAGAGCACATTTTCCCCTTTAAGAATTCTACTTCCACATTTAAATTTTTGTGGTCTAGCACTTCAATAACATGTTCTCTGATAATCATACCTAATTTTTTTGCATCATAAACAAAGCCGGTTTCAGGGCTTGGTTGGCCCATTATCGTTACGTGTAACTCAAAATTGTGTCCATGCCAATTTTTATTGGCACATCTTCCAAATACTTCATCATTTTTTTCTTCGGTCCAACTTGGGTTGAATAATCTATGCGCTGCATTAAAATGCTCTACCCGGGTGATGTAAATCATTATACCTGAAATATGGTACAAAGGTATTGTTTCTCTTATAAATGGGTGGGTATAGTATTTAGCTACCTTTGTAATAATGGAAATATTAGTTGTTGCAGCTACCGAAGAGGAAATTAAACCGTTCATGCTTTTGCATCCCACTGTACATTTTTTAATTACAGGTGTAGGTACAGCTGCTACTATATATAGTCTTACTCGGAGGCTTAATCAGGCAGATTATGATTTTGTAATTCAAGCAGGGGTGTGCGGAGCTTTTAATAAAAAGTTGGAGTTAGGCTCCGCAGTAAAAATTGTTCAGGATACTTTTGGTCATTCAGGAGTATGGGAGGGAAAACAATTCTTTTTACTTGAAGAACATTCGCTTCGTAATCCGGGCTTTCCTTTTACTGAGGGCTGGTTGGCGAATACCCATAATATAATTCAGCAGATTAATCTTCCTGGAGTTAATGCCATTACTGTTGATTTGATAAGTGATGATCCTCTTTTTAATGAATTAACTTGTTCTAAGTTTTCCGCTCAAATAGAAAGTATGGAAGGTGCGGCTTTTCATTTTGTTTGTTTAATGGAAAATATTCCTTTTGTGCAGTTACGAGCGGTGTCTAATTATGTGGGTCAGCGAAATAAAGAAAAATGGGAATTGCAAAAGGCTATTGAAAATCTGAATCATTATTTGGAAGTAGTGTATAAATTTCTTTTAAAATAATATGAACCATATTATCGAAATTGGCTTTTCCCCTTGTCCCAATGATACTTTTATTTTTAATGGAATAATATCAGGGGATGTGCCAACCTCTAATTACCGCTTTCATCCGGTTATAGAAGATGTGGAGACACTTAACCGGTGGGCTTTGGAAGCTAAGTTACCAATTACTAAAATCAGCTTTGGCACTTTAATGCAGGTTCCTGATAAATATATTTTATTAGATGCTGGCAGTGCATTAGGAATGGGAGTAGGCCCCCTGCTGATTTCTAAAGAAACTTTTAATGAGCAAAATCCTGACAACTTCTGTGTAGCTATTCCGGGAGAAAACACCACTGCTCATGTATTGTTTTCTATGGCATTTCCACAGGCTAAGAATAAAATATTTCTGCGATATGATCAAATTGAGCAGTATGTACTGGAAGGAAAAGGCCCCGGGGTAATTATTCATGAAAACAGGTTTACCTATAAAAAAAAGGGGTTGCATTTGTGGAGCGACTTAGGAAAGGTTTGGGAAAATAAATTAAAAGCACCTATTCCACTTGGTGGGATTGTTATTAAAAAATCATTGCGTGAGTTTGCACCTGCAATGAGCGGCTTTATAAAAAGAAGTATTGAAAAGGCTCAAAAAGATTATCCTATATTACCCCCATTTGTTGTTTCTTATGCACAAGAAATAGACCAAGAAATTATGCGAAAGCATATTGAATTGTATGTAAATAATTTCTCTTTATCATTGGGACAGGCAGGAAGATTGGCTATTGAAAAGTTTCAAACTGTGTATGCTCAATTATATTCAAAAGAGATACCTGAAATAGAGATTATTTAATAATATTTCCAAATAATTTTTTGCCTTTGAATATTTTACCTACTGAATTTTTCTCCTTCTTTTAATATGGATGGCATTACTTCTTCTTTTAGCTGTTCGGTGAATGTAGTTGCTAATTCCCTGTCGTGATAAACGTTTACTTTAATTATTCCACGAATTACATTGGTGAGAAATATTTCATCAGCGGTATCAGCAGTGGTTAAAGGAACCGGTTGCTCTGTTATTTTGAAGCCAAGTGATGGGGCAATCCGAAGCAAGGTTCTTCTAAATATACCATCCACACAACCTTCAGCAACTGGAGGCGTAATTATTTCATCATTATGAACAAAATATGCATTAGCAATGCAAGAATCACAAATTCGGTCGTATTGATTTACTAAAAGTATATCATCCCAATTCATCTTGTTTGCATTTATGGCTGCAGCACGATAAAGCAAAGCTCCCGACAGTTTATAACGGCTAAGGTTACCTGCTGGTTTAATTTCTTCTGTAAATAATCCGAGGGTTATTGACTTTGCCGGATGTTCCCGGTAAAGTGGGGTGGCTTCAATTAAAAAGCCGGGGGTGTTGTCTTCTTGGTCAAAAAGGGTTAGGCATGTTCTGAAAACTGAAAGCCTCACCCGTGCATCCTTAAGGCCGTTTTCTTTGCATAGGAGTTTTATTTCACGGGTAAGATAATTGGCAGAAAAGTAGGAAGGCAATTCATATCCAAGTTCCTCAAGCCCATTGAATAATCTTCGTAAATGATCTGAAGCCCATTGCAACCTGTTATTAACCAATTTGATGGTTTCAAATAAACCATCACCATATCTGAATGCAGAATTGCTTATATCTGCAACAAGAGCATCATGCGGTAATAAGCGCCCATTAAAATTAATAAACGTCATACCTTAAAGATAATAGTTAAAGGGAAAAATAGGGCTTGAATGTCAAACCTAACCACCTAAGGCTCATCTACAATTTTATTCCGAATAGCATACATAATTAATCCGGCTGTACTTTTTGCACCTGTCTTTACTTTTAATTTATCACGAATTGCCTCTACCGTTCGTGGGCTTAAATCAATAATATCTGCAATTTCCTTTGTGCTTTTTTCTTCACACATCAAGCGAAGTACTGAAGTTTCATTTTCACTTAATCTAACATCAGCGTGGGCAGCTTTTAATGCTTCTGGGGTATTTCTTTGTTTAAGATTTGCTAATAGGGCTTTGTTGGTTAGTGCACTAAAATAATACTCATCTCCCACACAGGTTCTTATAGCTTCGTAAATGATTTCTACATCACTATTTTTAGCTAAATAGCTATTTGCACCCATATCCATTAACCGGGTTACCATGCTTTGATCCTCCATATAAGAAAGGATAATAACTTTCATATCGGGAAACATTTCCTTAATTTTCGGAAGTGCCTCTACTCCGGTCATTATCGGCATCTCGATATCTAATAAAATTACATCACAGGGAATTGCTTTTAATAAGCTTAGTAAATGCTGCCCATTGTCGGCTTCGGCTACAATGTTTATATCCTCTTTAGCACTTAATGCAGTTTTTACTCCGGCACGATAAAGTACATGGTCGTCAGCAATTATTACCTTAATCGGTTCTGGTGATTCGGCTTTCATATTCAAATACAAAATTAAAGATTTTCAAAGGGTTATCATTGATTTATTAACGCTCTTTGCAAGGTAAAATTATTTTCCATGCCATTATTTAGGGGAAATACCCGATACCGATGATGGGGTTTTTACTATATAAACTGCTTTATCCGAAAAAAACAGTATAAAATGATGTTTATCCCCTTTTTGCTTATTAAAAAAAATGAAATTTGAGGAATGAATCTTCACATAATTATCCATATAATTTCTCTTACAGTTTCCTTAGTTTCATTTTTCATTGCTATTTCAGTTTTTGGGGTTAGTGGTAAAAAAGGGATTCTCCAGTATTTCTTTATTTACGCCTTAATCAATGTTTTGCTTGTTGGCTTTTATCTTTTTTCACTCCTTACTAATTCGGGATTTAAAGATGCAATATTTAATATTAATTTCATTTCAAATATATATCTTTTTGTTTATTTGGGTTTGCTTATAAAAAATGAAATTAAAGGGTTAACAAAACTAATAATTGCCAATATAATTTTTTATGTGTTTTATTTGCTGACCATTTTGGCTATAATAATTAAGCTTAATTCGGCAAGTGATTTTTCTATATTAATCCTTCCTCATTTCGGCCTGCTTATTATGGCAATTCTGTATTTTCTTGGTTTGTATCAACATGTGCCTTCAACGCCATTGCAATTTGTTCCTGAAGTATGGGCAATAATTGGCATTTGCTTTCAGGCAACGGTAACTATTTTATCGTATGTTTTTATAGGATTCTTTATTGAGATAGGAAGTAAAATCTATATTAGTATTGTTGGTTTCGGCATTGTTATAGGTTATATTATGTTCAGTTTATTCTTTATTAAAGGTCTTTTATGTTTTACAAATCGGGAGAAGTTGTTATTGTAATATATGTTATCAGTTTTGTTCTTCTGATAATAATGGTAGGCTTGATTGCCTACTTAATTACTGGTGTTCAAAAAAGACAATTTCTGCATATTAAAAAGATGGAGGAATTAAAAAACAGGCAACATTCTGAGATTTTACAGGCGCAATTAGAAATCCAGGAGCAGACTTTTGAAAATATTTCTCGCGAAATTCATGATAATATTGGTCAAAAACTCACCTTGGCTAAATTACATCTTAACACACTACCACCGTTTTCTAATTCATCAAAAGCAAACGAACAGGTGGCTGCTTCAATTGAAATGTTAGGTGAGGTAATTCTTGATTTAAGTGATTTGAGCAGGAGTATGAACTCAGAAATTTTATTGCAAAACGGGCTTATTAAAGCCATTGAATTTGAAGTAGGTCAGTTAGCCAAAGCCGGGTTTTATAAAATAAGTACCCGAATAATTGGCGACCCGGAATTTATGTCTGAAGAAATTGAATTGATGATATTTAGAATAATTCAGGAGTGTTTAAATAATATTGTAAAGCATTCAGCAGCTACTGAACTATTTATAGAATTGCATTTTGTTCCCGGTGCGTTAAAGGTAACTGTAGAAGATAATGGTAAGGGATTTAATAAGAGCCAGGTGAGGGGGAAGGGGATTGGATTGATGAATATGGAAAACCGGGCAACATTAATTAATGGGAAATTAACCTTTAGCCCCGGTAAGGTTAATGGAACCAAGGTGGAATTGGAAATACCTTTATATGATAAAGTCTGAAAAAATTAAAGTAATGCTGGTAGATGACCATGTTTTGCTTAGGGATGCGCTGGCAACCTTGATTAATTCATTTGATGAATTTTCTGTAATTGGAACAGCCGGTAATGGTGTAGAATTAATGCAGGCCATTAAAAATGGGGATAGGCCTGATATTGTATTGCTTGATTTGAATATGCCTGAAATGGATGGATTTGAAACTGCAAGAAAATTGCATGAATTGAATCTCGATATCCGTATTTTAATATTAACAATGTACGATTCAGAAATAGCCTTAATTAGGCTGCTTCAGCTTGGGGTGCGTGGTTTTTTAAAGAAAGATATTCATCCTGTAGAATTGCGAACTTCGTTAATTACTTTAAGCAGTGGTTCGGGCTATTATTATTCTAATCAAGCTACCGGAAAATTAGCTTCTCTATTTCAAAAACAACATGAATCAAACAAGTCATTGGAAAAATCAATTCTTAGTGAAAAGGAAATTGATTTTTTAAAACTGGCCAGTACAGACCTAACCTACAAAGAAATAGCTTCAGAAATGAAAATGACACCTCGGGCAATTGATTGTTGTAGAGATTTATTATTTGAAAAATTGGATGTAAAGAGCAGGGTAGGTTTGGCTATTTATGCGGTAAAGCATGGAATAGTTACTTTTTAATTAATCAATGATTTTGTGGCGCATAGCGTACATTATCAGCCCGCCAATGGTTTTGGCATTTACCTTGTTTTTCATATTCTGCCTAATGGTTTCAACGGTGCGTGGACTTAGAAAGATGGCTTTGCTTATTTCATCGGTTGTTTTATCTTCTGCTAAGAGTTGTAAAACCTTTATTTCTTTTTCACTAAATGAAATGGGTGTATTGTTGCCATATCGTTGTCGCACGCTTTTGTTTTGCATCAACCTGCTTTTTTGTGCATTATCAACAAGGGCATTAAAATAAAAATCTTCTTCCATGCAGGTAATGATAGCCTCATAAATTTCTCCCGGATCGGTTGTTTTAGTGAGGAAAGCATTAGCGCCCATTTCCATCATTTTATTTATCATTTGCTGGTCATCGTACATAGATAGAACAATGATGCGAAGGTCTTTGTATTCTTTTCTTATAAGTTGAATGGCATTAATTCCATCAATTTCCGGCATCCGAATATCCATCAGTAACACATCGGGTTGCTTAATAGAAATCTTGTGCATCATGTCTTTGCCATCCTCCGCCTCCCATAACATTCTAAGATTGGCGCGTCCTGACAAAGCCATTTTTATTCCGTCCCGGAATATTTTATGGTCATCGGCAATAGCAACTTTTATCAAGGTTTCAGCAGACATTGTGATTAATTGGATTAGTATCCCGGCTAAAATACAATGAATACTTTAAAAATGAAAGTGTTTTTACGATGGATAGCTGATTTTATTTTTTAAATCACTTGATAATCATGTCATTAAAATTTGCATAATAGTAAAAATACAGTGTAATAATTACGAGTATTTATTGAAATTAAATAGGATAAGTACGATTTATTGTGTTTTAATTAATGAATTAGCTTACAAATGGTTAGGGTTAATAATCGAATATAGTGCAGGTAATAAAACATTGAATATTAGTATATTAAGTGAGAAAGTTCAAAAAATCGTAAGGTTACTAACATCTGTGGATAAACTATATAGTAAATTTACTATTATAATGTCGTAATATTACCCTTAATTAAAACCAAAGAGAGGGGATGTTTTTTGATGTAACCCGCAATAGCAAAGGGTTTGATGCAATTAGTGATTTTACGATGAGTTTTTAGCTATTGTTTTCTATATTGCTTTTGAAGAAGTTTACATCGGAATTGATTTTTTAACCGCAAAGAATTATTATGCTTATTCTTTTGAATGGATTAGGATGGCTGTTTGGTTTTTAATTAAGTCGATTTTGACATAATTATTAATTCAGGAAATCTGAAAGCCATTACACTAATCACTTTGTTAAGTGAATTCTTACCTTTAGTTTCTTGTTTCCTTTTTTTTAAAAAAGTAAGGAATAAGAAATTAAAGGTTTTTTTTGTTTACTGTATTACTCTGGCCTTTTTTTCTTCAATTTCCATTATCACCCCATTCTTTTTTAATAACAATTTTATCTCCAAATATTTGGTTGGTACTTTTTTGATTATTGAGTTTTTATTATTATCTGCCTTTTTTAAGCATGAATTTAGAAAACTGAGGATTAAAAAAGTTGTTTTAGCCATTCAAATATTATTTGTAATTGGTTGGTTAATTGAATTGCTCTTTTTTACAAAATCTTTTCCTAAAAACTCCTATATCTCAGAATTCCTGATTTTTATTGTACTGATTATTTTATTCTTTTATGATAGAATGAATGCCATCACCTTTGTGCCAATTTATCATACCATTGTTTTTTGGATTTGTGTAGGACTTTTTATTTTATTTTCAAGTAATCTTTTTGCCATTGTCTCTCTTTTTATTTATGATAACCCGGAGGTGTTATATTTTCGAATGATATTAATGGCTAGTGGTATAATAACCAAGAACGTAATCTTATCTTTGTCGTTATTAGGTAAGAACGAAACGGAGGAAAAGGGGGGAGATTCTCTTATAATTCCGGATGACGTAATACTTGATGATTTTAAACTGACTAATTTAAAAAAACACTAACCGGCTATGTTCTTTCTTCAAGTACAAGGTGAAGGGATTCCGAGTCTTATGTTTATAGGAACATTAGCCATGGTAATATTGGCATTGGGGATTATTGTATTTGTAGTGTTTCATCAGCGCAGGATTATTAAGTATCAAATGATGATGAAGCAGTTAGAGGCTGAGAAGCAGGAAATTTTGCTAAATGCATCAATTCGGTTTCAGGAGGAGGAGAGGCAGCGTATTGCAGCAGATTTACATGATGATGCCGGCCCGCTTTTGGCCACAGCTCGATTATATCTTAATGAAAACTTGGTAAACCAGGAAAAGGTGCAGCAATTACAAAGCATTTTAAGTGCTAAACAAATTATTGATGATGCTATCCAGCTTATCCGTAATATCAGTCATAGCCTGATGCCCCCTACTTTAAAGAACTTTGGATTGGAAAGTGCAACTACAGATTTGTTTCAAAAAATTAGTGGAAGCGGTGCGGTAAATGCAAGCGCCCGTTTTCATGATTATCGTGAGCGACTTAGCGTGGATGTGGAAATGCTGGTGTTTAGGGTTATTCAAGAATTGGTAAACAATATTCTAAAGCATAGCAATGCCGGTTTTATTCATCTTACTCAAAATGCAAATGATCATTTCATGTATTTGCGTATTCACCATGATGGGAAAGGCCTTACCCAGTCAGAGTTTGAAAAATTGAGCCAGACATCTCATGGTTTGGGTCTTAAGAATATTGCCAGCCGTATTAATGTATTAAAGGGAAGGATATTTTTTGAAATTGATGCCAGTAGAACTTATTATAAGGTAACTCTTGAAGTGCCTAAGCTTACGGCTAATGGTAAGTTAAAGGCTGTGGCATAATACATTATAGTTATTTTTTATTACCTCATTTATGGAAGTCAACAATATTATTAAGGTTGCGATTGCAGATGATCACAAGATATTTCGTAAGGGAGTAATTCTGTCTATGCGTGCTTACACCAATATAAAATTTGTATTGGAAGCGGATGATGGCGATGAGTTGTTAGAAAAAATTCCTGAATTTTTACCGGATGTAGTTTTGTGTGATTTGCGCATGCCGGGTAAAGATGGAATTGATACCACCAAGATAATTACAAAGAATTTTCCACACATTCGTGTTATTATTCTAACCATGTATGAAGATGAAAGGTATGTTGGCCATTTGATGGATTGTGGAGCAGCAGGCTATTTGCTAAAAAATACAGATCCTTCAGAAATTAGGCGAGCTATTATGGATGTTGTGCGTACCGGGTTTTATCTTAATCCTTTTGTAAATAAGGTATTAATAAAAAAGAATTACAGCAAACAAAAGGTAATTCCCAATCTTAGTGCTGAAATTGTACTTTCTGATCGCGAAAAGGAAGTGCTTACATTAGTTTGTATGGAATTTACGGCCGGAGAGATTGCTTCTAAAATGGATATCAGTGCAAGAACTGTGGAAGCAATAAAAGACAGGCTGATGGAGCGTTTTGGAGTTAAAAATTCCGTAGGTTTGGTATTTTATGCTATGAAGAATCAGCTACTTGATTAGAATAGTCCAAAAAGCATAGCGTCAATTTTGGATATTACTTCCCCTAAATCTTCTTCGTTTTCTGCAAATTTATTTATATCAGCATCAATAATTAATAATTTCCCTTCTTTATAGCCGTCAATCCAGTTGTTGTATAATTCGTTTAATTTTTTCAAATAGTCGAGCCTGATGTTTTCTTCATATTCTCTACCTCTTTTTTGAATTTGTCCAACTAAGGTTGGAACGGAGGCCTTTAGGTAAATTAATAAATCTGGCGGCTGAACCATTGATTTTAGGGTTTCGAAGAACTGGTAATAATTATCAAAGTCACGCTTTCCCATCAATCCCATATCATGTAGGTTGGGTGCAAAAATATTTGCATCCTCATAAATTGTTCTGTCTTGAATAACTGTTTCTGTGCCTCGTTGAATATCCAGCAGTTGGTTTAACCGGTTATTCAAGAAATAGATTTGAAGATTAAAACTCCATCTTGGCATATCTTCATAAAAATCATTTAGATAGGGGTTATGATCTACATCTTCAAATTGTGGAATCCATTTATAGTGTTTACTGAGGAGTTCTGTTAATGTAGTTTTACCGGCACCAATGTTACCGGCAATTGCAATATGTTTTGGTTTTTTTGAACTTGCCATGCTATATTAACCCTTTTAAGCGTGATATATTTTGCTTCAAATGAAAGTAGGTAAAATTTCTTTTCCTCCGTCATTTGGTGATTTTTTTATTTAAAATAATTTAATTTCATTGCCTCCCGCACTATTTTCATTGTATTTACTGCACTAACAGTAGCTTTCTCGGCGCCCTGTTTCATGATTTTTCTAAGATTATCCTCATCTGCTAAGATCGCATTGGCTCTTTGCCGTATCGGGCTTATAAATTGTATCATATCTTCTGCCAATTGTTTTTTTAAGTCACCGTATCTTATTGTGCAAGTATTAAAATCGTGTTCAAACTTTTCAACAACATCAGTTTTGCTAACCAGTTTCAATAAGGTAAACAGATTTTCTATTTCAGGCGCCTTTACATCATTGTTCTTTGTGGGTCCTGAGTCTGTTTTTGCTCTCATAACTTTTTTACGTATAACCTCATCTTCATCTGCTAAATATAAAGTTGCCATCTGATTTTCACTCTTACTCATTTTTCCTGCTCCATCCAGTCCCGGTACTTTTATCAACTCACTGTTGAAATTAAATGCCTGTGGTTCGGGAAAAATAGGTTCATAGCGGGTGTTAAATCGGTTGGCAAAATTCCTTGCCATTTCCAAATGCTGTTCCTGATCTTTCCCAACCGGTACGTACATGGCACGATGGATAAGGATATCTGTTGCCATGAGCACAGGATAGGTAAGTAACCCGGCATTAACATTCTCCGGGTTGAGTCTCACTTTGTCTTTGAATGTGGCCGTTTTTTCAAGTTCCCCTTTATAGGCGAGCATATTCAGATAAAGATAAAGTTCGGCTGTTTCATGAATGTGACTTTGACAATATAAAGCCACTTTTTCGGGATCTAAACCGCAAGCAATATTTTCTGCCAATACGCGATAGATATTTTGTTTTAATCCAGATGTATCAGGGTGCGTGGTAAGAGAATGTAAATCAGCTACCATAAAAAAGCAGGTATATTCATCCTGCATCTTTACGTAATTACGCATTGCCCCAAAATAATTCCCCAAATGAAGAAAACCTGTGGGCCTGATACCGCTCATTACAATATTTTTCGGCGTGTTGGGTATATTTTTAAAGTCCATATATTTTTTCTAAGCGTTTGCGAAGATACTGAATGAAACCCATGCGTAATGGAAGAATGCGGTTATATGCAAAAGTCTAAAGCCGTACCTTTGTTTTAGTGCTTTGGTTAAAAGAGCCATTTATTTATGAGTGTTATTATTCAGTTAGAGCAGATTTTTAAGAGTTATTATTTAGGCAAACAGGAGTTACCTGTGCTTAAAGGTATTAATTTAGAAATCCAGCGTAATGAGTACGTTGCATTAATGGGACCAAGTGGTTCCGGGAAGTCAACATTGATGAATATTTTGGGTTGTCTTGACTCACCAACCAGAGGGAAGTATGTATTGAACGGAAATGATGTAAGTAGGATGGATGATAATGATTTGGCTGGTATTCGGAATAGGGAAATAGGCTTTGTATTTCAGCAATTTAATTTATTGCCAAGATTAACTGCAGAAGAAAATGTGGCCTTGCCTTTATTATATGCCGGTGTAGGTAAAAGAGAACGAAAGGAAAGAGCTGCCGAAGTTTTGACAAAAGTTAAATTGGAAGACAGGATGCATCACAAGCCGAATGAGTTAAGCGGAGGCCAATGCCAGCGTGTAGCCATTGCTCGAGCCTTAGTTAATAATCCTTCTATTATTTTGGGTGATGAGCCTACCGGAAATCTTGATTCAAAAACATCGTATGAGATTATGGAAATTTTAGGAGGTATTCATGGAGATGGAAATACAGTTATTATAGTTACTCATGAAGATGATATTTCAAAATATGCGCATAGGGTAATAAGGTTGCGTGATGGAATAATTGAGAATGATGAGGTAAATACACATCCAACATCAGCAAATACCTCTTTTGTTTAATTTAATTTTTTAGAAATGGCATTTAGAATTTATACTAAAACAGGAGACAAGGGAAAAACGAGCTTAATTGGAGGCACAAAGGTTCCCAAAAGTCATGTTCGTATCAACAGCTATGGAACAGTTGATGAGTTAAATGCGAATATTGGCATGGCGGCTGATTTGTTAACAAATGAGAAATCCATCAGCATATTGCGGGAGATACAAGATAGGTTGTTTACAATTGGTTCTGAGTTGGCAACAGATCCGCAAAAGGAAGTAAAAATGAGTTTACCTAAGATTGTGGAAGAAGATATTTTGTTGCTTGAAAAGCAAATTGATGAAATGGATGCCCAATTACCACCACTTAGGTCATTTATTTTACCTGGTGGACATGTAGCAGTATCTCAACTTCATATTGCCAGATGTGTGTGTAGAAGAGCTGAGCGGGCATGTGTAATGATGCAGGAAGAAAATGAAATAATAGACCCGCTAATAATTAAGTATATTAATAGGCTAAGTGATTATTTATTTGAACTTGCCCGTTTTTCTGCATTTGAATTGAAAGTGCCCGAAATAGTTTGGAAAGCCAGGATATAAAAAAGGCCTAATTCTCTATTGAAGAAAATTAAGCCTTTGTATCGAGGAGCAGACTTGAACTGCCGACCTTCGGGTTATGAATCCGATGCTCTAACCAACTGAGCTACCTCGACAAGCGGCTGCAAAAGTATGAAAATTCCGTAAATTGAAGGCAATGTTAGGTAGTATTTAATCTAAAATAGCGATATGAAGAAGCTCCTGTTTTTTTGTATTACGGTACTGTTGCTGCTTGTTGCAGGCTGGTTTCTTATCCCTTCGTTTAAAGATTTTTTGTATTATCAATATTTCATTAATGTTAAAAGGGAAGTAGTAGGCGGCCCTTGTGGCCCTAATTGTGATGGGTATATGGAATATGGAGACAGGTTTTTATCACCGGTGGATACCCTCCCTGATTTTGCAGTTAATGATACAAACAGGATTAAACTTTTCGGAACTATTTATAAAAAGGATGGAAGGCCCGCCTCGGGAGTTATTTTGTACGTTTTTCAAGCCAATACCTCAGGGATCTATCCTATGCGTGGAGATGAAAAAGGAGCAGCAAAAATTAATGGATATTTACGAGGTTGGATAAAAACCGGAAAAGATGGCGCCTATACTTTGTTTACAAATATTCCAGGTTCATATCCGGGTACTAAAAAGATTGCACATATTCATTGTGTAATTAAAGAGGCTAACCTCAACCCTTATACGCTTCCGAATTTTGTTTTTCCCGGCGATCCAAATCTAACTTCAGTTGAATTAAACACACCACAGGATAAAAATGGGGGATTGGTAATCCCAATAGGTGTTGATTCTACAGGATTAATGGTTTATAAGCGAGATTTATTTTTAGGTAGAGGAGTTATTAATTATCCTAAATAAAAAATCCAAAGTTATTTACTCCGGATTTTTTATTATTATTTAAAACAGTTTATATAATACCTTGTTGTATGCAGATTTAATTTATTTTTTTAAAATAGCCAACATTTTTAAAAACCGTTCCATCCGTTGATGTTTCTGTAAAGTCAGTTTTCAAATCTGAATTTGTCAATGAAATTACTGTTAAAGTATAAGTTGAGCCATTTGAAATATCAGTAAAAGTAATATTTGTACCGTTATAAACGTATGTACCACTTTCATCTGCCGTTGAATTACAATTTGCATCATTTTCGATAACCACATAAGTTTCATTAGATTTGAATTCATTATAATCCGGACAATTTGAATTGTCTTCAACTTTATTAACTGTACTGTCTAATACTCCATTTGTATAATATTCAAATTTCACCTGTTTCCATTTTCCAACAATTGTGGAACTTGAATTATTGTCTTTACTACAGCCAATAATAGTTGATACAAAAAATAGTATCAATGATAATAGTAAGTATTTTTTCATAATCTCATCTTTCCCCTTGTCAATTTTGACCTTTAAGAACGAACATTTTAGGTACTTTTTTAAGTGTTAGTTTCAGTCCGCACTATTTTTCTAAATATTTTATTAGGTTTAGTTTTTCATAATTTGCATAAAACTATTTCATTTCCGAAAAGTATTTATGAAAGTATGGAATGGTTTCAATGCCCTTATAATAGTTTTCAAGATTGTATTTTTCATTTGGACTGTGTAAATTATCACTATCAAGACCGAAACCCATAAACACAATTTTTATTCCCAACTCTTTTTCAAAAAGTGCACAAATAGGGATACTTCCACCGCCTCTTACAGGAATTGGTTCTTTTCCAAAAGTAGTTTCCATTGCTTTTGCTGCGGCTTTATAGGCTGTACTGTTTAGTGGTGTCATATAAGGTTCACCACCATGGTGTACAGAGGCTTTAACGGTAACATAAGCCGGTGCTGTGCTTTCTATATGCTTAATAAGCAGGTTGGTAATTCTTTCAGAAGATTGGTTTGGAACTAATCTGGCAGAAATTTTTGCAAAAGCTTTAGATGGCAAAACTGTTTTAGAACCTTCACCTGTGTATCCACCCCAAATTCCATTTAATTCAATGGTGGGGCGAATGCCGGTACGTTCATTGGTAGTAAACCCTTTTTCACCCCATAATTCTTTTACACCTAAGTCCTCTTTAAATTCTTCTTCGTTGTAAGGCGCACGTGCCAGCATAGCTCGCTCCTCAGCGGAAGCCACCACTACGTCATCATAAAAGCCCGGAATAGTAATATGATTATTTTCATCATGCAATGAAGCAATCATTTTAGATAGTATGGTAATGGGGTTGGCCACAGCACCACCATATACACCACTATGTAAATCGCGGTTTGGGCCGGTAACCTCTACTTCAATATAACTAAGGCCACGCATTCCAATATCAATACTTGGTGTATCAAGGCTAATCAATGCACTATCGCTAATAAGGATACAATCTGCTTTGAGTAGTTCTTTGTGTTCTTTTACAAAATCACCAAGGCTTGGTGAGCCAACTTCTTCTTCTCCTTCAATGCAGAATTTAATATTATTTTGCAGTGAATTTGTTTTAACTAAAATTTCCAGTGCTTTAACGTGCATATAAAACTGGCCTTTATCATCGCAGCTCCCACGTGCGAATATTTTTCCATCTTTAATTACCGGCTCAAATGGCCCACTATGCCATAGGTCAAGAGGCTCAGCAGGTTGTACATCATAATGCCCGTAAACCAATACAGTAGGCTTTGAAGGGTCAATTATTTTTTCACCATAAACAACAGGATGGCCTGCTGTTGGGTAAACTTCGGCTTTGTCTGCACCGGCTTCCAATAGTCTTTGTTTTACGGCTTCTGCACAACGTATCATGTCTTCTTTGTGCTCTTTTTTAGCGCTTACACTGGGAATTCTTAACAAGTCAAATAATTCGTTTAGAAAACGGTCCTTATTCTTTTCTAAATAATCTTTCCAAGGTTGCATAATTAATAAATTGAAGTGAGTGTAATTTCGTTTATACGTTTATGTTATTAAATTGCTTTTTGCCAAAGGCTATTTACAAAATCCCAGTTTACTATGTTCCACCAGTTTGCAATGTAGTCTGCTCTTTTATTTTGGTATTTCAAATAATAGGCATGCTCCCATACGTCGAGTCCTAATAAAGGAGTTCCTTTTATCGTGCTAATATCCATGAGTGGATTATCCTGATTAGGGGTACTCCCTATTTTAAGGGCTTTTCCCGGCGTTGCATATAGCCATGCCCATCCGCTTCCAAATCTTCCTGCTGCTGCGTTTGAAAATTGAAGTTTAAAGGATTCAAATGATCCAAAGTGTTTTTCAATTGCCAGAGCTAATTCTCCCGAAGGCATATTTCCCTGCCTTTTCGGTCTCATCATATTCCAAAACATTTCATGGTTATAATGCCCACCTGCATTATTACGCATTTTCATAGAATATTTAGAAATACGGCTAAGAAGGGATTCTACTGAAGTATTTGAGGCTACGTTTTCGGCAGAAGCTGCTTCTTTCAGGTTTTTTGAATAGGCGGCGGCATGTTTGGTGTAGTGAATTTCCATGGTCTGCGAATCAATAACATCTTCAAGTGCGTGATATGGGTATGGTAAAGGTTTTTGATCAAAACTTAAACCTTTTGGTGTTGTATTAATCTTTTTTGAAGTATTGCAAGATGATAAGATTTCTGCAGCAGCAGATACCGATAAGCCGGCAACTACCATACCCTTAATTCCACTACCTATAAATTTTCTTCTGTTAAGACTTTGATTGTTCATACTTTTTAATTTTTAAAAATCACGTTTTTTCATCACAAAGTTTCTAATAACTGTAAAGGTACGATAGTAGAATTCTTTATTAAATAATTGCGAATCGTGCATTGCTTTGTAAGTAAGAAAAGCGCCTATCGGCGTAAGCACTATTACTGATAGCCACATCCCTGCCGCAGGGGCCATAATATCTTCTCTTACAAATTTATCGCCAAACATATTTAGCAAATGAAAGATGAGAAAAAAGAAAATAGAAACAAGCAGCGGCATACCTAAGCCTCCTTTTCTAATAATAGAACCTAATGGTGCTCCGATAAAAAATAATACCAAACAGGATAATGACATTGCATATTTTCTGTGCCATTCTGTTTTATTTTGCTTTAATTCCTGTTGTTGTTCTTTAAGTGTGTGCTGATTAAATAGCAGCATTCCTTTTAAAGTAGATATTCTGCTGTATGTTTTCTGCCATACTACAGTTTGTAAACTATCCGGAATAGAAAACCCTGATGTCTTCTTTTTCTGAAATTGTTTCCATTCGTCTTTTGTAAGTGCCGGATAATAAAACATTTCACTTACTTGTTTTTTTTGTGATTCCTTCAGGCTATCTTCCAAATGTCTGATAGTACGGAGGTTTTGCTGTAACTGCCTTGCACTCAACATCTTATATCCACTCTTAAATGCACTGTCGCTGCTATTTTGTTGTTGCAATGATGATAAGTCAAAAAGTTTTTTATAGGTTTTAAAATTCAACCGAATATATTCTGTGGAAGAATCACCGGGATTTCCTCTTTCCTGATAACGGGTTCCATTATATAAATTGAATTCTAAAAAGCGTTGGTCTTTTGAAACCCCCATCTCACCTTTTTCAGCAACAATGGTATTGTCCTGCAAGCGGTTTGTTTGCTCATAAATAAGTATTTTATGGATTGTTTTTCCATCGCGATCCTTTTTCCCAACTTTAATGGCATAGTTAGGGATATGGGTAAAGAACACACCTTCTTTTAAATCGAAAGCCGGTTTTTTATAAAATATATCGCGGTAGAGTGTTACGAATTTTAAGTTAGCATAGGGAATAACATTGTTTGCAAAGAAAAAACTTACCACACATAGAATTATTGCAATAAACATAAGTGGCCTCATGAATCGTAATAATGAAATGCCGGAAGATTTTATAGCTACTAATTCAAATGATTCGCCCAAATTGCCAAAAGTCATAATAGAGGAAATGAGTAAGGCAATTGGAAATGCTAATGCAACTAATGAAGCACTAGCGTACCAAAGGAAATGAGCAACAACCCAAAAATCTAAACCCTTACCAACCAAATCGTCAATATATTTCCACAAAATTTGCATTATTAACACAAAGCAAGTGATGAAAAAGGTGGCTATGAAGGGGCCAACAAATGCTTTAATAATAAGTTTATCCAGCTTTTTTATCATATTTCCTATAACCTGTTTGAAAAACTGTTTTCAAATTGTTGGGAGGTTTGCAAATTTATCCTTTAAAGATAAGGAACTTCAATTCTGTGGTGAGCAGAAGAAAAACTTATTAATGATTTAACTTATTAAAATATAAAAGTGAAGGGCAGCGGAGTAGGTGCCTCATTTTTTAAGTATTTAAACTCTGTGCTGCAAGAAAGGAAATTTGGAGTGATATTAATTCATTACAGCGTGATGAATTGGAGGTAAAATAAGTGAGCTTTTGCTTAGCTGCCAATTCTGTGAAATAGGTCTTTAACCTGGTATTCCCAAAGTTGGCTTTGGTCTTTAATGTCCTTTTTATCAGCAAAATCACTAATCACCAAAATCGTTTGATTGGTAACTTCAGAACGGTCAATTCTGAATTCGAAGTATTCATCTTTGGGTTGCGAATGCCAGTGAAACCTGATGAGTTTGTTTTCTTCTGCTTCAATTACATCGGCCTTTTCCTCTGTACCGTCCCAAGAAAAAATAAACACACCGTCTCTTTCATCAACTCCATCAGCAAACCACTCCTGTAGGCCGGATGGAGAACTTAAAAATTCATATAAGATGCCGGGAGAGCACCTTACGGGATATTCCAATGTATATAATACTTTCTTACTCATTTTGCTTTCTTATTATTCTTTGTATCGTTGCAAGTATAGACAATAATTTCACGCAAAAAAAAAATTCTGACTCTTTTTTCAAGGGTGCTCTGCTATAAAAACAGCCTTAATTATTACAATATCCACATACGTGGAAACATTTTTTGATTCTTACATATAATAAAAGCCCTACTTTACGTTAATATTAAAAAATTAACAATCCCTAAACAGGATTATTTATTTGATACCCTTTCTAAACCTAAAACCATTGCACACTTATGAGTATGCGCCAGTTGAAGATTTCAAAATCTATCACTAACCGTGAAAGCCAAAGCCTTGAAAAATACCTGCAAGAGATTGGCCGTGTTGAATTAATCACTTCCGAAGAAGAAGTTAAGCTTGCTGTTCTTATCAGACAAGGAGATCAGGATGCGTTAGACCGCCTTACCAAAGCCAATCTTCGATTTGTGGTTTCGGTGGCCAAGCAGTATCAGAATCAAGGATTAACCTTGCCTGATTTAATTAATGAGGGGAATTTAGGATTAATTAAAGCTGCGCAACGTTTTGATGAAACTCGCGGTTTTAAGTTTATTTCCTATGCTGTATGGTGGATTAGGCAGAGTATTTTACAAGCACTTGCAGAACAAAGCAGGATAGTTCGTTTACCATTAAATAAGGTTGGGCTTACTAATCGTATATCTAAGGCAATCAGCCAACTGGAGCAGGAATTTGAGCGTGAGCCAACACCAGAAGAGTTAGCTCATTTTTTAGATATTGAAGCAGATGAAGTTTCAGCTACCTTGGGTGTTGCTGCACGTCATGTAAGTATGGATCAACCTTTGGCTGATGGAGAAGAAAGCACCCTTATTGATGTAATGCCTAATAAGGATGAGCCGGGAACAGATGATGAATTAGCTATGCGCATTTCACTAAAAATTGAAATTGAGCGTTCGCTTAGTACTTTAACTGAGCGCCAAAAGGAAGTGATATGTTACTTTTTTGGTATAGGAGTGGATCATCCAATGAGTTTGGAGGATATTGGAAACCATTTTCATCTTACAAGAGAAAGGGTTCGTCAGATAAAAGACAAAGCGATTACCAAATTGAAAAGTAATTCACGCTCCGATATTTTAAAAGCTTTTATGGGTTAAGAAATAATTTCTATTTAAAAGATAAATGAGCCTTTAGGGCTCATTTTTTGTTGCTATTTATTAACGGTTTCATAAGTTGGGAGTTTTTCTGCAAATTTGCAGTTCTAAACAGCAGGCTCATGGCAATTGAAATTAAAGTTCCGCCGGTAGGCGAAAGTATTAACGAAGTAACATTGGTTAAGTGGTTAAAAAATGATGGTGAATGGGTTGACCGTGATGAAGTGCTTGCTGAGTTAGAAAGTGAAAAAGCCACTTTTGAAGTAAATGCTGAGGAATCCGGTGTAATAAAGCATATTGCTAAAGAAGGTGATGATTTGGCAATTGGAGATGTAATTTGTTCCATTGACACTGATGCAGTTCAACCCAAAAAAGAAGCACCTGCTAAAGCAGAGGAGAAACAAAAAACCAAACTGGAGTCAAAACCTACGCCAGCGCCTGTTGAAAAGGCAAAAGAAAGTACTTCGGTTAAGTCTGCTCAACCGGAGGCCAAGGCTACTCCTGTTGCCGCAGCTATTATGGCAGATAAAAAAGTAGATAAGCAACAAGTAGTGCCTACCGGATATCATGGAAAGATTGTGAAGCAGGATGTTTTGCATGCACTTGAGCATCCTGGAAGATCAGCCGTATTGTTTAGTCGTGAAGAACGAGTTGAAAAGATGAGTAATCTGCGAAGAACCGTTTCTCGCAGATTGGTTGAAGCAAAAAATTCAACGGCTATGCTCACTACTTTCAATGAGGTAGATATGAGCGCAATCATGAATATCCGAAAAAAGTATAAGGATACATTTAAAGAAATACATGGTGTAGGGCTGGGATTTATGAGCTTTTTTACTAAGGCTTGTTGTTTTGGGTTGCAAAAATTCCCTGCAGTTAATGCTTATATTGATGGTGAGAATATACTTTATCATGATTACTGTGATATTTCCATTGCGGTAAGTGGTCCTAAAGGATTGGTGGTGCCGGTAATTCGTAATGCAGAAAGCCTGGGAATGGCAGACATTGAAAGTGCTGTTGTAGATTTAGCTACAAAGGCCCGGAATAATAAACTTACTATTGAGGAAATGACTGGTGGCACTTTTACTATTACCAATGGTGGTGTTTTTGGTTCAATGATGAGCACCCCGATTATTAATATACCTCAGAGTGCCATTTTAGGCATGCATAATATTGTTGAGCGCCCAATTGTGGTAGATGGTCAAATTGTAATTAGACCAATGATGTATGTTGCGTTAAGTTATGATCATCGAATTATTGATGGCCGAGAATCAGTGAGCTTCCTGGTAACAGTGAAACAATTACTTGAAAACCCAGCTTTGTTGTTATTTGGAAAGGATCCGGTGGATACGTTGCTAGAACTGTAGTATTTCATGAGTCGCTATGCTGCTTATTTACGAACTGCCAGTCAGATTATAGAATCATATAGTGGTGAGATTCCTTTTTCTCGCTATATTAAATCAGCGTTTTCTCAATCTAAGAAATATGGGGCTACTGATCGTAGGTTGATTAGTGGGTTATGTCATTCCTTTTTTCGTGTAGGCTACTTAGTTAGTGGCTCCCTAACTCATCGTATTTTGGCTGGCTGGTTTATTACAAGAAACAGTACTGATGATTTATTGGAAAATTTGAATCCTCAGTGGAATGGTCAGGCAACTGCTTTATTATCTGAGAAATTGAAGTTATTTAAATTGCCAGAGGCTTCTCTTTTCCCCGGTCTATCTTATGTTTCAGATGAATTAGATAAGCGAGCTATTGCATTATCTGTCCTGGAACAACCCCGGCTATATATCAGGGTGAGGCCAGGGTGTGATGAAGTGGTTTTAAAAAAGTTGGATGCCGCCGGCATAGCATATCATCGGGAAGATAGAAATACTTTATCTTTTGCAAATGGAACCTCGCTGGATAAGGTTCTTTCCATTAATAAGGAGGTGGTAATTCAGGACTTAAATTCTCAACGGGTATTTGATGCTTTTCCACATCACTTATTTAACAAGAGCCCAATAATGGTATGGGATTGCTGTGCTGCCAGCGGAGGTAAATCAACTTTGATATATGATAGATTTAACGGCAATGTGGTGTTAACAGTGTCGGATATTCGAAAGTCAATTTTAC
Source organism: uncultured Ferruginibacter sp. (assembly GCA_964490345.1). GTDB lineage: Bacteria > Bacteroidota > Bacteroidia > Chitinophagales > Chitinophagaceae > Ferruginibacter. The sequence goes on from CAZBBO010000002.1 coordinate 134,693, forward strand.
ATCAACTTGATGCTCGAATGAAAGAAGCTGATATTCCTATTGCAGATTTGTTTGTTGCAGATTTGGCTCAAGGGAAAGTAAAGTATGGTGCTTTTGATTTTATTATTTGTGATGTACCGTGTACCGGAAGCGGGACCTGGGCGCGAACACCTGAACAACTTATGCAGTTTAATAAGGATAAAATATTTAATTATGCGCAACTTCAGCGAACAATAGTTGAGCATTCAATACATAGCCTGCAACCGGGAGGGGTGCTTAGTTATATTACCTGTTCGATATTTAAGGCAGAGAATGAAGAAAATGTACATTATTTATTGGAGAATACAAAACTAACGTTGTTGGATAAACGCTATTTACCGGGTTATACTTGTAAGGCAGACACTCTATTTACTGCATTATTTCGATTAGCAGATTAAATAGGTGCGCTGTGCTTTCTATATACTGTTCTAAGGTTTTATGAGGAATGGAATAGTACCTATTCTTTTCTTTTTATTATCCAATACCCTAAAGAAGTATATTCCATTAGCGTATTTAACTAATGGAACAAAAAGATGAGTTGATCCGGGCTGAACCGTAATGCTGTTCTGCAGCAATTGTTGCCCAAGAATGTTATACAAACCATAAAAGTATTTACCCCCCTGTACAGATTGGATAGTTAATTTTACTTGACTGTTAGCAGGGTTGGGTGATAATACAAAACCATCTGTTTCAGGAATAATAGGGTGGCAGTTGTCAATATGTTGGATAGAAAGAGAATCAAGCGTATAGGTGGTGTCTGTTCCAAGAATCATAGTCATTCGATATTTTATCAATCCTTCCGGTGTATTTGATAAATCATCAGTTGTATTTAGAAGGTGAAAATCAAAATTATTTTGTGTGCTAAGTTCTGTTAATGGAGAGTAGATGAATTCATTTGCCGTTTTTCTTTCAATAATTATTTTCATTCCCGTCATAATTTTTACATGCAGGTTAATGGTAATAATACATTCTTGTTCGGAAATAGATTGTGAATATCCTGCTTTTTGTAAACGCACAAAAGCGTCTCTAACATCCGGAATGCCGTATCCAATACGATTGTCAGGGTTGTTTGCTTTAGTAGCTGCTGCGATAAGGGTATGAATAATGGTGTGTTGATTACCTTCGGGGAAAGCTTGCCACAAGCAAGTAGCCACACCGGCTAAATTAGGACAGGCAAAGGAGGTTCCTGATGAAAACATTGGTTTTCCATTACTGGTATTAGATACTATAGCATTCCAGCCTACAGCGGCAAGGGTGGGTTTAATATTACCACCAAAAGCAGGGCCGTAACTACTAAAATTTCCCGGTGTTCCGGTGGTGTCAACTGCACCCACAGTAAGTGCGCTATCTGCATCACCCGGTGTAGAAATATAATGCCAGGGGCTGTTTCCCTCATTTCCGGCTCCAACCACCATCAGCATTCCTTTTTGAGCTCCGATATTTAAAGCGCGTGCTGCCATGGTGGTATGGCCATTCATATCTTCATAAGTATAATTAAACTGACCTTCTGAAAATTGAGTATATCCTAATGATGTTGAGGTAACGTCAGCGCCTACGCTATCAGCACGTTCAAAACCAGCAGCCAGATAGTGCTCCTCAATTGGGAATTCAGAAGCCACATCCTCTGTTCTGTATAGATAAAAGGATGCGTGTGGGGCAGTGCCTACAAACTCTTCCGGAAGATTAGCAGCTATAGTGCTTAAACACTGCATACCATGATAATAATCTTCATTCACACTTTCATTTTGTTCTACAAAGTCCCAGGTGCCTAATATTCGGTTGTCTATTCGCAAGCTATCAAAGGCAGACAGGGTTTGATAATGATAATACCCTGCATCCATCATGGCTAATTGCATTCCTCTTCCTGTAAACCCCCAACGATGCAGGAAATCAGCACGATGAATTTTCACCTGTGCACTACTGCTGCCATAACTAAATGTATCGCTTTCAATAGAAGCATTTCGATAAAATAAGGAAGGTTCAACAGGTTCGAAGTGGTTAAATTTATTATTCGTTTGTTGATAACCGTTAGCTCGTGGGGCAATTGTGTTAACTGTATTTACAAAAGGGAATGCGGTGATTTCTGCAATTTTATTTGCGTCTGTGGTTTTTATAGCTACTTGGTTTAGCCATTTACTTGTGCCTAATATATCTACATTTCCCAAAAGTTTTATACTGTCAATATAAGACGGTGTTACCGGAAGATCCAGGCTGTCTATATTTATTCCATAGCGAACTCTACGGTCTATGGCTCGTTGTGAAAGATATTCTTGAGGTTGACTGATGGAATAAGGGCTATCCCCTTTATTGTGGAAAGTAACCAAGTAAGTATCAAATTGAGCAAAGATGTCTGTTGAAGTCAATAGACAAATAGTGGCCAAAAAAAGAAGGCGCATTCACAGAGTTTTATTTGTGCTAAATTAAGTGCTAAAAGTGTAAAAGGAAAGTTAGTACGACCATTTTACCCAAGTAGCCCCCCAGGTAAATCCTCCTCCAAAAGCAGCTAATACTAAATTGTCTCCTTTTTTGAGTTTGCTTTCCCATTCCCACAAACATAGGGGTAGTGTACCGGCAGTGGTGTTGCCATACTTTTGAATGTTTATCATCACTTTTTCTTTGGGAAGGTTCATTCTATTAGCGGTAGCATCAATAATGCGCAAATTAGCTTGATGAGGTACCAACCATGCAATATCGTCGGCGGTAAGATTATTACGCTGCATTAACTCATAACTCACATCAGCCATACCTTTTACTGCAAATTTAAAAACCGATTGCCCCTCCTGATACACGAAATGTTCTTTTGCCATAACTGTTTCAATAGATGGAGGTTTTACCGATCCTCCGGCCTTCATGTGTAAATATTGCCTTCCGCTTCCATCACTACGCAATAAACTATCCTTAATTCCTGTACCATCTGTTGTAGGCTCCAGGAGCACAGCTCCGGCTCCATCCCCAAAAATGATACAAGTAGCACGGTCACTGTAATCTATTATCGAACTCATTTTATCAACACCTACAATAATAACTTTTTTATATCTGCCGCTTTCAATTAGCGCAGCACCTGTAGTGAGTGCATATAAAAATCCGGAGCATGCAGCTTCGATGTCATATCCAAATGATTGGGTGGCTCCTAATTTATCACATATAATATTTGCGGTAGCCGGAAAAGTCATATCAGGAGTAACAGTAGCACAAATCAAACATTCAATTTCATCGGGGTGCATATTTTTTTTCTGAAGTAAAACTTTTACAGCCTCCACTGCCATATCACTGCTTCCTAATCCGGGTTCTTTTAAAATCCTTCTCTCCTCAATTCCTGTACGGGTTTTAATCCATTCATCATTAGTGTCAACCATCTTTTCCAATTCAGTATTAGTGAGTCGGTATTCAGGTACATATCCTCCGACTGCGGTAATGGCGGCTGAAATTTTTTCCATAGTTGAAAATTTCGTTTTTTGTGCGAAAGGATACAAATTTAGGAGAAAATGAACTGGTTTGAATTTAGCTGTGATTAGCCGAAAAATATGCTTATTTTCGCCCGTAGTCAATTGTTTACCAATATGTATGCGTATCTATTAGGGAAACTAACCTATAAAAGCCCGGCATTGGTGTATTTGGATGTAAATGGTATTGGCTATGAGGTTAATATAAGTTTAAATACCTGGTCGGCCATTCAGCATCTTGAGGAGGTGAAATTGTACACTTGGCTGCAGGTAAAAGAGGATGCGCAAAATATTTATGGTTTTTTTGATTTGGTAGAAAAGGAAATGTTCTTATTATTGATAAGCGTTTCGGGAGTGGGAGCAGCAACAGCACGTATGATGCTGTCATATATTAGACCTGATGAAGTGGCAGTAGCTATTGCAACCGGTAATTCAAAAATGTTGGAAAGTGTAAAGGGGATTGGTAAAAAGACAGCAGAGCGATTGGTGTTGGAATTACGAGATAAAACACAAAAAATATCTAACTGGGAAATGAGAAAGTCTTCAACAGTTGATAATGGTTTAACATGGGATGCACTGAATGCTTTGGTGGCATTGGGTATTTCAAAACCTCAGGCAGAACAGGCTGTTAAAAAGATCCTAACAGCAAATCCGGATATTGACCAGTTGGAAGAATTAATAAAAAAAGCATTAAAAGCCATTTGACAAAACACTACCTTAATTAACTTACCGGATGTTTTTGACAAAAAAGTATTGTCTGCCACCAATGGCCGGCTTGCTGTTTTTTATTTTTCTTTTTCACGCAAATGCTGCTCATAGTACATTTTTGCACAAAGCACGTTACCTGAGAGATCTTCAGGATACAGTGCCTCAAACCTCTAACCCGTACGGTCTTCCATTTCCATTTAATGATTATCGTGGCGATAATTTATCATCGCCGTCATCCACATTCAGTTTGGGTAATCCATCTAACTTTACTGATTCTGTAGTTTATGATCCGATTACACGTCGGTATATTATTTACGAAAAAGTAGGTGATTATTATTATCGAGTTCCTACTACTTATACATTTGATGAGTTTTGGCAATTGCGTAATCAACAATCAGAGCAAGAATATTTTCGTCAACGTGCAAATATTACGTCTATCCTTAACCGTGGTAAGTTTGGCAGACCCAAACTGTCATTAACAGATAATTTGTTCAATCGGTTATTCGGTAATGGAAAGATTGAAATTAACCCGCAGGGTAATGTAGATATTACTGCTGGTTATCAAGGACAGCGTATTGATAATCCCACCTTGCCTGAACGAGCGCGAAAGAGTGGCGGACTGGATTTTAATATGAACGCACAAATGAATGTAAATGCATCCATTGGCGATAAATTAAAGTTCCCTATTAATTATAATACCCTTGCCAATTTTGATTTGGATAATCAATTGAAATTGGATTACACAGGAAATGATGATGGCATTGTGAAACGCTTTGAAGCAGGTAATGTTACGTTTCCTGCACGGGGAACTTTAATTCCCGGAGCACAGCAATTGTTTGGATTAAAAACACAACTGCAATTTGGAAAATTATTTATTACCGGGGTGTTAGCTAATCAAAAATCACAACGGCAAAATGTGAACTTAGAAGGAGGAGCAGCTGCTCAACGATTTGAAGTAAAGGCCGATGAATATGAAGAAAACAGGCACTTCTTGCTTTCTCAATATTTTTATAATAATTATAATAAGGTGATGAGTAATCTGCCGGCTATTACAGCTCCTGTGCAGATTTTACGTCTTGAGGTATGGGTAACTAATCGTTTGGGAACAACTACCGAAACACGTGATGTGGTTGGGCTGATGGATCTCGCAGAGTCTAATCCTTATTTGCCTCCGCCCGTAATTAATGTACTTGGAAGCCCTGTTGTCCCATCTAATGGGGCTAATGATTTGTATTCTAAAATATTGACTCAGCCTGATGCTAGAAATCCGGCAATGGTATTTAATAATTTGCGTAACCTGGGGTTAAATCCGGTGCAGGATTTTGAAAAAACATTTGCACGGAAACTGGATTCAACTCAGTACTTTTTTAACAGACAGGTAGGCTCGCTTTCATTAAGTCAGCCCTTGCAAACAGATGAAGTACTTGCCGTTGCATTTCAATATTCTTATAATGGTAGAATTTATCAAGTGGGTGAATTTTCACAGGATGTGCCACCGGATTCTACTACCGCAACACAAAAGGTTTTATTTTTAAAATTATTAAAAGCCACTTCACAGCGCCCGTCCCTACCTATATGGCGCTTGATGCTTAAGAATGTTTATTCTATTGGATATGGTGTATTATCTCCTACTGATTTTAAATTAGATGTTTTATATCAAGAGCCGGGATTGGGTGATAAGAGATATGTTCCATTTGGTGATAAAAATTTAGGAACACCGGTTTTATCATTGGTTAATCTCGATAGATTAAATACCCAATTAGACCCACAACCAGATGGTGTGTTTGACTTTGTGGAAGGCTTTACAGTAATGTCAGAATACAGTAGAGTGATGTTTCCTGTGCTTGAGCCATTTGGGCGTGACCTTGCCAAACAGATTTACATTGCCGATCCACCGCCAACTGCCGCAGCAGATACTTTGTTTTATATGCTTTATGATTCTATTAAAGCAGTTGCACAACAATATCCTAATTTGAATCGGTTTGTATTAAAGGGAACAGCCAAAACCTCAGGAAGTGCAGATATCAGTATTGGGTTTAATATTCCTCCCGGCTCAGTAACTGTTACCGCAGGCGGTAGAGTTTTGCAGGAAGGTTTGGATTATGATGTTAATTATGATTTAGGTACAATTCGTATTACCAACCAAGCCATTTTAGCTGCAGGATTGCCTGTACAAGTGAATTTTGAAAACAACGCATCCTTCGGTTTGCAGCAGCGTTCGTATCTAGGATTGAGGTTTGATTATATGGCTATCAATAACGCTAAAGAACAGCTTTCATTTGGAGGCTCTATAATTAGGCTTAGTGAACGCCCTTTCTTTACCAAGGTGAATTTAGGTGAAGACCCAATTAGGAATACGATGTACGGATTGGATGTGAATTATAGAAAAGATTTGCCAAAATTGACCCGTTTATTAGATAAGATACCTATTTATCAAACTACAGCACCATCAAATATAAATGTGTATGCAGAAGGTGCTTATCTAAAACCCGGACATGCTCCTCAAATTGGCCGTGGAAAGGAAGGTTTGGTTTATATTGATGATTTTGAGGGAAGTAAATCCGGAATTGATTTGCGTTTTCCCCCAGTAAGTTGGGCACTTGCTTCTGCACCACTTGGAGCCACTGATGATGCAGGTACTGAATTATTTCCAGAAGCAGGATTAAATAATGATTTGTCTTATGGAATGAAGCGAGGGAAATTGGCCTGGTACCAAATTGAACAAGTATTGCAACAAATGTCAAGTGGTAATAATCCAATTAGTGATGCCAATTTACTTAGTGATCCGCGCGTAAGAGCTGTTTACCAAAAAGAAATTTTTCCTCAACGCACAACTGGTTTTGGCGAAAGTCAGCTTGTTACTTTTGATTTAGCTTATTATCCACAAGATAAAGGACCTTATAATTTTCAAACCAATCCTGCTAAGGTAAGTCCTTCAGGAAAATTATCTACTCCTGCAGAAAATTTTGGTGGCATCATGCGTGCGTTAGATCAAACGGATTTTGAAACCAGCAATATCGAATTTATTGAGGCTTGGGTGCAGGACCCTTTTATATTAGATCCTAACGCCAACGGGGGTAAGTTATATTTTAACTTAGGTAACGTTTCTGAAGATATTTTGAAAGATGGTCGTCGCTTTTATGAAAATGGATTGCCTACACCAAATGCGCCTGCACCGGTAGATACAACAGTATGGGGAGTGGTGCCTCGTAACCCGATTCAGGTTACCAATGCATTTAGTAATGTTCCGGAAGATCGTATTTATCAGGATTTAGGTTTTGATGGTTTGAATAAAGAGGGAGAGCGGTTTTTACGTCAGCAATATCTTGATGATTTAGCTACTAATTTTGGTATAGGCAGTATTGCTTATCAACAAGCGTTGAATGACCCCAGTAGCGACGATTATACACATTATCGAGATAGTAGGTTTACAGGAGTATCGGGGATTTTAGAGCGTTATAAAAACTATAACAGCCCTGAAGGGAATAGTCCGGTGAACCCCGGCGGCCAGTTTTCTTCGGCAGCAAGTATGTATCCTGATGCTGAAGATTTGAACAAGGATAACACATTAAATGAAACGGAAGAATACTTTCAATATGTTGTAGATTTAAAACCTACTACTGCTGCAGAAATGCAGATTGGGGTAAACTTTATCGTGGATAAAAAAGTAGTTACTGTTAATTTGGCTAATGGCCAATCTCGAAATGAAACCTGGTATCAATTTAGAATCCCTATCGGGAGTTATAACCACAAAGTTGGCAACATACCGGATTTTAAATCTATTCGATTTATGCGGATGTTTCTTACTGGGTTTGAGGATAGTGTAGTGGTTCGGTTTGGTGAATTGCAATTGGCACGTAATATCTGGCGGAAGTTTCAGTATAAGGTTGATTCAACCGGAATGTACACGGCAGGAACTGATGTTCCATTTAATGTGGGAGCTGTAAATATAGAAGAGAATGACCAGCGGTTACCATTGCCTTATCGCACGCCAAGAGAAATTCAAAGGGTACAAACATTGAGTAATAATGGAGTAAATCTGTTGCAGAACGAGCAGGCAATGAGTATCCAATTTTGTAATCTTTCTCGTAATGATGCCAAAGCAGTATTTCAAACCTTTGCCAATCGTGATTTGCGCCAGTTTAGAAAGTTGCAGATGTATATACATGCTGAAAATTCGGATAAGACACCAAACCAGTTTGGCGATGGTGATTTAACCGCAGTGATCAGGTTGGGTACTGACTTTGTTAATAACTATTATGAAATCCGTATTCCCCTTATACCTACTCCTTTAACCGCCGGAAATATGAATCCTAATACGGATGCATATAATGATACATTATGGAATCCGCGTAACTCATTGGATATTGACCTTCTTGCATTAACACAGCTTAAGCAGGATAGAAATTTATCTAATGCTTCCATGGTGCAGATTTATAGAGCACTTCAGGCTAACGGTCACGTGTACTCGGTGATGGGGAATCCTAATTTGGGTGAGATACGTGGTATAATGATTGGTGTTGAAAACACCCATGTACCGGTTGCCTGTGGTGAGATTTGGGTGAATGAATTGCGGCTTGCTTCCATTGATGAAAAGGGTGGATGGGCAGCACTTGGTCGGGTGGATGTGAATCTTGCAGACTTGGGTACATTGTCGCTTTCTACTAATATGCACTCTAATGGATTTGGTACATTAGAGCAAAAAATTAATGAGCGCTATCGCGATGATTTTATTCAGTTTGATGTTGCTGCAAATTTGGAATTAGGAAAGATGATCCCAAAAAATGTAGGGATGTCTATTCCTGTTTACGCAAGCTATTCTCAATCAGTAAGCACGCCTGAATATGATCCTTATGACATGGATATTAAACTTAAGGATAAGTTGAAACATGCTACAAAGGCTGAACGAGATTCTATTAAGGAAGCTGCGGTTGATTTTGTTTCGGTAAAGACATTGAATTTTACCAACGTAAAGAAGAACAAAACTAATGGTAAGCCGGCAAAAATTTATGATATCGAAAATGTGGATTTAAGTTATTCATATATTCAAACGATTAGCCATAGCCCGTTAATTGAGCGAAATGAAGTAACTCGACACCGGGCAGCATTGGGATATAATTTTTCACCAAACCCCAAAAGCATTGAACCTTTTAAAAAGATGCTTAGTAAAAATAAATCAAAATGGTTGAGCCTAATTAAGGATTTTAATTTTAGCTATCTGCCTGCTCAGTTAAGTTTTCGTGCAGATGTAAGCAGGCAATTTGGAGCGATTAGGCCGCGAAGCATTGGGGCGTCGAAATATACTATTCCGGAAACGTATGATAAGTACTTTACTTTTCAACGGGATTATATCATGCGTTGGAATTTTACTAAAAGCCTTGCTCTTGATTTTACAGCTACCAATAATTCACGTATTGATGAGCCTGCGGGGAGATTGGATTCTAAGGAAAAGAAAGATTCCGTTTGGCATAATTTATTGAAGGGTGGGCGAAATACCATGTACACTCAAACTGCTAATTTTTCTTATACATTACCCACTTCAAAAATTCCGCTGCTTGATTGGACAACAATAAACTTGAAGTATCAGGCTATGTATAGCTGGATTGGTGCCAGTCGCCTGGCAGTAGATTTGGGGAATTTTTTAGAGAATGGGCAACAAAGGGAAGCTACGCTTCAACTTGATTTTAACCGGTTGTATCAAAAATCGAAATACTTAAAACAACTTGATGCGCCATCAAAAATTGAAGACCGTGATAAATGGCGAAGCAGGATTACTAAGGTGAAAGATTCTGTTACCTTAAAAAGTGGTAAGCGGGTAGTGCGTACAAAGAGAATAGTTGATAAGAAAGCTATGCCTTATGTAAGCCCAATAGAAAAAATATTTGGGAAAATTCTTACCAGTGTTAAGCAGGCTAATATCAGCTATGCTGAGGTAGGCAATACCCGGCTGCCCGGTTATATGGATAGCACGCGTGCGTTAGGGCAAAACTGGCGTAGTATGCAACCCGGCTTTAATTTTATTATGGGATACCAGCCTGATACGAATTGGCTAAATAGAAAGGCAAGGCAAGGGGTCATTACATTCGACACCACTTTTAATTCGTTATTTCAACAAAATTATAATCAACGGATTACTTTATCAGCTCAATTAGAACCGGTACGTGACCTAACCATAACCCTTAACCTAAGTAAAACTTTTGACAAAAACTATAGTGAAACCTTCAGGTATATTGATACTACAGGAGGCATGGATCGAAAGTTTATGCACCTGAACCCTTATGCAGGAGGAGGGTTTGATGTAAGTTATGTAGCATTTAAAACTTTATTCGGAAAGTTTGATCCTAACAGAGTCTCTGCTACGTTTAAAGAGTTTGAAAATAATCGTATTATTCTATCTGAGCGTTTAGGTAGATTAAATCCCTATACAAATGGACAAGTTGGTGCAGACGGTTATTATTATGGATATGGAAAGTATGCTGTAGATGTTTTGATTCCTTCCTTTATTGCCGCTTATACCGGACAAGATCCACGCAAAGTGGCATTAATAAAACAAAGCAACCGAAATATCCGTTCTAATCCTTTCAAAGCTATAATGCCTAAACCTAATTGGAAAATTGATTATAGCGGTTTAACAAAGATTAAAGGGATAGAAAAGATCTTTACCAACTTTACTATTTCTCATGGTTATACAGGGAACTTAAGTATGAATGGATTTACTTCTGCGTTAATGTATCAGGATGTATCTCAATATGGATATCCTTCATTCTATGATACTGTGTCAAAGAATTTTGTGCCTTATTTCTTAGTGCCGAATGTGACTATTCAGGAACAATTCAGTCCGCTTATTGGTTTTGATATGATGACCACCAATCAACTCCAACTTCGATTTGAATATTCCAAATCCCGTCAGCTCAGTTTAAGCCTTCATGATTTTCAATTGAGTGAAGTTCGAACAACTGAATTTATTATTGGTGCAGGTTTTCGTAAGCGTGGTTTAAAATTGTTTGGAGGATTAAAGCTTCCAAAGTTTTTAGATAAAAACAGAAGTGGAAAATTGGATAATGAAATTAACTTCAGGCTCGATTTCAGAATACGGGATAATGTAAACGCCAATAGTCGCCTGGATCAGGATAATAATTTTGCAACCGGTGGAAGTAGAGAGATTTCAATTAGCCCTACTGTAGATTACTTCCTAAATAATCGGATTAATATCAAATTATATTTTGATCAACGAAAAGTTAAACCTTATATTTCTTCAAGTGCTCCAACAACCAACACTCGGGCAGGTGTTCAAGTAAGGATATCATTAGCACAATAAAAAATAAAAGACCGTTCTTTACAAAGAGCGGTCTTTTAACCTGTTAAATTACTATCTGTTGTTAATTTTTCCTTTCGGGTGCGTCTTGAGTCCGTTTCATCAGTACAACATAACCGCACAATCCTTTTTTCTTTTGTTTGTTTACTTGTACCGGTTTTATCATATAGTGCTCTGTAAACTTTGGGATATACGAGAAGGTATTTATGTGCCCGTTTTTATCTGAGCCGTAATTTTTTTGGTAAATGACTTGTTTCTCATTCCAATCAAACATTCTAACCTCATTTATTCTTGATGTGGGGTCGGCTAAAAAAGCAAAGAAATACCAACTTCCTTCCATCATGGGTAAAATAATTGGCATTTCATATTGACTTTCCATGGTAACAGATGCTTGTCTCAAAAGGGTAAACCCACGGGTGGTATATTCATCAATAATGCTGTCTGCCTGATTTTTTAAGAATGGATTATCACAAGGGATTTGTTTGATTACATCTTGACAAATAGCCTGGTTAGATAAAAGGAAAAAGCAAAATAATGATGTAGTCAATTTTGTTTTCATGAAATAAATCCTTACTGCTTATAAAGTGATTTCTTACAGTGCTTTAGCTGTTTACATGATTTGCCGTAATTGTAATAACGCAAAATGTGAAAGATTATTTTAGTTAACAATAAATGAAAATTATCTTATCAGTATAACAAATCCTTTTCTGATAATGTGCTCATCTTTGAAGGTAATTCCTTCAGCTGTCCATACAAAGGTGCCTGGGTCTTGCGGACGGCCCTTAAATCTTCCATCCCATCCCTGCCCCTTTTCTGAAGTTTGGAAAACCAATTCGCCATAACGGTTATACACCCTGAAATGAGCCAATGATTTCATACCCATTAAAATAGGTCTAAAGATATCGTTATTGCCATCTCCGTTAGGCGTGAATGCAGAGGGTACATAAATACCAGGAATAAGGTCATACACTTTAATGGCAATACTATCGGTACCCTTACATCCATGTAAGTCCGTTCCTGTTACGTAATAGATAATGTTATTTTGTGGACGGGCAGTAGGTTTTTGTATATTGGCGTTGCTTAACCATAGAGAAGGAGTCCATAAGTAATTGTTTGCTCCCGATACGTTAAGCATAATGGTTTGTCCGTTAACAATAGTTGTATCCGGGATGGGAATATGTACATTAAGTGGTGGTATAATGGTTACTAAAACGGTATCTCTAACAGGTTTAGGGCAGCCCAAGGTGTCTTTTACCGTTACTACGTAGCGTGTAGTTGTTGAAGGTTGTAAGACAACTGGATTTGCGATTGCAGGGTTAGACAAGAATAGGGCCGGCTCCCATAGATATATGCTTCCACCTGATGCATGTAATTGTGTGCTCTCTTTGATGCATAGTGTGGTGTCTTCACCTGCATAAGCTGAAGGGTATGGAATAACGACAATGCGTACACGCGATTGCTTTTCACATTTTCCGATATTTGCCCGAACAGAATAAATCGTTGTAGTATCCGGCCAAACCAATGGGTTTTTAATATCAGAGTTAGAAATATGTGAGCTGTTTGTCCAATAATAACTAACAGCATCTCCCGTTGTTGCCAAACGCATAGAATCACCTAAACATAATGTGGTATCCGGGCCTGCATACACAGTTACATCTGGGCGCACGTCTATCATTACTGAATCTGCTTTGGTGCAGCCGTATATATCGGTTAGTGTTACATGATAGCGTGTAGGTGTATCGGGGCTTACCAGGGGTTGATGAGAAGTGATGTTACTAATATGGTAGTTAGGCCACCAGGATACCTCCCCATTTCCTGTGGCATAAATTGATAAGGTGTCAATTACACAAATCAGGGTATCATTGGATAATTGAAGAGAAGGTGCCTGACGAGCATTTACCAGTACGGAATCAATTCTTTGTTTTGCACATCCATTTACCCCTACTGAAACAATATAGGTAGTATTCACCGGCGGTTGTGCAACAGGATTTGATATGTTTATATTGCTTAGTCCGGTAGATGGTGCCCAACGATAAGAGTCTCCACCTGTGGCCTGAAGCATAACACCATTATTGCCTATACAATATCCTGTATCCGGCCCCGCATTGGGTATGGCAAGTGGGGTAACGGGAATGGTTACCTGCTTTTGCGAAACGCAGTGTTGACCCCAACGGGAAGTTAGGGTATAAGTTGTTGTAGAAAGAGGAGATACCTTAGTTACCCGAGCATTCGCATTTGCCATGTGTAAATTGGGCATCCATTGCCAGGTTACATTTTGTTGATTGGCTGTTCCTGTTAAAGTAAGGGTGTCTTCTTCACATATTGAGGTAGGATTTGCCTGAATAAAGTTTTCAAAATCCATTACCGGTATTATCTGTACGGAATCATGTGCCAAACAACCGTTTTGATTTGCAGTAGCCACATAAGTAGTTGGTGTTTGTGGATATACAGTAGGGGTATTGGTGTTTGAATTACTAATTCGATAATTTGGCCCCCAGGATATAGTACCGTTTCCTGTGGCTGATAGTTGAATACTATCCCTACCACAAATTAACGTGTCTGCATTTATTATTTGTAAAGGAGGAGTAGGAAGAATAGTGATAGTTTTTGAAATGGATTTTTCACATCCCTTACTGTTGGTAACAGTGAGGTTAATAGTGTAGTTACCTGAAGCGTTGTAGGTATATTGAGGATTATTTATTGAACTTGTGTCGTGAGCGGAGGCCGGATCGCCAAAGTCCCATTTCCAGGAATCTATAAAACCATAACGGGTAAGACTGGTATCTGTAAATTGAAGAGGAACGCCTGTGCAGAATGGCATTGCTGCCTCAAAACCGGGGAAGAATCCGGGATAAATACCCATTCGGATAACACTGCTATCTTCACAAGACTCTCCTTTATTGATATAAAATTTTACATTGTAAATTCCGGTATCGGAATAAACAAAAATTGGATTATTACTACTACTGGTATCGGAATTAATACCATCAATACCAAAATCCCAAAATACAGTATTGGCACCTATGCTGGAGTGGTCAAATTGAATATTAAATCCATCGCAGGTAGTATAGCCCGGGTCGGGATTAGCTCTTATTGGATCGCAGGGAGATACACGCACAATTAAATCTTTTCGATGAGTGGAAATTCTTCGCCCATCTCGAAACACGTCTATACAAACACAAACTACATAATTACCGGCATTGGGTGATGTGCCTGAGATCATTCCTGTGGTTGGATTAATAGTGGCAAATGGCCCCAGTGGCTGCCCACCGTTATGACCACTAAGGTAAATCACAGATTGATATGGGGGAGGGGAAGGGTCCTCAAATCCTGCATCAGTGGCATCACCTCCATTATATGCATTACAAAACCGATACACTAATGAATCGCCATCAATATCGTTTGCACTAAAGTTGAGATTGAAAGGAGAGTTTTGACAAATTACAGAAACCGGCAAACCAAAAGCAGGAGAATTATCAATGTATGTTTGGCTGCCCATTTGTAGATTACCCGGAATGGTACACATATAGTTTGCACCATCCGGACCTACATTTTGTAATCCATTTTGCCGACAGCAGGTTTGATAAGCAACGGTGTATCCATTGTTGTTTTTTGCTAAAACAATCTCCATTGAATAGCGAGCAAATGTATAATTTAGTGTAGGGGGATTACTGATGCACGTGGATACATTGATGGGAACCGGCATTATACCGGGAGGGTTATCCTGAAATATAAACCAGTCATTATAATAGGATGGCCCAATAATCTTATTTCCATTGTCGTTATTAAATATTCCTATCACATAAGAATTGGCAAGCTGAGCTACATTCGGTCCGGTAGCGTCTCCTTTAAACAGAAGTAAAACTATTTTATACCTGATTGAATCACCGTTTGCGGTATTGCCCAAGAATTCATACCTTATTTCACCTCCAATAATATGCGAGGCAAATAGCGGTATTGTACATAATGCTAGTATTGCAGCAAAGAATAACTTACGCACAGGTAAAAATATTTGGACAATAAATTTACTCAAAAATAATCCGGTAGCGGATATTATCTGATGAGGATTACTGAACCCTTTTGTTTTATTCGCTTATTGAGGTAGGAATAACCTTCTGCTATCCAAACAAATGTGCCCATGGGTTGTGGCTCACCGTTAATTTTACCATCCCAGCCTGAATCATTTAAATATTTAGTACTATAAACCAACTTTCCCCAGCGGTTATATACTCTAAAAGTGCCGATGGGCTGCATACCAATAGTGATAGGTTTAAAATTATCATTTACACCATCTCCATCAGGTGTAAAGGCTGACGGAATATAAAACCCAGGCTCCAAATAATAAACTTTTACATGAATGGAGTCATTAGCCTTGCAACCGATATCATTGCTTACGGTTAATAGGTATGTAATATCTTGCTCAGGATTTGCAATAGGATTTGCAATTGTTACATTAGACAACCAGGTAGCCGGGGTCCAATGGTAATACGTACCGCCTGTTCCCGTTAGTTGAAGAGGTTGTGAAAGGGCAATAGAAGTATCTGTGGGCCCGGCATCTGCAATTAGTTTAATTACATCAACATGAATGGTGTCGAAAACAGGTTTTGGACATCCTAAGGTATCTCTTACCGATAGATAATATACAATGTTGCTTTGAGGTTGTACTACGTTTACTGTTGAAGAATTGATATTATCAAGATAAATAGCGGGTCGCCATTCATAAATACTACCTCCTCCTGAACTATGAAGCATTGTGCTTTCTCCTATGCAAATGGATTTGTCGGATATTGGATTTATTTGAGGATAAGGAACTGTACGAATGTGAATGCGAGTGCTCGCCCTACAATTGCCAACAGAACCGGTAACATTTAGGTTAACTGTACCAGTTGGATTTACAATAGGGTTTTTTATAGTAGCGTCATTAAGCAAATTTGCTGGTGTCCATTCAAAATTTATAGCATTACTTTCCAATGGAAGTGTAAAAGAATCTCCCAGGCATATTGTAGTATCGCCCGGAAGAAATAAATTAACCCGGCTTATTACATTTACTACAATAGAGTCGGTTGCGGAACAGCCTGCATTATCTGAAAAAGTAGCATAATACGTAGTTGTTACATCCGGACTTATCAATGGGCTTGCTGTGTTCATGTTGCTAATCATGTAATTGGGACTCCATACAACATTTCCCGGAGTGGATGTAAAACTTTTAATTTGAATCGTGTCAATGGAACAGATTAACGTATCGTTACTCAACGAAAAGGGAGGCTGGTTAACGATATTCATTTGGCGAAAGGCAGTATCAATACAACCCTTAGAATTAGTTACAATAAGCCTTACATTATAATTGCCGGCAGTATTATAACTGTAAGTAGGGTGCTGACTTCTGCTGGTATCTGCATTTGTATTATTTACACCAAAATCCCAGTTCCAGCTATTTACAAAACCATATCTGGTATTGGTGGTGTCATTAAACGGAACAGAAGTTCCAATACAGGCTACTGTAGGTTTGTCAAAGCCGGGAAAAAAACCGGGATAAACTTTTACCAAAGCAACTGTGCTATCTGAGCAAGGTAGGTTACGATTTACAACAAGTTTGATAGTATAAATTCCTGTATCAGGAAATGTGATTGTTGGAAATTCATCAGTACTGATATTGCCAAGAGTTGAAGGGGATCCAAAATCCCAATAAAAAGTTTCGTTTAATGGTGATGAACTATTGTTAGAAAATGTAAGGGTATAGCCATCGCAACTAATATATTCAGGATTTAAAGAGGCACTTGCATAATCACAAGGAGCTACCGTAATAATAAAGTCTTTTTTATTTGTACCAATGTAACCTCCATTTCTAAAAGCATCTACGCATACAGTTACTACATATTTACCGGCTCCCGGAGCAATTCCTGTTACTATTCCAGTTTGGGAATTAATTCTCACATTGGTACCTAATGGTGCTGTACCACTAAATCCACCAATATAACTTACTGCACCAAAAGGCGGAGCTGCAGGACTATTAAAACTTGCATCTGATGCGGCACCTCCATTATAAGCAGAACAGAAACTATATACTAAAGAGTCTGCATCCGGGTCGGTAGCGCTAAAGTCTAATTCAACACTGTTATAATTACACAATAAAGAAATGTTGGTATTAAAACGCGGGCTATTATCATGCTGTCCTGCAGGAAGAGAAAAACTTCCCGGTATTTGGGTGTAGAATGTTGCACCGGTTTGATTGGGTACATTTATAATACCATCAATCCGGCAACAAGTTTGATAAACAGCAGCATAGCCTCTTGTATTAAGAGGGAGGTCTGCCTCAAAAACATAAATTCCCATAGAGTATCTTAAGTTGGGAGGATTAGTTATGCAATTGGGTATTTGAGAAAGTGTTAATGATTGACTATTGCTAAGAGGGACCACTCGATAAGAATTTCCTACCAAGGAATTATTATCACTGTTATAAAGTGCAATTGAAACAGAGGGTGGCATTGCGGCACATCCAGAACAATTTTCATCTCTAAATAAACGCAAGGTTATTCTATAACGATTGCCTCCATTGGATCCCGCTCCTAAATAGTCATAAAACATTTCTCCGCCGGTAATATGGGCGGCTTTCCCTTGAGGTAGCAGAAACAATAAGAGTATTAACGTAGCGAAATACTTCATTCAAGATGACCGGATGAAATTAAATTGCAATTTACATCTAATATGGGGGTTGTTAAAACTATTTAACAGTTGATTCACTAATAAATTTTGATAAAACCATTTGTGCTTTTTGTGGTTCTTCACACATTGACATGTGTGCGCTATCTGAAAAAATAAACACTTCCGAGCGAGAGGGAATACACACCTGTTTTAATCCGAGTTCAAAGGGTACAGCCTTATCAAATTTCCCTAATATAAAGCAAACTGTTCCCCCAAAGCTGCGTAGGATATTAGTGCGCTCTTTCCTCTGTATCATGGCATGATAATATCCAATAAGTGATTTTTTAGAAAATTGCTTACCGGATTCGATGAGTTGTTCAATATCCTTTTTACTTTTTTCTGCATCTTTAAAAAGCCCGGTGATGGTTGTTTTTAAGAACGGCATGGTGCCATTTTCTTCAATAAATTGAATAGATTTTTTTCTTGCAGATACTTTTTCAGTATCATCTGCAAGGGCGCTGGAATGAAAAAGGCAGAGATGATGTACCATTTTTGGAAAAAGCTCGGTAAAGGCAAGAGATGTGTAACCGCCCATGCTGTGGCCAATAAGAATAATTTTTTCAATATTTTCTGTATCCAATATTCTTTTCACTGATTGCGCAAATTTTTCCAGTGAAGGGTTTTCAATCATCGAAGATTGTCCTGTACCCGGCAGTTGTGGCAAAATATAGGTATGTCGGGTAGGTAAGGCTGGTATCATATTATGCCATATTGTATTATCCTCCCCAAACCCATGCAGCAAAACAACAGCAGGGCCTTTGCCTTCAATTGAATAGTCAATTTCACCCTCTTGCCAGGTTATTTTTTTCTTTTCCATGAAAAAGGTATAAGGTTGTAGATCTGAATAAAAGAAGTACTACGAGTGGAATTAGTGCTATGTTTAATTGTTGCGGTAATAAAAACCATGTAATTAGAAGTACGGACAATAAAAGGGTATAAGCACCAAAATAGGATTTTGGCCACTTTTTGTTACTATGAATAAAAAATGCAGTTATAGCATTTGGTGGGAAAGCCCACCACAAATTAAAATTTTGTTTCGTCATGCTATGGTCTGTTCCAAACCACATGAATAATAAAATAATACCCAGTAATCCGGTAGTGAAGAAAAGTAAGCCATCCAATCTTTTTAACAAGCTAACAAGAAAAGGAGAAGAAGTTTGGCTAAGTAGCCCGAATAATACTAATAAAGTAATAAAAAAGGCCATTGGTGTTATTGTGGCAGCCTTAGGTATAAGCAGTGTATATGCAAGGGTAGTTGATTTTTTTGAAACCAATGCTGTGTTTTTGCAGCTATCTATAGCCGCCATAAGATTATTGGGTAAGAATTGTTGTTGCGAAGCAGTCATTATAGCATCGGTAGGAGTGCCAAGTAAAATATCTATACCCAATTTACTCCAGTATTGTTTACCGTTATCTAAATATTCATGAATAGCCTCACGGAAACGCATATCCGAACCCATTACCGGTGGGAGAATAGGACTGGGGTGTTTGTATTGCACAATGAGATCCCTTAGCCTGGTAGTGCAATTGTCAAAGAAGAAATCGTATTTATAATAACGATTTTCTTCTTGCGCATTAGTTAGCAATGCATTTTGTAAATTTATTTTTTCAGTGCTACTAAGGTTTAAAATCTGTTCAGTAATATTTCTTCCTGTATTTTGATAAAGGGAAACAAAATCGTTGTAGTATTCTAAGCTTAAAAAATAGTCTAACTTTCCTCTTGCAAATTTGAGGTAGAAATTTTTATCATCGAAATTGAAAGTCCCATAATTAAAAACAATATCGGTTACGGAGGAGCTATCCACAATGCGGATGGCACTATGGCCAAACAATGAGTACAATTCATCACCGGGAGTGCAAGTAAGCAGGGATATCCGAAGCCTTGATGTATCTTGACAAAGTGCACTAAATGGGAGAGCAATCAGCATCAAGGCAATGACTAACTTATTCATGGTGCAGTATAAAATTCAAAAGAGCGGTTAACGGCTATAGTTAGGTGCTTCTTTGGTAATAGCAATATTGTGTGGATGGCTTTCATGCATACCTGCATTGCTTATTCTTATAAAGGATGCCTTTTGGAGCTGGCTAATGTTTGCAGCACCGCAATAGCCCATTCCTGCCTTTAAGCCACCCGTAAATTGGTGAGTAACTTCTTTTAATTTTCCTTTAAATGGCACCCTTCCTTCAATTCCTTCGGGAACATATTTTTTTATATCATCCTCCACATCTTGAAAATACCGGTCACTGCTTCCTTGTGCCATAGCACCTAACGAACCCATACCGCGGTATTGTTTAAATTTCCTTCCTTCATAAATAATCGTTTCACCGGGGCTTTCTTCTGTACCTGCAAATACATTTCCCAGCATTACACAAGATGCGCCGGCGGCAAGAGCTTTTACCATATCACCTGTATAGCGTATTCCTCCATCACTTATAATACCTACTTTTCTTCCTTTTAATGCCGCTGCTGCTTCCATTACTGCAGTAATTTGCGGAACTCCTGTGCCCGCCACCACACGTGTAGTGCAAATAGAGCCTGGTCCTATACCCACTTTTACCGCATCAGCACCTGCATCTGCAAGGGCTTTAGCTCCTTCACCAGTGGCTATGTTTCCGGCAATTACAGCCACTTTTTTAAATTGTTTTTTTATTTTCTTTAAGGCATCAATAACACCCTTGGTGTGTCCATGTGCGCTATCAAGACAAATGATGTCCACTTCCCAATTAAGGAGTGCCTCAACACGTTCCATAATATCGGTGGTAATCCCTACGCCAGCGCCAACACGAAGCCGGCCATAATTATCTTTAACTGCCAAAGGATGGCTTTTTAATTTTAAGATATCTCCAAAAGTGATGAGCCCTGTAAGTACTCCGTTTTTATCTATTACCGGCAGTTTTTCAATCTTGGTTTTTTTGAAAATTTGTTCTGCTTTTTTCAAATCAGTTCCTTCAGGTGCGGTAACTAAATTTTCCTTTGTCATAATCTGACCCACCTGTTGTTTTATATTGGTTTCAAAACGGAGGTCGCGGTTTGTTAAAATACCAACTAATTTTTTTTGACTGTTGATAATAGGGATACCTCCGATTTTGTTTTCACGCATTATTCTAAGAGCCTCGCCAATGGTAGCTTCCGGATGAAGCGTTACGGGGTCGAGGATTAAGCCATTTTCACTACGTTTTACTTTGCGTACTTGTTCAGCCTGCTGCTGTATGCTCATGTTTTTGTGCAAGATGCCTAATCCTCCTTCCCGGGCTAATGCAATAGCTAATGCAGCTTCAGTTACGGTGTCCATAGCAGCACTAAGCATGGGGATATTGAGTTTGATGCCGGTGGTGAGGAAGGTAGATATATCTACTTCGCGGGGTAATATCTCTGAATAATCAGGTTGTAATAAAACATCGTCAAAGGTTAAACCTTCAGGTAGGGCAGTCGGTTTAGTAGTAGTTGAGGATTTTTTTGTAGCCATGTGCAAAGGTAAGGGGAATGGCTGAAATCCTATTTATTAGGGGGTATTCCAACGGTATATTTTACCGGGTAATACTTCTACCATTCCTTTCAGCTCAAGCGTGAGTAATAAGGCGGCTATTTTTCCCGGTGTGAGCCCGGGTAGACGTAATTGGTCTATATGTTTTTCTTCTTCCAAGAGATATTCCCTGATTAATTTTTCATCTTCAGAAAGTGTAACAAATAACTCTTTTTGAATAGTTTTTTTTGACACTTTTTTCTCATCCCAATTCATTGCATTAAGAATATCATCTGCATTACAAATTAATTGTGCCTTATTTTGTTTGATGAGTTGATTGCAACCTTCACTTTTTGCATCTAAGATTCTGCCCGGCAAGGCAAATACATCTCTGTTGTATCCGTTGGCAAGGTCGGCAGAAATCATTGAGCCACCTTTAATGCCTGTTTCTATTACAAGAATGGCATCACACATGCCTGCTATTATCCTGTTTCGTTTGGGGAAATTTTCTCTGTCAGGTATTGAACCGGAAGTAAATTCAGTTAACAACCCTCCCTGGTTAAGCATTTCTTTAGCCAACTTTTTATTTTCATAAGGGTATATCCTATCGTGTCCATGCGCCATTATACCAATGGTGTGCTTGCCTGATTTTAATGCGCAATGGTGTGCTATGGTGTCTATGCCAGTAGCCAGTCCACTTACAATTAATACATTTTCCGGAAGTTGGCTGATGATGTTTTCACATTGTTGCTTTCCGTAAATAGTTGGACTTCGTGTTCCCACTACTGATAGTATTCGTTTTTGTTGTACATCGCAGGTTCCTTTATAAAATAATAATATGGGGGCGTCGGCACAATGCAGCAGCCGAGATGGGTAGGCTTGGTCTGAAATAAATAGGGGGTGAATTTTATGTTTTACTATATACTTTGCTTCTTCTTCACATCGGCCAAAGTGTTGAAAATGTTTAATATTTCTTGCTCTTATGCTGCCAATACCTTCAATTTTTTCAAGTTGTTTAACCTGAGCTTTAAAAACATTTGCTGATGTTTGAAAAGTATTGATAAGGGTGCGTGCATGGATCGGCCCTACCTGGGGAATTTGAGTTAGTGCAATTTTAAAAATTAAATCTTCATACATATATACAACAATCTGAAAAAATTAGTTGGAAAGGATGTAGATTTCAGTCCTTCTGTTCCGTGATTTTCCTTCTTCAGTATTGTTGGATTCAACAGGCATTGTTTGTCCAAAACCTACTGTTTGAAGCCTTTTTTTATCTATACCCTTTTCTATAAGATAATTGGCAACAGCCTGGGCTCTTTCCTTACTTAAGGTAAGGTTGCTTGCGGGAGTGCCTGTATTGTCAGTATGACCTTCAATACGAATTTCCATATTGGGGTTCTCATTCATTAATGCGATAAGCAGGTTTAGTTCATATTGTGATGCAGGTTGTAATTCAGCCATCCCTATATCAAAAAAGATATTGCGTAAAACAAGGCTGGCACCGGGTTCAATAGGTTGAAGAGATATATATACTTGTGTGGTGGTGTCTGTGTTGGTTTCTTTAGGGGTGAGATTTTCAGAAAAGAAAAGATAATTTTTTCGTGCTACGTTAAATGCAAACTCTTTTCCAACAGGAAGAGTAATTAAAAAATGTCCATCTTCATCTGTTTGTAACCGAAAGGCTACATTTCGTGTATTCAAATCCGTTAGTACCACACGAGAGGGCAATCCATCGTGAGTTTTCTTATCAATTACTTGACCGCGTACCCATCTGGTAGGTGTAGCACTAACCTCTTCTGGCAATTGAAAAGAATATATATCAAGGCCACCGTATGAATCCGCTCTATCGCTGGCAAAGTAGGCGGTACGGCCATCAGCAGATACAACCATCGAGCCTTCTTCATCAATTGTATTGATAGGGAAACCAAGGTTTAGTGGAGTAAGCCATCCATCAGAGGCTTTTTTGGTAACAAATAAATCGCTATTACCATATCCTGATAGTCCGCTGCTAGTGAAATATAAGGTGGTATTATCAGCGTGAATAAACGGGCAACTTTCATCTCCCGAAGTATTTATTTTCGATCCAAGATTTAATGGTTTACTCCATCTGCCATCATCCCCTTTACGGCTTACCCAAATATCTTTTCCACCCAATCCTCCGGGGGCACTACTTGAGAAATACAAGTCGCGTTTATCCGGTGACAAACACGGTGCAGACTCCCAATGTTCAGTATTAAAGGGTAATAATTCAGGCTCACTCCAATTGCCTTTGGGTGTTTTATAAGATAGGTATATATCACAACTTCCGGCACCTTCCGGATAATTACATCCTGTAAAGACTAACCATTCTCCATCCTGAGAAATATTTTGAGCACCTTCATTAAACTGGGTGTTCACTTTTCCTGAAAGCATTTTCGCTTTATTCCATCCGCTATCTGTTCTTGTGGAAATATAAAAGTCTTCATCTCTGTTTTCACGTCGGGTAAACACAATGGTATTTCCATCTATAGTAATTGACGGATAATATTCTGAGGCAGGTGTATTAATACTGTTTGGCAAGTGATTAAATTGCACATTGGTGGAAGCCTTTCGTTCAATAGCAAAAGCATAAGTGTTTTTTCTATAATTGCCTGCTTGTAAACTATATTCATTAAGTGTGGGGTCTTTTAAAAACTCTTTCACTGCAGAAAGCGCTTTTTCAAACTTTCCTATACCTGCTAAGCTTATGGAATAAGGCAGTAAGTATTGGTGGGTATATATTGCATCAAGCGCAAAGGCTTTTTCATATTTTTCAACGGAGGTGCTATAGTTATGTAAATTAGCGTATATGCCTGCCTGTGACAAATAAGCATCTACAAAATTTTTGTCTTTTTTGATGGCATCATCAAGCCATTTTAACGCTTCAACATAATTTCCATCCATAGCTGCTAAATAGGCCTTTTCATTTAATGCATTTGCTTTTTTATTTACTTTATCTGGATTGTACCATTGAGCAGTGGAAGAAAATGAAAGGAATGATATCGTAACAAAAAACAATAAATACTTATTTATTTGGGCTACGAAGCTAAACATATATAATAATTAATTTTTTCTGTTTTGGATAATAGCTAGAATTTTAAATCGTGATTTTATGAATGAAGATAGTGTGAAATAACAATCAAAGGGCAATGCTTCACCTTAATTAACCCTAAATTGGCTTAGGGAACGTTAATATATTTATGAGTTTGCAGAGATAGATTCCACTGGGGATTTTTTTTAATGTATTCTACAATGATTGGAGTTATTGTATCTCGCTTACTCCATTCCGGTTGAAAAAAAAGCAGGCATTGAGGGTTTGTTTTATTAGTGAAAGTTTGCCCCCATGCTAAGTCGCTTTTATGATAAACTACTACTTTTAATTCGTTAGCAGCATTTAAGACTTGTGGGAGTGGTGCTTTAAATTTTTTTGGAGAAAGACATATCCAGTCCCAAAAACCGCTTAGTGGTGAGGAACCGGAAGTTTCGAGATGTGTTTTAATACCCGCCTTTTGTAATGCAGCAGTAAGATTATTTAAGTTTTGTAGAAGGGGTTCTCCGCCGGTTATTACGGCAATTGGGGCTTTACTTTTCTTAGTTTCTTCAACCAATTCTTTTATGGTTTTTCTTGGATGTAAATCTTCATTCCAACTTTCTTTTACATCACACCACACGCAACCTACATCACATCCTGCAAGGCGAATGAAATAAGCCGCTTTTCCGGTATGGAACCCCTCTCCCTGGATGGTGTAAAAGCTTTCCATCACTGCAAGGGTGTTATTTTGGATTTTTGTTTTCACTGGTGTGTATGATTTAAGAAAGCTTCATAGGTATTAGTAAGTAGTGCAGCAATGGTCATTAATCCTACTCCACCCGGAACCGGAGTAATATAGCCGGCAGTTTGGGATACTGAAGCGAAATCTACGTCACCCTTTAGGCTGTATCCGGATAATTTTGTTTCATCTTTAACGCGTGTGATACCCACATCAATAATCACAGCGCCGGGTTTAACCATTATGGAAGTTAAAAATCCTGGTTTACCTAATGCGGCAACGATAATATCTGCCTGGCGGCAAATGTCGGGTAAGTTTTTAGTTCGGCTATGCGTTAGCGTTACTGTGCAATTTCCGGGATTATTGTTTCGGCTAAGTAAAATACTCATGGGCCTGCCAACGATATTGCTACGTCCTATTACCACAGCGTGCTTCCCTGAAGTTTCTAAATGATAATGTTGAAGAAGAAGCATGATCCCCAATGGAGTTGCCGGAATAAACCCTTTTTGATCCAGCATTAATTTTCCCGCATTTACCGGATGAAAGCCATCCACATCCTTATGTGGAGCTATTACACTAATAATATGTTCTTCTTTGATATGAGCGGGTAATGGTAATTGAACTAAAATGCCATCCACATCATCATCTGTATTGAGTTTCTTTATTGCCTCAATAAGTTCCTGCTCGGAAACGGTATCGGCTAAGCGAACTAAGGAACTTTTGATTCCGGTTAATGCGCAGTTTTTAATTTTAGAGGCAACATACGTTTCGCTGGCACCATCATTGCCCACTAGGATTGCAGCCAGGTGAGGGGGTCTTCCTGCCTTTTTAGTGGCCTGTGTGATTTGTGTCTTTAGCTTTTCTTTTATTGCAGATGCTGCAATTTTCCCATCCAGTAAAATCATGGCGCGAATTTACCAAAGTACGGCCAATTATGGGGTAATGAAGTTTTATTTACCATTTGCAGCTTTAATTTCAGTGTTTTAAATCCGTATTATGTCATTCATTAAACTATGGTGTAGCTTATTGTTATTACACCCTGTGCTTTCATTTAGCCAACAGGGTGGGTATATGCTTCAAAGGTCATTGCCGGGAATTGAAGCTTATGGTGTTGACCCGGATGCATTCTCATTTCTTACTAATCGAGCATCATTAGCTTCTATTAAACAACCTGAATGTGCCTTGTTTGTTGTACAACGCTTTATGATGAATGAATTTAGAGAATATCATGGTGCAGGTGTTTTGCCTACTTCATTAGGAAATATGGGAGCAGCCTTTCATTATAGTCGTTTTTTAAATTTTTCTGAACAGCGATTTGAATTCGGCTATGCGCGCACGTTAGGTTCGGTTGAGGTAGGTATTGGGTTTTCTTATTTTTCAGAAAAGGCTTCCGGTTATCGAAGTCTTCATGGTGTAAATGCAGCAGTGGCTATGAGAACAAGCCTGGGCACAAGATTTACTGTGGGGTGGCAAGTGATGAATTTTCCCGGTGTGCAAAATAAAACACCTGCTCATGCTGTTTGGGTGGCCTCTTTGGGCTTAGGATATAAGGCATCAGATGATTTCTTGCTGGCTATGGAAGTGGCACATGAGCAAGAAGAGCCGGTAAATGCGCATGTTGGTTTTTGCTACAATTTTCATAAATCCTTTTTTGCTAAAGGGGGTGTTCATTCAGATATGGGTGGTTGGTATGGTGGGGCAGGATGGTTGTATAAAAAACTACGTGTATTAGTAACCGTTAGTCACCATCCCTACCTTGGTGTTTCGCCCGGTATGGCATTATATCAGCAGCTATGAAGCGGATATTCTTAATGATAATATCTTTTTTATTGGGTTTAGAGTGCTTGGCTCAGGAAACCAGGCTGGTAGATGTATTGGAAGAAACGGCAACCCAAACTGAAGAAACCATAGAGGCAGATGATGGCTTTTTAATGGATATGGATGCTTTATTTGCCAACAAGGTTAATTTAAATACTGTAACTGAGAGTGCGTTACGCCGGATAAGCGGTGTAACCGAAGTGCAACTTGCTCACTTTTTTAAGTATAGAAAAGTTTTTGCCCCTTTTTTAAGTGTGTATGAATTACAGGCGGTGCCGGGATGGGATATTAATCTTTGCCGTAAACTAAGCCCCTACCTTACTATTGGATATATGGATGCAAATAATATTTCGTTAAAGGATAGGGTAAAGCATGGTGAACATCTTTCTTTATTTCGTTTTAGCCGCGATGCCTTTGTAGGCCATGTAAAGGATACATGGTTAGGTGATGGTAATAAATTACTTTTTCGATACCGCTATCAATATGGTCAATTTTTTCAATGGGGAATTACTGCGGAAAAAGATGCAGGCGAACCCTTTTTTAAAAATGGGAATAGTGTGGGATTTGATTTTTATTCTGCCCATATTTTTTTGCGTCGTTATAAGATTATTCATGCACTTGCATTAGGTGATTATCGTATTAATTTGGGGCAGGGCTTACTGGTATGGCAAAGCCTTTCATTGGGTATGGGCGCTGAAGTGTTAGCGGTAAAGAGACAAGAAGATGCCCTCCGTCCCCATCAATCATCGGGGGAGGGTAGTTTTTTTAGAGGTGCTGCAATAACTATCGGGCGAGCAGAAAAAAAAGCTACTTTTTTTATTTCACATAAAGGAATGGATGCCAACCGAACTGTAGATTCATCCGGTACCAGCTTTATAACTTCCTTTCAAAGTACCGGCATACACAGAACGGCTGCTGAAATGAAAAACAAGGGTATTTTAAATTGTTCCGTTGCAGGTTTCAGGGCTCAGATTCCAATAAATAATTTTCAGCTTGGAATAAATACATTGTATGCTCATTTTGGAGCCCAGATTCAAAAGGCAGATAAAGTGTATAATAACTTTTCATTTAATGGAAACCGGCTCTTTCAGGCCAGTATAGACTATAGCTATACCTTTCGTAATATGCATTTCTTTGGAGAATTAGCAAAGGGTGATGGCTTGGCACTATTGAGCGGCTTAATGATGAATGTGGCTTCCACTGTCGATATCGCCTTGGTATATCGAAATTATTCACCCCACTTTTATTCTTTGTTTGGAAATGCTTTTGGTGCAGCATCTTCACCTGCTAATGAGAAAGGCCTATATACTGCAATTCGGGTGCAACTGCACCCTCAGGTATTACTCTCAATGTATGCGGATCATTATAAGAATCCTTTTTTCAAGTTTCGATTAAATCATATTGGACGAGGCAATAGTTATTTAGTAGTGCTGCGTTATATGCCTCAAAAAAGAAGAACGGTAGAACTTCGCTATACAGCACGCATGTCAGTAAAAAACGAAATAGGAATTACTCCGGTTGCCGAAGTAGTAAGCGTTTTAAAGACAGGATTAAGACTGCATCTTCAATTTCCTGTTAGTAATCGCGGAGATGGAAGCTGCAGGATAGAATGGAATACTTTATCTGGCGGTAGTTCAGGTTTTTTATTTTTTGCAGATGTAAAACAACGATTACCTAAATCAATTACGTTGGGTGCTCGAATTCAGCTTTCGGGGGTTCATGACTTTGATAACCGACTGTATGTTTATGAGCCAGGGGTAAAATATGCAGGCTCCATTGTAATGGTTAATCAATCCGGATTGCGATTTTTATTTAATTTGAACAAAACCTTCATGAAAAAAATTACCTTATCTGCCAACGTATCCGGTGGGCTTGATGCGCCAAAAACTGCCTATTCGCCTTTTTATGTTCAATCTTTAAGCTATGGTTTTCAAGTTGTTTTTAAAAAGTAGGGTCATTAGGTTTAAGTACATGAGAACGATACTTTTCCTCCTTGCTTACTTTTTAGCTACCTTTGATGTTTAAAATTATAATTTCTACAGTATGAGCGAAAAGGGTAAACAGGAAAACCAGTTAAATATCGAAATAAGTGAAGAGGTTGCAGAAGGCTCCTATGCTAATTTGGCGATTATTACACATAGTCATGCAGAATTTGTTATTGATTTTGTGAATGTGATGCCCGGTACACCAAAAAGCAAGGTTAAGAACCGCATTATATTAACACCCTTTCATGCCAAACGCTTTATGAAGGCCATAACAGATAATATCAAAAAGTTTGAATCTGTTAATGGAGTTATTCAGGATATGGAAACCGTGGAGATGCCTTTTACTTTTGGCGGACCTCCAGCACAGGCATAATATTTACAGTTTGCCTTCATCCGCAAAGCTGTAATATCCTTCTTCAGATACTATAATGTGGTCAAGTATTCGCAAATCGAGATAACTGGCTGCTAATTTCATCTTTTGTGTGAGGGTTTCATCAGCTCTGCTTGGACACAAATTGCCGGATGGATGGTTGTGGGAAAGGATTAATGATGTGGCTCCTTTTTCCAGTGCCTTTTTAAAGATTAGTCGAGGGTCGGCAACTGTACCGGTAATTCCACCCTTACTTATTATTTCAAAATGCTTTACTTTATTTGCTTGGTTTAAAAATAAAACAGCAAATACTTCATGTGGGAAATCTTTAAGCACTTCCCTTAAATATACTGCCATATCTGCGCTGCTTCTAATAGCAGGGGCAATAGTTGGATTTCCTGCAAAACGTCTTCTTCCTAATTCAATTGCAGCATAAATGGTAGTGGCTTTGGCAGCACCAATTCCTTTAATTTTCTGTAAATCATATAATGATAATTTACCTAATTCCACCAGGTTGTTTTGGCATAAAGCCAATAATTCCTTGGCTAATTCAGTTACATTTTTTTCTCGGCTTCCCTGATTAATCAAGATGGCAAGCAGCTCAGAATCACTTATGGCATGAACTCCCTTTTGTAACATTTTTTCACGGGGCCGGTCATCAGGCGACCAGTTTTTTATTGATTTATACACGTTGTTCATAACTACTTTTTAAATAGAATAATTACGTTGTATTTTCGCAAAACTTCTTGACAATAACCGCTAACAAACGTTTACATGGATACTAATGCCAAAATTTTTTCGGGTACAGGGTCTCAATATCTTGCAGAAAAAATAGCCCGAAGATTTGGTGAGCCTCTGGGAAGGGTTAATATTCAGCGATTTAGTGATGGAGAAATCGGAGTGGAGTTTAAAGAAAGCATAAGGGGCCGATTTGTGTTTTTAGTGCAAAGTACTTTTGCGCCTGCTGATAATTTGATGGAGTTATTGCTTATGATAGATGCTGCAAAACGCGCTTCTGCATATAAAGTAATAGCAGTAATTCCTTATTATGGTTATGCACGGCAGGATAGAAAGGATAAGCCACGTGTTGCTATTGCTTCAAAACTTGTAGCTAATATGCTAGTGGCGGCTGGTGCAAACAGAGTAATAACCATGGATTTACATGCTCCGCAAATTCAGGGTTATTTTGATATTCCTGTTGACCACCTGGATTCTTCTGCTATTTTTATTCCTTATATCGAAAATCTGCGGCTCGAAAATCTCACTTTTGCTGCGCCCGATGTGGGTTCGGCTAATCGTATCCGTGAGGTAGCCTCCTTTTTTGAATGTGAAATGGTTATTTGCGATAAACATCGTAAAAGAGCAAATGAAATAGCAAGCATGGTTGTAATAGGAGATGTAACAGATAGAGATGTGGTAATCATTGATGATATATGTGATACGGGAGGTACACTAACCAAATCGGCAGCCTTACTAAAAGAGAAAGGCGCAAGAAGTGTACGCGCATTAATTACACATCCGGTTTTAAGCGGGAAGGCTTATGAAAATATTGATAATAGTGTGTTGGAGGAGTTGGTAGTGTGTGATACCATTCCATTAAATAAAGAATCGAAGAAAATAAAAGTTTTGTCTACAGATGAATTATTTGCTGTAGCTATTCGAAATGCTTACGAAAATAAAAGTATTAGCAGCTTATTTATAAGAAGCAGAGAAAGAGGATAAACCAAATTTAGAATAGCAGGTTGAATATCAATGCGTTGCCTGGGCTGCTGGGTCCAATACAATTCCTTTTCTTTTATCTCCTCTTTTTGCGTGAAAATATCTATCTTTGCGCCTCAAAATTTTTTTTATGAACACAATTACAATCGAAGGACAATTGAGGACCGAAAGCGGAAAAAAAGCCACCCGCCAACTTCGCTCTCAACAACTCGTGCCAGGTGTAATTTATGGTGGTGAAAAAGAAGTAAACTTTTCAGCTCCTTTAGCAGCATTCAGGCCGGTAGTGTACACATCTCAGTTTTTGATTTGTGAAATTAATGTAGATGGTAAAAGCCATCGCTGCATTTTAAAAGACCTGCAATTTGATAAGGTTACAGATAGCCTTGCTCACGTAGATTTTTTGGAGCTTTCTGATAATAAGAAAGTTATTGCCACCTTACCATTAAAATTTACTGGAACTCCTGCAGGTGTAAAAGCTGGAGGTAAACTGGTAACAAAAATGAAGGGCCTGAAGATAAAAACATATCCAAAATATCTAAGAGAGGATATTGAAGTTGATTTAACTAATTTGGAATTGAACGGTAACGTACGCGTAGAAGATGTTAATGCAGAGAATATGGAAATTATGAATTCTCCACGTATTCCAATTGCTTCTGTTACTATGACTCGTCAGTTAAAACAAGAAGAAGCCACAGCTCCTAAAAGTGGTGAAGGAGGGGATGCCGCTAAAGCTGCCCCAGCTAAGACCGCTGCTGCAACCGACAAAAAATAAAATAATCATTTTGAATATTAAAAAGGCTTCCTAAAATGGAGGCCTTTTTTATTAATATATTAATGAATTCATTTACTAATTACGGGCTTACATCCCCTCAAATGCCTACCTTTGGCACCGCTAAAAAAGAATATTCATGGGAATGGATCGGAACACCCTGATTGGGTTTGGATTATTAGGAGTATTACTGATTGGAATGTTTGTGATTAACAGCCGCAGCAGGTTGTCTTATGAAGCTGAACAAAAACGGATTGCAGATTCAATTGAACTCACTAAGCCCAAACCGGATCCCAAAATGGCTATTGTTGATTCGCTGAAGGCGGATTCAATGCGGGTGGCAGCATCTTCTCAAACTGCATTACAAGCTCAAATTCCACAACAGGAATATATTGTGGAAAACGATGTAGTAAAAATTACTTTTTCAAATAAAGGGGCACAACCTGTAGCGGTTGAATTAAAAAAGTATAAGCGACCAAACGGACAGCCTTTATTATTGCAAAAAGGAAATTTTAATAAGTTTACCTATGCATTTAATTCCGGAGTAAATCAAACTGCTCAATCAGAGAATATAATTTTTTCTTCAGAACCTATAAAGAAAAATGAAGATGGAAGCCAATCTCTATTCTTTTTCTTAGGGGATTCATCAGGTAAACAGATTGCGCACCGATATACGCTTAAACCCGGAAGTTATATGCTTGATTTTGATATTGAAGTGTATAATTCAGGGCTTTTTGACCAAAATGAAATTAATATTCTATGGCAGGCAGAAGCGCCACAATTAGAAGGTGATTTTAATTTTGAAAAGATGCAAACGAATGTTTGTTATCTCGAAGACGGTAGTTATGATTTTGAACGAATAGGTGCATCTGATGATGATATCAAATTTAAGAGACCGATTGATTGGGTTGTATTACGCCAACAGTTTTTTGGAACAGGGCTGATAGCAAAGAACAAACTAAAGAATGTTCAAACTGATATAAAGGCACCGGCAGATAGCACCCAAGCTTTTATCGCCAGAACAATTACCCGTGCTAAAGTGGATATTGAAGCATCAGGGAAAACTTCATTACAATACTATTTTGGCCCCAGTGATTATAAAATTTTAAAGTCGTATGGAATAGGCCTTGAAGATATTGTTCCTTATGGAAGCGGTGTGTTTGCATTTGTAAAATATATCAATCGGTATATTTTGCTTCCGGTATTCGATTTCTTCAATGGGTTTATGAGTAGTATGGGAATGGTTATTTTGCTACTCACATTTTTTATTAGGCTGTTTACTGCTCCCATGTTATATAAGAGTTATTTGAGCGGAGCCAAGATGAGGGCGCTTAAACCTGAAGTAGATGCGTTAAAGAAAAAATTTACAGATCCTAAAACCAAAACACTCGATCAGCAAGCTTTTGGTATGGAGCAGATGAAATTATGGAGAAGCGCAGGAGTGAGCCCATTGGGCGGTTGTATTCCGGGACTATTACAAGTGCCTATTTTCATGTCGCTATATTATTTCTTTCAGGCAAATATTGATTTAAGAGGAAAGTCATTTTTATGGGCAAAAGATTTAGCGGTTTTTGATTCTATATATCAAATACCTTTTTCCATCCCATTTTATGGTAGCCATGTAAGTTTATTTACGCTCACTGCGGTTATCACCAGCTTAATCATTTCGGTGTATAGTATGTCGCAAATGCAAGACAACAGTAACCCAATGATGAAGTATTTGCCTTATTTCTTTCCCATACTTTTGTTGGGTGTGTTCAACAATCTTCCTGCGGCGCTCACCTGGTATTATACCGTATCGAATGTAATTACTTTAATTATGCAGGTAATTATTCAAAAGTATATTATAAACCATGAAAAGATACTTGCTCAAATAAATGAGAACATGAAAAAGCCTGCCAAGAAAAGCAAATTGGCTGAACGTATTGAAGCTATGCAGGCCCAACAACAGAAGATTCAAGAGATGAAAAAGAAAACAGGTAATAAATAAGAGGTGCTCTTAATCAGGTTTTTTCCCATTATTTTAGCTTCTTCTATGTGTTAACCCGCTTAATTAACTTTACAGCAAATGATAACATATTGGGGTAAGTTAGGCTTGTTACTTTTTGCTTTTTGTAGTAAAGGGATAGAGTTATTGGCTCAGCGGCCTCCCAATATGGTGATGATGGAATATAAGGTTACCGTAACTTCAAACAACCCCTCAGCAGGATTCCTTAACGGCTCAACTTTATTGATTTATTTAAATCATGATGAATGCAGAGAGGAAACCCGTTCTCCGGATGGAGGTGAAATTCGCTTTTTTAATTCAAAAACCGGTAAAGGCGCTATTCTAAAAAATTATAGTGGGCAAAAATTACAAGTGCCTCTAAACCGTGATAATTGGACGGAATTAAATTCCTTTTATAATTCAATCAGTTTTACGATAGATGATGTTGAAGATGTGGTGATTTGTGGATATTTGACTAAAAAGGCAAGGGCACATTTGCCGGGAAATAAGGCGTTAGTAGTTTATTTTGCTCCCGGATTTATCCCTGCCAATCAAGAGTATTCCTATGCCTTTCCTCAGTTAAAGGGATTGCCACTTAAAATGGAACGATATACGCCTGATGCAACTTTTGTTTGGGAACTAAATGATATACAATTTGGGAATTTACCTCCTGCATTATTTGATATAAACACAAAGGGATACCGGTTATTACCGTTTGAAGTGCTTCATGTACCGTTGCATTGAAAATTAGGGAGCTTTTATAACCAACTTCATACCGGTATATCCCGGCTGAATATCAGACATTACCACCTTTTGTTTATAAGGCATAATGTAGATAGAATTACCTTTTTGATAGGTAACCAATACATTTCCGGATGAAAACCCACCAGCTTTAGTATTTGTTAAAATACTTCCGGAATATTTTAGACCTGATTTTAAATTATATGCAATATCCTGCTGAAAAGAATTACCGGTAGTTTTAATATTTAGCAATACCTTGCCTTTCTTCTTACCTACGCCCCTATCGGCATAAGAAGAGAAGGTAGCCAGTCCTCCAAGGAGTAAGACAAACAATATTATTTTTCCGTATTTGTACATTTTATGTTAAAATGAGCATCACAAATATAATATTTATTTTTCGTTAAAGTTAGATTTTTGTGTTTTTTTTTAACAATTCCCTGTTTACGTGTTAATTGTGGAAAAGTCAGCTTGAAATGTGCATTTAATTTCTTACATTGTAATAACCTAAAGACCACCTATGGAGATAAATCCTTTTAAAGAAGAACGGGAAGAATTAAAGGAATTGCTTAAAACCTATGCTAACCTAAAGAATGGTCGCGGAGGAGGTTTTTTGGAGGAGGAGGGTTTTGAGCGCATTATTGAATATTATGACGAGCGTATGGAACACCTTCTGGCTCTTGAGGCGGCAGAATTAGCAACTGCTCAGTATCGCTTTTCTTCCCACTTGCTTAATTTAAAATCCGGAATTCTTATTTCTCTTCGCAGATATGAGGAGGCACTGGCTGTTTTAGAACAATCTGCTATTATGGATCCCAATGACGTGGAATTGTATATTTTACGTACCGATGCCTTTTTAGCTTTAGATCGCCAGGAAGAAGCGGCTTTTTTGCTTGAAGAAGCTGTAGAAAGGTTTGGTGGTGAAGAGCGTATTGAATTATTGTTTGAACTTTCTGATGTGTATGATGATTATGAAAACTTCGAAAAGGTATTCGATTGTCTGAAACTTATTTTAGAACAGGATGCAAACAGTGAGGAAGCCTTGTATAAGATTTGCTTTTGGACTGATTATACCGGTAGAAATGAAGAAAGCATAAAGTTACACAAGCAAATCATTGACGAAAACCCTTATAATGAATTGGCTTGGTTTAATTTAGGTGCGGCATACCAGGGGTTAAATTTATATGAAAAAGCCATTGACGCTTATTTGTATGCAGTAGCCATAGATGAAAAGTTTGACTTTGCCTATCGGAATATGGGCGATGCATATATCAGGTTGCGCAATTTTAAAGATGCTATTGAGGTATTAGAAAAAGTAATTGAACTTACCCATCCCGAATCGGTAATTTATGAAGCTATTGGGCACTGCCATGATAAATTAGGAAATTTTGCACAAGCGCGTTTTCATTATAAAAAAGCAAGTCACCTTAGCCCCGAAGAAGCTCATTTGCACTATAAGATAGCTTGTTCTTACATGAATGAAGGTAATTTCTCAATGGGGGTTAAGAACTTGGAGCAGGCAATAAAAATTAATGCACACCATCCCGAATATTTTTTGGCAATGGGAAGGTGCTTTTACGGAATGCAAAACCATGAAGAAGCGGTTAGATATTTTGGGATAACAGTATCTATGCGCCCTAAAAATATTGCCGGCTGGGTAGAATTACTCACCACGTTATTTCAATCAGGGCTAGTGGAGGATGCATTAGATTATGCACACCTGGCCTACCTCAACACCGATAAAAAGCCTTTATTTTTATATTATATCAGTATGTTTATGCTTGAATCCGGAAAGTTAAAAGAAGGATTAAGCCAACTGGAAAATGCCTTACAGATTAACATCAAACAACTAAAGAAATTTATAGCCATCAATCCGGCAATTTTACAAAATCAACAGGTTGTTGAACTCATAGCCCGATATAAACGAAATAAGCGTTAATTATTTTCCTGCATTTTTTTTCTCAAATGGTATCTTTGCAGCAAAATATAAAATTAGCATGAATTTTAATTTGTCGCAAATTCCTGAACGTACTGCTCACCCACGTTCTTATGGACTTACAATGGTTATGGATAAAGGATTAAGTACGCAAGAGGCGGAAAACTTTTTAAGTGTAGCCGGCAACCATGTAGATATTGTAAAATTAGGTTTTGGAACCAGCTATGTTACTCCCAACCTTAAAGAAAAGCTGGCGATATATAAAAAGCATGGAATTTCTGTTTATTTTGGGGGTACCTTGTTTGAAGCTTTTTTAATTAGAAATCAGTTTGAAGATTACATCAGGGTTTGTAAGGATTTTGAAATAGATTTTATGGAGGTGAGTGATGGTTCAATTATTATTCCTCATGCAGAAAAATGTGGATATATAGAAAAATTGGCTAAGCATGGTGTGGTTTTAAGTGAGGTGGGCAGTAAGGATGCAACAAAAATAATGCCTCCATATAAATGGATTGAGTTAATGAAAGCTGAGTTGGATGCTGGTTCTTCTTATGTTATTGCAGAGGCACGTGAAGCAGGTAATGTAGGTATTTACCGTGGTACCGGTGAGGTGCGTGAAGGGTTGGTTCAGGAGATTCTTACTCAGATTCCGGAGAGGAAAATTATTTGGGAAGCACCTCAAAAATCACAACAATTATATTTTTTGGAATTGATAGGGTGTAATGTAAACCTCGGGAATATTGCCCCTACAGAAGTTATTCCTTTGGAGGCGATGAGGGTTGGGTTGCGCGGAGATACCTTCCATTTATATTTGAATAAATGATTACTGAAAAAGTATATGGGTTAATCGGAAAAGAGCTTGCACATTCTTTTTCTAAAAAATATTTTGATAATAAATTTTCATCTGTAGGTAGCAGTCTTTCTAACAAGAGTGGCTTTTCTGAATCATTCTCTCTTTTTCAGATAAATGATAT
This sequence comes from uncultured Ferruginibacter sp., assembly GCA_964490345.1. Classification (GTDB taxonomy): domain Bacteria; phylum Bacteroidota; class Bacteroidia; order Chitinophagales; family Chitinophagaceae; genus Ferruginibacter. The sequence continues at coordinate 172,427 of CAZBBO010000002.1, forward strand.
TGAAGCCCTGCCTGATGTATTAAAGCAGAACCCTCACTTGGTTGGTTTGGCGGTAACGATTCCATATAAACAGGCCGTTATTCCTTATTTATCAAATTTGGATGATACCGCTGCTAAAACCGGTGCCGTAAATTGTATTGTGATAAGCGGGAATCAATTAAAAGGATATAATACAGATGTGAAAGGTTTTGAAATTTCTATAACCTCATTATTAAAACCCTGGCATAAAAAGGCGGCTATTTTTGGATCAGGCGGTGCATCGCTTGCAGTACAATATGTGTTGAGAGAGAAGGGAATTCAATATACTATTGTTAATCGAAGCGGGGTGCATGCCTTACCATATTCTGCAGTTACTGCTAAATTTATTTCGGAGCATACCTTGTTAATAAACTGTACTCCTTTAGGTATGTATCCTCAGGTTGCCTCCTGTGTTCCGGTTCCTTTTGATGCGGTAACCCCACAGCACTTGTTGTTTGATTTGGTATATAATCCTGAAGAGACGGTGTTTTTACAAAGAGGGAAGCTGTATGGAGCAACAGTAAAAAATGGATTGGAGATGCTATATGCTCAGGCAGAAGAAAATTATCGTATTTGGAATAGCGTTTAGGCGTTAATGTGAGGTTATTTAGGATATTATTTCTTTTAGCATCTGTGGTATTTGAACTGTCCTTTTCTTTTGGTAATCATAGCAAACCATAATGGTTTTTGCAACGGCTACCAGTATATTGTTATCTTCTGCATTTTTTGTTACCTCATAGTATAAATCAAATGATTTGCGACCTAAATCCATCGGGTTGGTGGAAATTTGAACTTGCAAAACATCAGGATAAAAGGCTTCCCGCTTGAATGTAACTACCAGCTCGGCCATTATTAATGCTGTGCCACCTGCATTTAACTCACTAAAACCATGATGAGTAAGCCATTGAACACGTGCTTCGTGTAGCAAAGCAACCAATTGGTTATTACCCAGGTGATTGCCGTAGTTGATATCATTTATACGAAGCGGTAGTTGGGTAGAAAATAATTTATTGGCGGGTATTTCAAGCTTTGTTCTGGCCATATTGCTGTAAAAATTGAATGAGTTGGTTCGTTGCCTTTTTTCGATGGCTGAAATGATTCTTCTCTTCAATGGTCATTTGGGCAAAGGTGCGGTTATTCCCATCCTTTGGAATAAAAATGGGATCATAACCGAAGCCACTGTTTCCGAAAGGTGTGGTAGCTATACTTCCTTCACAAATTCCTTCAAAAAAGTATTTTTTACTATCCCAGATTAAGCATATTACAGTTCTAAATCTGGCTCGTCTATCCTTTCCGGTAAGGTTATGTAATAATTTGGCAATATTCTGTTCATCAGTGCTGTTGTTGCCGGCATATCTTGCACTATGTACACCCGGTAGGTTGTTTAATGATGCCACTTCCAAACCGGTATCCTCACTAAAGCAATGCGTGCCGGTTAAATTAAAAATAGTTTGGGCTTTTTCGGCAGCATTGTCCTCAAGGGTGTTGTGCGGTTCGGGAATGGTAATATTAATACCGGCTTCTTTAAGTGATAAAATAGAAAATCTGTTGCCCAAAATGGAACGTACTTCAAGTACCTTATTCTTATTATTTGTTGCAAAAATTAATTTGTGCATTGGATTTAATCTATATCAAACATTCTTTTTAGGCTTTGCCATAACAGCTTTTTCTGCTCATTATCTTTTGTTAGTTGGGTAAGTTGAGGAACGTGCAAATATTTACATCCGTCAAAATATTGCACTTGATATTGAGGAAAAATCATTGGCAATTCGAGTTTTTCCAGTGCTACACCAAATAAAATAGTAAATTTCGGCTTTAGCTTTTTTAATAATTCGGCAGCATTTATTTCCGGTTGTGCGGTATTTATAATAATCACATCATCTATATTCAATTTACAAGCCGCCAACACTTTTTGCAAAAAATCCATATCCCCGTCTGACACTACCGGAAATCCGGATTCATATACATATATAGCGATATGTTTTTCATATTTACCAACAAACATGCTACCGGGGTTACTTTCCTCTTTGGCAAAGTTATACAGCACGTGAGGATAGAGTTTTTGTAATAGAAATGGAGAAAGCGTAACAGGGAGGCTCATGGTTTTTAGGAGGGTGGCTATGGGTAAATTACTTAAATTTGTGTAAAATTAATGATTATGATTACAGCAGCCGATTTTAAAGTAACAAAGGCTGAGAGGAGCAGATTAAAGGATGTGAATCTGGAAAATGTTCCTTTTGGTAAATATTTTACTGATCACATGCTTGAAGTAGATTTTGCAGATGGAGAGTGGAAAACAGTAGAAATTAAGCCATACCATTCATTAACACTTGGTCCTTCGGCAGCAGCACTTCATTATGGTCAGGCTATTTTTGAAGGTATCAAGGCTTATAAAAGTTCAGATGGTAAGGCGGCTATTTTTAGGCCATTGGATAACTTTAAGCGATTTAATATTTCAGCAAGGCGGATGCAGATGCCCGAAGTACCGGAAGAAATTTTTATGGAAGGGATGCGTCTCCTGTTGCAATTGGATTCAGATTGGATTCCTGCACGGGCTAATCACTCCTTATATATTCGCCCATTTATGTTTAGTTCAGATGAAATGTTGGGAGTAAGACCTGGGCATAATTTCAAATTCATGATTATCCTAAGCCCAACCGGGCCATATTATGGGAAGCCAATGAAGATATGGGTAGAAGAGCATTATGTACGTGCGGTAAAGGGTGGCGTTGGCTTTGCTAAAGCTGCTGGGAATTATGCCGCTGCAATGTATGCCACAGAAGAAGCCAGAAAAAATGGTTTTGATCAGGTGCTTTGGACTGACCCAATTGAGCATCGCTATGTGCAGGAATGTGGCGTAATGAATGTATTTTTTATAATTGATAATAAAGCCATTACACCGGGTTTAGAACAGGGTACTATTTTGGCCGGTGTAACACGAAATAGTGTAATTACCTTACTAAATGAAATGGGTATTAAAGTAGAGGAGCGGGATTTATCCATTGATGAAATTATTGCTGCACATAAAGCAGGTACTTTGCAAGAAGTGTTTGGAACAGGAACAGCAGCAACTATTTCTGAAATTAAAGAGTTGTGTTATAAAGACTATTCCATGTTATTTGATGTTGAAAAATGGAAAGTATCACCTGCTATAAAAAACAGGTTGGATACGATTCGATATATGGAAGGCCCCGATACCCATCATTGGATGTATCATATTTAATTCATTTTCAATATATAAGGATAATTTAGGCTACTCTTACAGGTAGCCTTTTTATTAGATTAAAAAAAGTTTGAAAAATACATTTTTCGCTACAATCTTTTTTCTTACCTTTGCCCTCCCAAAAATCGGGACGAAATAAAAGGTTCTATAATGCCCACTATTCAACAATTAGTAAGAAAAGGTAGAGAAATTATTAAAACAAAAAGTAAATCCAGAGCTTTGGACAGTTGTCCACAGCGCCGTGGTGTTTGTACCAGGGTTTACACTACAACACCTAAAAAACCAAACTCGGCGTTACGTAAGGTGGCTAAAGTTCGTTTAACCAATAAGGTTGAAGTTATTGCTTATATTCCTGGTGAAGGACATAATTTGCAGGAGCACTCTATTGTATTGATTCGTGGTGGAAGGGTTAAGGATTTGCCTGGGGTTCGTTACCATATTGTTCGTGGAAGCCTTGATACTGCCGGTGTAAAAGATCGCAAAAAAAGCCGTAGTAAATATGGAACCAAAAAGGAAAAAGCAAAAAAATAATTAAATAAAAAAGACGGTAACAACTACCGATAAATGTTTTCGATATGCGTAAAGCACAAGCCAAAAAACTCCCTCTTGCTCCAGACCCTAAGTTTAATGATAAACTGGTAACTCGGTTTGTAAACAATATGATGTGGGGAGGTAGAAAAAGCGGAGCGTACAGTATTTTTTATCATGCTATTGAAAAAGTGAGCAAACAAACCGGCGAAGATGGTTATGAGGTTTGGAGAAAAGCATTGTCAAATATTACCCCCGGTGTTGAGGTGCGTAGCCGTCGTATTGGTGGTGCTACTTTTCAAATTCCAACCGAAGTACGTGCTGATAGAAAAGTTTCTTTGAGTATTAAATGGATGATTCGTTATAGCCGTGAACGAAACGGCCACAGCATGGCTGAAAAATTAGCTAATGAGATTGTAGCAGCCAGCAAAGGTGAAGGTGCTGCATTTAAAAAGAAAGAAGATACACACCGTATGGCAGAAGCAAATAAGGCATTTGCTCATTTCAGGGTGTAATTATTATAGAAATATTTTTTAATAGCCGGCTCTCTTTAGAGCCGGTTTTTTTTAGGCTTATCTGATAAGTGTTACCGTTCCTTTGTGTGTAATAAGGGTTCCTTCACATTCAACCTGTGCAGCCCAAACAAATGTTTGTGTGGTTTGTACCTGTTTTGTACCAATAGTTCCGTTCCATCCCAAACTTGCTGCATTGGGGGAGAAATTATTTCTCTCGAAGATTTTGAAACCCCGGCGATCGAATACCATAAAGGAGATTATTTTATCAATCCCCTGAGCAATAGGATAGAAATAATCATTTAACCCATCTCCATTTGGTGTAAAGGCATTGGGAAGAAGCAGCCTACCGGTATTGCAATTAAAAGATACCTTTATTTTATCTTCAGATTCACATCCATTTTGGTCCTTTACTGTAATGGTATATTCTTGAGGCATAGTTAATATAATGGTTGGATAAGCGCAATGGCTGCAACTGAGTGAACCACCTACCGGCGACCATGAATAAGAAACAATGTGATTGTCATAAACTGGTTGAAGCGTTACCATGCTATTGAATTCACCTGCTATATCCGGGCCTGCATTAACTAACGGTAATGGATGTACGATAATTGAAATGCTTGCTGTGTCAAAAAAGCAGCCCATTTTATCCGACACAATAACACGATATTTGTTGTCAGGTAATGGAATCACACTTGCTGTTTGGTTATTGATTCTGCTAATATCCAATGCCGGAATCCAATTAATTACCGATTCGTCTTCTGTGTGTAAGGTGAGGATAGCCGGTTGTCCATAACAAACACTTTCAGGTTCTGCTGATAGTGAAGCAGTAGGTGGAGTAAATACCTTAATCATCACGCTATCCTGTATTTTGCATCCAAATTCACTTAGGGCATTAACAATATAATTTATGCTTTGTGAAGGATTTACATTCACCGTATCACATTGACTACAACTCATAAAGGGTTGATTATTCCAGGTAATATCATCTGATGAATAGGCAATAAGCTGAACTGAATTTCCAAGACAGATGGTGTCATGCCTGGGTAGGATATCTACAATAGGTAATGGGTGAATAGTAAGTGATTGAAAAACTTGTTGTTTGCATCCACCTATATCCGTAGCAATTAATTTTACATTATACTTCCCGGCCTTCGGGTAATAATATGGTTCAGGTTGTGCACCGGTTGTTTTTTCGTTATTGCCATAATCCCATTCAAACGAGGTTATGGGCTCGTAACTATAAAAAGGGTAGGAAAGGTTGGTAATACTTACTGTGCTATCAAAACATACACTACGCGTAATATCAAAATTAGCAACAGGTCCTTTTACTCTTACCGGAGTGTTCAGTTGAACGGTATCATTACAGGTAAGTGGGTTGTTATCTTTTATAACTACATAATCGTTATATAAGCCAAAGTTTTCAGGGTAATAGCTCAGGGAGTTGGTTTGACCATTGTTTACCACTTCTCCGTTTATGTTAAACTCATAAGTGAATTTGGCATCCGGAGAATAATCTTGTTCTATAAAATATCTTATAGCACTGTCTTTGCATACCGCGTATTTATCTGCCAGCAAAAGAGGCAATGCTGTATAAATGGGTTTTTGAATACTATCTAAACAACCGGTTTCGAAATCTGCAAGCCATAATTTAGTATTGAAATTTCCTTGTTGAGGAAAGCTGTGGAATGCGTTAAAATTAAATGTGTCTGGCTGTATTGGTACATCGCTAAACGTCCATTTGAATGCATCAATGCTCCCAAGAGATAGGTTTTGAAATTGATAAGTATTAAGTGCATTGCAAAAATTCCCTTCTTTGAATTTCGCAATTACTCCCTTTATGAAAATTGGGATACTGTCTTTACTTCCTGCGCAACCGTGCAAATAGGGAGTTACTATTACGGACATATCGCCCAGTTTTTTGTATTTATGTCGGGTATTGTTTAGAGGAATACTATCTGTTTCGCCATCACCAAATTGCCAAACAAAATAGTTAGCTCCATTTGCTGTGGCCTGCATTTCTATCTGTTCCGAACCGCAAAAAGTATCGCCTGCCGCCGGCATGGCTAGGTTTGTTGCTATAGGGGGCGTGCCATATCCAAATTCAGGAAAGGTGAATGATGCCTGACAGCCTAAATGTGTGGATAGTGAAACGCTTGCCTCAGTAATGGGTTCGGTTATGTTATAAGTATGACGTACGTTATTTGAATTATTTATTTCCGGTGGGGTGTTGTCACCAAATTCCCATATTACTTCTGCAATCGAATCATCACGCAATAGTCCGGTTTGAATTCTTAATTGAGGCCTTGCAGGAATACATCCCTGTGTGATGCTAACCGTTCCGGATAATGAAACCGGAGCAATACTGATGGCTTTTGTTGCGCTTTGATAGCAGTTAAAGGTGTTGTAACCCTTTACCGTAACATTATAATTACCAAAATCAGAAAAATTATGTTGTATTGAATTGCTTGTTGTAGTTATTTCGGGTGAGCCATCGTCAAAATTCCAAACATAAAATTGAATATTTGAACCTGACGCATTGAAACTTACTTCTCCGGTCTTGCAAAAGTTTGTTCTCTGTGTATGTAGATTGATTGTAGGGGAAGGGTTGATGGTGATTGTCCTCTCCTTGGTAACAGCTATGTTACGGTAAATGGCAATTAACCGAATTGTGTAAGTTCCCGGTGTTAGGTAGGTTATATGTTCTATGGCTTGATTGCCTGTTTTCCCATTACCAAAATCCCAAACAAAAGATTCCGGATTACCAGTGGAAGTTTGTTGAACTGTAACTACTTGCGGTGCACAGAAACTCCCCTCTGTAGTAGAGATGGAAAAATTGGCGGTTTGCCCATGAGCTTGTACCAAAAGCACAAACAGGAATATGATAGTTCCGATGAATCTCATAAAGCCCTCTTGTAGTATTCTGAAATAACATTTGGTGCTTCATCTAATATTTAAGCGTGCACTTCATATCTGTGCTACATAAACATTAGGGCAATTATGCCTGAATTGGATTAATTCGGGAAAAAATGAGGTGATTTTATGAGGTAAGGTCGTTTCACCAAGATAGTGGGAGAGTAAAGTTAATCAAAACTTTATTTTATCACAAGTCTTTGATAATGTTTTTATAATGACATAAAACAGGAATAAATAGTTCGATAAGTAATGCAATACGTTGAAAACAAGCGTATTAATATAAACCAGGGCTTAAATTATTATAAAATTTATTTTTAATATAATTACTAAAGCCTTTGGTCAGGATCACCTTCTGGGTTATCAGGTAAAATGGATGGCGGTTCTTAAGGTTGTTCGTTTTTAACCGATTTTTTATTTCCTTTCTTTTTTTTGTCTTTTTCTGCTGTTGCCTTTCTGTTTTTTTTCGCCTCCTTGCTTCCCCAATTTTCGGGTTCATCAAGAGCCTTTTCCGGTTGTTCATTTTCATCGGGGGCAACAATTGGCGTGGTGGATATGGTATCCTGCTGATTGATTATTTCGGGTTCATCAAGAGCCTTTTTCGGTTGTTCATTTTCATCGGGAGCAACAATTGGCG
>CAZBBO010000002.1:180357-184077 GCA_964490345.1 uncultured Ferruginibacter sp.
GAGCCTTTTTCGGTTGTTCATTTTCATCGGGGGCAACAATTGGCGTGGTGGATATAGTATCCTGTTGATTGATTACTTCGGGTTCCTCGGTTTTAATATGGGGTTCAGCAGATTCTTTTTTCTGTTTTCTTTTTGATGACGTCTTTCCTTTATTTTTATTGTTGTCTGTTTTTTCAGGTTCGATAGTTACCTCAGATGCAGTATTTGTACTATCCTCTTCGTTATCAGCCACAGGGTTGATATTTTTATGGGTACTCTTTTTATCTTTCTTCTTGCCTTTATTACTTCCCCATTTGTTGGCTTTTGCTTCTTTAGTGGATATCTTATCTCCATCCGGTGAAAGCTCGGTGCTATATGATAAAATTGCCAGGGTACTGTCTGATAATTCGGTCTCACCCTTAAGTTTTTTGCCTTTTTTCTTTTTAGCAGCTTCTTTTGCTTTCGCTTTTGCCTGAGCAGCTTTTAGTTTTTTATTTTTCTTTGCCAATAAATCATCACCTTCCATCTTCATTTTGGCATGCTGAATCATAAAATAGTAGTACTTATACACTCCTTCATCATTCATGGCATTAACAACATACATTAATCGTCGTGATTTGTCATTTTGAGTCTTTTTCCCAGCTACTGACATGCCTACATTTGGTATAAAATAATCACCATCATTTAAACCAAGAGAAAAGAAGGAAATTTCCGGAGAGGTACCCCTGCCATGGCCACTATAAATCATCGCTTCCATTATTTTGTCACAAAGTGACATAAAATATCTTGCACTATCCCGAATGCCTAATTGATGATAAGCAAATGAGCGTTCTTTTAAAATGCTTAGGCTAAGTGGTTTTTGAACCAGATACTTCTTTGATTCTTCCAGTGCATCTTCATAGTAACCATGGTCATTAAGTTCAATAATTTCCTTTTCCGCCTCCATATCTTCTAATGGTGTATAATATTTATTTTCGGTGTATCCGATCATTAATGCCAAAGTTTCAAATCTTGTAAGGCTGGAATCGTTATCCAGGAATCGGATTAATAATTTTGAATAGAAAAGGGAATCATTTTTATCCTGAGTTCTTTCTAATATTTTTTTAAAATCGCGGCTGTAATTAAAGTCTGAATTTATAGAAGCCTTGTCGTTGGTAAGTGGTTGGGTTTTTCCCGTTATAGAAATAAATAAGAATAGGCAGGCAAGAACTCCTTTCATGTAATGAATTTAATGCGTGAAAGTTATGTAAAAATCATTTTTATGTACTTCTCCCATGCAATTTAAGGTTGAAATATAATCAAAATTGGTTTGTCTAAATTATGAAAAATGATTACCTTTGCGCGGCTAAAAGGGTCGGTATATGGGTTGGAGCCGAAACTGTTTAGCGTTTTATGAGAGAATCATTCACTATATAATCCCTGCAGCCTCTTTCGGGCTGGTCATTTGGGGAGTTGTGTGTTTTAATGCACACTATATCAATTTTCAACTTTACAATTTTAAAACAGATAAACATGGCAGATTTAAATTATACACGAAATTTCGGTATTGCCGCCCACATTGATGCCGGTAAAACCACCACTACAGAACGTATTCTTTATTACACTGGAGTGAATCATAAAATGGGTGAAACCCATGATGGAGGTGCAACTACAGACTGGATGGCACAGGAGCAGGAGAGAGGAATCACAATTACTTCCGCTGCTGTAACTTGCTTTTGGAACTTTCCTACATCACAAGGTAAAAAGGTGCCTGAATCGAAGCAGTATAAATTCAATATTATTGACACACCCGGACACGTTGACTTTACTGTTGAAGTGGAGCGTTCATTACGCGTACTTGACGGTTTATTGGCTTTGTTTTGTGCTGTATCGGGTGTGGAGCCACAATCCGAAACAGTGTGGCGCCAGGCCAACCGGTATAAGGTTCCACGCATTGGTTTTGTAAATAAGATGGATAGAGCAGGCGCTGATTTTTTAAATGTGGTAAAGCAAGTACGTGAGATGTTGGGTGCTAAAGCTGTTCCACTTCAATTGCCTATTGGTGCTGAAGATAACTTTAAAGGGGTGGTTGATTTGATTACCATGAAAGGAATTATATGGAATGACACAGATAAGGGAATGACTTATGAAGAGGTTCCTATTCCTGAAGATATGAAAGCTGAAGTGGATCAATATCGTCAGGAATTAGTTGAGGCGGTTGCTGAGTATGATGAAAAGTTGTTAGAAAAATTCTTTGATGATCCTAATTCCATTACTGAAGAAGAAATGCATGAAGCCATACGTAAGGCTACCATAGATATTTCTATTATTCCCATGATGTGTGGTTCTTCATTTAAAAACAAAGGAGTGCAAAAGGCGCTTGATGCCGTGGTGCGTTATTTACCTTCTCCTAAGGATATTGAATCAATTAAAGGTATCAATCCTGATACTAATGAAGAGGAATTGCGTCATGCAGATCCTAAAGAGCCATTTAGTGCTTTGGCTTTTAAAATTATGACTGATCCTTTTGTAGGGCGTTTGGCATTCTTCCGTGCTTATTCCGGTCATTTAGATGCAGGTTCTTATGTACTAAATACGCGTACCGGTAAAAATGAGCGTATCAGCCGTATCATGCAAATGCATGCTAACAAACAAAACCCGGTTGAATTTATTGATGCCGGTGATATTGGTGCAGCGGTTGGATTTAAGGATATTAAAACAGGAGATACACTTTGTAATGAAGACCATCCTATTGTATTGGAAGCTATTAACTTCCCTGATCCTGTAATTGCTATTGCTATTGAGCCTAAAACGCAAGCAGACGTGGATAAAATGGGATTAGCTATTGCAAAGCTGGTGGAAGAGGATCCTACACTTCGAGTGAATACAGATGAAGAAACGGGTCAAACTATCTTGCGTGGTATGGGTGAGTTACACCTGGATATTATTCTTGATCGTTTGAAGCGTGAGTTTAAAGTTGAAGTTAATCAGGGTGCACCCATGGTGGCTTATAAAGAATCTTTCAATACTACTATTGAACACCGTGAAATATTGAAGAAGCAAACAGGTGGTCGTGGTAAGTTTGCCGACATCATTTTTGAAATTGGGCCTGCAGATGCAGAATGGTTGAAAGAGCAGGATGGAAAATCAAACTTCCAATTTGTAAACTCATTATTTGGTGGTTCTATTCCTAAGGAATTTGTTCCTGCCATTCAAAAGGGATTTGAAACGGCTATGACTACCGGTGTATTGGCCGGGTATCCAATGGAAAGTATGAAGGTGAATGTGAAGGATGGTTCATTCCACCAGGTGGATTCCGACTCCATGTCTTTTGAACTTTGTGCTAAGCAAGGATACCGTGAGTCTGGTCGGAAAGCTAAGCCTCAATTGCTTGAGCCTATTATGAAAGTTGAAGTGCTTACTCCTGACCAATATATGGGTGATGTAACGGGTGATTTAAACCGTCGTCGTGGTATTTTGGAAGGTATGGATACCAAACATGGTCTTCAGGTTATTAGAGCTAAGGTTCCCTTAAGCGAAATGTTTGGTTATGTTACGCAGTTGCGTTCGTTATCTTCAGGGCGTGCTACATCGAGTATGGAGTTCAGTCATTATGCTCCGGCTCCAAATAACATTGCCGAAGAGGTAGTAGCAAAATCAAAAGGAAAGATAAAGGTGGAGGAATAATTCAATCTTTTTATCATTATAAAGAGGCTGTCTCAAAAGGGGCAGCCTTTTTCACATATGTGCATAAAGAAAGCG
>CAZBBO010000003.1:0-180447 GCA_964490345.1 uncultured Ferruginibacter sp.
TACCCGTCTGCCAGTAGTATCGGCTTTAAATCTTACCCGAGCGTGATAGTATCCAAGATGAAACATAGAGGCTTGGATATTCTTTGCAGATTGAGCAGAAAAAATACTGTCGTAGCGCGGAGGACGAATAACATTTCTAATAAAGAACATAGATTCTCTAATGGTAAGCTTACTACTGTCATCTAATTGATCCTCCATCCGAGCACTAAGGTCAGTTTTTTCAAGTTTTGAAAATTTTCCACCTTTTACGGCTATAGTATTTTTAATAAGATAGGGTTTGTGAGCCGGCGCTTTTTTTGCTACGGTACAGGAGAAGAGGTACATTGTGCATAACATTACTATACAACCCAGCAATATACTGCCATTTGGCACTAATTTTATTTTCATGTTAAGCAAATCCGTTATCAAATATATTCAAAGTTTACAGCAGAAAAAATTCCGCGATGAACATAAAGTGTTTGTTGCAGAAGGAACCAAAGTAGTTGGTGACTTAATTAAACATAATGCTTTTCAATTACAAGCGGTTTATTGCCTATCTTCTTTTTACTTCAAATATAAAGAGATGTTACCCGAAGATCAGGTGCATTTGATAAATGAACAGGAGTTAGAGAAAATCGCTCATCTTCATACACCCAATGAAGTGGTAGCTATTTTTTATCAACGCCCGGTACAACCGGTTAGGGAAATCTATGGCCACCTCACTTTATTGCTGGATGATATTAGGGATCCGGGAAATTTAGGTACCATCATTCGTACAGCAGACTGGTTTGGAATAAAAAATATTATTTGTTCTAAAAGTTGTGTAGAAATGTATAATCCAAAAGTTGTACAAAGCACAATGGCAAGTATAGGTAATGTTAATGTTATTTATGCAAATTTAGAAGAGTGGATAAATCAACATCGTGATATTCCGCTTTATGCTGCTATATTGGAAGGAGAATCATTAAATGAAATAGGGGCTGTTAAAGAAGCTTTGTTATTGATAGGTAATGAATCAAAGGGGATATCATCGAGTTTAATTTCACTTGTTCATCATCCTGTAATGATTAAAGGGTTTGGTAATGCAGAGTCATTAAATGCAGCAATAGCAGCAGGGATTTTAATCTATTCGTTTCAACAGAGGCTTATCTGAAATGGATTGCCTTAATAGGCAGGATACGACGTATAATTAATGTTGGAATAATAAGTGTTAACATACAAATGAGTAAGGTAATGATATCCACTAATATTACCTGCCACCAAACGATGTGTGCCACGGCAGTGCGCATAAAATAAGCTTCTTCATTAAGCTTAATAAAACCTGTAGCTTGTTGCAACCAACAAACACCCAGCCCTACGAGGGTGCCAATGATTATACCGGTTACTGCGATGAAGCCCGTATTGTATAAAAATATTTTTTGTATAGTCCAGTTTGAAGCACCAATTGCTTTGAGAACGCCAGTCATCCTGGTTCTTTCCAAAACCAAAATAATTAAACAGGTTATCAGGTTCACTACAGCTACAATAACCATTATAATTAAAAGGATATTTTTTAGTTGGCCCTGAAGTGAAAGCCAATCAAAAATACTGGGAAAAATTTCGATTATACTTTTTGCATACCATGTTTGCGGTAAATGTTGATAAATATCTTCAGCTGTTTTATTTAAGTTCTTGTGTTGATTTAGCATTACCTCATAGCCGCCGATCTCATTATTTTTCCAATTGTTTAATCTTCTTATCAGATTAATATCACAGAGTGCAAAGTTCTTATCATACTCTTCAATTCCGGTTTTATAAATCCCGGAGATGATAAGTTTCCTGGCGGTTTTTGTGCCGTTTTGACGAAAGAAAAAGACTAATAAGGTGTCATTCGTTTTCAGGTTCAGCCGGTTTGCGGTATAGGAGCTGATATTCATTTCATTACTATAACCGCTATCTTTAGATTCAAACCATTTTCCATCTTGTAAAAAACTATTGAACCGGTTGTAATGAAAATTATGGCCATAGCCTTTTAGTAAAATGCTTTCGATGTCCTGGCCAAACTTTAATATAGCAGATTTAGTAGCGTAATGGTCTATTGACAGAACATCTGGTCTTGAATTAAGGTATAATTCAATGGAATCATTTCTAAGAATAGGATCTTCTTCTGCAATACTTACCCGTAAATCGAGATTTTGTTGAACCCTAATATGCCCCCAAAAATTAAATACCTTTTCGCTTATGGCGTTTTGGAAACCGTTTACAAAACTGAGGGCTACAATCATTACAGCTACACTTAAAGCAGTAGCGCTTATGGCAAGACGAATAATAAATTGAGAGAAGGAATATTTCCTTGCTGAAGCAATTCGTTGTGATATAAAAAATGAAAGGTTCAATTTAATTATTTGGTATCTTTCAAAAATAATTCAAAACATCTGAAATGAATTGTAGAGGTTTTATATTGTTATTGACATTTGCATTGATTTCGTTACAGGGTATTTCCCAATTGGTAACAGAAAACCTTCCTTCCAATATTAAAACAGCTCAGTTGGCGCGGTATGGCGACCAATTGGCTATGCCTATTTACCGTTTGGGTTCAGAGGATAAGATTGCGCTGGAATTTGATGATTTGGATAATGATGTTAAGAGTTATTATTATACCTATGTATTGTGTGATTATAATTGGAAGCCGGCTAATCTTTCTTCGTTCGATTATATTAAAGGGTTTACTCAAAATAGAATTACCACCTACCGCTATTCCTCTGTTGCGCTTACTCGCTATACTCATTATGAAGCTATTTTGCCGGAGCGCGATGTAATGCCGGTTAGGTCTGGTAATTATTTGCTAAAAGTATATTTAGATGGAGATACCTCTAAAACACAGTTTGAGATGAGGATGTTGGTAACAGATTCAAAGGCATCTATTTTAGGTGAGGTGGTTCAACCTTTCACACCTGATTTATTTAAGACGCATCAGAAATTAAAATTTTCGGTGGTGTTGAAAGGTATTGATGCATTTAGTGCGGCACAACAGGTTAAGGTAGTTATCTTACAGAATAATCGTTGGGATGTGTCTCAGCGGGATATACCGCCAACATTTACCCGAGGTAATTCATTGGAATTTAATTCAGAGAACATTGCCATTTTTCCAGGCGGCAAGGAGTGGCGGTGGGCTGATTTGAGAAGTTTTCGTTTGCAAAGTGATCGGGTTGATTCCGGCAGTTATCATAAAACATCTACCGAATTATTCATGGTTCAAGATGGGGATAGGAACGGTCAACGGTATGTTTATTTTTCAGATATTAACGGCGGATATTTTATTACTACCTACGAATCTGTTAATCCATTATGGCAAGGCGATTACGCAACCGTTCATTTTTATTTTGCACCTCCTAACGGTGTTGCATATTCGAATAAGGATGTCTTTCTTGCCGGTCAATACACCTCTTATCAAACCACTGACTTATGGAAAATGACATTTAATCCACAAACCCGTAGGTATGAAGGGGCATGGTTTATGAAACAGGGTTATTATAATTATAGTTATACCGTACAGGATCCTAATACCGGAGCCAGGCTGGATATAGAAGGGAATTATTGGGAAACCGAGAACAAGTACACCATTTTAGTTTATTACAAATCACTTACAGACCGGAATGATCAGCTTTTAGGTGTTGGCGAGGTGCGTTCCCGTTCAGATCGTCCAGGACTTAGCTTTTAGCTTCATTTTTACTGAATTTCACTTTTGAACGCTGCAAATCTCAGTATCGAGACGTATATTTGCACCCGGCAAGTCTTATACGACCAGCTCCTGCTGAACTCCCCCAGGACCGGAAGGTAGCAAGGGTAGGTGGTTGAGCGGTGCGATATAAGTAACTTGCCTTTTTTATATTCAATTAAATTTTATCAGATATGAAATTTTTTCTCGACACGGCTAATCTCGACCAAATTAAGGAGGCGCATGATTTAGGCGTTTTAGATGGTATTACAACCAATCCGTCTTTGATGGCAAAAGAAGGCGTGAAGGGGTATGATGCAGTGGTAAATCATTATAAAACGATTTGTGAAATTGTAGATGGCGACGTTAGTGCTGAAGTATTGTCAACCGATTTCAAAACTATGATAGAAGAAGGGGAGCGCTTGGCTGCCATACATCCAAATATTGTTGTTAAAGTGCCTATGATAAAGGACGGTGTAAAAGCCATAAAGTGGTTTACCGATCATGATATAAGAACGAATTGCACATTGGTATTTTCGGCAGGTCAGGCTATATTGGCTGCAAAGGCCGGAGCCGCTTATGTTAGCCCATTTATTGGCCGTATTGATGATAGCGGATGGGACGGTATGGAGCTAATATATCAGATCAGGGCTATTTATGATATGCAAGGTTATTTTACCGAAATACTTGCAGCATCAATTCGTAGTACCAATCATATTATTCGTTGTGCAGAGGCAGGTGCTGATGTTTGTACTACTCCGTTAGATCCTCTGTTGGGGTTGTTGAAGCATCCATTAACGGATATTGGCTTAGCAAAGTTTTGTGAAGACGCTAAAAAGTTCTCCTAATTTAGTTTATTTTTTTTATTGGAATGAGGCACGCTGTTGAGTATATACTAAACCGCGTGCTTTTTACTTTTTAAACAAATGGATATCCCATTATCAAATTTCTTAGGTATTATTTTGTAGCTGAAATCCCTATTCTCTTTTTTAAATAACGGTTCTGGTCAAGCTCTTGAAGCATAAATAAAGCAATATCGCCTGCATTTATTTTATTCAAATTTGGAGATGGCATCACATTTGCGGCAGTTATAAACTCACCGGTGGGTCCTTCATTTAAAATATTGGGTGCACAGATAAATGACCAATCTAGGGTTGAATTCACAAGGGTTTCGTAGGCTGCAAGGTGTTCAAGCCCTACCGCTAGAAATTCTTCAGGATAATCGGGCTCGTGCATAATATATTTATTAGGTCCATCTAAAATCCCCGCTCCACCTAAGGCTACAATACGCTTTATACCTGCTTTTTCCATTTGATTAACGATATTCTTCATACCCAATGAACGGGTCTTATCTAAACCATCCATACTGCCTCCAATTACACTTAGCACAGCGTCACAGCCCTCAACAGCCTTCAATACCTGGTTCTCATCAAACAGAGCACCCTGCATTAATTGGAGATTATCGTTTTTGGGAAAAGGTGCAGTAAAAACATTTCTTCCGAATGCGCGTACAATATGTTTAAAAATAAGTGCATCAGAAACCAAATATTTTCCTACCATTCCGGTAGCTCCAAATATTACAATCTTCATATTTTAGCTTTTAATTATTAATAGCAAAATTATGGCCAAAGTATTGGTGTTGGATAATTACGATTCTTTTACTTTCAATTTGGTACACCAGGCTGAAGCTATTTTACAAGATAAAGTTAATGTTTATAAAAATGATGAAATAGATCTAGATGCCATTGCTCAATTTGATAAGATATTATTATCACCTGGTCCGGGATTGCCCTCGGAAGCAGGAATAATGATGAAATTGATATCGGCTTTTGGAAGTAAGAAATCCATAATGGGCGTTTGTTTGGGGTGTCAGGCAATAGCGGAAGTTTATGGAGGAACTTTATATAGCCCGGATATTTTTCATGGTGTATCAATGCCTGTTTGGTATTATGAAACAGAGCCTTTATTTAAAGGGATGACAAATCCATTTATTGCAGGCAGGTATCATAGTTGGGTAATTAGCAATAAAAATTTTCCGGAAAGTTTGAAAATTACAGCTTATGATGAAAAAGGACTTATTATGGGAGTTTCACATCGTATCTTTGATGTAAAGGGAGTTCAATTTCACCCTGAAAGTATAATGACACCTGAAGGGCGTCAGATTTTATTAAATTGGTTGACTGAATAAAAAAGATTGGATATGAATATAATGGTAAATGGTGTAACACAAATGAAACACCTACGTCAATTGGATGGATTAGGTGTTCAATATGCAAGTGTGATAGCTGAGCCGACAAATTTGCTTTCTATTGAAAACTGGCAGGATGAGGACTTGGATATTCAATTGGTAGGAAAATTTCGAAATCCTGAATTTGCACAAGTAGATGAGTTAATGGAAAAATGTAATTTTAGTGTTATTCATCTTGATGGTGATGAATCTCCATTCCTTTGTGATAAAATCTCAGGAGAGTGGGAGTTGATAAAAACGATACGAATAGATTTGAATGAAGGGGTATTTCCGGAAAATGTATTAGAAGAATTTGATGAGGTTTGTGATTATTATTTTTTCGAATCTGTTCAACGTCAGCCTTGGAAGCAGGAGTTTTGGGATTTATTAATGGGTGTTAATATAGTAAAGCCATTTTTTATTTCCGGCTCGTTTATACCCACTAGTTCTGCTTTGTTGCATCAATTTAAGCATCCTGATTTCTTTGGGGTATGCTATGACCGGGAACTGAGGGATGATGGCGGAGAAATTGATATGGCTGCGCTTCTTTTGGCTATAAACACCATTCAACCATTAAGGCGATAATTATTAAGAGAAAATTAAGGTATGGGTAGCGAATGCAATTTGTTTCCCCTTCTAAAAAAAAGGTACCTTTGAGTTTAATTTTCATTCTATGAAGAAAATATTATTTCTTGTTTTTTGTATGCCTCTTTTTGTGGTGGCACAAAATAAATCAAAAGCCAACAAAAAGGGTAAGACATTTAAAATTAGCGGAACAGTTACCGGCTTTCCGGACAGTACTATAGTTGATTTTTTAGATGGGAGCAACGGTAGCCCTATTTCTACAACATATCTTATTAAGGATAAGTTTTCAATTACAGGCAGTATGGAGCGCCCTGAATTTAGGATATTGTCTTTTGCCAAACAGCAGAGGCAAATGATTCCTATTTTCTTAGATAATAGTAATGTAACGGTTACGGGTAGCCGAGATGCATTGGAAAGCGCTGTAGTAGCCGGGTCATCTTCCCATGATGATTTTGTAGCTTTTACGAATCTATTGAAGCCCTACGAACATTTGTTTAAGCAGGAAGGGAGTGGTAGTCCTGCAGAAATGAAAGCTGCTGCCGATGTGCTTGAACAATTTGTAAGAAAGAATAATAAATCTTTTATGGCTCCTTTGGCCATTATTCGTAATTATCAATTAGTAGAAGATGCAGATTTAATGAAGGAATTGTATGATCTTTTACAACCGGAAGTTCAAGAGTCTTCTTTTGGGAAATATGTGGCAAGTCAGGTTGAGGATGCTAATCGTTTTCCAATCGGGAAGCCATTAGAAGAATTTAGTCAGGAGGATACATCAGGGAATCTTGTTAAGCTATCTGATTTTAAAGGCAAGTATGTTTTAGTAGATTTTTGGGCAAGTTGGTGTGGCCCTTGTCGTGCCGAGAATCCGAATGTGGTTCGTGTGTTCGAAAAGTATAAGGATAAGAACTTTACCGTTTTTGGTGTTTCTCTTGATAAGTCACGTGACCCATGGATTGCTGCTATCCATAAGGATAAATTGAATTGGGCACATGTAAGTGATTTAAAAGGTTGGAACAATGCAGTAGCACAGAAGTTTCATATTTTCAGTATTCCTCAAAATCTTTTACTTGACCCCAAAGGGAATGTAATTGGAAAAAATCTGCGTGGAGAGGCGTTAGGAGCTAAGCTAGCCAGTCTTTTAGATTGATTGTGGTTGGTTTAAACAGCGTTTATACATTTGAATTGTGTTTTCCAAGCCAAAGTATAGGGCATCACATATTAGTGCGTGGCCAATAGATACTTCAAGTGTGTTTGGAATGTTATGAACAAAGTAAGCAAGATTATGAAGGTTAAGGTCATGGCCGGCATTAATACCTATATTTAATTCCGTTGCTTTTTTAGCTGCTTCAATATAAGGAGCGATGGCAGATGCTTTCTTCCCTTCTTTGTATCCACTTGCATACGCTTCGGTATATAATTCAATCCTGTCTGTACCGGTTTCTTTTGCTCCTTCAATCATATCAATAATTGGGTCAACAAAAATGGAAACCCGGATACCTGCATTTTTAAATATTGGGATTATATTTTTTAAAAAGGATGCATGCTTCCTGGTATCCCATCCATGATTACTGGTAATTTGCCCGGTTGTATCGGGGACTAATGTCACCTGTTGTGGTTTGTTTTTTAAAATCAGTTCAATAAACTTTTCTTCTATCGGATTTCCTTCAATATTAAACTCGGTAGTTACTATCTTTTTTAATTCAAATACATCAGCATATTTTATATGGCGTTCATCAGGACGAGGATGTACGGTAATTCCTTCTGCACCGAATTTTTCGATATCTACAGCAACTTTTACCAGGTTAGGGAGATTCTGACCGCGTGCGTTTCGGAGTGTAGCTATTTTATTAACATTAACAGAAAGCCTTGTCATTATACAAAGGTAATATCAAAAAATAATATTTTAATTTCTGATTGGCATGGTTGAGATTAAAATTAATTTTCCATTTAAGTTTTGCAGAAGCGGTATTAAACATGAGAATCAACTTTCGTTTATTCTTTACTGTTAGGTATCCTAAAGGGTGTAAAAAAGCCCGCCAGAAGGCGGGCAAATTTATAGGTTGATACTCAGATTAATAACGATACATGTCGGTTTTGTATGGTCCCACAGCAGGTATTCCCAAATACTCTGCTTGTGCATTAGTTAACACCTCAAGTTCAACACCGATTTTCTTTAAGTGCAATCGAGCTACTTTCTCATCCAGATGTTTTGGCAATACATAAACTTCATTTTTGTATTTATCTGCATGATTCCAAAGTTCTATTTGAGCCAGAGTTTGGTTGGTGAATGAATTACTCATTACAAAGCTTGGGTGGCCTGTTGCACATCCCAAATTTACCAGCCTACCTTCAGCAAGCACAATGATATCTTTTCCATCTACAGTGTACAAATCAACCTGTGGTTTGATGCTATTTTTTGTATGGCCATAATTTTTGTTTAACCATGCCATGTCAATTTCAATATCGAAGTGACCAATATTGCATACAATAGCTTTGTCTTTCATCAGTTTAAAATGTTCACCAGTAATCAGGTCGCGGCAACCGGAAGCAGTTACAATAATATCAGCTTCTTTAACAGCATCAATCATTTTTTTAACTTCAAAACCATCCATAGCAGCTTGTAAAGCACAGATGGGGTCAATTTCAGTAACAATAACACGAGCGCCAGCACCTTTTAGACTGGCTGCTGAGCCCTTACCAACATCACCGTAACCACCAACAACAGCCACTTTTCCGGCCATCATCACATCTGTTGCGCGTCGAATGCTATCTACCAAAGATTCTTTACATCCGTATTTATTATCAAACTTAGACTTAGTTACCGAGTCATTTACGTTAATTGCAGGAATTGGGAGTGTACCTTTTTGCATCCTTTCGTATAGGCGATGAACTCCGGTTGTTGTTTCTTCACTTAATCCTTTAATATTTTTTACCAGCTCAGGATATTTATCAAAAGCAATATTTGTCAAATCTCCGCCATCATCCAAAATCATATTTAACGGACGGTCTTCACTACCAAAGAATAAAGTTTGTTCAATGCACCAATCAGCTTCTTCTTGTGTTTGACCTTTCCATGCGAAAACTCCAATACCTGCGGCAGCAATTGCGGCAGCGGCATGATCTTGGGTAGAGAAAATATTACAAGAACTCCATTTAACCTCGGCGCCAAGAGCTACCAGGGTTTCAATTAAAACAGCTGTTTGAATAGTCATGTGAAGACAGCCGGCAATGCGCGCACCTTTAAGTGGCTGGGATTTTCCGTATTCTTCGCGAAGGCTCATTAAGCCTGGCATTTCAGCCTCTGCAAGTTTAATTTCTTTACGGCCCCAATCAGCGAGGCTCATATCTTTTACTTTGTTTTTCAGGGTAAAGTCAATTTGACTGGAAATAGTTGTCATTTTTTGTAAAAATTTAATGCTGCAAAATTAATAAAAATTAGAAAAATATCCTATACTCCATCAAATATTTGGAATAAATACATACTTTTAATAAACTTAATAGTGATAAGTACTAAAAATATAAGAAAAACATGGCAAACAAAGAAATAAATTCCAAAATAGAATATCAGCCGGATGCAAAAGACAGGGAGATATTGAAATTACTTCAGGCTAATGCGCGCATTACGGTAAAGGAAATTGGTGATAAGGTAAATTTAAGTCCAACTCCGGTGCATGAACGAATTAAGAGATTGGAGCATACAGGAGTCATTAAACAATATGCAACTTTAGTAAATGCCGAGAAAGTAGATAAGGGATTAATGGTGATTTGTTATGTGTCTCTTAGGCAACACAATCGAGAAGCAGGGGCGAAATTTATCCAGGCTATTTTAGATATGAACGAGGTAATTGCTTGTTATAATATATCAGGTGAATTTGATTTTATGCTTAAAGTGGTGTGTAAGGATATGAATGCTTACTATGATTTTCATGTAAATAAATTGAGCCTTACTGAGAATGTTGGTAATCTGCAAAGTGTTTTTGTAATGGGTGTAATAAAGGATACTCAGAAATTGGTGTGGTGATATTTATCTTTTTATTGTGAATTTTTATAAATAGTTTTAAGAAAATAATTACGTATGAAATCCGTAGCAGGTATAACGATAGCCTCACTTGGGCTTATTATTGCTTTTTTTGTAGCGGGGAATGCTTATAAGTATAAATACAAAACTACCGAAAATATTTTGGTTACCGGAGGTGCAGAAGTAGATTTTGTGAGTGATCAGATTGTATGGTCGGGTAATTATGAAAGAAAAATGATGGATTTAAAAAGTGCGTATGCTTTGTTGAAAAATGATGAAAACAGTGTAAGGACTTATCTTTCGGGTAAGGGTATTGCACAGAATGAAATGGTGTTTTCTGCTATCAGTATTGATAAGGAGTTCTCTTATCATTATGATGAGAATGGTCGCCAAACGAGTGCAGAGTTTACAGGATATAATTTACGGCAAAGTGTAACTGTGGATTCAAAAAAGATTGAAGAGGTAGAAAAAGTATCTCGTGAAGTAACTGAGCTCATTGAAAGCGGGATTGAGATAAACTCTTCATCCCCTTCTTATTATTATAGCAAGTTATCTGAATTAAAAATAGATTTATTGGCAAAGGCTAGTGCTGATGCTCGGTTGAGAGCTCAAACAATTGTGAAAAACGTGGGAGGTAAGTTAGGTAGTTTAAGAAAAAGTTCAATGGGCGTTTTTCAAATAACCGGCCAAAATATGGATGAAGATTATAGCTATGGAGGTTCGTTTAATACTTCCAGTAAAAATAAAACAGCGAGTATAACAGTAAAGGCTGAATTTGCTTTGGACTAAAGAGGTGCAATGGGTATAGAAATTCAACAGCATGATTGTGTTCAAGCAACTGTTGTTTTTTATAAAAGTTTTATTTTTAAATCAGGGGCATAAAATACTTTGCCGTTGGGGTCTCTAACAATAATATCAAAAAAAGTAATGGTTTCTCCTTTGCTAAGTTGTTCAAGCATGGGTTTTAGCCAGTAATGAGGTAAAGGGGTTTCGGTAAATCGTTGTGATGCCAGGCTGGTTGTTGGAGATATTTTTCCTGATTCATCCTCTACAAATGCATTGCGCAGGTAAGATAATTGGTAGCTGGCAATTGTATATACAACCTTTTGGTCGTCTACAATACGCAGAGGTAATACGATAATATTCTTTACTTCATCTATTGGCAACGCCACTGAATCTTTGTATTGTCCAAGTAGGAGTGAAATCTTTGGCCGTACTGTTTTTTTTGTTGGTTGAGCAAATACCGCCGAGGCAGTAAATGCAAAAAGCAAAGGGAGAAAGAAAAATTTCGTCATGGCAGGAAGTAATCTTTCACTAATCTACATCCTTTTTATTATATAGGATGTTAATTTCTTCTCCCCAAGTTGCTCACATAGTTAAGAGACTCTCTTCTATTACTTTAATTTTTGTTTCAGCGTCAGATTTCTTCTTTTTTTCTATAGCTACCACCTCAGGGCGTGCATTTTGGATAAACTTTTGATTATTTAGTTTTTTCTCAACGCTTGCCAAGAATCCTTTTAGATATTCCAACTCTTTTGTTAGTTCTCCTTTTTGGTGGCTATTATCGTGATGGACTGTTGGCTCTATAAAAATTTGGTTTTTATCAATCATTATCGGAATAAATCCCTGTGGTGGCGAGCTAACCCAATTTGTTGATGTAGCATTAACTTGTTTTTGCAGGATAGATAAGACCCTGTCAAAATCTTTTTTTCCGGTATCCATTATATATATATGGATTGGTTCTTTAGGCTTGATATGGTTTTTATTACGGCAATCTCTAATTGCGGTAATAGTTTTTTGCAATGTAATTCCATATTGTAACATTTCTGTATTGGTAATAGTGTTAGTGCTATATTGTCTTATGCACAGGTCTATTTCCCGTTCGTCCAGAAGATGATAAATCTCTTCGGTAATGAAAGGCATAAACGGATGGAGGAGGTGAAGTAATTCAGTAAAGAATAGCTTCGTCTGCTCGTAAGTGTGAGTGCTTAGTTTTTCGCCACTAGCCGGTTTAATCCATTCCAGATACCAGCTACAAAAGTCATCCCAAATTAGGGAGTAAATATTTTTTAATGCTTCGCTGAGTCTCCATTGGCTCATTAGTTCGTCAACTTCAGTTTTTGCCTGTTCCAATCTTTGTTTAAACCATAAAACTGCAAAAGATTCTGTTGAAGGGGAAGATTCAATATTACCTTTTTCTTGCCACATCTTCACCAATTTGAGTGCATTCCACATCTTATTGTTGAAATTGCGTCCTTGTTCAAGTGATGCTTCATCAAACAGTAAATCATTTCCTGCCGGAGAAGAAATCATTATTCCAAACCGAACAGCATCTGCACCATATTTGTTTATGAGTTCCAGCAGGTCGGGACTATTTCCAAGGCTTTTACTCATTTTTCTTCCTTGTTTATCCCGTACCATACCTGTGAAGTACACATCGCTGAAAGGAATCTGTTTTTCAAATTCCATTCCTGCCATTATCATTCTGGCTACCCAAAAGAAAATAATATCCTGACCAGTAACAAGAACAGAGGTAGGATAATAATATTTTATATCCGGATTGCCCGGGTTAGAAATTCCATGGAATACTTCCATTGGCCAAAGCCATGAAGAAAACCAGGTGTCCAGTACATCCGGGTCTTGGGTAAGATTGGCTTTTACTGCGGATTTTCCGGTCTGCTGTTCATATTTTAATAAAGCATCTTGTTCATTTTCTGCCACAATCATGTTCCCTTCATTGTCATACCAAGCTGGGATTTGTTGGCCCCACCAAAGTTGGCGGCTAATGCACCAGTCCTTTACATTTTCAAGCCAATATTTATAGGTAGCCAGAAACTTGTCACCAGGATGGATCCGAATGTCACCATTAACCACTGTTTGTAAAGCCGGTTGAGCGAGGTCTGACATTTTTAAAAACCATTGAGTACTGATTCTTGGTTCTACCACAACTCCTGTTCTTTGGCTATAACCTAAACGCGTAGTGTATGTTTCGTCTTTAATTAGCAGTCCACATTCGGCAAGTGCTTTAACTGTTTTCTTTCGGGCAATGAATCTTTCTTCACCCACAAAAACTTGGGCAGCTTCACTTAAGGTTCCGTCTTCATTAAGTGTATTAATTATTTCTAATTGGTATTTAAGGCCCAGGTTATAATCGTTAATATCGTGTGCTGGTGTAACTTTTAAAGCACCAGTACCAAATGCAGGGTCCACATATTCATCGAAGATAATAGGAACTCTTCGGTTAACTAATGGCACGATTGCATACTTTCCTTTCAGCTTCGTATAACGTTCATCGTTAGGATTAACACAAATACCGGTATCACCCATAATGGTTTCAGGGCGTTGTGTGGCAATGGTAATATATTCCTGGATAGTATTATCGCCCTCTCTATCCACCTGGTATTTCACATAATAGAGCTTACCTTCTACATCTTTGTATTCAACCTCTTCGTCACTAAGGGCAGTTTTTGCAGCCACATCCCAATTAATCATCCGTGCGCCTCGGTAAATAAGTCCTTTATTATATAAATTAACAAACACTTTAATTACCGCATCGTAATAGTGTTTGTCCATGGTAAAAGTAGTACGGTCCCAATCAACACTACAACCCAAACGTTCAATTTGGTTATAAATGATATTGCCATATTTTTCTTTCCATTCAAAGGCATAGTGTAGGAATTCATTTCGTGTGAGAGATTTTTTTTCAATACCTCTTTCTTTGAGCATAGCAACTACTTTAGCCTCAGTAGCAATAGATGCATGATCGCTACCGGGCACCCAGCATGCATTAAAACCCAACATGCGTGCTTTGCGAATTAGGATGTCCTGAACCGTTTCATTTAGGGTATGTCCCATATGTAACACACCTGTTACATTAGGTGGTGGAATAACTACAGTAAATGGTTTGCGGTTATCGGGTGTACTGCTAAAATACTTTTTATTTGCCCAATGCTTATTCCATTTAATTTCAATAGCTGCGGGTTCAAAATTCTTGCTCAATTCCATAATTGCCATTCCTTGCATTAAATATGAATGGCAAATTTACAGAAATCAGGTTGTGTGTTGAAGGTGTGGGTGTTAACTAAAAAAATTAGTAAATTGCCATTTCTTTTTATGTTATATGCTATTGTAGATATTGAGACTACGGGAGGTAAGCCGGTTCATGGTGGAATTACCGAAATTTCTATAGTTATTCATGATGGGAAGCGAGTGCAGCATATTTATAGTACATTGATTAATCCGCAACAGGTTATTCCTTCATTCATTACATCTCTTACAGGAATTTCTAATTCAATGGTAGCATCAGCCCCGAAGTTTGATGAGGTGGCAGAAGATATTTATCTATTGTTGTATGATAAAGTTTTTGTGGCGCACAACGTAAATTTTGATTTTTCATTTTTGTATGAGAAGTTGAAGAATTGCAATTTCACCTTACAAGTAAAACGGTTATGTACCATTCGTCTTTGTAGGAAAGTGTTTCCTCATTTACCTTCTTATAGTTTAGGGAATGTGTGCAAATCGCTAAATATAGAAATAAACGATAGGCATAGGGCTGAAGGGGATGCATTGGCTACTGCACAGTTATTTAAATTGTTGGTTGAGCATGGTGCGGAGGCTTATATTGAAAAGATGTTGAAACCTACCTCCGGTGATAAATGGATACCCCTGTACGTAAACAAGGATCAAGTAGATAATCTGCCTCAATCCACTGGGGTATATTATTTTCATGATGCCAAGAACAAGGTGATTTATTTAGGGAAGGCGATGAATATTAAAAAAAGGGTAAAAAGCCATTTTATTGGTTTTGATAGCAGTAATCGGCGGCAGCATTTTCTTCGTGAAATTCGGTGCATAACATTTACTGTATGTGCGAGTGAATTACATGCATTGATTTTAGAGAGTATTGAAATAAAACGATTATGGCCAAAGTATAATCGCAGCCAGAAGATGTTGGCACCACGTTATGGATTATATAGTTTTTCTGATCAATGTGGTGTTATTCGGCTTGCTATTGATAGAAGAAAATCTTCTTTACCGGCATTGTACTATTTTAATATGCTTAAGGAAGGTAGAGTGTTATTGAAAAAAATGGTTCAACAATTTTCTTTATTACCGCACTTTTGTTTTTTAACTAAGGGAGATAAACCAGAAGAAATTGATGTGATTGCATATAATAAGCAAGTAAAAGCGGCACTTAAGAATTTGTCAATGCAATTACCCACTTTTTGGGTTATGGAAAAGGGAGAGGATGGTCGTACTTTATACTTATTGATGGATAAAGGATGTTTTTACGGTATGGGATATGTAGATGATAAAGTTAGAAGCCCTGATGAATTAAAGGATCGAATTGTGCGTTATCCTGATAATGATTTTATTCGTACCAGGTTGTATGATTATGCGTCTCGTTTTCCGAAACAGGTAACGTATTGGTGTGGTAAATAATTTTAAGACTAGCGTTTACTTTTTGTAGGGTTAAATTTTTTTTTGTTGAAATAAAAATCCGCTTATCTTTGCCGTCCTAATTAAGGGAGCATAGCTCAGTTGGTTTAGAGCATCTGC
This sequence comes from uncultured Ferruginibacter sp., assembly GCA_964490345.1. GTDB lineage: Bacteria > Bacteroidota > Bacteroidia > Chitinophagales > Chitinophagaceae > Ferruginibacter. The sequence goes on from CAZBBO010000003.1 coordinate 16,066, forward strand.
CTTACAAGCAGAGGGTCCGCGGTTCGAGCCCGTGTGCTCCCACAAAGAGGCCACATTGAAAAATGTGGCTTTATTATTTTTAATAAAAACTCTTTTATAAAAGATAAATACCTTGTTTTTCTAATCTTTGTCTTTCATCTGATGGCCATATACCCACTTGAACTTCACCAATATGTCTTTTCTTTAACATAAACATGCAAACCCGACTTTGCCCTAAGCCTCCACCGATACTTGTTGGCAGTTCATTATTTAGTAATTGCTTATGATAGATTAAATTTCTTTTTTCTTCGCAATTTCTTTTTATTAGCTGAAGATTTAAAGTTTCGGCATTTACACGAATTCCCATTGATGAAATTTCAAAAGCTGATTCCAAAATAGGATTCCAAAGGATAATATCGCCATTTAACCCTTTAAAACCTTCTTCATTTTCAGTTGTCCAGTCATCATAATCCGGGGCTCGTCCATCGTGTGGTTCACCATTTGACAAGGTTTCTCCTATACCGATGATAAAAACAGCACCAAATAATCGGGCAACTTCAGTTTCTCTTTGTTTTGGAGATAGGTCAGGAAATTTTTTCAGCAGTGTTTCTGCATGTATGAAAGTGATTTCCTCCGGCAAGCTTGGTTTAAGTTGAGGGTCTTTTTCAAAAACTGCTAATTCAGTGAGTTGAAGCGCACGATAGATATTTTTTACCACCTGTTTAAGAAAGGTAAGGGAACGATTTTGAGGAGAGATATGTAATTCCCAATCCCATTGATCTACATAAATAGAGTGGATAGGGGAGAAATCTTCATCAGGTCTAAGGGCACGCATATCGGTTAATATTCCCTTGCCAACGGGAATATTTAATTCTTTAAGCCTTATACGCTTCCATTTCGCCAGGGATTGTACAATAACTGCTTTTTTATCTTGAAGTGCTTTTACTGGAAACTTTACCGGACGTTCAATACCATTTAAGTCATCATTTATACCCGTTCCATCAAGAATTGATATTGGAGAAGAAATACGATGAAGATGCAGGTTGCTAATTAATGCCTTAGAAAAAGTAGATTTTACCAGATCAATGGCTTCTTCTGTTTTAATTGTTGTGTTGTATTGCATGTTTGTCATTTTAAATGGAATTGAAAAATCCATTCTTGGAACCGACAAATACAGGATGTGTATTGCCGAAATGCAGAGAAGGATTGTTTTTGTTATTATTCATTTAAATAAATTAAAAAAGCCCCGGATTTTCGGGGCTTTTGAATATCAATTAAAAATTGTATTTACAATACCCCCACTATCGTAATAGAATTATTACGGTTATTATTAGTGCGGTTATTATTTATACAAATGTTTATCATTGCTCTATTGTTAGTCCAAATATAGGATTTTTTTAATGAACAAGTTTTTTTTGAATTAGGAGGTGAGTTTTGAACTCAACTTACCTCTGTAGTTAATAAAAATATCCCCTTTTTCTTCCAATTACGTCGGGGTGTCTTTGTTTAGGATTTAAATTGGAGGAAGCTTTGCTTTTTTATCCTATTTTACCAATACCTTCCTACCAGCTCACCAAAGTAAGTATGGTTTAAGATTCAGCCACTTAGCAATGTATCATTAGGATTGGATGAGTTTCATTAAATTCAGCTCTCTGGGGCTTGATATCATTTATTCAATTCTTTACAATAAATTAAAATTAAAGTAATTAAACCCGCACTCAATATACATAAATTGAATCATTTTTCAGACGGGAAAGGGGTATTGTAATAATCGGCCACTTTCAATATTGCTAAAATAAGTTGGATCATCAATTTCCTGTTGCTTCACTGTGTAACAATAATTTATCAATTATAGATGTCAATTTTTCGTAGCTTTCGAAAAAGTTAAGTAAAGAATAGAGGTTTTGACCACAAAACCATTGTTCAAAATTTGAGATAATTTAATTTTTATGAATCTGGAAGTTTGGCACCTTTGGATGATTGCTGCTGTTGTACTTTTTATTATTGAAATATTCATTCCAACATTCGTTGCTGCGTGTATTGGTATTGGATGTTTTATAGCCGGTATTTTTTCTGTGCTTAAATTTGGCATGGATGTACAGTTAATCGTTTTTTCGATTGGAACAATAGCCACTTTTTTTGCGGTCAGACCTTTTGTATTAAAATACCTCCATCGGGAGAAGGAGCATGTTGCAACCAATGTAGATGCGTTAATTGGTAAACGGGGAAGGGTTGTTGTAGCGATCAATAATGAAAAGCATGAGGGGCGTGCAATTGTAGAAGGTGATGATTGGAAGGCAATCGCAAAAGATAATGAAATTATTGAAGCAGGTAAAACCATTGAAGTGATTGAAGTAAACAGTACGATTATAATTGTTAAATCAATAAATTAATACGAAAATTATGGGAGGAGGTGTAATAATTTTAGGGCTAATTGCTGTTTTTGCAGTTATGTTCGCTGTATCTGGCTTTAAAATTGTTCAGCAATCGGAGACAATGGTTGTTGAACGTTTAGGTAAGTATTCGCGTACTTTAAATTCGGGAATTAACATTATATGGCCAATTTTCGACCGGCCGCGTTCTATTATGTGGCGTTATACCCGCGATGGTTTAAATGGCAAAACAATGGTGCTGAAGACATCTGTAAGTAGAATTGATTTGAGAGAGACTGTTTACGATTTTCCCAAGCAAAATGTAATTACAAAAGATAATGTCGTTACTGAAATCAATGCCATCCTCTATTTTCAAATTACAGATCCGGTAAAGGCAGTTTATGAAATTGCCAACTTGCCTGACGCAATTGAAAAGCTGACACAAACTACTTTAAGAAATGTAATTGGTGAACTTGATCTTGACCAAACGCTAACTTCACGTGATACAATTAATTCTAAGCTGCGTACTGTGTTAGATGATGCCACGCATAAATGGGGTGTTAAAGTAAATCGTGTAGAGCTTCAGGATATAAATCCGCCACATGATATTCGAGATGCCATGGAAAAGCAGATGCGTGCAGAAAGAGATAAGAGAGCACAGATTCTGGAAGCTGAAGGTACCAAAGCTCAATTAACACTGGAAGCTGAAGGACGTAAGCTGGCTGAGATTAATAAGGCAGAGGGAGAAAGGCAGGCTCAGATTTTAAAGGCAGAAGGTGAAGCACAAGCAAGAATTAAAGTAGCAGAAGCCGAAGCCGAAGCTATTGCAAAAATTATCAATGCCATTCCATCAACTAAGGGTGATGCCGTAAATTATCTTGTAGCTATCAGGTATATCGATACGTTAAAAGATATGGTAAGTGGAAAAGACAATAAAACTGTTTACCTGCCTTATGAGGCTACCGGTGTACTGAGTTCGATAGGAGGTATTAAAGACTTGCTATCAGTATCAAATAAATAATAAAAGGTACCTATGACAGTTTTTTATTGTGCTTTTGAGGGTGCATCTTTGAGTTCTTCCTGAATATTTTTTGTCCATTGCGCTATACGCAGATATTGTTTCTCGGTTAGCCTCGCTTCATCATGCATCCATAGATATGATTTTAACCGTATGGTATGCTCTTCCATTGATTTTTTGTAATTCTTTAAATTTTTGATCGCATCCTCCTTTGAATACTTACTAAACTCCGAAAAGTATCAATTTAATTGATAAAATTATCTCTTAAAAGAAGTGATTAAATTAACCGGTCATTAATTACTTTAGAAACCGCTTCTGTAGCAGAATGTACCTCTAACTTTTGATAAATACCTTTTATGTAAGAACGAATTGTTTCGAACGTAAGTCCGGTCTCCACTGCAATCATTTTGTAACTATTTCCTTCACATAATAATTGAAGGATTTCAAGTTCTCTCTTTTTAAAATTATATTCATTAGCCGGCTTATTTTGCATAGAGTTAATAACCATCTTTGCTATAATGGCACTCATTGGGGCACCTCCCTCCAGTACTTCACTGATGGCATTATGCAGCTTATCGGGAATATTCTTTTTTAACAAATAGCCTGACGCTCCAGCACGTATCGCATTAAAAACATTTACATTGTCATCAAATATAGTAAGCATAATTATATTGCAGTTCTTGTTGAAAGATCTGATTCCGCGCAAAGCTTCAATTCCTGATCTGCCCGGCATATCTATATCCATTAATATTACGTCGGGTTCAAGCGTCTTCACCAGATGCTCGGCGTGCATACAATTACTAAAGGCACCTATAATTTCAAGTTCTTTAGATAAAAACAATAAATCACTTATTCCGGTACGCAGTGCGTCATTGTCTTCAAAAATTAACACCCGAGTTTTTTTCATTGCTGCAATTTATCCAATCCAGGAATAAATTTATACCCCAATATATGGGTATGATAAAATAATACTTGTTCCTCTGCCAATACCCGACTCAATATCAAATCCGGCAGACAAGTGTGCTGCTCTGGCACGCATATTGTTTAAGCCATTACCTGGTTTAGTATTTATTTCATCGAAACCAATTCCATCATCGGTGACCTTTATATTTAATTCCTTATTATTAGATTCAATCTTCACTATAATATTCTTGCAAGAACTGTATTTTGCGGCATTGTTTATTGCTTCTTTAAAAATAAGAAATAAGTTTCTGCGGGCATCCGGAGGGAAAGCGGTTTTAACATCTTCATTTACTTGAAAATCGAGGCGAATATTCAGTGGGTCGCATAACTCATAGGCAAATTCACGCATACGTACTATGATGTCATTTAAAGTATCCTTTTCAGGATTAATGGACCATACAATATCACTCATATTTTCAAGTGTTTTTTGCACTTGGTTATTAATTTTTTTTAAATGAGCTTCAACCTGATGAGTGTCACCTTGCTGTGTTAAGGCCAACCGGCTACTGATATTTATACTTGATAATGCCGATCCAACATCATCATGCAAATCCGCTGCTAACTGATTTCTTAATATTTGAACTTCAAGTTTTCGTTTAATCTTTTGACGGTTTAGTAACACCAATACAAGCGTTATTAAAACTCCCAATAGTATTATAATACCGAATTGTATCATCCTTATCCGGTTACTTTTTATTAAACTTAATTCCTGCTGTGATTTTAAAAATTTAATTTCCTGCTCTTTCTTTTCCGTTTCATATTTTTCTTTTAATTCGTTGGCTTTGTCTGTCTGCGCCAGTATATTTAATGAATCGCTTATTGTGTTAGATAGTTTTAAAAAATAAGAAGCATTTTTAAAGTTACCTGCCTTTTCAAACATGTGAGATATTCCTCTTGTAAAGTCGAGCTGATGATTTAGCATATTCTTTTCTTTGGCATAATGATAAGCCTCCATAAAATAAGTTTCAGCCTCCTTAAATCTGTTCAATTCAGTTAATGTTCTTCCGATACAATATGCTTCCCACATTTTATCGTAACCATTGTTTGTTTCCGAAAAAATCTTATAGGCAATAAGATAATGGGTTAAGGCGCTATCGAGTAAGGACTTGTCTTTCTTTTGTTGTCCTAAACCCAGAAATGATTCTGCCACCCCCTCGTGTATCATGGCAGTATTGTAAATGGGTATATTTCCCTTATTTGCTAATTTTAAACTTTGCATTACAATTTGGAGGCTACTGTCGAAATGATTGTTATTTCTGTAAAGAATAGCCAGGCTGACTCCGGTATTTATATACTTTACTGTGTCATTGTTTTTGAGGTATCCATTCATTGATTTGGTAAAAAATTCTTTTGCCTTATTATTTTCAGACAAACCTCGGTACACAACTCCGAAGAGCCACTGTAAATATGGCTCATTAATTTTCTTTAAATCTGTGCCTAAAGAATCTGCCTCCAGTAAACACTGCAATGCCTCTGAGTACCTGGATTGTCTGTTAAAAACCTCAGCCAACTCCAAATTTGTATTTAGGAGATCTTCATAGAAATGTTTCTCTTTAAAAAAGGCTTTGGCAGAATTAAGATAATATATAGAAGAATCCCATTTGCCATTCATAAAAGATGCCCAGCCCAATGCTTCTTTACTTCGGGCAGTAAGATAATAATTATGTATTTTAACGGATTCATTCATTGTTTCGTGTGCCATCTGAATAGCATCCTCTGAAGATTTGAAAGACAAAGCAGTAATAGATTTTATCTTCTGATAAATTGGGGAGGTCGTATCATAATCTATTTGCGCAAGTGAATTTCCATACCATAGTATGGCTATCGTTAAAATAAATAGCTTTTTCTTAGGCAACATTAAATATTAGTTTATACTTATCAAGTGATATTCACCTAAAATTGAAACTATCAAAAATAGGCAACATCTAAAAACATTTAGTGTCGCCTTTTTTTAAAAAAAACTTTTATTGAAATTCAGCGTCCGGGTGTGAGCATTTTATCAAATGCATCGTATTTACATCTGTATGGTGAATTGTTTTAATACTTAATGTAGCAAGTTTTGAAATAATATCTGAAGTGTGAGTTAAAGTACCGTCTGCATTAAACTTAAGAACGCTGTTAATGCTCACTAACTGTGCATGTTGAATCAGATATTTATTTTGTAGGTACCATAAGAATGCTCGTCCTGCATTGCTTTAAATTTAATAATCTTACCTGTAGGTTTTGCAGTTGCACCAGCCATGATTGCAATGCCACGACTTGTTGTTATCCATTCCCCTAAATCGGAATCGGCTTAAACTATGCTTTCTCAAAATAAGGTGTGGGAGTGGTCTCGTCATCTTTATTATGATATGACACATCCAATTCCTACCCACTCACCTACAAGTGGGGTTAGAGGTCACAATTTTTGCGGTCTATGATAATTTTCTATGTTGCCATTGTTGATAGTGTTATTAATTTTTATACTAAGGTTTATCATTTGCATATTCAACCATTAGGAATATAATACGAATTATGCACTTTCCCCTTCAAAAATAAAATTATTACAATAGTTTTTCCGGTCTTTTATATTCTGAAAAACTTCAAAATTAAATTCAGAATAAGGTTTGGGATCGTGGTCAATTATAAAGATAAACGCTTGCTTCGTCTGTATCTCATCAAAAGCACCAAATTCCATTTCATGACGATCTGCAGGTGGAAGCGGGCGTACATCAAATTCAACAGCAATCTCAATACCTTTATTCCTTAGATTCTTTCATTGTGTCGAGGCAAATAAAGGAATAAAACTAGATTCTAAAACCTTAATAAGGAAACGATTCGTTTATGCATAACTGTTATGCTCCATAAATACCTAATTTGATGTATTGTTTTGTATTTAAAACAATCCGAACTTTGAATTGGGGTGGGGGCGCAGCCCCCCGTCCATAATGGGTATAGTGCCCAATAAAGTACCTTGATGAGCTATTGTCTTGTATTTTCAAAACTTCGAACTTTGCACCGGGGTGGGAAACGCAGTTTCCCCCTTTTTTGAAATATACCCCATAAAGTACTAAGCTGAGGTATTGTTCTGTGTTTTATTAATTGCGAACTTTGAATTGGGGTCAGCGGGACGCTGACCCCGGGCAGTAATAGGTCTCATTTTGCTAATCTCTTTACTCCTATCCTAAATATGCTCCGAAATAGATAAACGAAGATGCTATTAATTATGAATTACTGGTATTTGGTTTTTAGTTGACAGGAAAGGATTATAATACATTTTGATTAAAAACATTTTCGTGTATCCGTAGCAGTTATGCTCCATAAATACCTAATTTGAAGTATTGTTTTGTATTTAAAACAATCCGAACTTTGCACCGGGGTGGGAAACGCAGTTTCCCCTTTTTTTGAAATATGCCCCATAAAGTACCAAGCCGAGTTATTGTTCCGTGTTTGAAAAAAGTCGAACTTTGAATTGGGTCAGGGGGATACCGGCCCGGGAATATAGTCAAATTCTGTTTCCCAATAATAATCATCCATTTATACTCCATCACCTTTAAATTGCCATGCCGAGGTTTTGTTCCCTGTTTACATAATTCCGAAATTTATAAAGGGTGGAAACGCCAATTCCCCATCTGTTTGGGGTAGTACCTATTAAGTACCATAGTGAGGCATTGTTCTGCATTTTAAAATTTACGATCTTTGAATCGGGGACGCGGGTAGCGTCCCCGGGCAGAAATCCCAAAAAATGCTATAAAACAACTTCTTGACTTCTCATGCTTTCCCATCAAGACGAGGCGGAGAGGTATCCCCTGTATTGACAGCATAAAGGCTCTTTACCAACCCTAAGGTTGTTACATTAGATTTCTAAAATGATGATGTCTCTCGAATATGAAATGTTTGGACAAAATGAATTTGTTATAACAGATGAGGAATTGTTGGATAGATTATCTGCTTAAGCTAACCTCTCAGTCTAATATTATTCGTGCTACTAATAATAATAGAGGACAATGGAATTCTCAAGCAGCCTTTCTTTATTCAAATGAATTAATTGCAGACATTCAAATACTAAAATAATTTGCTTTAGGGATGGGAACGCCAGTTCCCCGTCTGTTTGAAGGAGTATCCATAAATTACCATCTTAATGTACTGTGCCGTAGTTTTAAAAAAAGATTTATTTGTAGAGGTTTGTTCTTAATATTTTAAGAAAGAAAAAGGTACATAGTCCTCAATTTTTAATTCTTTTTCAACTTTCAGTCATTACATGGAAAAATAAATTGTATTTTAGTTAATCAGAATGCCTTTCAAATGCTGTCGCTAATAAAGTTTCTAAAAAACATCCTCTTTATTTTTCCTGTTACATTAATTATTTCTCCGTTGAATAAATTAATGTTGTTTCTTAGTTATTATAACCGACTTATTATTTGGATTTATAAGAATAAAAAACATTTTGAATATTCTGACTTTTTTAGTTGGAAGCGGGATTATAATAAGCGGTATCATCTGTATGAATATATAAAAGAGAAGTTTGATTTTGAAGATGCTGAGCTACTGTACCTTGAATTTGGGGTGGCTAATGGGGAGTCGTTTAACTGGTGGACTAAGAATTTAAAAAACAGTAATACTTTTTTTGTTGGCTTCGATACTTTTGAAGGGTTGCCTGAGAGTTGGGGCGCATTTTATGAAAAGGGTGATATGCGGGCTAAAGTGCCGGTTTCTAATGACTCCCGGGTATTATTTAAGAAAGGGTTGTTTCAGGATACGTTGCCAAAATTTATCAGTGAACAAAATATCAAACTCAGCAATTGCAGAAAAATTATTCATTTGGATGCAGATTTATATTCGTCAACAATATTTGTGCTATCTCAATTGTATCCTTATTTAAAGTCAGGGGATATAGTAATGTTTGATGAATTTAATGTACCACTCCATGAATTTAAGGCCTTTTCTGAATTTTCACAATTCAGTTATTTAACCTTAAATCCTGTAGGTGCGGTTAATAATTTTTATCAAGTATGTTTTGAAATAAATGCTAAACCGATGGCTTAGATTAATTGGTCAGGATTATCTTGTAAGGCTTTGGGGTAAAGATTAATAACGTTTTAAAGTCCTTTTGAATACATCTCTTTCTTTTTTAATAAATGGTTTATATTTGTTGGTATGATTCCTTCATCCATTCAAACCGCGGAAGAAATTAGTCATCAGCAAAAGACTGAGGTAGAAAAACAATACAATTTGATTGTATGGAATGATGATGTAAATACTTTTGATTGGGTAATAGAAACTCTTATTGAAGTGTGCGGGCATAATGTAGAGCAGGCAGAACAATGTGCTATTTTAATTCATACCCGTGGGAAGTATGCCGTAAAGCGCGGAAGTTATTTTCAATTAAAGCCATATTGTGAGGCTATTACTGACCGACTCATCCAGGCTACTATTGAATCCGAATAATATTGGGTTTTTTCTTGTTATTTTTTGTTTTTTTTCTTTTGAATTTTAATTTCTTTTTCCAGGGTTGCCTGATATGCTGAAGTATTTTCATTTTTCAAGCTTTTTTTGTTTTTTTGTTTCTATCTTTTCGCCATAAACCTAATGATAGGGTTTAAAGATTCTAATTGCTTGCCATCTATCATGATTAAATATTGTCTGCTTTTAAGTGCCCTTTTCTTCTTTTATTATAAGGGAAATGCCCAACAAATAATGGGATATGTGAAGGATATACATGCTCAGCCTGTATCCGGTGCAAGTATTAGTTTACAACATAAGGCAATTACTTCTAAGGTTAATAGAACTATCACAAACGGAAGTGGGTTTTATCAATTTCTGAATATAGACTCCGGAGAATATATTGTCAAAGTTTCATTTAGTGGTTTCGAGGATGTTCTTTCTCCTTCAGTGATAGTAAATAATCAGCCGGTTCAAGTTGTAGATTTAATTATTGTCAATAAAATCCTTCAACTTGATAGTTTGGCCGTTCAGGCCTACCTACCTGCTATTGATTTGACTGGTAATAAAACAGTTCTTCATATTGATAGATCAATTAACACAATTGGCTCAGATGTATTAACCATTTTACAAAATGCACCTGAAGTAACTATAGATAATGAAGGAAGTATTTCAATAGCCGGTAAAAGTGGGGTGCAGGTATATGTAGATGGAAAACCGGTTCCACTTGCCGGTACTGATTTAAAAGATTACTTACATTCATTACAATCAACCCAAATTGAAATAATTGAGATTATGAAAAATCCTCCTGTCCAATTTGAAGCAGAAGGGAATGCGGGAATTATTAATATTAAATTAAAGAAATTTAAACAATGGGGCACGAATGGCTCCATTAGTGCAGATTATGGGATTGCTACCTATCCTAAATATAATGCCGGAGTAACCCTGAATAATCGTTCGGCCTATACTAATTTGTTTGCCAGTTTGCATTTAGCAGATAACAAAACATTAGGCATCGCAGATATGAACAGGATAATTTCAGATTCTGGTTTTTTACAAAAGACCAGCTTAATTACCAATCATTCAAATTATCGGTATAAAGTTGGTGCTGATTTTTTTATAAACAGATTCCACACCCTGGGTGTAAAGGTTGATGGCTCTAATGCTGACCTTGAACTAATTTCTAAGAACAATACTGATATTTCCTACCTTTTACCTTCTTCTCATATAGTCAGATTATTGAAGGCAATTAATACCAATAAATCCTCCAGATCAAATATTAACTCCAATATTAATTACCAGTTTATTGATTCTACCGGAAATGAATTAAATGTTGATATTGATTATGGGAAGTATAAAAATAAGGGGAATCAAGTACAACCAAATGTCTTTTTTGATCCTACAGGTTTAATAGAATTATCACACACTGAATATCAGATTGAGGCGCCTACAGAAATTGATATTTATTCATTAAAATTAGGTTTAGAAAGAAATTTAAAAGGAGGACGAATAGCTTTTGGTGTGAAATGGGCTAATGTTAAAACTAAAAATGATTTTAGGCGATTTGATGTTTTAGATTCCGATTTCAAATTGGATTCATTACGAAGCAATCTTTTTCAATATAAAGAAAAGATTCATGCGGCCTATGTTAATTATAGTAGGAGTATATCCAATTTCATTATCCAAACAGGAATTAGATTGGAAGAAACACAATACACTGGCAGGTCGGTGGGCTTTGAGTGGAATGGAAATATGATGGCTCCTTATGATTCCATGTATAGAGGAACTTATTTGGACATTTTTCCAAGCATTTCATTAACATACAAAATAACGCCATTAAACCTGTTTGATATTTCATACAGCCGGCGTATTGATCGCCCGAATTATCAAGATTTAAATCCCATTGAATATAAGTTAGACGAGTACACTTATGTAAAAGGGAACCCAAAGCTACAACCACAGTACACAAATACTATTTCATTAAAGCATAGCTATAAATATAAGCTGGTCACCACCCTAAGTTATTCCCGAGTAAGAAACTTTTTCTCCATGTTAGTGGATACTACAGAAAAATCAAAGGCATTTCTATCAAAACGCAATCTAGCTTCTCAAAATATTATTAATCTTTCATTTAGTTACCCTATTTCAATTAAAGATTATGAAGCTTTTCTAAGTTTGAATTCCTTTTATTCAAGATATAAAGCAAATTTTGGTGAAGGGAGGGGAATCAATTTAGAAACATTTTCGGTAACCATTCAGAGCCAGCAAACATATAAGTTCTCACCAACTATCACGGGTGAAATATCAGCATGGTATGTAGCACCTGCTATCAGCCAAGGCACATTCAAGTCAAAAGGCTATGGAGCTGTTAATATTGGTGTGCAAAAATCAATGTTTAATAGTAGGGGAAAATTAAAACTTTTGGTTAATGATGTTTTTTATACCATGAGATGGGCTGGTACCAGTAGTTTTGCCGGTCAGACCTCTATAGGTTATGGGAAAGTTGAAAGCAGATTGTTTAAAATGAGTTTTACCTACCGTTTTGGTAAAGGATTAATAAAACAGATTAAACAGAACAAAGATGAATCAGATGAAGAGATGAAACGAGCTGAAAGCCAGGAGGGTAGCCAAATTGGCGGATGATTCTTTTAAATCACAATGGACTAAAATATAATACCTAATACTCCTTTTGGATTATGAATTTCTTTAATAAATATTAGGATTTCTCAATTTTACTATTATCTTTGTACTCTCAAGGCACACATAGCCTAAATTCTCCAATATTTTAGCGAATAAGACCTTAATGTTACTCTTTTGAGAAAGAGTTTCCATCTCCTTTTAAAACTGCTTTAAAATTTTCAGTCTCCAAGATTTGCTGTACAGCGTACCCTAATTTAATGTTGTAGCAGCCCTTTAAAATTCATATTCCATATACCGACTTTACCATGAATCATTGTGTGTTTTTACACACCTATTGATTTTACTGCTAAAATGTATGATATGAAAACATCTTTATGCTGCTATGAGATTTTTAAAACAAAAGTCTTTCGAATTTTTACGATTTCGATGTTTACCATTTTTGGTAATCTTCTTTCTTCTTGTTTAGCTCAAAATAGCCAGACTTTTAATGCTAATGGAACATTTAATGTTCCTGCTGGTATAACTGAAATCACCGTGGAGTGTTGGGGTGGAGGTGGAAAAGGTGGAACCCGCACTTCAAATGGTGTATCTGGTGGAGGAGGTGGCGGTGGATATTCACGTAGCGTGCTTACCGTTATACCAAATAACAATTATACTGTAAGAGTAGGAGCAGGAGCTACCGGTACAAGTGCAGGTGGTGATAGCTGGTTTGGTAGTTCATCAACCATATTAGCCAGAGGTGGTAATAGTGTAGCTAATAATAATGCTAACGGTGCAAATGGTGGTGCTGTAGGTATTGGTGATATTACTAACTATGGAGGAAATGGACATGATGGCAACACTTCAGGCACTCGCTATGGTGGTGGTGGCGGCTCATCTGCGGGCTTTGCTGCAAATGGTACTGATGCACCAAATCAAAATGGAGGTAATGCACCCACCGGCGGTGGTGATGGTGGAAATGGCAGGTATAATAGCCAGGGGAATGGATCTGATGGAGATAATCCCGGTGGAGGTGGAGGAGGTGCTGTTCGTACAAGTAGTAGCACACGTTATGGTGGAGATGGCGCAGGGGGGAGAGTAATTGTCTCCTGGGTTCCTGCTTATTCCACACAATTTATTTCTATGGATTATGGTAATTCACCATGGTGTGCAGGAGAAACAAGAAATGTAAGTGTTACAGTAAAAAATATTGGTCAGGCTACCTGGACGAATAGCAGCCCGGATATTAATGTGGGCGTGAAGTGGAATCAAAATGGCACAAGTTGGGCTGATTATTATGTACGAACAGATGCTAATAATGTAGCTCCGGGAGCAACCGCAACATTTACGCTACCGCTTACAGCAAGTAATTTTATTTCGGGTACAGGATATACTACTCCGCTAAATACAGGAATTAATAATATCTCTTTTGATATGGTGGTAGAGGGGGTATGTTGGTTTGGGAATAATAATGCTGCATGTGGACCAGGAAATGCTGTTTTTGTTTCTCCCAATATTGTTATTGCTAATCCAATAAATATTACCACACACCCTTCCACAGTTCCTCAAGCTTATTGTGTGGGTGATAATGCAGCCTCTTTATCCATAAGTACAACAGGTACTTCTCCTGCATATCAATGGTATGTAAATAGTGTAGCATCAAATACCGGCGGTACCCTTATACCAGGTGCTACTTCACAAGCCTATGTTCCTTCTACAAGTTCTGCTGGGGTGAATTATTATTATTGTGTAGTAACCGGATGTGATGAAAAGATAAGTAATGTTTCAGGTGCTTATACGGTTAATGCAGATGCTACGCTTACGCTTGCCACCGCCCCTTCCACTATCACACAAACAATATGCTTTGGAAATGCAATGGCAAATATTGAATTTGCTGCAGGAGGTGCTGCCACCGGAGTAATGATTTCTTCGGGTAGTGTGCCTCCCGGTGTTTCAGGTTCTTTTAGTGGAGGTGTTTACACCCTTACCGGGACACCTTCTGTTACAGGAATTTACACTTTCACAGTTTCCGCTACAGGCTCAGTTTGTATAAATCAATCGCAGCAGGTAACCCTAACAGTTAGTACACCGGGTACTATTTTGCTTACATCTGCAGTAGGTACAGATGTTCAAACATTATGTGTGAACTCACCTTTAACAGATATTGAATATACTGTTGGTGGAGGCGCTACCGGTGCTGTAATTTCCTCTGGCGTACTGCCTGCAGGAGTAACAGGATCATTTTCAGGTGGTGTATTTACTATTTCCGGAACACCTACTGAATCAGGAATTTTTAATTTCCAAATTACAACTACAGGAGATTGTGTGAGCGCATCATTGTCAGCGTCTATCACAGTAAATCCTGCACCCTCATTTACATTAGCTTCAGGAGTGGGAAGTAATAATCCTACACTTTGTATTAATACTGTATTAAATAATATTATCTTTTCATTGCAAGATGAAACTGGCGTATCGGTAACCGGGCTTCCATCGGGATTGTCAGGGGCTTATAATAGCGGAACCTTTACTATTTCCGGAACGCCTACACAATTTGGTTCCTTTCCATATACCATAAGTGCTAATGGCGCTTGTGGAACAAGCACAACGTCAGGTACAATTACCGTAAATAATATAGCAACACTATCATTAACATCAGGAGGGGGTTCCAATTTTCAAACCGCTTGTGTAACTCAATCTGCTATAACTAATATCACCTATTCGGTTGGAGGTAGTGGTACGGGTGCAACCGTAACCGGCCTTCCTACAGGGATTAGTGGAAGTTACAATAGTGGAATCTTTACTATTTCGGGTACACCAAATGTAACCGGAGTATTTAATTATACAGTTACTGCTACCGGAGGGTCTTGTGTTAAACAGAATGAAACAGGTGCAATTACCGTGGTTGCCCTTCCTGTTGCAAATGCTATTACCGGGCCTACTGAAGTGTGTGCCCTCAACCAAATTACCCTCTTACCTAATGCATCCGGAGTAGGGCCATTAACTTATTCGTGGACATCTTCCAATCCTTCTATTGCTACCGTAGATAATGCCGGGGTAGTAACAGGTGTTGCTGCAGGACCTGTAAATTTCTTTTATACAGTTACTAACGGTTCGGGATGTACGCGCTCTTCCGCAAACTTTTCTGTTACTGTAAAAGCAGCAGCTGTAGGAAATTTAACGGCATCGGAAACTTCAGGAATCCCTAACGATAATATTATTTGCCCGGGAAGTAATGTGACTTTTGCAGCTACAACCGGATACCCCAATTATCATTTTAAAGTAAACGGGGTAACTGCTCAGAATAGTAATGCACGTATCTTTAATACTACTTCACTGCAAAATGGTGATGTAGTTACCGTAGAAGTAAAGAATATTAACGGTTGTATTACTACTTATAATTCGATAGCTATTTCTGTTACTCCTGCACCTGTAGGCTCTTTAAGTGCCACAGAAAATTCAGGAACCACAGCGAATGATAATATTATTTGTGCCGGAGATAATGTGATTTTTACCGCAACACCCGGATTTGCAAATTATATTTTTAAGGTTAATGGTGGGGATGTGCAATCAGGTGCTTCAAACACTTTCTCCACATCCTCATTAACCGGAACCGCATCAGTAACCGTGGTGGCTTCTAATAGCGCCGGATGTGCTTCAGTTTGGGGGCCACAAGTAATCACCGTTGGTGCAAATCCTACCGGAACACTTACTGCTTCTGAAAATTCAGGAATAGCCGCAAATGACAATTCAATTTGTGTGGGTGATGCAGTAACTTTTTCTGCTCCTGCAGGCTTTAATTTGTATTCATTTGTAGTAAATGGATTGCCTCAACAAACAGGGGTGTCTCATTCTTTTGTTTCTACTTCCTTAACTAATCCATCTATCGTTGCAGTTCAGGCAACTTCGACTACAGGTTGTGTGGGAACTTTTGCACCTGTGGTAATCACAGTAAATGATTTGCCATCTGGCACACTAACGGCAACTGAAAATTCTGGTACACCAAATGATAATATCATTTGTGCCGGAGCTTCAATTACTTTTATTGCGTCTTCAGGATATAGTCAATATCAATTTAAAATTAACGGCGTTCCGGCTCAAACCGGTCCTTCTTCAACATTTACCTCTACTTCAATAAATAATGGTGATGTAATTTCAGTAGATGTAACCAACTCTGCCGGATGCTTTACCACTTTCAACTCATTAAATATTTCAGTAACTGCTTTGCCATCTACTGTACTTAATGTAATGGAAAGTTCCGGAACAACTGCAAATGACGGGTTTATTTGTGCAGGTGATAATATTGCATTTATTGCAGAAGCTGGACATGTAAACTATCGCTTTTATTTAAATAATGTTCTAGTGCAAGTGGGTAATTCAAACAGTTATTCAACTACCTCACTTGCTAATAATGATGTGGTGCATGGTGAAATTTTGGATATTAACGGATGTGAAGTTTTGACTAATTCAATTACTGTTTCAGTAATTGCACTTCCTATTGGAAGTATTGTGCTCACAGAAAATTCAGGAACCACAGCGAATGATAATATTATTTGTGATGGGTATCCTGCAACCTTCACGGCTACTGCAGGGTATGCAAATTATAATTTCTTTGTAAATGGGTTGTCTAAACAAACAGGGCCTTCAAATACTTTTGTTTCAACTACACTTGCAGATGGAGATATTGTTACCGTATCCGCAACAAATATTGGAGGATGTGCACAAGTCTTTAATAATATTATGGTTGCCGTAAAGGCATTACCATCCGGTATGCTTTCTGCAACTGAAAATTCCGGAATTCCAAATGATAATGTCATTTGTCCTAATGAGCAGGTAACCTTTACAGCTACAACAGGTTGGGATTGGTATGATTTTAAAGTAAATGGGACAAGTGTTCAAGCATCTTCTTCAAATATTTATATAGCTAATAATATTAGCTCAACTACTCAGTTTACTGTTGAGATTACTAACAGCAACGGTTGTACTCTAGAGCTGAATACAATTATGATAACTGTATTGCCAGCACCTGTGGGAATATTGAGTGCAGTAGAAAATTCGGGTATTGCTTCAAATGATAACATCATTTGTTCAGCCGCTTCAGTAACCTTTATTGCAACTTCAGGTTATCAGCATTATGAGTTCTTTGTAAATAATATATCGGTTCAAAGTGGCTCTTCTAATATTTTCTCTACATCTGCTCTAGCTGATGGTGATGTGGTATCTGTTGAAGTATTATCTAGCAATGGCTGTTCTTTGAGCTACAATGCAATTGTTATAACGGTACATAATAATCCGGTTCAGCAACCTATTACGGGGGATATGGGTACATGTGTAAACACGTCATCCAATTTATATAATTCAAATTTGGGAGGGGTGTGGTCTAGCTCTAATTCTACCATTGCTTCTATTCATGCTACAACAGGTGTGGTGAGTGGCCATGTTCCGGGAATAGTGACCATTACTTATTCTGTAACTAACGTTAACGGATGTACTACCTTAAGTACCATTCCATTTGAAGTTTATGCGCTACCTGTGCCAACCCTAACCGGTCCTAATCCTTTCTGCCCTGGTACAACGGCAGAATATCTTACAGAGTCCGGCCAGTTTAACTATGTTTGGACAATTACGGGCGGTACAATTGTATCAGGAGGAACATTGGCTGATGATAATGTATTGGTTGACTGGAATCTTCCGGGTGTAAAATCTATTTATGTTAACTATACTAATGCAAAAGGTTGTTCGGGTGCAACGAGCACAACGGTTACAGGCTCCACAGGTACCATCCCGGTTATAGCCGGTCCTACTGCCGCATGTGTTCAGTCGGCCAATCATTTATATACAACTCAATCAAATCAAAGCGATTATGTATGGAGTGTTATTGGTGGAAATATTTCATCCGGAGGAACGTTAAATGATGATCAGGTTACTATTACCTGGACCACTCCCGGAATAGGAAAAGTGTTGGTAAATTTCACTGATATAAACGGTTGTTCTGCTGCTTCAGAAACAGTATTTCCTGTAACAGTACATACCTTGCCAACAGCCACTATTAGTGGAGCAACATCTGTATGTTTAAATGCTGCTTCACCGTTAATTACATTTACCGGGTCAAATGGTACAGCTCCTTATACCTTCATTTACGATATCAATGGTGGAGCGTCGCAAACGATAACCACTGTTTCCGGTAATTCAATTGCTATAAGCGCACCTACATCTATTGATGGTACTTTTGTCTATAATCTGATTTCTGTTTCAGATGCTAACAGTTGCGCACAAACTCAAACTGGTAATGCTGTTGTAGTAATAAATGAGTTACCCATGGCGTCCATATTGGGGAATAATACAGTGTGCTTGAATACCCCTGCAAATATCACCTTTACTGGAACCAATGGAACCGCACCATTTACCTTTTACTATCGAATAAATGGAGGAGCCGTTCAAACGATATCTACAGTGGTTGGAAATAGTATAATGCTATCTGCCAATACATCTTCTGCAGGAGTATTTGAATATACATTACAGCAAGTTACCGATGCTAAAGGGTGTAGTAAAGGAGTAACTGATACTATTTCTATTATAGTGAATCCATTACCAACAGCTACTATTTCGGGCAGCACTTCCGTTTGTATATTTTCCGGTCAGCCCGATGTCACATTTACCGGAAGCAATGGTACAGCCCCTTATACATTTTATTATCGTATAAATGGAGGTTCTTTGCTTTCTGGTACTTCAACCGGCTCCATACTTACCGTGCCTGCTCCTACAAGTACTTCCGGAACATTTGTTTATACTTTGGAAAGTGTAACAGATGCCTCTTCTACGTCTTGTAATCAATCCCAATCAGGTAGTGTAACCATAACCGTTACTCCAACCTCTGTGGGTGGTGTGTTAAGTGGAAGCGCCAATGTTTGTACAGGAGTAAACAGTACCATTTTAACCGTTGGTGGTTATACCGGAGCTATCTACGATTGGGAGTATTCTACAGACGGTGGCAGTGTATGGTCATCTATTGGTTTTGTCGGAACTACTTTTACGGTTACCAATCTTATTCAAACTACACAATATCGTGTGGTTGTGAAAAGCGGGAATTGTGCAGAATCATTTTCAACAGTAGCCACAATAACAGTAACACCTGCTTCGTTGGCAGGTTCAGTGTCTGCAGATGCTACCGTTTGTGCTTCAGTAAATAGCGGATCGCTTTCATTAAGCGGCCATGTGGGTAGTGTGTTGAGATGGGAGAGTAGTACAAACGGAGGAGTTACCTGGACAAACATTGCCAATACTACTGCTTTTCTTAACTATACAAATCTAAATTCAACTACCATTTACAGGGCGCTGATATCAAATGCTCCATGCAGTCAGGTGTATTCTTCAATAGCTACCATTACTGTTAACGCACGGCCCACAGGGGTTCTTTCAGGAACTGCACAAATGTGTATTGGCTCAGGTGCCAATCTAACACTAACGGTAGCGGGTAGTGGTTCAATATCAGGTACATTGAGTGGTGGGATTCCATTTAATGGTACAGCCCCAACTATAATGATACCCGTTAACCCGGTAACAAATACAACTTATACCATTGCTTCAATAAGTGATGATAATTGTGCAGCGTTGCCTGTAAACCTAAGTGGTGCTGCAACAATAACTGTAAATCCATTGCCTCCTGCGTTCTCTATTACGCCTTCTTCGGTAACAATATGTGAAGGTGCAGTACAAGCACTTACCGCAGTAGGTGGAGCACCGGTTAGTGGCGTGAAAACAGCTACGTCAGGAAATATTAATGTCAATATTCCGGATAAATCTATTTTTGGAGCTACCGGAGTATTAACTCGTACATTGAATATATCTGGTATTCCTGCAAATGCTGTAATCACCAGCATCGTAGTTACTTTCAGAATATCACACACAGCAACGGGAGATTTAAATATTAATCTTAAAGCACCGAATGGAAATATTCTTAATTTGGTAAACCAACGTGGTGGTACAGGCGATGACTTTAATACAACCACCATCAGTAGTTTATCATCAACACCCATCACTACCGGAAGTAATCCTTATAATAATACCTATGCAGCAGATGCAAAGAATGGCATAGGTTCGCCGGCTAATCAATCGAACATAACCAATTTTGCAGGTTTATATGGAATACCAAATGGTACATACACCCTTATTGTTGAAGATGATGTATTGTATCGCAGTCGGTTCCAGACAAATACCGGGAAATTGAATCATTGGAATATTACGGTGAACTATACCGTGCCATCAACACTTAATTCAACATGGTCACCGCTTACAGGATTATTTTCAGATGCAGGAGGAACGGTTGCCTATTTAGGACAAAATTTAACCACTGTATTTGCCAGCCCTTCTGCAGGCGCACATGTATATACCGCAACATTTACTAACAGCAACGGTTGTAGCAATACTAGTAATGTAAATGTAAATGTAAATCCATCCCCTCAGGTTACAATAAGTGCTGATTATTGTGCCATTCCGGGGAAAATACAATTAACAGCCAGTGCAACTCCTGCTGCAATAAATTATATATGGAGTACTGGAGAAACAACTCAAACCATTGAAGTAGATGAAGTGGGTGTATATGATGTGACGGTTACCGCTGCCAGCGGATGTATGGGAAATGCTAGCATAGGTGTTGCGCAAGAGCTGGTGGTGAATGGCGATTTTGAATTAGGAGATACAGGATTTTTTACCGAATATGATTATGCAACCGGGTTTAATCTTTGGCCTGAAGGAGAATATGCAGTAGATGACGATGCGCATTTATATCATACCAACTTTTATGGGAGAGATCATACTACGCCTACACAAACTGGTAATTTTATGATGATTAATGGTAGTACCAGTTTGATTGGCTCCCCTGCTCGACCTCGTATAATATGGCAACAAACAGTGAATGTTTTACCTTTTACTGATTATTATTTCAGTGCATGGGCAATGAATCTCAACCCTGCCTCGCCGGCTAAATTACAATTTGAGATAAATGGCGTTGCTGTTGGTACGATTGCAGATTTAAGTACTGCGCCAAAGCCAACAAATAATAACCAGGTTAATATAGATAACTGGATTCGATTTTATAGTAATCCTACCTGGAACTCCGGTACCAATACAACTGCAGTCATAAAAATTGTCAATTTAAATACTGTTGCAGGAGGTAATGATTTTGGATTGGATGATATATCCTTCGGAACATTACGTCCGTTTATCAGTTTAATTTCGGCACCGGGTACAGATGCTCAAACAGTATGTGCCAACTCACCCATTGATGATATTATTTATGCAGCAGCAAGTGGAGCTGCCGGTCCAACGGTAACTGGTTTGCCGGTTGGTGTAACCTCAATTTTTAATGGTTCTACACTTACTATTTCCGGAACACCTACTGTACCCGGCTCGTATGGATATACTGTTTCTACAACAGGTACATGTAATCCTACAACAGTTACTGGTACAATAACTGTTCAACATCAAACCATTTCGCTTGCTTCAGGAAACGGCGCATTATCCACTTGTGTAAACCAACCTATAATACCTGTTCAGTTTAACCTGGGTGGAACCGCTACCGGTGCTACTGTTACCGGACTGCCTGCAGGAGTAACGGGAACGGTTAGTGGTAATATACTTACGATTAACGGAACCCCTACTGCTACAGGTTTATTTAGTTACGTGGTAACTACAGTGGGTACATGTACGCCGGTTACAGCTAATGGTTCAATTGAAGTTAAAGCGCAAACCATTAGTTTATTTTCTGGAGGTGTAAATCAAACGCGTTGTGTAAATACTGCTATGACAAATATTGTATTCCAAATTGGTGGTACAGCAACAGGCGCATCAGTGAGTGGCTTGCCGGGGGGTGTTAACGGGAACTATAGTGGTGGGTTATTTGTGATAAATGGCACTCCTACCGTTTCCGGTGTTTATAATTATACTGTTACTACATCCGGAAGTTGTAACCCAACAACTATGAGCGGTACTTTAACCATTAATCCGGCGGCAGCTATTGCGCTTTCTTCAGCTACCGGTTCTGATTATCCTACATTATGTATAAATTCACCGCTTACAGATATTACTTATGCCATTTCGGGTGGAGGAACAGGTGCAACAGTAAGTGGGTTGCCTGCAGGACTAACGGGAACGTATAGTGGTGGAATCTTTACAATTAGTGGAACGCCTACAGTAAGAGGTGTGTTTAATTATACCGTGCATACTACCGGAACCTGTGCCCAAACCACTGCAACCGGAACTGTTACTGTTCAAGGATCTACAGTTGCCTTGTCATCAGGACAAGCAAATCAAACCGTGTGTAATAATACTTCCATCAATAATATAGTTTTCACTATAGGCGGAACCGGAACCGGGGCTACAGTGAGCGGATTGCCAAGTGGAGTATCAGGAGTATATAGTGTCGGGCAATTTACCATAAGTGGCACACCAACACAATACGGCACCTTTGCATATACCATTACAGCTACAGGAAGTTGCGATGGAGAAACAGCCGGTGGAGTATTAACAGTGGGTGTCGGCTCGGTTGGTGGCACCTTGCCTGATGTGTATGCTTGTAATAATGGTGGCGGTATGTTAATGCTGAGTGGCCAAAATGGAAATGTGGTTCGCTGGGAAAGAAGTATTGATGGTGGAACAAGCTGGACAAACATTGCTAATGTAACCAATGTGCTCACCTTTAGTAATATCACTGCTCCTGTATTGTATAGAGTGATGGTTAAACAAGGCTCATGTCCTGCAGTTTATTCTAATATAGCTACTTCAGGAGTATTAAATATGTGGACAGGGATGGTAAGTAATGATTGGTTTACTGCAGCTAACTGGAGTAATAACACCTTGCCATCTTTGAGTTGTTCAGATGTAATTATTCCTTCCGTTGTCGCACCTGCCGTTTATCCTGTATTAGCTTCGGGAACAGCTTCTGTAAGGAATATTATTATTCATTCAGGAGCTTCATTGTCCATGAGTAGTGGAACAATGGAAATATCAGGCACTATAACCAACAACGGAATTTTTAATGCAAAAGATGGAACTATTCATTTAAATGGGAATGCAGCTCAAACTATTCCTGCAAATACCTTTGTTGATGATGATGTTAATCATTTGCTGATTGGTAACAGCAGTTCGGCAGGCGTTACCTTAGCTGGCTCATTGAATATATTAGGGTCGCTTAATTTTTCTTCTTCAGGAACAAAGTTTGCAACAGGAGGATTTTTAACATTACGCTCTACCGCTGACAATACTGCATGGGTAGGTAATCTTACTGGTAAGATAATAACCGGTGAAGTAACCGTTGAAAGATATATTCATACAGGAACAGGGTCAGGTATGCATCCAAAGTCATGGCAATTACTAGCAGTACCAACTAAAGGAAGTCAAACCATAAAACAAGCATGGCAGGAAGGAGCCACATTTGCAAATCAGAATTTGCACTCAGGATATGGTACTATGATAACCAGTAAAATTCAGGGAGCATTAGGTTTAGGCTTTGATGCATACACTCCCGCAGGCGGAACCATGAACAAATATGATGCAATAAGCAATCAGTGGGTTGGTGTAGCTACTACCACATCAACGCCTATTGAAAACAAAAATGGGTATATGGTATTGGTGAGAGGTGATAGAAGTGTGATTACTTCATTGGGAGCACCAAACGCTACTACCATGCGTACCTACGGTAAATTATATACTCCGGGAGCGGATGCACCTCCCAGTATTAATGTGCCTGCAGGTAAGTTTGAATCAGTGGGAAATCCTTATGCATCTGCCATTGATTTAACCAGTTCAGGAGTGCATACTCATCATTTAGCAGATGTATATTATTTATGGGATCCACAATTAACAAACCAAGGAGCTAACTCTGCCTATGGTTTGGGTGCATATCAAACCTTAACAAAAGGCATGGATGGTAATTATCATGTAACTCCTGGTGGCGGAAGTTATGGCGCGCCGGGAAGTGTGCATAATACCATTGAAAGTGGCCAGGCGTTTTTTGTGATATCCTCAGGACAGGCAGGTCATATTAACTTTAATGAAAACGCTAAGGTACCGGGAAGTAATCTACGCTCTCGCTCATCCTTGCTCGCTGAGTCTGAAATACGTGCCAATATCTATGTGATGAATAATGGATATCAGGTATTGCTTGATGGTGTAGCAACCCAGTTTAATGATCAATACAACAATGAGGTAAATGTTGATGATGCTCTGAAGTTGGGAAATTTATCTGAAACATTTTCACTTAAACGCGATAGTAAATTATTTGCTGTTGAAAAGAGGGCTCCGGTAACAGCCAATGATACGATATATTATAATCTGGGGTTAATGCGTGCACAATCTTATGTATTAGAGATTAATCCTGCTAATATGGATGCCACAGGATTGAGTGCATGGTTGGAAGATTTACACTTACATACCAGCACGTCAATAAGCCTGGAGGAAACAACATCCTATCCATTTACGGTAACAACATCAGCACCCGAATCGTATGCTGCAAATCGTTTCAGAATCGTTTTCCGCCAGGTTACTTCTCCGGAGCCTGAAGTGCTAATTATAACAGCAACGGCTGTACGAAGGACAGATGCTACTATTAATGTGAGCTGGAATGTGCTTAATGAATCAGGTGTGTCTCATTATGAAGTAGAACGAAGCTCTAATAGAGGAATATTTACCGGAATTATAACCCGTGAAGCATTGTTAAATAATGGCGGCGTGGTGAGGTATTCAGATATTGATCACAATCCTATGACAGGAGATAATTACTATCGTATAAAGGCAGTAACAAGAAATGGAAAGATTTTTTATAGTAAAACAGTTCAGGTTGCTTCAAAACAAAATGGAGGAGTTGAATTGACTGAAATGGTTACGGTGTATCCTAATCCTGTTATGGGGCGCCAGATGAATGTTCGGTTTGAGAATATGAAGTCAGGAAAATATAAAGTGGCTTTATACAATAATAGTGGAGTGCGGGTTATTGAAAAAGAAGAGACGATAAAGCAGCCGGGACTCACCTTACGATATATATTAAATCATCTCACTCCGGGTTCATATCGGTTAGTTGTTTATGATATGTCTGGTAAAAAGTGGACACAGCAGGTTGTTATTCTTTAAAGGAGTTGTCTCCTGACTTACATATCAAACCCCGCCTAAATAGGTGGGGTTTTGTTTATATTAAGGCAAAACCAAAAAAATGGTCTCGCAGGCTGAGAATAAAAATCGGAATTCTTTTTCTTTTGAAAAATACCCTGTATTGGGGATAAATGGGGTAGAGGATAGAAATTTCAAGGAGGAGTAGCTCCCCTCTTGACCCAAAGCATAGTTCGATTTTTTTTGAAGTATATAACAATACTTCAGGTGGGGATATTGTGGATGCTAATACCATCAGACAGAAGCGGAACTAGGGTTTATGCGCTAAAGAAAATTTCTAAATTATTGAAACATGAAAGAATACCTCGCAAAGGGACATTGTGGGTGAAAGGAATAAAAGGATGATTGTTTTCGACTAACTGCAGTTGATTATATTCCCGGGCCGGTATCCCGCTGACCCGATATAAAGATATGAAATTTAGGGATGCGGAACAATACCTCAAAACGGTACTTTATAGGTGCCATTTCAAAAAAAGGGGAAACTGCGTTTCCCACCCCCGGTGCAAAGTTCGGATTTTCAAGAACATCAAACAATACCATATAATCGGTATTTATGGGGTATAACTGCTAAGGATACACGAAAAAAAATTTAATCAAAATGAATTATAATCCTTTCCTATCAACTAAAAACCAAATATCAGTAATTCATAATTAATAGCATCTTCGTTTTTCTATTTCGGAGCATATTTAAGATAGGAGTAAAGAGATTTGCAAAATGAGGCCTATTACTGCCCGGGGTCAGCGTCCCGCTGACCCCAATTCAAAGTTCGCAATTAATAAAACACAGAACAATACCTCGGCTTGGTACTTTATAGGTGCCATTTCAAAAAAAGGGGAAACTGCGTTTCCCACCCCGGTGCAAAGTTCGAAGTTTTGAAAATACAAGACAATAGCTCATCAAGGTACTTTATTGGGCAGATACCCCTTTCGGGCGGGGGCTACGCCCCCCTCCCCAATTCAAAGTTCGGATTGTTTTAAATACAAAACAATACCTCAAACTCGGTATTTATGGAGCATAACGGTTAGGAGTAAACGAATTTAATGCATCTATTGAGAAATCTCGCTTCTTCATTTTAGTGTTAATAATAACGGTGCCTGCTTTATTAATTATTTGCTTTGTAGCTAGCTGGCGTGTCTCTTAGAGCAACTTTTAAATCTTGGAAGTGCAGACCTAATTTACCTTGTTTATTCCTTTGCCTTGACCCAAAGAAAGAAATCGAAAGAAAGATCAAGGATTTCGAAGAAGGAATAAAATTTTTCTTTCTACGCTACAGAGAATAATGTATAGCAGTGCTTTTGTGCTGTAATGAGCTAATCTGATTTTCAGCATGAGGAAAACCTGAACACATACACAGCTATGTGCTCAATCCAACATTTTTTTATACGCCTTCATTCTAATTCCGGGTTAGGAATGTAGGAGGTTGAAAAGGAAGAGCAGTGCTTGAACAGCTTTTTGAATAAGGGGAATTTAGAAATGGAAACAGGTGATTAAGAATAAAAGTGAATCAATGGAAGGGAAAAATGCTCCGCTGACCCAATGCAAAGTTCGCTTTTTTTAATACACCGAACAATACCTCATTATGGTACTTTGTGGGTGCTACTCCAAACGGATGGGGAACTGGCGTTCCCACCCTAAAGTAAATTTCGGATTTATTTAAATATGAAACAATACCTCATCTTGGCACATTACAGGTGTTCCCCTAAACGTTTTGGGTATTGCCTAAGACGGGGAGTTTTACAACAAAAGTTCAATCGAAGAACAAATGTTGCACCTTGCACAAAAGCCTATTTGAAGCTGTTTAGCCCCGCTTTTGGCAGTGTTGTGTAATGCTTCTATCATGCCTTTAATAGCCCCTGAAATTTGTCTATAAACAATCCTACATGGTAACCGTCCATTAGTGCGTGGTGTCCGTGTATAGAAACAGGTATTTCTTTCACGCCATTGTTTTCGGTCATTTTGCCAAATGAAATTTTGGGGCAACTATCGGGATGCAAAAAACTTCTTGCGTGTGAAATGCTTGTAAAGTCAAGCCACGGAATGGCAGAAAAATGAATAACATTTTCTCCTGAAACGGCAGGTAATAAACTGTTTGTGCGTTTTACATTTTCAATTTCTTGTAATGCTTTTTCATAAAACTTTTTTTCATCTTCAAAATAGTCCATATAGGCAAAGCCAAATGTTCCGTCAGGTCGGTTGATGGTTGGCGAAGCATTTACGGTTGCAAAATTATAGGGTTGATTTTCAATTATTCTGTATCGGAAGTTTTCCACTTCATTGGCTGCTTTTAAAGCACGGTATAAATAATACAAGAAAAAAGAAATGTTTTTTTCTTTCGCATTTAAATAGGCGGTTGTGCAATTTACTTTTACGGTTACACCAAAAAATGGCTCTTCAAATTTTGAGAAGAAAAGGAAGTGCTCTTTTCTGTTCCAATTGTCTACGTTTATTAATGTCTTCATTTTATATTTTTATTCAAAAAATTCTTTTGAGTAAATTACACTTCCTATTTTATTACTCAACGCATCAGGAACAAGCTCTATAGCCATACAATTTTCTTTAGGTGCTTCAAATGGAAGTGAAATATTGAAATAGTGTAATGGTAGGTATCCAAATTTTGGATAATATTTTTCGTGACCTAATAAAATAACCGATTGATAACCTAATTCTTTTGCAATGTGATGGGCTTCTTCAATGAGTTGTGCGCCTATCCCTTTTTTCTGAAAATCAGGCAGAACGGCAACAGGAGCCAATGCTAAAGAAATGATGTTCTCCACATCGGTTTTAATGCTGATTTTTGATAATAAAATGTAACCAACAACTTTGTGGTTCACTTCTGCAACTAACGACAATTCGGGAATAAAACCATTGGATTTTCTCAATCGCTCTACTAATAAGTGTTCTTTTTTGTTGCTTAAAATCTCTTTGCGAAACGCCTTTTCAAGCAAATTAAATACAATCGGATAATCAGCAACAGTTTCTTGTCGTATGCTTATTTTCATTACTTCAAATAATCTAAAATTTCGTTAATTGATTTAAGTTGAATGAAATTATCGTGTTTCAAATTAGTTTCTTGTTGCTCGTGTGTCCATGTTACATAGTATGGAATATGAGCAGCATTTCCGCCTAATTCTAAAACAGGAATAATGTCAGATTTAATGGAATTGCCCAACATTAAAATGTTTTCAGGTTTACAGTCTAAATGTTTAAACAGTTTTTGATAATCACTTTCTTTCTTCTCACTCATAATTTCTATGTGGTGGAAGTAGTGTTCCAATCCTGATTTTTTCAACTTCCTTTCTTGGTCCAACAAGTCGCCTTTGGTTGCAACCACCAATTTATAATCGCCATTCAAGGCTTCCAAAGTTTCTTGAACACCTTGCAGAAGTTCAATCGGCTTTTGTAAGAGGTTGTGTCCAATTTCTATAATTTTATCAATAACATTTAAAGAAGCGGTTCTGTCTGAAACTCTATTTGCAGTTTCAATCATACACAGCAAAAATCCTTTAATTCCGTAACCGTAGAGAGGTAAGTTCTTCATTTCAGTTTTAAAAAGCTCTTGTGAAATTGTGTGTTGCGGATGATAATTCTCAAGCAATGCACAAAATTGTTTTTCTGCTTCTTGAAAGTAAGGTTCGTTTACCCATAAGGTATCGTCTGCGTCAAACGCTATGGTTGTTATTTTGTTATTCATTTTGTTTGTTCAAATTCTGATTGTGTGTTGTTGTTGAAGCCTTACCGATAACAGATGCGAACTGGCGTTCCCACCCTAAAGTAAATTTCGGAATTATTTAAACATGAGTCAATTCCTGATCTTGGCACTGTCAAGGTATTACCTCAAACAGACGGAGAACAGGCGTTCCCTACCTAAAGAAAATTCCGGGTTTATTTAAACTTGAGACAATCCCTTTTTCAGGTAAATGAATGGTTCTAATACTTAAAAAAGGAGAAAAACAGCAGTTTCAAAACTAGTGTAAATTGTTGAAGCACAAAGGAACTCATCGTAAGGAGGCTTTGTGGAAAATTTTAAGGAATGTGAAGCCACACTGAATAGCACTTAATAAAAATTTATTTCCATGGGTGATAATATATGGCTGGTTAGTCTGGTACAAAAATTCTTTTCTCTCGGTAAGGTGTTACTAACTGCACTATTTGTATTTCTTCAGAAAAGATATTTAAGTCACTTAAATGTCTATATTTTAGGAAAAAGTGATATTCGCCTTTTTGAAGAAAAAGTAGGAAATATTAAAAATTTTCTGTTAAAATTTATTAAATTTGGTTAGAATCTGTAGCATTTTGAAAACTCCTTTAATTCTGATTAACTAATTATGTTATAAGAATTTAATGCAACTAAACTTTATGAAGAAACATTTACATGCTACTCATTTTATAAAGTGTTCAATTGTTTTATTTTTTTGTTGTTTAATAGCAACAAAAAATATTTCTGCTCAGGTTGCCACTTATTACAATTGGTCACAGTCCACCACAACATATACACCCGGATATCCTGTAGGAGTAGCAACCCCTGCGAATATTTTTCCTGAGGTTTGGGATGATATGGCTTACAATGGATATAAATTACCATTCGACTTTACTTTTAATGGTACTTTATATTCAGCAGCGAATGGGTATATCGGATTAGATACTGACGGATGGATTTGTTTTAGCAATGGTATGCCCGTTATGACCGGGCAAACAGGTGGAGGCTCATGGGTAAATGCAAGTGACCATACCGGTGTATATTTGTATGGAACAGCTAATAACAATGGCTTTGCGGGCTTTAATGCTGATTTGCATTATCAAACTTTTGCAACTTTTACCGGTACAAGAACAAATGGAAGTAATACAATAACCAATGTAAGTTCATTGATAAATATTCAAATAGGAACAAGACTTAGTGGCGCTGGAATTACTAACGGTACCATTGTTATTGCATTTAATGCTGTGGCAAAAACAATTACAATGTCATCTAATGCTACTGCTAATTCAAATGTTGCGATTACCCCTTATGCCTGTATGTATGCTTTTACACGTGGCACTGCACCAAACAGACAGTTTGTAATTCAGTGGAACCAGGTGCGTCGCTATAATTATCCTGAAATTGTTACTGATAATTTTAATTTTCAAATGATTCTTAATGAAGGTGGAGGTGTAGCTAATTTACAAACATTGCAAGTGGTATATGGTAGTGTTACCACTTCAGAAACTGTTAACTTAGAATTTCAAGTAGGATTACGAGGCGCATCCGCTGCTGATTTTAATGCAAGGAAATCTACCACAAACTGGTCTGCAACAACAGCTGCCACTCTTAATACCGACCATGTAAGATTTAATAATTCCATAAGGCCTGCAAATGGGTTAACCTTCACCTGGTCGCCATGTACAGCACCTCCAGGTGCTGCGGGTGTTATTACTGGAGCATCTCCTGTTTGCCCCGGCTCAACTCAAACCTATTCAATAGCAGCTATTGCAGGGGCATCTACATATAATTGGACATATTCCGGGGCCAATACTTCTTTTAGTGCTTCTACCAATACGCCTACTAATACTTTTATTTTTGCTGCAAATGCAACCGGTGGCACTATTACTGTTACACCGGTTAACTTTTGTGGAAGTGGAACCCCTTCATCTAAAGTCATTACGGTTACTGCTGTTAGTTTAGCCGATATCAGCTATCCCCAATCTGTTTATTGTGTAAATAATGCTCCGGTTAGTGTTACCAGAACCGGTCCGGCAGGAGGAATTTATTCGGTATTGCCAACAGGGTTGTCTATTAACTCCTCAACCGGTACCATTACACCTTCCGCAAGTGTAGAAGGGGTGTATTTAATTTCTTATTCTTATAGCAGCTCCGGATGTGCTCTGGTAGATTCAGTTTCAATAGCTATTAAATCAGGGCCAACGGTTTCCTCATCTGCCACCCCTTCAACTATTTGCTTAGGTGGTGGTAATAGTCAGCTACAGGCAGAAGGATATGCAGATTATCAGGTAGTAAGCATTCCATATACCTTTCTCACACCAACCGGCTCTCCTACTTTGGTTTGGAGTGCGGCGGTTGATGGTTATGTTGGAGATGCAATCTCTGCTGCAATCCCACTTCCATTTACTTTTAATTTTTACGGACAAAATATTACACAGGTTTATGCTGCCTCAGATGGATATATGCAGTTAGGTGCGAGTAATCCTGATGCATACATTCCGCAAACCCTTCCCAATACCTCTACTCCTAATAATATAATCGCTTTGTCTTGGTCTGATTGGGAAATTTATAGCAGCGTGCAACCTGCCGGTTATATTCGTTGGTTTGTAAATGGAACATCTCCTAATAGGGTTTTTGTATTAGAGTATTATAAGTTACTAAATTGGAGTAATGATGCAGGTGAGTTAACCGGGCAAATCAGGCTGTATGAGAATGGAAGTTCTATTGAAGTAGCTGTTACAAAAGCAGATGATGGCGGAGCAAGCAAATCAAAAACGTTAGGTATTGAGAATAGTACAGGAACATTAGGATTAACGCCAACCGGTAGGAACAATGTGATATGGAATGTAAATAATGAAGCCTGGAGATTTTTTAAAGGAGGGCCATTTACTTATTCCTGGTCTCCGGCTACTTATTTAAACAGTACTACCATTGCTAATCCGCTGGCATCAAGTGTGAACGCTTCAATAACCTACACAGTTAGGGTAACTGATCAAAACACAGGGTGCTATACCGAAAATACCGTTCCTATAACCCTAACGGCACCGCTTAATGGAACCTATACCGTTGGAACCGGTGGAAATTTTACCACCCTCACAGCGGCAATTGATGCATATAATACAGGGTGTATTGGCGGACCAATAATTTTTGAATTAATCAATAACAACTATACTACGGCATCAGGTGAAACCTTCCCACTAACTATAAAGAGCAATGCTTATGCCAGTGCCATTAATACACTAACAATACGTCCGGCTGCCGGTAAAACAGTTTCCATTTCAGGTAATAATAATACGGCTATTTTTATTTTTCGTGGTGC
The DNA here is from genome assembly GCA_964490345.1 of uncultured Ferruginibacter sp. GTDB lineage: Bacteria > Bacteroidota > Bacteroidia > Chitinophagales > Chitinophagaceae > Ferruginibacter. Next base: position 48,613 of record CAZBBO010000003.1, read on the forward strand.
AGATTACGTTGCCATTGATGGAGCTAATATAGCAGGTGGTGTAACTAGAAATTTAACCATATCAAACACGAACAATTCGGCTGCTACAGCAACCGTAGTATATATGGAAGCGCCTAACTCTTCCGACGGGGCAACAAATAACACGGTTAAAAATTCAATTATTTCCGGCTCAGGAAGCACTACAACATGGTGTGCCGTTTTTAGTGGAGGAGCTGACCCATTAAATATTCCGCCAACCGGAAATAATGACAACACGTTTTTTAATAATAAGGTTATTAAAGCAGCTTCCGGTTTCGCATTAGTAGGCCCTACCGGTAATGAAATGAGAAATGTAATTGATAGTAATGATATTGGCTCAATAACTGCAGCAGAAAAGTTAGGGTTTTCAGGTGTGGAATTGTATCAACAGGAAAAAGCACAGGTGAAGCGAAATAAAATTTTAAATCTTTCATGGGCAGATTACACATCAGATGTTTACGGAATGTTTATTGTTGGAACAGGAAAAGATTGTGTAATAAGTGAAAATAAAATTGATAGCATAGTACATGCAAGTGTTTACGGAGCACATGGTATTTTTATTGGTAATTCTAATACGGATGCCAATTTGCTTGTTGCAAACAATATGATTTCAAAAGTAGTGACTTCCGGTTATAACGGATTTAACCGTTCTGATAATGGCTTTGGTATTACGGTTGTGCAGGGTGGAGGGTATAAAATTTATTTCAATTCTGTGAGCCTTACTTCTAATCCATCTTTAAACGGAGGACATCGTGCAGCATGCCTTTACGTAGATAATACAGTTACAGCCCCGAGTGCCATAGATTTTAGAAATAATATTTTGGCAAATTTCCAAACAGTAGGAAATAATAACAGTAGGTATGCGATGATGGTTAGAGCTGCGAATACAGTGTTTTCTAATTTTAATTATAATGTGTTTTATTCTGCAAGCACAAATCTTTTATGCAGAGGTTCCAATGCTACAACATACACTACATTAGCTAATGTGCAAGCAAATACAGCGGCCAATACCAATAGTATTAATGCGCAACCGGTATTTCTTTCTGCAAACAATTTGCATTTAAATACCATTTCAAATACAGCCATCTCCAACACAGGTGAAGCTATCGCAGCAGTGCAAACAGATATTGATGTGCAAACCAGAAATGGGTTAACTCCAGATCCCGGAGCGGATGAATATGTAGAGCCTAATTATGGTTCATGGGTAGGAAGGGTGTCCACAGCATGGACTGATCCTCAAAACTGGGAAGCTAATTTTGTACCTACCAATTCTACTGATGTATATATAAAAGGAGGATATACGTTTATGCCTACCGTTACAACGGTACAGGCTATGCGCGATTTAAATATAAGCGCACCCGTTCCTTCCAATACGCCTACCCTAACTTTAAGTGGTGGTACCATCCAGGTATATCGTAATATTACAAAAACCGGTGGAATTGTAATGGGTGTTAACGGCACCCTTGAAATGATGGGTACCGCAACCCAAAACATTCCTTCCGGTATGTTTTGGAATGACAATTTACTTAATCTTATTATCTCTAATACCCATACAGCCACCGGGGTAACATTGGGTGGAACCTTGGATGTTTATCGCTCGGTTACTTTCACTGCAAATGGTAAAAGATTTAATACCAATAATCGGTTAACATTAAAATCTACTGCTACAGAAACCGCTTGGGTAGGTAACCTAACCGGAAAAACATTTTTGGGAAATACCATTGTAGAACGATATATAGGTACCGGCGCACCGGCTCCATTGCATAATAAATCATGGCAATTATTGGCGGTGCCGGTAATTACAGCTCAAACATTAAAAGCGGCCTGGCAGGAGGGTGCTGCGTCTCCAAATGCCAACCTTCGTCCGGGAAGAGGCACACAATTAACCAGTGCGTTACCTGCAGCATTGTCATTAGGGTTTGATGTATATACCCCTGCAGGGCCTTCTATTAAAACTTACAACCCCATAAATAATAATTGGGTAGGAGTGCCCAATACCAATGCTACCCCGGTATATAATCAAAAGGGATATATGGTTTTTGTAAGGGGAGATAGAAGTGTAATTACCTATAATGCGCCGGCTGTGCCAACAGTAATGCGTGCTTATGGAAAATTATTCACTACCGGTGCAGATGCGCCACCGGTTACTACGGTGCCTGCAGGCAGGATGGAATCAGTAGGAAATCCGTTTGCATCGGCAATAGATTTCAGGCAGTTATCACTTACCAATGTTTCGGATATTTATTACCTGTGGGATCCGCGCCTCACCTCAAATGGAACATCAGCTTATGGTTTGGGTGGATACCAAACCTTTACCAAGGATGGCTTTGGTGATTATCGGGTAACGCCCGGTGGTGGAAGCTTTGGTGCAGGTGGAAGTGTTAATAACATCATCCAAAGCGGCTCAGCATTTTTTGTTCAATCTAATCAACCTTTAAGCGGCAGTGATGGAACAGTGAGCTTTTCTGAAGCAGCAAAAATACCCGGTAGTACCCTGGTTCATCGTGAAACTTGGCAGGTGAATAATGAATTACGCATAAACCTGCACGTTATGCAGAGTGGTGAGCCTGTTTTAATTGATGGCGTGCTGTTCCAATTTGACCGAGGATATAACAATTGGGCAGATGGGTATGATGCCAGGAAATTGCAAAACTCCGGTGAAAATTTAGCAATACGAGTTGATACAACAATGCTTTCAGTGGAACGAAGAGGAGTAGTAACGGTTACGGATACCCTGTTTTTGAATTTAGGAAATATGCGTAATCAAAATTATCGTTTTGAGCTTTTGGGAACCGACTGGTTTCAAGAGGCAGAAGCTTGGCTGGTGGATACTTATTCAGGCACGCAAACCCCTCTTTTGGCTAATGGTGATGTAGTGGTTGATTTTAGTGTAGTAAACAATCCGAATGCATTAAAACCCGGGCGATTCTATATTATATTCAGGCCATCTGCAGGGCCTTTACCTGTTCGCTCCATTCAACTATCGGGTACGCCTTACCGTAACGATGCAAATAAGTTGAACTGGTTAGTGGAAGGAGAACAGGATATGGAATCTTATCAGTTACAAAGAAGTGCAGACGGACAAACATTTGAAACTATTTATAGCGGTATCCCACAAAATGCTCCCGGTGGCAGCGCTGCTTATCAGTATATAGATGACCAACCGATAAAGGGAGATAATTATTACCGTATTAAAGGTATTTGTGAATTAGGAGGCAGGATACAGTTTAGTAATGTGGTTTTACTTACTAATAAGAATGTAAGAGGAAGTATTATATTGTATCCTAACCCATCTTCCGGAAAGTCCGTTTTAAAATACGATAACCTTTCTAAGGGTCAGTATCTTTTGAAAATACACAATTCCATAGGTGCCCTATATAGCAGCCAAAAAGTTCAATTAGAAAAAAGTGGGGAGTTAATGATTCAGTATAATTTACCCAAAGGAAGTTATCGAATTAGCCTGTATGACAACCATAGTACTATGGTATGGCAAGGCTGGTGGATAGTACAGTAAAATGTGTGAAAAATAACAATTTGGGAAACCTGGGTTGGTTTGATTTTTGTGGATAAACTACAAGAGGTTGCGTTTATTTTTAATTGTATCTTTGCCGCTTACTTTAATCGCTTTTACCCCCTGAAAAACCACGTTCAAACAACTGGCTACATGGCGAATTTTTATCATAAACGAGGTTTTCGGAGGTCATCTGTTATTGCACTTCTTTTGGGTGCGCTTCTGTCCTTTTCCTTTAATAATGTTTCTGCCCAGGTTAGTTTAACCAATGCATCACCCAATGCTTTCATTGATTTTTCTAATACCACATTAAGTGATGCAGGTTCAAATCCTCCTTCGGCTTTTAAGGGTAATGGATTTGAACCAAATACAACTACAGCAGGTAGATTAAATTCAAATGCCTGGGCGGTAGATGGATATAGTGATGGAACATTGGCATTTGGCGGTACGGCAATTTCACCTCCTGCTAACGATCATGCAAGAGGAGCAACAGCTGCAGCACAAACTACCGGTGGTATTTATGCTTTTACCGGAACACCCCATTCTGCAGCAAATCCCGCTTTGATGATTCAGTCGGCAACAAATGATTTTACCCCGGGTAGTATCACCCTGCGTATTCAAAATAACGGGTCATCTCCAATAACCCAGTTTGAAATTTCTTACGATTTGTTTGTACGAAATGATCAAGGCAGAGCGAGTTCATTTAATTTCTCGTGGTCAACAAATAATTCTACTTACAATACTGTTTCTGCATTAGATTATACTTCAATTGAAGCCTCTGATGTGTTAGGGTGGGTTCAGGTAGGCACTTCACCATCGCGTTTAACCATTATTGGGAGCCAGAATATAGCCCCGGGAGCCTTTTTTTATATTAGATGGACAAGCAACGACGTTTCCGGATCAGGGGCCAGAGATGAATTAGGATTGGATAATATTAATGTTAAGGCCACTTATGGTGCACCATGCACTCCGCCTTCCTATAGTGCATCATCCATAAGTTTTAGTAATGTATTACCCGGGCAAATGGATGTAAACTTCCGACGTGGTAATGGCGCCGGTGGTTTGCTGGTTGTAGCTGTGGCTAATGCTACGTTAAGTATTCCACCGGTAAATGGTGTAGTATATGCTGCCAGTAATAATTTTGGATACGGTGATGCAATTGGAAATGGTTATGTAGTGTATAACAGTAATGCAGTAGCCTCCGGGTCGCCGGGAGCAGTGGGTAGTTTTAGTTTGTATTCATTAAACCCCTCTACCACTTACAATCTTTATTTTTTTGAATTTAATGTAGTCTCTAATCCCTGCTATCAATTAACCCCGGTACTGAACACCCACGTAACTCCCTCTTTAACACAAAGTGCTGCCGGATACTTCCAATCTAAAGTAATAAATGGTAATTGGAATAATGCCAATACATGGGAATGGTCTGCCACAGGTGTTGCACCCTGGCTTTCTTGTGAAATGCGACCCACATCTGCTGCATCCGGAATTTTAATCAGGCCGACACATACCGTAGCCCTTACTACCAACGAATCGGGTGCCAAACTTACCATAGATGTAGGAGGCGTATTATCCGGTGTGTCTACCGGTGGTGGATATGCGCTAAACATTGCCGACAAAACCGGTGATGATATAATCGTGAATGGAACTCTTGAATTATTTGGTAATCCTCCTTCATTAGCATCGGGCGCCAATGCGATAATTAATTCAGGCGGAAGGGTGCTGGCAAAAAATAATTTGGGAGCTGCCGCCAGTGACGATTTTGCGCGGCTAACCACAGTTAAGTTTTTTACCAATGCTGTTTTTGAATGGAATACTTTTTTTGGTTTTGAAACTGCCGGACAAACGTATTTTAACCCGGCCTCAAATGAAGTGCCTGTTTTTCGCGTTTCAACTAATATAAGTGTTGGTGCAGGTACGCCTACTATAATAAATGGTGTATTGGATGTAATGGCTAATCTTACCTGGAATAGTGCAGGAGTAAAAACTTTTAGAAATGGAATAACAGGAACGGGTACACTAAATCAGGCAGTAGGCTGTGGTGCTTTTGCCATAACCGGTACGTCTGCCTTCGGTGGATATATAATTAGTGGCAGCGGGCCCATCAATTTGAATGCTTTAACAGGAATGCAAATTAATGGTAACGCCAATGGAAATCTTGGAAGCAACAAAACCGTTAACAACGGTATATTTAAAATAATGTCGAACGGATATCTAAATACTGATATTTATACTGTTTTAGGTACTACTGATTTTCAAGTTTTGTCAAATGGTATTTTGGGTATTGGCTCACCTGTTGGAATTACCACAGGTGCAGCAGGTAATATCCAAACCTCTACGCGTACAATGGATATTGGGGGCAGTTACAGATATACCGGTTACGGGAATCAGGTAACTGGCAACTTATTACCTGCCACAGTAGGTCAATTACAGTTACAGCCGGCTACTTCGGGTATTACCGTTTCATTATCTCAGCCGCTAACCATATCTAATAATCTCGCTCTTGCATACTCTACCCCTATTATTACTCATGGTATTTTAAATATTAATGGAACAGATTTAATTATTAATAGTTCTATTTCCAATGCGGGGAATGCCGGATCTTTAACCGGCAACAGCACATCCAATCTTACTATGGGAGGTACCGCAAGTCAGATACTTATATTTTCACCCGCCTCTTCCCTTGGCTTGCTAACATTGAATAAACCATCTGGTACAGCAACCATTAATAATACGCAAGGTGGATTATCTATTTTTGAAGGCATCTATTTTAATCCCTCACATGGAGGTGGAATAAATTTCAATAATCAACCTATCACATTAAAATCAGGCTACAGCCATACGGCGTATTTTAGTACGATGTATGGAGCGATAACTAATGCTAATAGGTTTACAGTAGAACGTTATATACCTGCTGGTGTGGATCATTCAAAGAGTTGGCAATTGTTAGCAGTACCCCTTAATACCACACAAACCATTAATCAAGCATGGCAGGATACTGCTACTTCGGCTAATCAGAACCGTTATTCAGGTTTTGGTATTCAGATTGCTTCGGATGTGCCGGATGGAAGTTATTCGCTGGGTTTTGATGCCTTAGCCAATATTGGTGCTACCGTAAAAACATATAATTCTGTTACAGATAAATGGGATGATATCAATAATACAAAATCAACCGCTATAACCAATAAAAAAGGTTATATGGTTATGGTTCGTGGAGATCGCTCAGTTATTACATACAATGCGCCCGCTAATGCAACAGTAGTCAGGGCTACAGGGTCTTTGTATTATGGTACAGCTGGCCAAATGGCACCGGCTTCTGCTATAACTGCCGGCCAATTTGAGTCAGTAGCTAACCCTTACGCATGTACGATAGATTTTGATTTGCTTTCACTTAACGGTGGAGCTGATAAAACTTTTTATGTGTGGGATCCTTTGTTAACCGGATACTATGGCTTGGGCGGTTTCCAAACCATTAGCGGAGCCTTAGGATATCTGCCTACACCAGGGGGGACCTCTAATTATCCAACCGGCGTACCGGTAAGCACCATCCAAAGCGGTCAGGCGGTTTTAATGCACGCTACAGGAAGTAATGGTGGTGTGGTATTTAGTGAAGGGACTAAAGTAACTTCATCAAATAATGTATTTCGTACACCCTTACACGTTAGTTTATTACAAGCGCAATTATTTAGGCAAGACGGTACGCTGGCTGATGGGAATTACACAGGATTCGGCAATAGTTTTTCAAATCAATATAACGGTCAGGATGCTATTAAAATACCTCATAGCACTGAAAATTTTGACATTGCTGCCCATAGTAAGCGATTGTCGGTTATGACCCGGCGGCCGGTACATAGAGGAGATACGCTCTTTTATCATTTTGCAAACCTTACACCTCAAACCTATACTATACAGTTCAATCCTATAAATTTTGAAGGACGGGAGGATGCCTGGCTAATGGATAGATTTACCGGTGCTATTGTTAAGATAAGCAGAACGGAACCTACAAGATATACCATGCAGGTTAGCACAATTCCGGCATCCAAACAGCCCGGTAGGTTATATATTGTTTTTGGGAAAATTAAGCAACCCAAACATGATGTTATTCCCGGTATTTCGGTTTTCCCAAATCCTATTTTTACCACAAGGCTTGGTGTTAAACTGAACCAAGTTCCTGCAGGTCCATATAAAGTAGCCTTGTTTCAATTGAACGGGAATAAAATATGGGAACAAAATATATATATAAGTAGCGGAGAGTCAAAAATATCTACGAAGCTACCGAACAAACCGGTACCCGGATTGTACTTTATACAAGTTTATAATCGTCTTCAAAGTTGGCGAGAAAGAGTGGTAGTTCAATAATTCAAATTTTCGCCTTTACACTATGTATTTTTACGTAAAATCATTACCTTTAGCACCAATTTTTTCTTTTTTTAAAAACAGTAACCGCTTACCAAAACTCCTAACCAAAAACTAAAATTTTTTATTAATTTAAAAGGGTATGACGCAAGTAAGGGCTGTATTACAATGGCTAAAAAGCTTAGGTAATAAGCCATTAATGCTTTTGGTAGGTATTTTCACTTCATCGCTGTTATTTGCACAGGGACCCTCAATCTCTTATACACCATTACCAAATAGTTGTCTTCAAAATACTCCTCAAACATTAACAGCTACAATAACTGATGCGGCCGGTGTACCTCTTTCCGGAGCCGGAGTACCCACCTTGTATTGGCGCCGAAATTTTGGCCCGTATAATGCGGTATCCGGTACAAGTATAGGAGGTGACCAATACACATTTACATTTGGTGGTGACATTTCCGGAACGGTGATCTCTTATTATATAGCAGCTCAAAATAATTTAGATGAAGTAAGTGTTATGCCTTCGGCAGGTGCTGCAGGACTTACTGCCAATCCACCAGCGGCAGCTACACCACCTGATTTTCCAAGCCAGTTTATTATTCAAAATACGATGTCGGGGGTATATACTATCGGGGTAGGAGGATTATATAGCTTTCTTACAATTACCGATGCTGTTAATGCCTACAATAATTCATGCCTTGCCGGAAATATTACCTTCTTACTTCAGGATAATGATTATAACGCCAGTAGGGGTGAAGTTTTTCCGATAACTATTTTCAATCCCGGTGCTAATGCAGCTCGCAAACTAACCATCCGGCCTAATCCCGGAAAAGTGAATGTAAATATTGTGGGCTCCAGCAATGATGCAATTTTTAGACTTTTTGGAGCAGATTTTGTTGCCATTGAAGGGCGGGCATCAACAGATCCTGCAAACAGGTTGCGAAATATAACAATCCAAAACAAAAGTAATAATCCTGCATCTTCTGTAATTTGGTTAAGCAGTAATGGACCCTCTAATCCGGCTACTTATAATACCATATCACATTGCAAAATTATAGGTAACGGAACAGATAGCACCTATGCAGGTATCGCTATGAGTGGCCCAACAAGTACTACATCACCGGCTGAAACCTTCAACAACAATAATGATTTTTATAGTAACCAAATTTCAAAAGTCCAGGTTGGTATTTCAATGTTCGGAGAAGCTTCTACCGGCGATGAAGGAAATAAAATTAGAAACAATCAAATTGGGTTTAACCTAAGCCTGGATTCGATTGGATTTAGAGGAATTTTTGCCGATAACCAACGTATATTACAGATTGACAGTAATTGGATCAGGAATGTAAAAAACGGCTCAAGAACTCAGCCTGAAATGGAACCCACAGCCGGGATATATATTACCGGAATAAGTACTCAAACAACTATTCAAAATAATACCATACAGGATATCCGTGATTATACTCCCGGTGGATTTCCGGTTTTTGGAATTGGAATCAACACATCTTCTACAAATGCAAATTTGCGAATTCAGAATAATTTTATTTTAAATCTTACCAGCGCTTGTAGTGCAGATGACCCCATGCGAAGTATGCATGGAATAGCTATATTAAATGGTGGAAATATAAAAATATACTACAACTCTGTGAGCTTGCAGGGAGTTAATCCGGCATTTCCGGCAGGGGTATATCAATACACTACCTCAGCTTTGTTTACCGGCCCAAATATTGTTACTCCGGCTTCGTTGGATGTGCGAAACAATATCTTTCATAACCGCCTTAGTGTAAATAGTTTTAGATATGGTTTGTATTGTAGTACCAATGCACTGATTTTTAATAATATAAATTATAATGATTATTGGGCAATAACCGGATTGGGCTATATGGGTGGAACACGTAATAATATTGCGATTTGGCAATTAGCTACAGGACAAGATGTTAATTCTGTAGCAGTAGATCCGAAATTTATTTCTGCCACCTCTAATCTCCATCTACAGGATATTACCCCATTAAATAATATTGCACAAAATGTTGGGGTTAGTACAGATATAGATTTTCAAGCTCGAAATTTATTATCTCCCGATATTGGTGCTGATGAAATTACCCCTCCGGATTGTACGGATAATGTAGGCGGTACTGTTACTGCTAATGTTACTCAAATATGCCGTACCGGTTCTCCCATTTTATTTGCTTCAGGATTTTCTTATGGCACAGGAATTGATTACCAGTGGCAAAGGTCATCAGATGGTATAACTTTTTCAAACCTGGCAGGTCAGAAGAATCCAACTATTGCCAACCCGCCGGTAATTTCTGCTACTACCTATTATCGCTTACAGGTAAGTTGCAAAACCGGTCCCTATGGCTATTCCAATGTCAAAATGGTTCCGGTTAATAGCCCTCAAGTATTAAGCAGTACCAATGTTGCCACAAGGTGTGGGGTGGGAAAGGTAAGTTTAGCAGCCACAGGTTCTCCAGGCACAAGCCTACGTTGGTATGATGAGCCTGTAAATGGCGAAATTTTGGGTACAGGATCCACCTTCCTAACCCCAAATGTGTATCAAAATGATTCTTTTTATGTTGAAGCTAATATTGGTGGTGTAAACACCCAGGCAGGACCGGTTTCTCCGTCAACCCATGGTGGAGGCATAGGTTACGGATTAACATCATGGGAAACCTATTTTAATATTCTTGTACCTACCAAATTACTTTCAGTTGATATTTACCCCAAAACAGCGGGGCAAAATGCTAACTTGGTAATTTATGCACCGGATTCATCGGTTTTGTTTTCTTTTAATTATACTACAACCGTTGGAGGTGGAGCAACACCCCAAACCATTCCCATCAACCTTTCATTAAATCCGGGAGAAGGTTATTTTATTTGGAGTACAGGATATGAAGATTTTCCTGTTGATGGCTTAGGAAGAAATAATACAGGAACTAATTATCCTTATACATCACCGGAAGCTGTAATTACGGGCAATGGTTTTCTACCACAATACTATATGTATTATTATCGGTGGCGATTCTCAAGTGGTTGTCAATCTACGCCTCGAAAACTGGTAAAGGTTAATCTTAACACGCCACCTGCTGTTACTATTACGGCTACAGACTCTACTGTTTGTGCTAATTCTCCTACTACATTGCATGTAACAAGCACTAATTCCAACTATATTTATTCCTGGCAACCTGGAGGATTAGTAGGCTCAACAGTAAATGTAACCCCCACCGGTTATATGTATTATAAAGTGCTTGCCAATGATGGGAACTGTGCTGTTTCAGATTCTATTGAAATTAAGATGAAGGCACAGCCTGAACCGGTTATTAGTACACCGGTAACTTTAACACAATGTGGAAATGATATTCCTTCATTGTTGAGTGTTACAGGAGGTTCTGTAAATGGAGATATTTTGCTAAGTGAAGGCTTTAATGGAGCCTCTATGCCCGTAGGGTGGTTAAAGGCGCAGGATTTTTCACAATCAGCATTTAATCTTAAGCCTGATGATTACCGTTACCAGGGTTATACATTTCATTCAAACGATTTTAGCCAGTTTCTGTTTTCTACAGTATGGTCAACGGCATCAAATTCTATTATTAGAACACCTAAAATAAATACATCAGGCTATTCTAAATTAACCCTTTCCTTTTGGCACCACTTCTTTAAGTTTAGCAGAGATTCCGTTTTCGTTCAAGTAATGGATTCACCAACTCCACCTGTGGGAACATCAGACGTAGGTTGGACAAATGTGGCAATGTTTAATCAAAGTCAGGGATATTCCAATGACTGGAAAAAAGCTACATTTAATCTTGACGCATGGGCAGGGAGTGCTAATTTATATATCCGGATTAAATTTAAAGGGAATGCCGGAGGTTATTGGTACGCATTTGATAATGTATTATTAACCGGAAATGATGCCCCTCCAATGTACACCTGGACGCCTTCTGCCGGATTGTTTTCAGATGCCGCCGGTTCCATACCATATTTAGGAGAAGATATCAATACAGTTTATGCCAGCCCGGATACCACAGTTGAATATATAGTTACATCAACGGGGCCTAATGGTTGTCGTTCATTTGATACCACAAAAATTAATGTACGGATGGTGGGCGGTGTATTGAGTGGTGATAATACCATTTGTGCGGGAGGAGTGGCAAATCTTAGTGTAAACTTTACAGGTACACCACCCTATTCATTTACATATACAGACGGAGTTACTCCGGCTACCATAACCGGGATTTTAACCAATCCCTATATTTTTCCGGTAATTCCCGCAGCAAATACGGTATATACGCTTACCTCAGTTTCTGATTCCTATTGCACTGCAAACTCGATATATGTAACCGGAACCGCTACTGTTAACCTCACCAGTATTGGTGTGTCTTCATGGCTGGGAAATTCTTCAGATTGGTTTGACCAGGCTAATTGGTGTGGATTGGTTCCTGATGCTACTATTAATGTTATTGTACCAGCAGGATTATCTAATTATCCTGTAATATCCGGTGGGGTGGCTCATTGTAAAAATTTGAATATATCGCCGGGAGGAATGTTATCAATTTCTTCTACAGGGAAGCTGGAGATTTCCGGAAGCACTAATAATGAAGGAACATTAGCAAATAATGGCGAAATTTTAATAATAGGGTCAGGAATCCAAACTTTTCCCGGATTTAATGGTACCGTAACTGCTATGAATGTATTGGAGATTAATAATTCCGGTACAGGCGTTTTAATTGATAAGGAACTTCGAATAACCGGGATGTTTAAGCCCACTAAAGGAACTATTGCTCTTCAAGATACTGTAACTATTGCGTCTGATGCAGCTGGTACTGCAAGCATTGGAGTTGTTGGAAATGATGTGCAATTCATTTATACAGCCGGGTTAGGAAAATTTGTAGTAGAACGTTATATTCCTAATCACGATAAAGCCTGGCAATTATTATCTGCTGCTACCTTTGGGCAAACGATGAAAGAGGCTTGGCAGGAAGGATCAGTAATGCCACTTGATAATCCACACCCAGGTTATGGTACCATTATGACCAGCCTCAATGCAAGCGCCTTAGTAGATGGTTTTGATATTTTTACGCCGCTGGGAAGTACTTTAAATACTTATGATCCGGTAACTAATACCTGGCAGGGAGTACCAAATACACATACCTGGCAGGTTTCCAATACACAGGGTTATATGATTTTTGTGCGTGGAGATAGAAGTGTACAAACATACAATGCCCCTGCCACTGCAGTTACATTACGTACTATTGGTGAAATATATTATCCGGTTAATCCGCCGGCCCCTACTTCGGTGCAGGCAGGTAAGTTTCAAAGTATAGGAAATCCGTATGCTTCTGCAGTTGATTTCATTAATGTGAGAAGCGCATCGCCGGGGTTAGATGATAAATTTTATGTTTGGGATCCTTCTTTACCGGGAAATAATAATTATGGAAGATATCAAACGGTAAGCTCAGTGAATGGTTATAAGCCATTGCCGGGAAGCGCCTTGTATCCAAGTACAGTGCCTATGACACAAATCCAAAGCGGACAGGCATTTATGGTTTACTCCACCGGTGGGAGTTCGGTTAATTTTAATGAGAATCAAAAAGTAGCCGGCAGTAACCAGGTATTTAGAGAATCCGTTCCGGCCAATAGACAGTTTTTATATGCTTCGTTATTTACTGGTCATATGCTTAGTGATGGTAATGTAGTGGCTTTAGATGATGCATTTACAAACTCTTTTGATGCTGATGATGCCACAAAACTTCCCAATCCCGGTAAGAACTTCGGTATATGGGCTAATGGGAAGTTGTTGGCAGTTGATGCGCGAAAGAATGTAATTTCTACAGATACTGTATTTTATAATTTAACCGGTGTTTCTGCAGGAGTATATGCTTTTGTATTTTCTCCTCAAAATATGGATGGAACAATGGAAGCGTGGCTGGTAGATCGGTTTACAAATAGTATGACTACTGTTAGCTTACTCGATTCTACTCGTGTATCCTTTACTGTTAGTAATGTGGCTGGTTCAAAAGCAGCCAATCGCTTTTATTTGGTATTCCGTAAAATCAATAAATGGATAGATGTGGTGGCTATGCCTGCAGATTGGGTTACGGTTAAATTACAATGGTTGTTGTATCATGCACAGCAGCAAGGTGTTTTTAGTGTACAGCGTTCATTAAACAAAGTAAACTGGAATACTATTGGAACAGTTCCTGCAGACGGTACTCAGGGAACATCTAATTATGAATTTGTTGATGATAAGGCCAAAGAAGGCAATAATTTCTACCGTATCATATGGACATCTTCAATGGGTGAAGAGAAAACTAAAACGGTAATGGTAGATTTCACCCTGCCAACTAAGGTGAGTGTTTATCCTAATCCGGTAACCGGTAAATTGGTGGTATTAAAAACAGAACATCTTTCACCCGGTAAATATCATTTGGATATTATTACTGCAGATGGAAAAGTAGTATATGCTAAAACCATTGTGCATAATAATGAAATGAATCATCCGCTTTCATTACCTAAAGCCTTGCCTGCGGGTATGTATGTAGTGTCTCTACAAAATGAAAATGGGAAGTATAGGATGAAATTGGTTGTGGAATAGCCGGGAAATTAAGGAATCATTTTGTTTATTTTGAAAGTAGGAAATTAATTTCGTGTATGCTTACGTGTTATGCTCCATAAATACCGAATTTGAGGTATTGTTTTGTATTTAAAACAATCCGAACTTTGAACTGGGGTGGGGGCGCAGCCCCCCGTCCATAATGGGTATAGTGCCCCACAAAGTACCTTAATGAGCTATTGTCTTGTATTTTCAAAACTTCGAACTTTGCATCGGGGTGGGAAACGCAGTTTCCCCTTTTTTTGAAATGGAACCTATAAAGTACCGTTGTGAGGTATTGTTTCGCATCCCTAAATTTCATATCTTTATATCGGGTTAGCGGGATACCGGCCCGGGAATAAAATCAAAATTCTGTTTTCCAAAAATAATCATCCTTTTATACTCCATCACCTTTAAAGTTCCAAGCTGAGGTATTGTTCCATGTTTTTTAAAATCTGAAATTTGCTATAGACCCATCTGTTTTGGGGTGATGGTGCCCACAATACAACTTTTTAGAACATTGCTCTACATTTTATAAAATCAGAACTTTAAATTGAGTCGGAGGATACTCATCCTGAGAGATTTCTCTTCTTGTCATTTACTCCGTTTTATTCTTAATTATCGGTTTCCCTTTTTAAATTCCCTTTGTTCTATAAGCTGTTTAATCCCTGCCTTCTCTTTCAATGTGCAGTATTTTAACCCTACATTAATAGGATAATGTATAAAATTTAATGAGCATAGCATATAATAGTTAATGTGTGCAGACTTATCCCCATGCTGAAATAAAGGTTAACTCATTACTTCACAAAAACACAGCTACACATTATTCGTCGTAACAAAACAGGTAAATTTTTTTCAGCCTTCACAAGCCTTTGCTTTTCATCCGGCTCATTTCTTTGTGTTAAGGTTAGGAAAGAAAAAAGAGATTTTAAAATCTAAATAGAAAATATGTTCGCATATGCCTAGCCGTTATGCTCCATAAATGCCGAAATTGAGGTATTGTTTTGTATTTAAAACAATCCGAACTTTGAATTGGGGTGGGGGCGCAGCCCCCCGTCCATAATGGATATAGTGCCCCACAAAGTACCTTGATGAGCTATTGTCTTGTATTTTCAAAACTTCGAACTTTGCACCGGGGTGGGAAACGCAGTTTCCCCTTTTTTTGAAATATACCCCATAAAGTACTAAGTTGAGGTATTGTTCTGTGTTTTATTAATTGCGAACTTTGAATTGGGGTCAGCGGGACGCTGACCCCGGGCAGTAATAGGTCTCATTTTGCTAATCTCTTTACTCCTATCCTAAATATGCTCCGAAATAGATAAACGAAGATGCTATTAATTATGAATTACTGGTATTTGGTTTTTAGTTGACAGGAAAGGATTATAATACATTTTGATTAAATATATTTTCGTGTATCCGTAGCAGTTATACCCCATAAATACCGATGATATGGTATTGTTTGATGTTCTTGAAAATCCGAACTTTGCACCGGGGTGGGAAACGCAGTTTCCCCTTTTTTTGAAATGGTACCTATAAAGTTCCGTCTTGAGGTATTGTTCCGCATCCCTAAATTTCATATCTTTATATCGGGTCAGCGGGATACCGGCCCGGGAATAAAATCAAATTCTGTTTCCCCAAAAATATCATCTACCTTCTCTGCTCTTTGCCACATACACACCCCAATTATTATCAGTAAGGCATTGACGATGAAGCAGGATTCTGTTTTCCGGTAATCCGATGCTGCTGATCTAATATTTTAAAAAAGTATTGTTTATTCTGCCGCACGCCTTTATTAGCCTGCGAAAACGTAAACTGAGCAATGAGCAAAGGCTGATCATACCTTCATCGCTCCGCTATATTGCCCATGCAACTATTGTCAGAAAAGAATAATCATTAGTAGGATTGAACCAAAACTTCCATAGGAATATGATATTGCAGATGCAACTGCTTAATCATTTTTTTAACGGATGTTTTCGTTTCCGATTCAATATTTCTCTTGCATTGCCTTTTTGTACAATTGTATTAACCAGAGGTCTGCTTGTGTCTTCCCCATTGGCCGAATTCTGAATTAAATAACGTTATTGAGGTTAGTCAAGTCTATTGCAAAATATTCGTTCACATACTTTTCAAGTAACAAACTCAATATTTCAAGTTAGTCACTTTTAAGGATGCCTCTTTTTACTTCAAAAAATGTTTTATGCCAAAGCATCGCTTTTTCATAATCTCTCCTTTCATTCATAGGCTTAATATTCGTCTCAAATTGTTTTTGCGTTTACCTTTTTATATTCAAAATTT
Source organism: uncultured Ferruginibacter sp. (assembly GCA_964490345.1). GTDB lineage: Bacteria > Bacteroidota > Bacteroidia > Chitinophagales > Chitinophagaceae > Ferruginibacter. The sequence continues at coordinate 65,379 of CAZBBO010000003.1, forward strand.
CTTCCGATGAACAGAATCCAAACCATTAAATAATCAAATTTCATTTTTCAATAAGCCGGTAAGTATTCTTTATTTGATTACATGTCTGTCGAAACTCATAGCGCCGCCGCTTTGATATTAAACTTTTACTCCATTTGGGTTTGCCAACCAAGATTTTTAGTTTCTTGAAGCCAGGATTTTAATTGTTGTTCACAAACATTATGCTTTATCCAAAATTCTAATGATGCTTTCCTGGTAATTAATCCCTTCTTTAATGTTTTTTCAAAGCCAATAAAAAGCACTCCATTTGGGATATTTGTTTTTTATATCCGTTAAGAGGATGGACTTTTTGTATTTCTTTCCTTTCTACAAAAGCGAATTCACTTTTGGGTGATATGCACTTGTTCCAGTGTTACCTAATGTCTTGTTTTGTGCTTCATAATCTTGTTCAATATCTTAACTGTATCTAAATGAATAGCTTAACAAACAGGGGAGATCATTCCCCCTTATTACCCCATACCCAAGCCCGATTCTCAGTTAAATTGCCCCACCTTTCTTGTATTTGCACTTTTTTATACCTATTTAGAAAGTTTAAATAGTTAGCTCGCCTCTTAACTTACAGGTTATAACAAATTATCCACATTTATTTTTGAGCCCCTGATTTTCAATTAAAAAATAGCAGTAAAAAAGACAGTTTTAATAAAAAAGAGGTAAATTTATGGCGCCTTTTAAAAGGCTTTCTGTAAATATCCAATTCCCACGAAAATTACCCCAACCCTTTATCCAAAAAAACAAGCAGTTTGTTAGTGGCTGTGCTGTGTTTTATACGGTACTTAACACTAACGTTAATGGCTAACCTATTTATTCTTAATTGTGAATATTTTTTAATTGTTATAGCATGAATCAGTTTTACACTCAATTTTTTCGCAATCATCTTAAGCTAAAGAAACTGGCAATGATTGCGTTGCTGCTCGCATTTTCAGCAATCGGAGTGCAAGCACAAAATGTGGTGGTAACTGCAACGGCAGGTGTTTTAGGGCCCACAAACTATACCAACCTCAAAGGCGCCTTTGATGCTATTAATGCAGGTACACACCAAGGTGCTATTCAAGTTAATATTGCAGGTAATACAACAGAAACCGCCACCGCCGTTTTGAATGGCTCTGCAGCCCCCTCAAGCTATACTGCTGTTAATATTAAACCTACCGGTGGGGTAGCCCGCGTTATTCAAGGTAATATAGCAGGTGCCTTAGTAAAACTCAACGGTGCTGATAATGTTACTATTGATGGAGCTTTAGGTGGAGGTGGTACGCGAGACCTTACCTTTAGAAATACAAATACATCCCCCTCGCTTTCCGTGGTATTGTGGGTGGCAAGTGCTTCCGCATCAGATGGAGCAAGTCAAAATTCTATTCTGAACAGTGTTTTTGAAGGCAGTGGTTCTACCACCTCATTCATTGCAGTGGTACAATCCAGTGGTGCTACTATTGGGGGTACCGCCGAGGCACAAAACAATAGCAATATTTATGCAAACCTCGCTATTAAAAAAGCACTTTATGGTATTGCCTTGGTGGGTGGAGGTTCTGCTAATGATATTGAAAATACCATTACCTATTGCGAAGTTGGAGGTGCAGCTGCTGATCGAATAGGCTGGAGAGGTATGTTTATCGCTCAACAGTTTAATGTATTGGTTTCTGAAAATACAATTAGCGGAATTTACCGTTCATCAGGAGGCTACACCTCTGTGGCTTCCGGTATTTTTATAGGCGGGGTCATGGATTTGGGAACAATTGAAAACAATAAAATAAGTGATGTTTATGTTCCCGGGCCATGGGGCTCTAATGGTATCCTACTGGAATCTACATCAACTAATTCCGGACTGGTTGTTCAAAATAACTTTATTTGGGATATTTATGCAGGTGGATATAGTGGCAATAATGATATTGCCGATAATGCGTATGGTATTGGTATAAATAGTGGCGGAGGATATAAAATTTATTATAATTCAATCAGTACATCTAAAAATCCGGATACTGGCTCAGCATCAGATATGTCATCGGCAATATGGATTGGACAAAGTCTCTATTCTCCTGCATTCCCGATTCAAAATTTGGATATAAGAAATAATATTTTTTCAAATACCAGAACAGTAGGTACCCGTTATGGAATTAATGTAGATTTTTATACAAATAGTATTTTCAGCCAAATAAACAAAAACGTATATTATTCATCCTCCGGAAATGTGGGTAGGCTTGGTGGAGCAGGTGCTGCAAATATTGTGGCATGGAGAACCATGTCAGGACAGGATGCAGGTTCCTTAGATATAGATCCTATATTTCAATCAGCTACAAACCTCCATCTACAGGGTATGTCACCGCTGGATGGATTAGCACAACCTATTGCCGGTATTACAAAGGATATTGATGGTGATACACGTAATACCACCACACCCGATATTGGTGCTGATGAATTTACCCCACCAAATTGTACTAACCCGGCAGCAGGTGGTACCGCCACTTCTTCAGTTTCTGAAATTTGTGGCTCAGGCACACCTTATCTTTCTTCTACAGGTTATTCATGGGGATTGGGCACTACCTATCAATGGGAGCAATCTATAGTAGGAGCAACCGGACCATGGACTAACGTAACCGGGGCTGTTGCACCATTAGGAGCCAGTGGCGGTAATATCTCTGCTACACATTGGTATCGCTTAAAAGTAGTTTGTAGCGCCGGAGTTCCACAATATTCTAATGTTATCCAGGTTATTGTAAATAACCCGCAGGTTACCGGTACCACACCGGGCACCCGATGCGGTATTGGTACAGTTAACCTTGCCGCCACCGGCACAAACCTCCGTTGGTATGATGTGCCTACAGGTGGTGCCGCGCTGGGTACAGGCACCTCATTTACCACTCCGGTAATCAATAGCACAACTACATATTATGTGGGCGCTTCTTCAGGTGGTGTGTTTTTAACAGGAGGTAAAACTTTACCTACTTATACCGGTGCCGGTTATACCGGTGATGCAGGTATCATCTTTGATGCTGCACAGGCATTTACCATCCAATCTGTAGATATCTTCCCGGAGGCAGCCGGAACCATTACCATTGAGGCCATTACCAGTGCAGGAGCTACTTTGCCGGGTTGTACCTGGACAGGCGCTGTGCCCGCAACCTCACCAACAGTACCGGTAACTATTACCCTCAACTTCCCTATTCCAATAGGAACAGATTTCAGACTGATTAGACGTAATTTTGGTATTTCAATTCGACGCGATTTTAGTCCTAATTCATTCCCATTTAGCCTGGCTCCGGCTGCCACCTTAGTTAGTGGTGTGTTGGGTACAACAGGGAATACTAACTACACTGTATATTATTATTTTTATAATTGGAAAATTACCACAGCCTGCGAAGGTGTACGACAACCGGTGGTAGCCACAGTTACAAACCCGCCGGCAATTACCATAACCCCATCTGGTAACCCGGCATCTAATAGAATTGTTTGTACCGGCGATCCAATTACTTTAACAGCATCAAGCGCAGCAAGTCCTGCATATACTTATACCTGGATGCCTGGTAATATTACCGGTAATTCTATTACTGTTAATCCACCTTTTACCACAAGCTACACAGTGAGTGCTAATAATGGTACCTGCCGCAATGATTCTGTGGTAGTAATTAACGCTATCCCTGCACCTACTGCTATTACAGTTACCCCCACATCAAGAGAAGTTTGTATTAATTATGCACAATCTATCGTGGCCACCGGCGGCCATGTACCCGACCAGATGTTTTTGGGTGAGCAATTTAATAGCTTCCCCAATTCTTTTACAGCCACAGATCCAAGCCAAATAGTAACCCTTAATACCACTTATTTTGCTGAAGGTTCAGGCTCTGCACATATTACATATCCTAATAGCCTTGGAGATCCGGGAGTTGGTGGATGGACATCCCCCTCATTTTCACTCCCGACCGGTGTAACTAACCCAGTATTGAAGTTTAAACATATTGCTGCCTTAGAAGGTACTAATACAACCAACTGGGATTTTGGACGAGTGGAATACTCCTTAAATGGTGGTACCACCTGGACTACCTTCCCCGCAACAGATTATTTAGGTGGTGGCGCTGTATATCAAAGTACAGTGAGTTTTAACAAATCAAGCTATCCGGATTGGAATACAACTCTTAATGTAAGTACTGCTGTACCTAATAATACCTTATGGAAAGCAGATAGTGTGAGTTTGGCTACCTTAGTTGGATTTCCGAATTGCAAAATAAGATTTAGAATTAAAAGTGATGCATCCGTACTTTATTATGGTTGGTTAATTGATGATGTAAAAATTACTGCCACATCGCAAGGCGCAATAACATGGGCGCCGTTTACTAATCTGTATATGGATAATGGACACACTATTCCATATACAGGGCAGAGTACAGGTACTGTTTATTTTTGGTCTAATGTTGGTACTGCTCCTCAGGTATATACAGCTACTGCATCTAACGGGGGCTCTTGTATTAAAACAGCTACCTCCACAATTTCTACTTCCTCTGCTACTCCTAGCGTTATTGTAGATCCGGCTTCTATAACAACCTATTGCCAAGGAGAGGAAATTTCACTTACCGCTATTCCTACAAACCCGGGGCCTACCCCTGCCTATCAATGGTATGTAAATGGATTTCCTTATTTCCTTGCTGCACATATAGATAGTGTAACAACCCGATTTTCTCCTTCATCTATTAATAATGGAGATTTGATTTATGTAAAAATGATTTCACCGGCTGTACCACCATGTCCCTCTGCTAATGTAAATAGCGTTCCGGTTACTATTACTATAAATGATACGGCTAAGGTGGTGGTTAATGCTTCGGCATCTACAGTTTGCTCCAATGCGCCGGTTACTCTGAGCTATACCCAAACACCGGCACCACCGGTTGGGCCAAATATTGCTTCCCGGCAATGGTATCGGAATGGAGTACCAGTACCCGGAGAAACAGGTCTTACCATGGTCATTATTCAATTTGGAGATTATCAGCTACAAACCACCACAGATAAAGGTTGTGTGAGTATCTCTCCGGTAAAAACAATTACCCAGGATATATGGAATGTGGATATACAACCCGGCCCCAACGGAAGCATCTCTCCGGCAGGACCTGTATTATCAGTGCCTTGCGGTGATATGGTTACCTTTACTGTTACTCCTAATCCGGGTTATAATATTCTAAGTGTGTTTGTAGATGGGGTTCCTTATCCCGCTACTCCCGGCCCCCACTCATTTATTCCCTTGAATGATGCTGTAGTAGAAGCTTTCTTCGATATTTCCGGCTGTCCTACACCGCCTACATCATTTGCGGGTAGTAATATTTCTGTGTGTGCAAGCACGGGATATTATTTATTAGCAAGTCAGGGGCCTAATATTGGGGGGGCAGCCACATCAGCCACCTGGAGCACCTCGGGTACAGGTACGTTCTATCCTAATAATATTTTTGGACCGGGCAATGCAACTCATTATATTTTCTCATCAGCTGATACTGCTGCCGGTTTTGTAAATATTACCCTTACTACTAATAATCCGGGAGCCCCTTGTGTTGCATCTACATCTACATTTAAATTAACCCTTACTCCTTCTCCGATAATTAATACAGCCGGTACTTTAGGGTATTGCGATGTAGGAATTACTTCTACCACATTAACAGCCAATACGTCTTTCTCTGCGGGTACCATAAACGGATACCAATGGTATAGGATATTACCTTCTGCCGCTACCTTAGGTACCACACCGGTTCAAACAATATCCTCTGCAGGCCAATATAGAGTGGTTGCCCTTGGAAGTAATGGATGTAATGGTATTGATACTCTTGATATTGTTAAGTTTAACCCTCCCACAGCCGATTCCATAACCGGCGTATTGTACTTCTGTGTTAATGGTAGCACCACTATTTTGGGAGAAGCAACGCCCGGTGATGCTCCTCTTGACCCTAATGGTTATTTGTGGGAATTTAATGATATACCGGCCCCGCCTACCTTCTTCCCTGTTAGCGGAGCAGTAAATCAGGCTCTGGGGGTATCTTCAATAGGCAGCTACCGATTTAAAGTAACTGATATGAACGGTTGCCAATCAGTGTCTTATTCACCCAATACAAGTGTTACTTATGAAACAACGCCTATGTCGGGTAACTATACCATTGGTGTTGGCCCAGGTAGTTGCACCAACTTCATAAGTTTTGAAGCAGCTATTGATGCATTAAATACACGTACAATTAATGGCAACTGTATTTTTGAAGTTGCTAATGGTTATACAGAGGTGGTGCCTGTCGGTGGATTAAAATTAGGTAGTGCAGCACTTAGCCCAACCACAAATAATTACAGCATCTTGTTTACCCCAATATCATCTGGCGCTAACCCCTTACTGATTGCTTATAATGGAGGTACCGCAACAGGTACGTCGGCCCAGCCTGATGGTATTTGGAGCCTGAACGGAGTGGATAATGTAATTATTAATAAAATTGATTTTACAGATGATACATTAGTGAATACCACCGATCAAACCCGGATGGAATATGCTATCGGTTTGTTTAAACGGATTAATAATGATGGGGCAAAAAATAATTCCATTCAAAATTGTAATATCACCCTGTATAGTAACCACGTATCCAGCGGTACGGCACCTATGGCAAGCGGCTCTACAGGTATTTTAATGTTGAATGCAACATATAATGCTGCTACAACAGCCCTTGTTCCTACCAATGCAAATGGGTCCAATTCAGGCAATAAGTTTTATAATAATAACATCTCTGAAGTAGGTACAGGTATTTATTTGTTTGGCTATGATGCCCCTTCGCCATTCAATTTTGCAGATAAGAATAATGAGGTTGGTGGAAGCTTAGCTACTGAAGGTAATACTATTAAGAACTTTGGACGTACTATAGGCGGGGCTACAAATGCCACAGGGGTATTTACACAAAATCAATGGGATTTAAAAGTTACCCAAAATATTATTAAAAACCAAGATGGTACATCACCTTATACAATTGCAACCCTTAGAGGTATTTGGAATGAAGTGAGTACTAATGCCAACGGTACTATTAGCAATAACACCATTACCTTAGAAAGAGACACTCTTACTACTGCTGTTGATGCCTATGGTATTGAATCAAAGTATGGATCTGATGGCACTAATAACACGGTTCAGTTTTCGAATAATATCATTAGTGTAAAAAGTGGTAAACTAAATGTGCTACAGTCTGGAGCAGTTGGCATTTATTATAATTATTCTCCCGGCCCCGCTACCCTGAATATTAGTAATAATCAAATTAATGAAATTGAACTGCGAACAACTAGTGTCACCAATATATCTTCTGCTTATGGAATTTTTAACAAAGGAAAAAATACAAATACCAACATTACAGGAAACATTATTAAAAACATATCAAAATTTGGTGCAGGTGGGTCAGTTCTTGTACCGATAGCTGCAGGTGTCTATCAGCCTTCAACTAATGCAAACGATGGCAATAACTTTTCTATAACCAATAATGAGGTATATAATGTATTTGTAAATACCCTTTCGGGAAATACCTATGCTGCAGGGATCTTTGTTAATCCGGCACCTAATGCCACAGCTACTTTAACCGGAAATACCATAAGAAATGTGTATATTAAAAATGCTGCCAGCGCCGCCATGCAGATTTATGGAATTTCATCTACAACTGCCACAAATGTTAATGCTATAGAATCGTTGCAGGGTAATGTAATAGATTCTGTGTATATTGATGATGTTAATCTTGGGGCACAAGTACCTTTTGTTTTTGGTATGTTCTTTAATAATAACCAAACAGGTAGCAACCGGGTAATTTCCCAAAATACAATCAGCCACTTATTTACCACAGCAGGCACAAATGGCACCGTGGTAGGTATTGGTATGTTTAATGGGAGACAAACTGATGTGCGTAGAAATCATATCTCTAAATTATTTGCCGGCAGAGGGAGCGCAGGCACAGCCTCTGTAGTAAGAGGAATCTATTTGTTGCAAAACACGGGGGTAGGCAGCCTGGTAAACAATTTCGTTTCTGTTGACCTTACCCAAGATCCCGATGTAACCAGATCTACCCAATTAAATACAAACTGGAGCTTGATTGGAATTGATAATTCTTCTACGGCGGCTGTTGCTAATGATTGGGGCATATATTATAATACGGTGCGTATTGCGGGAGTGGGTAACACAAACTTTGGTGCTGCAGCCTTTTTAGGAGCTAACGCTACAACCATAATGGATTTGCGTAATAACATTTTTGCCAATTACGCAGTACCATCGGGTACAGGATTAGCTGCCGCTATAAGGCGTAATGGTGGAAATGCCGGGTATGCTGCCACATCTAATAATAACTTGTATTATACCACTCAAACAGCTACCACGCCTTTAGCCCATTTTCAATCTACAGCCTATGTTACATTGCCTATTTTTAAAGCATCACCTTATGTAGCCGGACGTGAAGCTGCTTCTATTGCAGATGAGCCGGTGTTTGTGGATGTGGCAAATAATGATTTACATATAGACCCAAGCGGAAATTGTACCATTAATGGAGGGGCTCAGCCAATTGCCGGCATCACCATTGATTATGATTTTGATACCCGTGATGCTGTGAAGCCGGATATTGGGGCGGATGAATTTGTGGGATTAGGCGGTATTGCCTATACATGGAAGGGTGTAAATACAGATTGGGAAGATGCGCTAAACTGGTGCCCGGGCGTGCCCGATGCCTTTACAGATGTAACTATACCATCCGGTGCAACATACTACCCAATACTTACCACGGCTACTAACATTGCACGTAATATTGATATCCAATCAGGTGGACGAATTACCATTAACACCGGAGCTACACTTACGGTTAGAGGAACTGTGCTGCAAGTAGATGGTGTCTTTACAAATGATGGTGATGTAATATTTGATGCAGGCGCCGGAGTAGCACAGTCTATTGACGGTAGCGGAACTATTGATCCCATGAATACTGTGGTAGTAAACAATATAGCCGGATTTACCATTAAACGGCCTATTACTGTTTATGGAGAATTAAGGCCTACAAAAGGTAATATAACAGTGAATGAGACAGTAACCCTTAAATCGTCTTCTACACAAACTGCACAGGTTTCTGCATTAGGTGCAGGGGTTTCTATATCTTACGGTGTTTCAGGCCGATTCTCTGTAGAAAATTATATTGCCGCAAGTGGTAATGAAGCATGGCGTTTTATTTCAGCACCTATTCAAACCGGTGCGCAAACCATTCGGCAGGCATGGATGGAAAATCAAACCGCCGGGTCTTATACGAGTACAGGCTACGGTATGCAAATTATAGGACCAACATCTGCCGGCTCAGGATTTGACCAAAATACCCGCTTCCCATCTATTAAAACCTACGATTATCTTACCAATAACTGGTTAAGTACAGCAGGAACCAATGTGGAAGTTTCTAACTTGGCCGGTTATATGGCATTTGTACGGGGAGACAGAGGTAGCAATACATTAGGAACTACTTCCAATACCATTTTAAGAGTAACCGGTAAAATCAAAACCGGTAATGTTACCGTAAATGGGAATGGTGTTGCCAATACCTTCTTCTCTGTAGGTAATCCATATCCGTCTGCACTTGATTTTGCAAATGTTACCCGAACCAACGTGAATAATTATTTCTATGTGTGGGATCCCAAATTAGGTACCTATGGAGGTTATCAAACCCTAACATGGGCAGGTGGAGGTTATGTTGCTACACCGGGCGGAGGTAGCTATTCAGGAGGAAATGATAGAATTGAAAGTGGCCAGGCATTTCTTGTTTATTCTTCCAGTGCTACTTCTTCTGTAATGATGAAGGAAGGGGATAAAATTTCAGGCTCATATAATGTAACTCGTGCAGAATTTAATGGTAAAGCCCTTACCACAAGACTATATAGTAATAATGACCAGGGTGATTACAAACTAATAGATGGTACACGTAATGAATTTGATAACGGGTATAGTACCGATATTGATAATGACGATGCACAAAAAGTGCCCAATTTTGATGAAGGACTGGGATTGAATGTGAACAATACCACCTTGGCTGTAGAAAGAAGAGCCGCTCTTGTAGAATATGATACTATTTACTATTCTACTACCGGACTTCGTCAACGGGCGTATCGCTTGGAATTTTTTGCACTTAATATGAGTGAGGATGGATTGCAGGCATGGTTAGAAGATAATTATTTAGGAACACGTACACCAATTAGTTTTGAAGATTCTGCAAGGGTTGACTTTATTGTAGATGGTAATCCGGGGTCTGCTGCAATAAACAGATTTAGATTAGTGTTTAAAGTAATGGCACCTGTGCCGGTTACTTTTGTATCAGTAGATGCGGCTCCTGTTAATAAGGATATAAGGGTGAGGTTCCATGTGGCAAATGAAATTAATATCCAACGTTATACTGTTGAGCGTGCTGTTAATGCGCGTGATTTTATTGAAGTAGGTGAAGTTGCCGCAAATGGTAACCGTAGCTATGCATTTACAGATGTTCATCCAGGCTCAGGCACATTCTTCTATCGCATACGCAGTAATGGGTATGTGCCAGGAGATGTGAAGTATAGCAATATTGCTACTGCTACTATAGGTACACCATCTACCATAACTATTTATCCCAACCCGGTTAAAGAGGATAGAATAGTAAAAGTTAAGATGCAGAATATGGAACGAGGTATTTATAATGGTATAGTATATAATACTGCAGGTCAGGAGATATATCGTGAAAAAATAAATCACCCGGGTGGCGATGCCGTGTATGTATTGCCGGTGGGTAAGTTGCTGGTAAGAGGAACTTATTTACTACAGGTTATTGATGAAATGAAACGAAAAACAATTGTGAAATTTGTTTATTAATAGTTTGGGAAGTATTACTTTTGTATTAAACTTGCAGAACCTATGTATGTAAATAAGCGTGTAGCCATATTGGTTGTTTTATTAATTGTGGTGTTTATCGTACCTATTTCTGTTTTTGCAGGGCCCGGAGATCCCGGATGTGACCCATTAGATCCAGCCTGCCCAATTGATGGCGGATTAAGTTTGCTAATTGCTGCAGGTATTGGCGTAGGAGCAAAGAAGGCTTATGACACCCGAAAGCAAAAAAAGAATAAAGAAGAATAAATTTTTAAAAATTTTAGATAAGCTGCTCAATTGAGCAGCTTTTTTTTACCCTTTCGTTCAAGAATTAATGGATTCATTGCAGCAACTCTTAAACTAAGCAAGAATACACTTTACCATAAACGGCAATTTTCGGGTATTTATCAATATTTTTATCGAAATTTGTACGTTATATAAACCCTAAAAATTGGCCACGGGCCATACCATATAATGAGATTTATTATTATAGTTTTGGCCTTCTTAGCTTTAGCTTTTTCTTCTATTTCGTGCAAAACAGTTAAACCTAATGGTTATTTTCAAACGCTTCAGCGGGATACCACCATTCAAGGATTTGTAAATCCGGGTTTAGATTCTAAAATTATTACCGGCGACCAATTGGCTATTAGTATTAACAGTTTAAGTGTAGAAGAAAATATGAAGTTTAATAATACTAATATCACCGAAACACAAGGCCAGGTTTCTACTCCCGGATACCCCGTTGATGAGGATGGGAATATAAAAATTCACCGATTAGGTGTGGTACATGTAGCCGGCTTAACAAGAAAGGAATTGGCTGCGAAATTGGAAAAAGATTTATTGCCCTATTTGAGAGAACCCTTGGTAAGTGTAACCTTCCTTAATCATAAAGTAACTGTAATGGGTGGTGTGGCAAGCCCACAAGTAATTAACCTTTCAGGTGATAATATGCCTATTTTTGAAGCTATTGTAAAAGCAGGTGATGTGGGTAAAGAAGGAAGGCTTGATCATGTATTAATTATAAGAGATTCTGCAGATAAGAAAATAGTGAAAAAGGTAAACCTTGAAGAACATGCCATATTTGCCTCACCTTGGTACTACCTTCAACCAGACGATATTGTTTATGTTATGCCTGATTATTTGCGTGAAGAAAGAGAAGAAAGAAGACGCAGGTTGCAAGGCACATTATCATTGGTTGTTTCAGCAGTATCCTTGGTGGTTGTTGTGCTTACCCGTATTATTAAATAAACAGTAAGTGCAATTAAAACGAAATAAAGCATGAAGCTGTTTAAAGTATTGAAGTTTATTTATAACCACCCTTTTAATGCCGATAATAAATTAGGTAGTTTATGGCGCTTTGCTAAATGGCAAATTAACTGTAGGCTTAACCCTTATCCTGTTGTTTATCCTTTTACAGAACATAGTAAGTTTATTATTCGTAAAGGATTAACCGGAGCTACAGGGAATATGTATTGTGGACTAATGGAATTTGAGGATATGGGTTTTTTGTTGCATTTTTTACGTCCAAAAGATTTGTTTGTGGATATCGGAGCTAATGTAGGTTCTTATACAATACTCGCTTCTGCAGAAATTTTTGCAGATGCTATTGCTATCGAACCTATCCCATCTACCTATCAAAACCTTAAAAGCAATATCCTGATTAATGATATGCAGGATAAAGTAAAAGCATATAATATTGGCTTGGGAAGCAAAAAAGGAAAGTTGAACTTTACAAAATCATTGGATACCGTTAATCATGTTGTATCAAATGGAAGTGCAGGTACTATTGAAGTGGAAGTAAATACCTTGGATAATATTTTGCAACAACGTGATGTGCCGGTTTTGATAAAGATTGATGTGGAAGGGTTTGAAACAGAAGTGCTACATGGCGCAGAAAACACGTTGGCAAATCCTGAACTTAAGGCCATTATAATTGAATTAAATGGTTCAGGAAATAGGTATGGATATAATGAAGAAGAAATTCATCAAAAATTATTATCATTAGATTTTCGGCCTTATGGATATAATCCCAAAGAACGAAAACTTACGGAAAGAAAAAGTTTTAATAATTTAAATACGATTTATATCCGAAATAAGGAATTTGTAGAAAATAGGATTAATACATCTCGGAAAATAAAAATTGGCTATACTCAAAAAACAATTTAATGATGTTTTGGATAGGCTATTTTTTGTTTTGGATTTTTATTTAAATGGAAGAAATGGGAAATGGCATACAGTGTTTTTTAAAAATTATCAGGGGTTGTAATAAATATTAATTCATGAACGAAGAGCATAGTTTCTCAGATAAACCGCAGGCCAATATACTGGTTCAGGTGGTGCAAAGGTATCTACCCTTTTGGCCGGTATTTATTTTATTAAGTGCTATATCCCTTTCTGCATCTTTTGTGTATTTGCGTTCACAAACAAAGATATATGTTGCAGCTGCTAAGGTATTGCTTAAAGACCCCAATAGAGGAGGAGGAGATAGCAAGGTTTTGGATGCCCTAAATATTTTTAGCGAGAAAAAAATTGTAGAAAATGAAATTATTGTGCTTCGCTCTACCTCACTCATGCATCAGGTGGTGAAATCACTCAATTTATATGCTTCTGTATATAACGAAGGTAATGTGCAAATTGAAGAATTATATAAAAGCAATTCACCGGTAACTTTCATAGCACTTAATAAAGACAGCATCAGCTTTGGTGGTAAAAAATATTTCTCTATCAATTGGAAAAAGGAAAATGTTGAAATTGACAATGAAACGGTTCCCTTTGGCGGCACGGTAAATATTAATGGAACGGATTATCAAATTATAATAAATCCTACCTATAATAGGAATGTGCTTAATAAGAACTTCTATGTTATTTTTAATACCGTAGCCGGTGCATCAACGAGTATTATTGGCAGTTTAAAAGTAGCCCCCATGTCCTATGCTTCTACTGTATTGGACTTAAAAATGGAAACTCCTGTACCGGCAAAGGGGAAAGATATATTGAATGAGCTATGTATTATTTATAATAAGGAAGGAATAAAAGATAAAAACGAGATTGCTGAAAATACCCTTCATTTTATTGAAGAACGCTTACGCGATGTAGAAGGTCAGGTGGATAGTGTGGAGCGTAATATTGTTTCTTACAGGGCAAAAGAAGGCATTACCGATTTAAGCGCTCAGGCTAGTGCTTATTTTAGTAGTGTAAGAGATTTGGATAAGCGAAAAGGTGAAATTGAAATTCAATTAGGTGTGTTAGATGATATTCAGCGTTATGTAAACGGAAAGGGAAATAAGCCCGGTACCGTTCCTTCTCTTCAATTGGTTCAGGATAACGTATTGCTCAATTTAATTAATCAGTTGTATAGTGCTGAATTTGATTTGAATGATAAGATAACCTTATCAGGGGTAAAAAGTGAATCGGTTTTATTGGCTCAGGAAAAGGTAGAAAGAATTAAAGGCGATATACGGGAGAATATGGGTAATATCCGCAATAATTATTTGGCAGAAAAAAAGTATGTAGAAAATAAAATTGAAGAAAGTAATGTGTTATTAAGACAGGTTCCGGTAAAGGAGCTGGGCCTAATTTCCGTGAGCCGGGATAAAGATATCAAAAACAATATCTATAATTTCCTTTTACAAAAAAGGGAAGAAACGGCATTAAGCAGCGCTTCTACTTCTGCTGATTTACGCGTGCTTGAAAGCGGTTATAGCTATGGCCCTATACGACCTATACCTAAGAATTATTATTTAATGGGTTTGCTGATTGGACTACTCGCATTTTTGTTATACGTACAAATCAGAGAACAGTTTAACAACAAGGTGATGTTTAGAAGTGAAGTAGAAAACAAAACCAATGTGCAGGTTATTGCAGAAATAATTCAAACACCTAATAAAGATAATATAGCCATAAGCGAAGGGAAGAGAACGGTGGTAGCAGAACAGTTCAGGGCATTGCGTACTAACCTGGGCTTTATGGGAGTAAGCAGGGTGGATAATACTATTTTAGTAACATCAAGCGTTTCGGGCGAAGGGAAAAGCTTTATTGCTACCAACCTTGCCCTGAGTTTTACATTGCAAGGGCATAAGGTGGTACTCATGGAACTGGATTTAAGAAAACCTAAAATTAGTAAGCAATTAGGTGTAGAACGTAGCCCGGGTGTTAGCAGTTATCTGGTAGGTAAGGCCACCAAAGACCAAGTAATTAAGCCTACTTCATTTAAAAATCTGTATGTAGTGCCATCAGGCCCTATCCCTGCAAACCCAACGGAATTGATAAACCAACCAGCCTTTGGAGAATTGATGAAAGCATTGAAAGAGGAATTTGATTATGTTATTATGGACTCTGCTCCTATTGGGCCGGTTACCGATTCTCAATTACTGAGTAAGTATGCAGAAACAACCTTGTATGTAGTGCGCCATGCAGTTACGCCTTCTGTGTTTTTAAAATTACTCGAATCACTAAATCGAGATAAGAAGTTTAATAATATGGGTGTTATTTTCAATGGTATTAAACCAAGAGGGGTGTCACTTTTCAATTATGGATTTGGCGGGTATGGAAATGGATATGGATATGGATATGGTTACGGATATGGATATGGTTACGGATATGGTAGTGAAACTTCTACCGGATATTATACCCATGATACAAAACATCCCGGATTTAAAAGCTTTTGGATAAGTTTAATAGGATTAGGACGATGGTTTAAACGCCGAAATCGCTCCTAAGGCGGTTACATATTTTATGGATGTAAAATCCAAAAGTAGAATCGTCTTCAGTTACAAAAAAGAATGTGACTGAGGACTAGCGAAGCTTTGACTATTATGAAAGAAAAGGAATGGTATGTGGTTTATACCCTACCACGATGGGAAAAAAAAGTGGCTGCTAATCTCACTGAAATGGGATACGAAAACTATTGCCCACTTAATAAGGTTGTGCGTAAATGGAGCGATAGAAAAAAAATGGTGATGGAGCCCCTATTTAAAGGATATGTTTTTGTAAAGGTGGCTGAGGCTGCAAAATGGGATATAAGAAAAGTGAACGGCATAATAAACTTCGTGTTCTGGTTAGGTAAACCTGCTAAGGTGAAGGAAGAAGAAATAACAGTTATTAAAAAGTTTTTACTGGAATTTGAAGATGTTAAAATAAGTGAGCCCCTTAAAATGAAAGATAAAGTATTTGTAAAACAAGGTGTAATGATGGATTATAAGGGAGTAGTGGTTGAGGTTTTTGGAAATAGAGCAAAGGTGGCTATTAACAGCCTCGGATTAGAACTATTTGCCATATTTGAGCAAAATAACCTTCTTCGGATTTAAATGGCATATTTAATGCACATTGCTGTTGAAAAAAAGAAGCTAAAACCGTTTTAAATGTGGGTTTACATTGGTAACTTACATCGGCTTTTTAAGATATATAGTTGTAGGTTTCCTCAATAAGCAAGCCAATAGATTTCGATAATGAATAATACTGATAAAATTTACGTTGCCGGGCATACAGGTCTTGTTGGAAGTGCTATTGTACGGGTGTTGAAGAGCAAAGGATATCATAATATTGTTACTCGTACATCTGCTGAATTAGACTTGCGTAATGCTAATGCTGTACTTGATTTTTTTAGATTAGAAAGGCCCCAATATGTTTTTTTAGCCGCCGCAAAGGTGGGCGGTATTATGGCTAACCAAACTTATCCTGCAGAATTTATTTATGATAACCTCTCCATTCAAAATAGTATTATTCACGGCGCTTATTTAACCGGTGTAGAGAAGCTTTTGTTTTTAGGGAGTAGTTGTATCTATCCTAAAAATGCTCCACAACCTATTAAGGAAGATTATTTGATGACCGGATTTTTAGAACCAACTAATGCGCCTTATGCTATTGCTAAAATTTCAGGTATTACCCAATGTCAGGCATACCATCGTCAATATGGTTGTAAGTTCATTAGTGTAATGCCTACCAATTTGTATGGACCCGGTGATCATTATCATTTGCAGAATTCACACGTTTTGCCTGCATTGATAAGGAAATTCCATGAAGCAAAAATTAATAATCAACCCACGGTCACCGTATGGGGAACCGGAAAACCTCGTAGAGAATTTTTACATGTTGAAGATGCAGCATTGGCTTGTTATTTCCTAATGCAACATTATGATTCTCCCGAAATAATAAATATAGGCTCAGGGATTGATTATACCATTCGAGAAATGGCACGCATGATTAAGGAAATATCAGGGTTTAACGGGTCATTGTTGTTCGATGAGTCTAAACCTGATGGTACTATGCGTAAACTCTTGGATGTGGATAAGATCCTATCACTCGGTTGGGAGCCTACTATTGAGTTGGAAGAAGGGTTGGTTTCTACCTATGCAGATTTTGCAACAAATTATTATCATTATGTAAATGAAGATGAAGTTTCTGTTGCAACCCAAACCGAAGAAACTCAACCTGTTTCTCAAAATTAATTTTCTCTTTCCTCTATATTAAAGAAAAGGTATCCAAACTTAGAATACGCATTAACGTTAGTTTGTGATAGAGGTATGATAATGTGTCGGGTTTCAGTATTTAGTAATGTTTATTTCCGTGAGAAATAAGTCCATTTTCTTTTTTACTCTTCGCGTTTTTTCAATTACCGGAGGTATAGAAAAAGTGTGTCGCATTGCTTCCAAAGCATTGTATCAATTTGGTGAGGAGAATGGGTATTCGGTATTTGTAAAAAGTATGCACGATGATACCAAAGATGCAACCGGAAACCCATACATTCCAAATCGTATTTTCTTTGGGTGGAAAGGTAATAAATGGTTAGCCACCCTGGGTATGCTTAGATGCGGAAGAGGCTCTGCGATGGTTTTGTTGAGCCATATCAATCTCTTAACTATTGGGTATTTAATTAAAAAGATTTCCCCCAAAACCCGGTTGATAATGTTTGCACATGGTATTGAAGTTTGGGATTCTTTATCCAAAGCGAGAGTTGATAAACTAAAACAATGTGATGCAATATGGGCAGTAAGTAGATTTACCCGTGAACGTATTATATCACAATATGGCATTGATAAGGAAAAGGTGTATGTGCTTAATAATGCGCTCGACCCTGAATGGAAGGAGTGTGAAACGAAAATTAATATACGTGAACTTTTCAACATCCCGGCTTCTGCTAAAGTATTATTTACACTTACGAGGTTAGCACATACAGAAAAAAATAAAGGATATAATAAAGTGATGGAGGCTTTGGCAAGATTAAATAATAAGCGGGATATACATTATATCATTGGAGGAAAATACACCAATGATGAATTTAATCACATCACCCAATTGGCAACACACTTAGGATTGGCTAAACATGTGCATTTGCCGGGTTTTATTGACGAAGCACAACTCAAAGCGTATTTTTCTGCTGCTAATGTGTTTATTTTGCCCAGCCGAAAGGAAGGTTTTGGGATTGTATTTATTGAAGCTATGCGTTTTGGCACTCCTGTTATTGCAGGTAATACTGATGGTAGCATGGATGCACTGAAGGATGGTGAATTGGGTATATTGGTGAATCCGGAAAGTGTAAATGAAATTTCTGATGCTATTGAAGAAGTGTTTGACTATCCTGAAAAATACAAACCGGACTTAAATAAGGTAGAACATTATTTTGGTTTTGAAACCTACAAAAAAAATATGAATCAACTGCTGCATTCGGTACTTTCAAAATGAGGAAGAAACAAGATAAATTAAAGGACAATTGGGATATGATTATCTCACCAAAGGTGAAATTATTTCAACTTAACTTAAATGAAGTATGGCGATATAGAGATTTACTTTTGCTTTTTGTAAAACGTGATTTTAAAGCACAGTATAAGCAAACCATTTTGGGGCCATTATGGCATGTGATACAACCTATTTTTACTACTGCAGTATTCTTGCTGTTGTTTGGCCGTATTGCTAATATTCCTACAGATGGTGTTCCTCCTGTTTTGTTTTATATGAGTGGTATTTGTATCTGGAATTATTTCGAAAGTTGTTTAACAGCAACATCTTCCACCTTTGTACAAAATGCATCTATTTTTGGTAAGGTGTATTTTCCACGATTAATTTTACCACTGAGTTCGATATCAAGTAACCTGATAAAGTTTTCTATTCAGTTTTTATTGCTCATTGTTGTGGCAAGTTGGGTAGGTGTGAAAACTTCACATTTTCATTTTGGCGTAAGTTGGCTTCTTATTCCGGTATTGGTATTTATGATGGCAGGCCTTGGGCTGGGGCTGGGTATCATCGTGTCATCACTAACTACAAAGTACCGCGATTTTCATTTGCTGCTTACTTTTGGCGTTCAATTATTGTTATATACCACACCGGTAGCCTATCCCTTATCATTCTTAAAAGACAAGCCGTATGCAGCATGGATTGCATGGAATCCGCTGGCTCCTATTGTAGAATCTTTTAGGTATGCCTTTTTAGGCTCGGGTGAATTGTATGTTACGGGATTATTGTATAGTGCCATTTGCATCACAATAATTTTATTTGTTGGTGTGCTCATGTTTAATAAGGTGGAAAAAACATTTATGGATACTGTATAATGAGTGAAATTGTAATTAAAGCAGAAAATGTAAGTAAACAATATCGCTTAGGAAGCGTGGGAACAGGCTCCTTGGCTCATGATATTAACCGTGCCTGGTACAAACTAAGAGGAAAAGATGATCCGTATTTAAAAGTGGGTGAAGAGAATGACCGCAGTGCTGCCGGTACAAGTAATTATGTTTGGGCTTTGCAGGATATTAATTTTGAAGTGGAACATGGTGAGGTGCTGGGTATTATTGGCCGTAATGGTGCAGGCAAAAGTACCTTACTGAAAATTCTTTCACGTACTACCATGCCAACTCGAGGATACATTGGCATTAACGGAAGAGTGGCTTCACTGCTTGAAGTAGGCACCGGCTTTCATCCGGAATTAACCGGTAAAGAAAATGTTTTCTTAAACGGAGCTATACTGGGTATGACTAAAAAAGAGATTGGTAGAAAGTTTGATGAAATTGTGCACTTTGCCGGTGTAGAGCGATATATTAACACACCCGTAAAACGTTATAGCAGTGGTATGCATGTACGGCTTGCATTTGGCGTAGCCGCGCACCTTGAGCCCGAAATTTTAATTGTAGATGAAGTGCTGGCAGTAGGGGATGCAGATTTTCAAAACAAGGCACTGGGTAAAATGAAAGAGGTAAGTAGTAAGGAAGGACGTACAGTGCTTTTCGTTAGCCATAATATGTCGGCTGTACGCAATTTGTGTACCAGGGCCATGTTGTTGGTAAATGGAAAAATGAAAACAGAGGGGCTTCCCGATGATGTTATCAATGACTATCTTTTAGAAAATGCAAATCATTCCTTAGAACAACATTTTGATGATACCGCAACAGCGCCGGGTAATGATAAAGTTAGGTTTAAGTCAATGCGTGTGGTGCCCCAGGTAGCCACACCCAATGAAGCCATGACAGTTAGAACACCGATAAATATTGAATTTGAATTTTACAACATGATGGGTAAAACACCTATCAATACAAGTTTGATGCTGTGTACCCTGGCAGATGATGTGGTGTTTAATGCCATTAGCGAAGTACAGGAATTAGACAATGGATTATATAAGGCAGTGCTTAAAATACCCGGTGATTTTTTAAATGATGGAGGTTATTATATCAATGTAATGATTGTTTATAATGCCTCTAAGGTGATTTATCATTTTGATAAAGCTGTTATCTTTTCATTGGAAGATAGACGCTCATTTACCAACTGGCATAGAAAATGGGTGGGTATCGTAAGGCCACAATTCCCATTTTTAATTAATAAAATTTCCTAATTCCTTCGTACTAGATATATGAACTATCATATCATGCCCGATGAAAAATTCATTGACGGCTTTATTCGTGCCGCAGAGAAGGTTGCACCTGCACAAAATGTATATCTCTTCACTTTTCAACCTCCTGCCCGCTTTGTAAAGAGTAATATTGGTAGGTATATTCCACTACAAGGAGAAGCTATGGGCAATTTTTTGGCTACCCTTTCTGCTTCAGATAAGGTGTTTATACATTGGTTTGATAATCCCATTATGCCACACCTAAGAAAAATGCCTAAAGAAGTACAGCTTAGTTTACTTTTCTGGGGCGGCGATTTTTTTGAACAACCCGAAGCCTCGGTAACTTATAATTACGAACCGCTTACACGTAGGCTAATGCTTCGGATGCATAAATACACTTTATTTCATTTAACATTAAATCCACTTAATTATTTTCATCAACTTAAACTCTTCTTAACATTGGATAAACTGTGGAAGCAAAAAAGATTAGAAGATGTGACCATTAGGAAGGAATTTAATGCACGATTGAATCGTTTCTGTCACTGGAATAATAGAGATTATAAAAGGATACAAGAATATTATGGAGGGCATGCTGAGTTTGTTCCCTTCTTTTACGACTTTGGATTCGATTTGTTTTCTAATCAAATATTTTTAAATAATGATAAGAGTGTGACGAATATTTGGATAGGAAATTCTTCCAATTTTACCAATAATCATTTAGATTGTTTTGAAGACCTTAAGCGTTTTAAAAAGAATGGGATTCATATTACCGCTCCATTGAGCTATGGGCATAAACGATATGGGGAAACAGTCATCAAGTATGGGAAAAGGATATTTGGTAATGCCTTTACTCCTTTAACTGATTTTATTCCTATTGAAAAATATCTTCCCTTATTGGGTGAAATGGATGTTGTGGTAATGAATCATAATCGCACCCAGGCTGGAGTAAATATTTTCGTTTTTTTGAGAATGGGAAAAAAACTGTTTCTACGAAAACGATCTACTATCTCTTCTTTTTGTAATGAACATGGCATAAAGTTTTTTTATGCAGATGATATTCCCGGTATGTCTTTTGAATCATTTATTAAGCCGCTTACGATTGAAGAAATGGAAGAGAATAGAAGGATAGTAAATAGCTTATTTTCTGAAGAAAATAGATTTGCCTATATGAAGGCTATGCTTGCATAATGAATAGAAAGATTATTACCATAGTTGTACCGGTGTTTAATGGTGCAAAAACTATTGTTGACACAATACACTCGGTGTTACATCAAACCTATCCGTATTGGGAACTATTAATTGTAGATGATGGCTCAGATGATGATACAATAAGAGTAGTTAATAAAATTGCGGAAACGGATGAACGAATTAAATTATTTCAACGTTCTCTTAAGCCAAAAGGTGCAAATAGCTGCAGAAATATTGGTTTTGATGAAAGCATCGGCGAGTTCATAATTTTTTTAGATGCGGATGATATTTTATTGCCAAATACTATTCAAGAACGGGTTAACCTTTTAGCTGAAAACCCTGATTTGGATTTTATTGTAAATCGCTCTGCATTCTTTAAACAGGATATTGCTGATGCAGATGTGTGGTGGAATCTACCGGATGAAAGAAACGATTTAGAAAGATTTTTAATCATGGATGTGGTTTGGCAAACAACCGGTCCCACTTGGCGAAAGGCTTTCTTAGTAAAAAATGATATTAGGTTTAATGAGTTCCTCCAATCATCACAGGATTGGGATTTTCATGTTCAAGCACTTTTAACTCAACCCGGTTACCGCCATGTAGGCTTAATGCCTGATTACTTAATACGGCGAAATAGTAACCTGAATTCTATTAGTTCCTCTCATGCTTCACCAGCTAAATTGCTGAACCGCTTGATTCATTATAGCGAAATGATTCAGTCTAACCCCATTGCCGGTAATTTAGCATGGGAGAGTAGGTTGCTTTTTACATTTTTAAATGAGAGTGTAAGGTTTTTAAATACTCGTAATGAATTGCCCGACAGAATATGTGCAGCACTTATGTTGCGAAATAAGAACCTGCCCCAAGATATTAAAATGATGCAACGATATGTATGGAATGCGAATAGATGGCTTCATTTTAATTTGGTGTTTCATAAAATATATCGAAAATTATTTTATGAAAAGTATATAGGTAAAAAGCAAACCTTGTTTGGGAAATCAAAATACCGAACTCCGTTTTCTATTGAAGAGAAAGAAAAATGGAAACAGATTTTAGCAGAGAATGAGAAGATTAATAAACTATAAGGATTAATACATATATTACACTCCTTTAAACTGATGCCTTAAGGTATTGACAAAAGCAAAATTTGAGAAAATCAGGAACTGCTAAGTATTTAAAAGTATTTTTAATTGGCTCAATAGTCTTTTTAGGATTATTAGAGTTGCATCTTAGGTTTTTTTGGGGCTTTGGAGATGCTGTTTTAATGCAGTCAGATAAAGACTTAGAATATATAGCCCAACCTAATCAAAACAGGTTCCGATTTAGGAGCCATATTAACATCAATAGTTTTTCTATGCGTTCTGCAGAACCTGATTCTACGGCCTTTAAAATTTTAGGGTTGGGTGATTCTGTAATGTATGGTGGTGCCATAATTGATCAAGATAGCCTAATGACAACCATGATGTCTGAAAAACTAACTGCAACATTTAACCGAAAAGTACAATTGCTAAATGTGGCTATGGGAAGTTGGGGGCCTGATAATTGTTATGCCTATTTAAAAAAATATGGAGACTTTAATGCAAAACTCCTTTTATTGGTGGTGAGCTCACACGATGCTTTTGATAATATGGATTTTAGAAGAGTAGTTGATCATGACCCCGGATATGAATCCAAACAGTATAAAGTGGCTATTTGGGAACTTATAGATCGCTATGCATTACCCCGACTTTTTCCCAATGAGAAAAAGAAGGAAGAAGCAATTCCCGGAGTGAAAAAGAAGAGCAATCATTTTAATTCCGGCTTTCAGAATATTTATCAATATGCACAAAACAAAAATATCCCTTTAGTTTTGTATTTGCATGCAGATACTATTGAGTTGCGGAATCAGAAATATAACATAATGGGAAAGCAAATATTAGACTTTTGTAATGAAAGAAATATTAAGTGTGTAAGTGGTTTTGATGGTTTTACCCGCAGTGATTACCGGGATGTTATCCATTTAAAAGAGAGTGGACAGCGTAAACTAACTGAGCAATTATTTCCTGTTTTTAAGCAAATTATTTCTGAAGAGATTAAAAAGTCATCTGCTAAGTAATATGGAAAAGCCCTTAGTTAGTGTGTTAATGACAGTGTATAATCGTGCTGCATATATTAGAGATGCTATCAAAAGTGTACTGGCTTCCACGTATTCCCATTTTGAATTGATTATAGTGGATGATTGTTCTACAGACGATTCATTAAAAATAGCCCGCGAAATGGCAGCAACGGATAATCGTATTGCCGTGTATGCCAACGAAAAAAATCTTACTGATTATCCAAACCGTAATCGTGCCGCATCTTATGCTAAGGGGAAATACATTAAATATCTCGACTCTGATGATGCGATGTATCCTTATGGCTTAGAAATAATGGTAGCTCGTATGGAACAGTTCCCGGAAGCAGCTTTAGGTCTTTCAAAATGGGGGCTTCCTGATAAGCCATTTCCAATACTATTAACACCGGAAGAACTTTACAGATGGTCGTTTTTAGAAAATCGTTTTATTTTTACAAATGCACCTTCTTCAACCATCATTCTCCGGTCTGCTTTTGAAGATTGCCAAGGTTTTTCAGGACTTAATCAAGTGGGTGATTTAGAATTTTGGATGAAGATGGCAAGACGTTATCCGATTGTTTTAATGGAAGCCGGAACTAATTGGGCACGTGATCATAAAGATTCAGAAAAATATAAGGATAGTTTGGAGGTAAAGGCAAAGATGGCGTTTGATTTGTGTAGTGCTGCTTTACATGCTGAAGATAATCCGTTATCCACCCAGGATAAAAAAAGGGCAATTGAAAAACTACAGACTGATTTTAAAAGAAATAAATTTAGAGGAAGAATAAAGAAAATGACCTCTTCATTCTTTCCCTTTCGTTAATATAAATTTACTTTGTTAAGGTTTGCTTTAATTGGTTGCGGCGCAATTGGAAAACGACATGCAGATATTATTGCTGCCCGTCATCATTTAGTGGCGGTTTGTGATATTGTTCCCGAAAAAGCGGCTGCATTTGGATTAAAGTATCATGCTGCTGCTTATGATAAATTGCAAATGCTGCTTGAATCCGAAACATTAGTTGATGTGGTGGTAATTGCCACACCAAATGGATGCCATGCGCAACAAACGATTGCTGCATTACAATCCGGTAAAAATGTGCTGTGCGAAAAGCCTATGGCTATTAAATCAACAGATGCACAACACATGGTAAAGGTGGCAAATGAAACCGGCAAGAAATTATGGATTGTAAAACAAAACCGTTATAATCCGCCTGTAGCGCAAGTGAGGGGGTGGCTGGAGGAAGGGAAATTGGGAAAACTAATAAGCTTTCAGTTGAATGGTTTTTGGAATCGTCCGGATGCTTATTATTATAATAGCTGGCATGGCTCTGCAGATTTAGACGGTGGGATTTTATTTACTCAATTCAGTCATTTTGTTGATATTCTATGTTGGCTTGTAGGCGATATAGAAGAGGTAAAAGGATTTGCGTCAAATACTATGCATTCTAATTCCATGGCTTTTGAAGATACGGGTACTGTAGCTATAAAAATGAAAAATGGTTGTATAGGCTCGATGAATTTTACCGTAAACAGTTTTGGGAAAAATATGGAAGGCTCAATAACACTTTTTGGAGAAAAGGGAACGGTGAAGATTGGAGGTGCCTATTTAAATGAATTAAGCTATGTTAATATTGATGGAATAGACTTTGTAGATGCTCAAATCTTTACACCCGAAAATGACTATGGTAATTATAAAGGAAGTATGAGTAATCACCCACGGGTGTACGAACATGTAGAAGAAGTGCTGTTGAAACATGCACCCCTCTTTCCTTCGCTGGCAGATTCGGTAAAAACAGTAGAAATGATTGAACAAATTTATGCAGCGATAAGATAAAAATGAAAAATAACCCCAACACACAACAAAGCGGTATTGCTCCCGATGTAGAATTCGGGAAAGATGTTAGGGTAATAATGCCTGTTAATTTATACGGATGTACAATTGGTGATAATTGTATGATTGGCCCCTTTACCGAAATTACCCGAGGTGTTCATATTGGAAATAGAACTAAAATACAGTCTCACTCTTTTATTTGTGAATTAGTATCTATTGGCGATGATTGTTTTATTGGGCATGGGGTGATGTTTATAAATGATACATTTTCTAACGGAGGCCCGGCTCAAGGCGATAAATCAAAATGGAAACCTACTCATATCGGCAATCGGGTGTCCATTGGCTCAAATGCTACTATTTTGCCGGTAAAAATTTGTGATGACGTGGTAATTGGTGCCGGTGCGGTGGTTACAAAAGATATTTTAACTGCAGGCACTTATGCCGGAAATCCGGCAAGGAAAATAAAATCAAATGCCATTTAAATTATCTAATAAATTGATGTGGCTTTTTTCTCCGGAACAGTGGACAGATATGCGCTTGTCTAAACACCATTATGCATCGGCACTTGCACGTGCAGGTAACAGGGTGTTTTTTATTGAACCCGGTAACAAAATATCAAAGCAAATAAAAATCACTGAAGTGGAGCCGGGATTGAAGGTGGTAAATCATCCGCTGTTGGCGAGAGGATGGGGTAAGCTGCCTTATTTTCTGTATCGCCTCTTGTTATTGCGAGAAGTAAATTTTTTGAAAAAACATTTGGGTGGAGCGCCTGATGTTGCCTGGTGTTTTGATCCGTTGCGGGTGGTGGAACTGAATATGCTGCAAAAGAGTTTGTGCATCTATCATCCGGTAGATCAGTTTGATGAAAAAATATTAACCCGGTATCCGCTTAAAACAAAATTTGCATTCAGCACCATGCCTGTGGAAGTGGAAAAGCTTAAACAAAATGGATTTCAGGCATTCTTTATTACACACGGTCTTAACCCTGCTTTTGCAAATTTTGCACAACAGAAATTAGCAGCATTAGAGAAGCCATTGGTAAATAAAACTGAAACTGAATTGCCGATAAAAGTGGGTTTTTCCGGCAACCTTTTGGGTGAGGCTTATGACCGAGAAACGATGCGTGCAATTATTGAGGCTAATCCTGATTGTGAATTTCATTTTTGGGGTAAAACTGAAAATCCAAAAAATTATATTAGGTTAGGAAGTTATAATCCTGAGTTTATTGCGTATTTAAAGTCATCAAAGAACTGTGTAGTGCATGGAATTGTTTCTACCGAAGCCCTTGCAGCAGGATTGAATGAAATGGATATGGTGTGGGTAATTTGGAAGAACACTTCACATCCGCAATGGAATGAAAATACCAACCCACATAAGATGATGGAATATATCAGTACAGGCCTGCCGGTGATGAGCCATTATATGTCTATTTATATAAACTATGAATGGTTGGATATGGCCAAGCAAGGGGCTACCCTCGATGACTATCTTTTGCTTTTTAAAAAAGTAAAGCATAAAGCATTGAAATTGCGTAGCTGTGGAAGTGGTGCGGACAAAGAAAAACTAAATTTTGCACTGTCGAATACCTATGAGAACCATGTTAAACAAATTGAAGCATTAATTTAAAATTAGAATTCACTGTAGTTCCTACACTTCACTTTTTAAAAAATAATTCTTATCATCCATCTTTATTAGTTTAAACTAAGATAATAATTTGCCTAAAATTTGTTTGATTTCTGATTTACATGTTTCATACAATCCACGATTGTGGAAAGAAGCTTTCTTTTGGAAGAGGCAGGGATGGGAGGTCGTCATTTTAAACCAATGGATTTTAGATAAATCGCGCAAGCGTGATGAAAAAATATTACAGGGGCATAGCATTGAGTTGAAATGCTATTGCAATATGATAAGGGGGGAGATAAGTCCTTTTCGATTTTTTTATCTTAGATTAAGAAAGCGGCTTGCCGCAGAAATGGTGAAGTGGCTAAAGATTGATCTTCCTTATTCAATCAGCTACGCACCCGATAGTATGATTAAATACGCATTAAAAGAACAAGCTGATGTATATAGTGCCCATGCAGAATGTGCATTGTATTGTGGCGTAGAATTATTGAAAAAGGGGAAGAAGGTGGTTTTCGATTTTGAAGATTGGTATTCGTGTGATTACTTAGTGCCTGAAAGGCCGGTAAGATTGTTAAGGCGGTTGGAAAAATATGCACTGCACCACGGATTGTTTACTCTTACCACATCTAAAGTGATGGCTGAAGAAATGACACGGGTTTATGATGTGCCTGTAGCACCGGAGGTTATTTACAATGGTTTTAAACCGGAAGATGCAATTGAACAAGCAGCTTCCGCACAACCGTTAAAATTGATTTGGTTTTCCAGAAATATCGGTCCTAATAGAGGGGTTGAAAGGTTGGTTGATGTATTGAATGATTTGGATATCTCATTTGAACTACACCTTTTAGGTGAAATATCCGGAGCATACCGAAATAAAATTTCCGAAAGGTTTATTTCTAACGAACACAAAAAACTAATATTACACGATTTTATTGCACATGAAAAATTACATTCTTTTTTAAGCAGTTTTGATATCGGTTTTGCCATAGAAGAAAACATTAATGAGAATAGAAAGCTCACCATTACCAATAAGATACTGCAATATCTTCAGGCAGGATTAAAAGTGCTGGCAACCGATACCGCCGGGCAAAAAGAAGTTGCCGGATTTTTTATGGATACAGTGAGTTTGGTAAGTAATGAGGATACCGGAAAATGGGGTGTCGCATTAATAGAACTATCTAAAAGGCCGCCAGTGAATCGTGTAGAACAAATCAAACACTTTAATGAAATATTTTCAATGCAGGCGCAGGAAGAGAAATTAAAATTATTGGGTAGAACTTATTTAAGTGAATTTTCTTCATTTGAAAATTGATAGTTTACTATTTTTTGAATAATAAAAAATAATGAAACAAAGTAGCGAAAAAATTTATTCAAATACCGGAAATAGAGAAGTGTTAAAACGTGTGCCGGATAGCGCAATACATATATTAGATGTGGGATGCGGCGCTGGTGTACTTGCCGGCCTGTTGAAGGAACGCGGAAAGGTGGTTGACGGCATTACCATAAGTGAAGAGGAGCGAAGCGTGGCAGCACAAAATTATAGGGATGTGTTTTTGTATAATCTTGAAAACGGATTGCCTGCAGAGGTGCAGTTGAGAAAATATGATTGCATAATATGCTCGCATGTATTGGAACATATTGTTTATCCCACACAGTTATTACAGCAAGTTTTTGCTTCACTGCATAATGGTGGGGTGTTGATTATAGCACTGCCTAATGTAATGCATTATAAATCACGTATTGAATTGATAAAGGGGAATTTTCCATATCAGGAGGCCGGAATATGGGATTATACCCATGTGAAGTGGTACACTTTTAAAAGCGCGCAACAATTGTTGAAAAATTTTGGATTTATGGATATTGAGGCTGACGTTTCAGGTGAGCTACCTTTTAATAGTGTAATAAAAAAAATTGCACCGGCTACAGTAAGAAGGAAAATATTCTGTTTTTTAAAATGGATGAGTAGGGGCTTTTTTGGTTATCAGATTTTAGTAGTGGGTAGAAAACAAGATGTATGAAAACCATTTTAATTATTTATCCGCATTTCCCTCCTTCCAATTTAGCCGGAGTACATCGCCCCAGGCTGTTTGCTCAACATTTGCCGGAATTTGGATGGGAGCCAATTATTCTTACGGTGAAGGAAAAATTTTATGAGGAAAAGTTAGATGAGAATTTGGTTAAATTATTACCGGCAGGTTTACATATCGAAAAAGTAAATGCACGGCCGGTATCGTCTGTGCGTATGATAGGGGATATTGGGTTGAGAGCTTTTTCATTTTTATACTCTAGGGCATTAGAAATTATCCAAAGCCGGAAAATTGATTTTATTTATATTCCGGTACCCTCTTTTTATGTTGCGCTTTTAGGAAACAGGTTGTATAAAAAAACTAAAATTCCTTATGGTATTGATTATATAGATCCCTGGGTACACTCCTTTCCGGGAAGTAATAAGATTTTCTCTCGTCATTGGGTGGCCACTCAAATTGCTAAATGGTTAGAACCCATCGCTGTGCGAAATGCATCTCTAATAACCGGTGTGGCAGAAGGATATTATCTGCCGGTGCTTGAACGAAACCCGAAATTACGTACACATATTATACATGGTGCGATGCCCTATGGTGGTGAAGAAGCAGATCATATTAAGGTAAAGGAGCTTGGTTTAAAACCTTATTTATTTCAACATCAGCCCGGTAAAATAACCTTTGTTTATGCAGGCGCAATGCTTCCAAAAGCATATAAACCTTTGGAGGAAATATTTATCTCTATTCAAAAGCATCCTGATCTTTTTAAAGATGTAGTATTTCATTTTATAGGTACTGGAAAGTCTCCCAATGATTCGGAAGGATTTAATATAAAACCATTGGCGGAAAAGTATGGATTGTGGCATAAAAATATTTTTGAATACCCTGCACGTATTCCCTATCTCGATGTATTGGTTCATCTTGAAGCAGCAGATGCTATTTTTATTTTAGGCAGTACCGAGCCTCATTACACGCCCAGTAAAACATACCAAGGGGTGTTAAGTAAAAAGCCTTTGTTTGCTGTATTGCATAAAAAAAGCACCGCTGCTGCTATAATAACGGCATCTAACGCAGGTAGGGTAATTTCTTTTGAAGGCGAAGAGGAGGTGGATATTATTAGTAAGAAATTTGCAGAAGAGTTTAAGGCTTTTAAGGCCTTTCAAGAGGCTTTTAGCCCGGAAGCTGTAAATCAAACTGCCTTTGAAGCCTATTCTGCAAAAAATGTAACCGGTAAGTTAGTAGCTCTATTGAATAAGGTGGTGAATAAAAATATTCAGGAATAAAAATGGAGTTCATTTTTAAATTTACTCTTTGAATTTTATAATAGTTTAATTTTTGAATTTTAGCCGGGAAATATTTAAACGATGAAGTATTATGAAAGAGTTGACGGCCTTAGGTTTATTGCCATTGCATTTGTGTTGATTGAACACTTCGCAATAATAATAGGAAAACATTTTTCTGCAGGGTATTATGGGGTTGACCTATTCTTTGTGATTAGTGGATTCTTAATTACTTCAATATTACTTAGGCCCAATGAGAAAAGTTTTAAGCAGAACTATTACAAATTTTTAGGACGAAGAACCCTTCGAATTTTCCCTATTTACTATCTTACAATTATTGTTCTTTGGTTAGTTGATTTACCCATTGTTCGAGAAAAGATAGTTTGGTTATTGACCTATACATATAATTATGCCTGGGTTATTTATGATATCCCACACACACCAATCAATCATTTCTGGTCACTTGGGGTAGAAGAGCAATTTTATCTTTTTTGGCCATTTGTTGTGCTCTTATTAAAGAGAAAACCAAAGGTATTATTGATTACCATTTTGTCCATTATTTTAGTGGGATATGCTCAAATGATTTTTGGAATTATCCCCTCCTTAGTTAAATTTAATTATGCCGCCTTGTTTCCCAGAATGGCTTCGTTGGCTTTAGGTGCCTTCGGAGCATTAATTTCCATACACTATACCCTTCCAAAAAAGTTTTTCCAAAATAGAAATATTGAGATACTTGGATTTTCGGTACTCATCTTTGCATTGGTTATTGATTGGAAGGTTAAAGTCTTTTTATTGGGATTGTCTTCTTTATACCTGGTATTAAAGGCTGCACATTTTAGTTTTCTTATTGGATTTGTTGATAGATTTGTTAGAAATAAACACGTTATAAAGATTGGACTTATTTCCTATGGCATTTATATATTTCATTTGCCATTAGCTCATTACTTTTCTGTTTATATTTTTGATCCTGTTTGGCTGAAGATAGATTTTTCAGCATTAAGTATGTTTGAGAAACTACGCTGGCATTCATGGATAATTAAACTCCCTCTTTATTCTTTATTAACCATTTTTGTTGCCACATTATCCTATAAATATGTTGAGGCTCCTATACTTAAATTAAAAGATAAATATTTTAAATATAGATAAATCAACGATGTATTCAATTGCCATAATATTGCCTGTCTTTAATGGTGGTAATTACCTTCAGGCCTCAGTAAAAAGTGTACTTACACAGTTGGGTGCAGATTTTGAATTGTTGGTTATTGATGATTGTTCAACAGATGGTAGTAGAGAATGGTTGGAAAATATAAATGATAATCGCTTTAAATTATTTAAAAATGATGTTAATCGCGGTTTATTTTATAATCTTAATTTTTTAATTAAACATTCTTCTGCGCCGTTAATTAAATTGTGGGCACAGGATGATATTATGAACCCGGGATGTTTGGAGGCTTTTGTAAGTTTTTATCAAAATCATCAAGATGTGGGTTTTATTTACTGTAACCGCGAAGTAATTGATGAGCATGGAAAAATAACTTCAGGAATAAAGGCTGATGTAACACCAAAAATTATTTCAACAGCTTATCACAATCATGTTGCCTGGTTTACAGGGTCTATTGCCGGAAATATTGCCAATGTTTGTTTGGTACGTGATGCCATAAATGCCGTAGGATTATTTAATGAAAAAATGAAAATATCGGGCGACTTTGATATACAGGCAAGGCTTGCGCAAAAATTTGATACCGGATTTATTAATCAACCCCTGATAAAATTACGAAACCACAGTGGTCAGCTCAGTCGCAACAGCACCTATTATTTTCTGCATGTAAAAGAAGATTTGGCGGTATTTAAATTTATTTTAAACAGCATCCCTTTGCAACAGCAACAAGCAGGCAAAAAAGACCTTCGCAGATATAAGCTGATGTTTTATTATACCCTTATGCTGAAGGCATTGGGAGGTGCACAATTTGGTTTGTTTGGAAAGTATTTGAAACAACTCAGCAGCTTCGATAATATTTTTTTACTGACTGTTGAGTATATCAAACAAAAAGTGTTTAAAGTAAAACGGCCATTTAAAAAATTTCATACGGCAACACAATATATTTCATAATTACGTGAACAGATTTAGCAGCACAGCATGAAGAAGAGATTAGCTATCATTACCACCCACCCGATTCAGTATAATGCACCGCTTTTTTCATTGTTGAATGAGCGGGGTAATATTGAGATAATGGTTTTTTATACCTGGGGTGAAGATGTGTTGGAAGATAAGTATGACCCCGGTTTTGGCAAGACCATCAAATGGGATATCCCGCTATTACACGGATATCCTTATACCTTTGTAAAGAATGTATCAAGAAAGCCGGGGTCGAAGCGTTTTAAAGGCATTGATAATCCAATCCTCATAAAAGAACTTGAAGCATGGGAGCCTGATGCAGTTTTGATTTACGGATGGTCGTTTAAATCGCATTTGAGGGTAATGCGCCATTTTAAAGGAAAAATTCCGGTTATATTTAGAGGGGATTCAACATTGTTGGACCAATTTGGTTTTGCAAAACATTGGGCAAGAAAAATATTTTTAACCTGGGTATATCGCTATATAGATTATGCCTTGTATGTGGGCAAATCGAATTGGGCATATTTCCTGGCGCATGGATTACCGCCACATAAATTGATTCGTGCACCTCATACTGTTGATAACAACCGT
This sequence comes from uncultured Ferruginibacter sp., assembly GCA_964490345.1. GTDB lineage: Bacteria > Bacteroidota > Bacteroidia > Chitinophagales > Chitinophagaceae > Ferruginibacter. The sequence goes on from CAZBBO010000003.1 coordinate 98,808, forward strand.
TTTAATAAGAATGAAGAGAATGTTGCCAGGGCAGGAGAGATCAAAAAATCGCTGGGAATTACCGATGATATGATCGTGTTTTTATTTGCGGCTAAGTTTGAACCTAAAAAAGATCCTGTTCAACTAATTAAAGCATTTAAGCAAGTAAAACATCCCGGAAAACATTTAATTATGGTTGGTGACGGACCTTTAAAGGAAGAAATGGAAAAGGAGCGTGGTGATGACCATACAATCCATTTCCTTCCTTTTCAAAATCAATCTCAAATGCCGGTAACCTATCAGTTGGGTGATGTATTTGTATTGCCGTCTTTAGGCCCGGAAACCTGGGGGTTGGCAGTGAATGAGGCGATGGCAGGAGAACTGGCAATTGTGGTGAGTGATACTTGCGGTTGTGCAGAAGACCTGATAAAGGTTGGTATAAACGGATATGTATTTCGTTCGGGAAATTTAGAAAGCCTTGTAGAAAAACTTCAATTGTGCGCCGACAATTCAGGTGCACTTAAAGAAATGGGAAAGGCATCCAAAGAGATAATTTCGGATTACAATTTTGAAATGGTTTGTTTGGCAATAGAGCAATTGATGGTTAAAGTGTAAATATGCAAACTCGATTACAATATATTAAGTATGATGATGTTGCTCAGGGTTTCCTGATATTGCTATTGTTTGCCCAATTGTTTTTTTATAATGGTATTTATCTTTTTGTAGGCGCCTTTGTGCTTGGGTTTGTATTGTACTATTTGCAACAACCTTATAAACCATCTGTATTTTCTCTGATTTTTGTTTATCATTTCATTCAAATATCGGCAGGTGTTTGGTTAAGTAATTATTTGGGTGTAGATATTAATTTTCGATCACCAAGCACCGGTGTGGCAACAATAGCGAGTTATGTGGGCGTGGTGCTGCTGTTTTTACCTGTTATTTATTATCAAAATAAAATTCCGCCTTTCAATCGAGATGACTTAAAGCGATATGCATTAAAAATCTCCACCCGGCGTGTATTTGTGGCCTATCTAATTTCTTATTTCGTAGCCAATTCTATATCTGCTGCCGCATTCAGAATTGACTGGCTTACGCAGATTGCCTTGGCGTTGGTGAATTTAAAATGGGTTATCTTTTTGTTATTCGGCTTCCTCGTTATTTTGAAAGGAGAGATGAAAAAAATCTTCTTCCTTGCCATTGGATTAGAATTTATATCGGGCTTTTTCAGTTATTTCTCCGATTTTAAAATGGTGATTTTTTTTACGGCATTTTTGTTTCTAACCTTTATTAAGGAAGTGAAATTTAAAACCCTTTTCATTGCCATCACCGGAATCCTCTTTGCTGCTTATTTGGGCGTTTTTTGGACTTCCATAAAGGGTGAGTACCGTAAATTTCTAAATCAGGGCTCCCGCACACAAACTGTTCAGGTAACCCAGGAAGAGGCAATGAACAAACTGATAGACCTGGTACAACAGGGTAGGGAGGAGTCACAGGATAACCCGGCAGCTAACTTTTTGGACCGGCTTCAATATACTTATCACTTGGCAAAGACCATGGATAATGTACCCGCTATTATTCCTTTTCAACAAGGCTCAAACTGGGGAGAAACAATTTTATTCGTATTTACACCACGGGTGCTGAACCCCGAAAAACCAAAATTTGAAGCCACCGTTAAAACGAGAAAATATACCGGACTTGCGTATGCCGGACAACGACAAGGTGCATCTTTCAGCCTCGGCTATTTTGCAGATGGATATATTGATTTCGGATTGGTAGGTATGTTTTTTCCAATCCTACTTATTGGCTTTATATACGGTATGCTCTATTTTTATTTTGTAAAAAATACATCCAATAATATTTTGGTGAATTATGCGGTTGTGGGTGCATTGTTTATGGAGTTTACCGCCTTTGAAGTTGACAGCACACGCCTTTTAGGCAGGCTATATATTTATGCACTCACTTTTTATTTATTAAAAGTATTTTTCTTCCCCTGGTTTTTGGAACAAATTTCTATTAAGGAACCTGCATCAAAATAACGTTCTTTTATACGGATGCCTGCAATACGAAAAATATTAATTACCACCCCATGGTTTAGTCCTGCATTCCGTGCCGGCGGGCCGGTACAATCAGTAATTAATATGGTAAACAATTTTAAAAATGATGTTGCCTATTATATTTTAACCGGCAATACAGATTTGAATGGAGAAGAGTTGAATGTAAAAGAGGATGAATGGATACGGTACAATGACATCACACAGGTAATGTATTTGAAGAAAGATAAAAGGAGTGAAAAAATTATTGCAGAAGCAGAGAAAATACAACCTGATTCCATCTTTATAATTGGAATATATGATTGGTGTTTTAATGTTGTACCATTATACTTTATAAAAAACAAAAGAAAAATTATTTCAACACGTGGTATGTTGATGCCCGGTGCATTGCGGCAAAAACCATTAAAAAAGAAAATGTATTTCTTGGGCTGGAAACTTTTCGGATTACAAAAAAAAGGATTCTTTCATGCAACAAGTGAGGCGGAGGCTGCAGCGATTACAGATATGTTTGGAAAAGATGCAAAAATTCAGATTGCAGCCAACTACCCGCGACTTTTCTCTCTATTACCGGGAGGGCAAAAAAGAGCAGGAGTTTTAAACCTCGCATCAATAGCGCTTATCAGCCCCATGAAAAACCATGCATTGGTGCTTGAGGCATTGTTGCAATGCAAAATGAATATTGTATATGATATTTACGGGCCAATTAAGGATGCTGGTTATTTTGAAATTTGTAAAAGGCTTATTGCACATATGCCTGCCAATGTGCAGGTAACCATACATGGTGAAATCTTACCTGATGCCGTTGAATCATCATTAGCGGCATGCGATGTATTTATTCAGCCGAGTAAGAGTGAGAATTATGCACATGCTATTATTGAGGCCCTCAGCGCCGGCAGGCCGGTAATTACCAGCCGGTTTACATCCTGGAATGATTTAGCAGAGACACGTGCAGGAATGAATGTTGAATTAAACACCGCGGCAATTTTATTTGCTATTGAAAAATTTGCATTAATGACGGGACAAGAATTTGCCGAATGGCAGCAAGGCGCATTTTATTATAGCCGGAAAGCTGTTGATATTACGGCTATCCACCGGCAGTATGAAAAATTATTTTTCTAATTTTATTTTTAAAAAATAACAGTGCAGTTATTAAAAGACCGGCAGTTTGTGATGTTTGCACTTAAGTTTCTTATACTTTTTGCAATCTTTTATTTTACCACAACATTGATTATTGCCCTGGCAGCGCCGGGTGGTTTGTATAGTCCATTTGTACAGAAATACCTCGACTATGTTACCGCTCTTGCCAAATCGCTGGAATGGGGCACACGCTCCTTTGTAAAAGTATTCGGCTATGATACATATATCCTACCCAATTTTATTGTTCGCATTGTTAACGGCACCGGTATCCGTATCGCATTCAACTGTTTGGGATACGGTGTGATGAGTTTTTGGCTTGCCTATGTGCTGGCAACAGCAAAACCATGGCTAAAAAAGTTTGGATGGGTTATTTTCGGCTGGGTATTGTTGTGGATTATTAATGTAATTAGGTTGGGATTGCTTTTACTGGCTTATAATAAAAACTGGGGAATGCCATTGGGTATTGATCACCATACTTGGTTTAATATTTGTGCCTATGGTGCTATCTTTACCATGATGTATTTTTTTGAAAGAAAAAGTAAAAACAAACCTTAAAGAAAATGACAAAGGTTGACTTGTCGAAATTTAAAAATCCCGAATTTCATCCGGGGAGTCTCCTAAAGCGAATTTTGTGGTACTATACTAATCTGTGCTTTTTTCGTTCAGGTGTTTTTCCTGTTTATGGTTTGAAGCGAGGATTGCTTCGTTGTTTTGGAGCTAAGGTGGGAAAGGGAGTTGTCATTAAACCGCATGTAAATATTAAATACCCCTGGAATTTGTCCATTGGTGCATATTCCTGGATTGGTGAAGGAGTATGGATTGATAATCTTGCTCAGGTAACTATTAAAGAAAATGTGTGTCTGTCTCAAAATGCTTTCTTATTAACGGGAAATCATAATTATAAAAAGCAAGCCTTCAATTTAATGATTAAGCCAATAGTTTTAGAAGAAGGAGTATGGATAGGTGCTAAAGCAATTGTTTGCCCGGGTGTTACCGCCCAATCGCATGCTATGTTATCTGTGGGAAGTGTAGCCACAAAAGACCTTGAACCATTTTCGATTTATACCGGTAATCCTGCTGTTATAATTAAAAAAAGAGTAATGGAAGATTAGCCTTAATTTTACCGCAAGCACAATGAAAAATTAATAGACGAAAATTGTGGCTTGTTATGAAAGTTACCATTATTACAGTTACCTATAATTCTGAAAAGTATCTTGAAGATTGTATTCAGTCTGTTATTAATCAGGATTATAAAGATTTTGAGTATATCATTGTTGACGGTAAGTCTTCCGATAGCACCCTTTCTATTATTAAAAAGTATGAGTCCAAAATTTATCGTTGGATTTCAGAAACCGACAGAGGAATGTACGATGCCATTAATAAAGGGATGGCAATGGCAACAGGTGATGTAATCGGTATCTTGAATAGTGATGATGTTATGGCCTCTACCGATGTGATAAGGAGTGTGGCAAAGGCATTTGAAGAGAATAATACTGATACCATTTATGCCGACCTTGAATATGTTGATCCGGAAGATATGAATAAGATTTACCGAATTTGGAAAGGGAAGCCCTTCAGGCGCAGCCGGTTTAGATGGGGATGGATGCCTGCACATCCCACTTTTTATATTAAACGTGACTTAGTAGCAAAGTACGGAGGATATGAAAATCACTTTTATAGTGCTGCTGATTATGAGTTTATGTCGCGCTACTTGTACTTTTTTAAACTTTCAGCATATTATTTACCTAAGCTTTTGGTAAAAATGCGGCGGGGCGGACAAAGTAATCAGGGAATATTAAAACGCTTGCGTGCCAACCGGCGGGATTACTTAGCCATGCGAAAAAATAAAATTCCACTTCCATTTATTGTTTCTATTCTTAAACCCTTAAGCAAGTTGCATCAGTATGGTAAGCGGTAGAGGAAAGGTTAGGATTTTATCAGGTAAAGCTCTAAAAAACCAATCTTAAAAAGCTACAAAATTTCCTATAAGAAAAATATAGCCTGCGTGGCTGAGCAACGAATAGCAAAAACCCCCGGAATCCTTATATCCGGGGTTTTTATTGAAAGGGCTTTTTCTATTCGGCATAATGTTGCCGGCTGAGCGGTTTAATGAAAGGCTTCAGATATTGGCGAGTTTACAACTTTTGGAAGATAGCAACGAATTTGATTTAAGCCATACTTAAAGGTTTCCTTTAACTTATCAGGAAGACGGTACCCAACAATTATCTTATCAATTTCCACGGAAAGAGTTTCTCTGAATTCTATCTCACTTTTTTGTTTTTCAACAATATTTCTATTCGTAATTAAAAGTTTTTCATAACTACTCATTTCAAGTTGTCTATTGAACGTAAACGAGTTTGGTCGTTCGTCAACCCACTTTAAATAACGAACTTCGTTTTCAATTTTATACAAACTACTTTTATGAAAGGCGAGAAAAATAGCTAACCAATCTGGAAGTTCTCTATTCTTGTTGAATGGATGTGGTAAAAACTCAATACTGTCTTGATACTTTGAAATAAATTGCTCTTGATTTCTTTTAAATAGCTCGAACTTTTTTGTTGTCTCGTCATATCCATCAAGATTAGTATTGTGTTTTCCGTAATGAATTTCACTTAGGTAACTATCAACCCAGGAATCTAAACTAGAAACAAACTTAAAAACTATTCCTATTCTACCTCCATCTCTTCCATACAATCTCCATGAATCGAAATTATCAGGATTTTTGATTTCATCATACTTGCAGAAAGACAAACAGAAAATATATTGCTTTAAATGTTCTAATTCTTGAGAGTTTTTTAAAGCAAAATGCATTTCTTGTGGGTCATCCATATAGGCTAAACTGTTGAGTTTAAAAAAGCCATCGTTAAGAATATTCACAGCACCTTCAAGTGAGGTGTAATGAATAAATCGGTTAGTCTCCTGATAATAATAATCACTATCTTTTAAACTGAAATTTTGTTGAGGAATTTTAAACGATAGTTCCGGTTTACTCTCTCCTTGTTGAGACCAAGACGAACTTCCAATATATTTTATGAAAGGGAAAGACGGTTGGATAACCTCAATGAGGTATTCTTTTTGAATAATGTCAATTTGCTTACGATCCATTGGTTTATGTGAGTTTTTAATGCCTGCTACTAAACATTTTGTGGGTGCTGTTCTAATTATATGAATCTCTAATTGAATTGTGGAGTTAATCCTTATTTCCTTTAGCTGCTTCAACGTACAAAGATTCTACGCTTCTATAAGCAGTGTCCCTCAATAGATGTTTGTCTCTGCCCCGATTGAATTGCTCTTTCTTTATTTCTACAAACCCGCAATCTTTTAAAATTAATTCAACTGTGTTGAAATCATAGATAAATTGATGGCCATGATTTCTAAAAATTCCATTTATTCTATGCATTGTTGAAATATATCCGTCTTCATACGGCATTTTTACAACCTCTCCATTTTTTCTTTTTTGATATATATCCAAATAGATTTCTCCGTCCGGCATTATAAGTCTTAAAACTCCGTTAGGTTTTAAAACTCTATAAATTTCCTTCATATTTTTTTTAAAATCTTCAAATGGAATATGTTCGAAGCAGTGTTCAGAAAAAACACCTTTAAAGCTATTGTCTTTGAATGGTAATTTTCTTTTTGTTAAATCCCAACAGACGTCAATTTTGGAACTCCATGAATAGTCAAGGTTTATGAAATCATTATTAATGTTAGGTCCGCAGCCTATATCTAAATATTCTACATTATTTTTTCTTTTGATGAACATTTTTTTTCCTCGTACAAGTTGACCGATAAATGTTTGGACCTTGGTGTAATCTGTCAGTGGTCGTTTAAAGGATAATTTTGTCATTTATTTTATTTTAGTTAATGCCATTTTTAAATTGTGTTTCGTCCAACGGTAGGCAGCTTTACTCAGTGCAGGTGTGTGAAAAACTGAACTTCACTTTAGCACTATTGCAAGCCTTGCCGTTTGATTTGCTAATTTAACCTTTTCCGCAATATCAAACGGCTAAGGCGACATTAGAATTACAAAGGTTTATTCACTTCCGTCAGCCTGCATTGCGGAAAACTGTTGTTAGTGGAAGTGCCCTTTACCTCAGAATTTCATTGAGTTTAGTAAGTCCTTAAGTTCACTATCGGAAATAGAAGCTGTATCAGATTTGTCAAAAATTGTCAGAAGGTTAACGACTGTTTCACCTGTGTCTGCTTTTTCAGTAATTCCAATTAATGTTGTTTCTACCATTGAAATTACTCTTGCACCACCACTTTTTCCTTTTCCTTTACTTGAAATCTTTAGTCGGATCTTATATACATTTTTACCTAAGGGAGTGCCCATTTTGGGAGTAACTTGAAGTTCCTTTTCAAGTTTTAGTAAGTCCTTTTTTAGTGAAGGAAACATTTTTAAGAGAGGTTTTGCTGCCGTCTTAAATGAAGAGGCAACTCTAACTGTTACTTTCTTTCAGAAAATCTTTTAAAGTCTGCAATTGTTTACCCGATTTTCTAGATGATTTTACTTCTTTTGCGCCATCCTGTATTCCAACTAAAACTTTCAACTTATTCTGAAGTTTGTTATACTCTTCATTGATTTTTTCCCAAGTTTTAAGTGGTACAAGAACAGAAGTCTTTTGGCCACTCTCATCGATCATATATTTTATTACACTTCCCATTTCTTTTTCATCTTACACAAATCTACAATTTTTATAACAAACTGGCCGTCTGTGGGTATTAACGCTAACATTCGCATAGGCGATGGCAGGGAATTCAATGATTTTTCAGCCGGAGCAAAAGATGAAAAGCGAACCAAAAGCTGATGTTTATTCCGTCAGCCAGCGTAGAAGCAAGTCCCTTGTTGTATGTTCGCCCGGTTCTTCCCGTCGTTGTTTTAATTGTGTCAAGGCGTTTTGGAAGCATTTGCAAGCAACACAGTTTTACGAAGCGATTGAATTGTGTCCAGCCGTAAATGTGTGGGGCTTTTGTCGAGCCCATTTGTTCTTTGAAATAAGGGGAAGTAGATTATGGTACTTTGTAAGCACCTTCTTTCCAATTTTTGTTAGCTTCAAGCCATGCTAACAAAGCACCCATAAAGCCGAATCTCGCCGCTAGACCAGTTGCTTGTTCATAACATACTTTACTAGGAGATAACTCTCTAATTCTTATTGTTCTTTTATGAATAGCTTGTTTACCTTTAAGAACAAAGGTTTTGGTTTGTCCAACCGAGAAGTAGCCTTCAAACTTTCCAGTATCTTTTAGGTGTTGCTCAATAAAAGAGAAGTCAACTGATGGATAAAACGGGTCAGGCATATACTGATTCTTCTGCTATTTCTAATTTAGGATTAATGTAGTTATCGCCCGTTTGTAAAAGTCTATCCAAAAGTTCATCAGTTTCTGATACGCAGAAACCTAAAATAGAATTGCCATTTCGGTCAACTCGTTTCCAGCCGAGAGCTTGTAATTCCTTTTCAATTCCTTCGCCAAATTTTTCGGAAGCAATACAAAAAGATTGAATTGCCTCTTTGATGGCAAATTCTGCGTCTTTATCATCGCTTGCAATAGTGTCTATGTCAAGCAATGGTAAATGAACATGAATATTCCCGTCAAATTCAGATTCTTTGCTCCAAATTGGCATTGAAACTGAAATTGAAACAAGTTTATCACCTGTTCTTGTAATTTCAATATTTGCTTCTATGGTGTTCATGTTGTGATTTGCTTTCAATTTGCAAGATAGGTATCAATTATGAAAATTTAGTAAATTATAAGTTACTTTTTAGCAAAAGTACGATTGCTAAGTTATTTAGATTATTGTATAAACGCTTGAATGTCAATATTGTTGTACAAATAGGTTTACTTTCCCTTGTTTCTGTCGTCCGGCGGGATTTTAGCTCTTGTGTGTCAAGGTTAAAGAAGCGTTGAAGAATTAAAACAAATTTTAAATACTGTTGTCCAGATTTTAGCGATCAGTCCGGTTTAGCACTGTCGCTGGTCGGGTGACATACAACGCCCGGCAGCTTGGCGTTGTGGCGAAAATTTAGCACAAAAGTTCAATAGAATTACTACTGTTCAACCTTGTACTTCTGCTTAATAGTAACACTTCACCCACCATATTGCCAAACTGCTTGTTATAGCCATTGCTTTCTTTAATCATTACAGTTGAAGTGTCAATTTTAAATGTCCGCCAAGTCCTTGCTGAATTATTTTCATTAATGTTGAAAGTCGAATGTCGGATGAATTGTTTTCAATTCGTGAAATATAAGATTTGTTTGTTCCACATTTCTCTGCAAGCTCTTCTTGTGTCATACCGAGTTTAGTCCGTGCTTCTTCAAGCAAAACTCTAAGTCTAAACGCTTCAAACTGTTGTTCCCATTCTTCACGTTTGGGCTGTCCTTTTTTACCATACTTTTTGTCAAGTATTTGGTCTAATGTCGTGATATTACTTTTTGCTTTCATTTTGATATTCCTCCATTATTTTAAGTGCTTTTTCTAATTCTTGTTTTGGTGTCTTTGTCTTACCCTGAAATAGGTTGACCATTTTTTTATTATTAAAAGTGGTTGTTTACAAACTTTGTACAACATGAATAAGTCTAAAAAGGATTTTATGGTATTTTTTTGAGACTTATCAACATTCCTGCTTTGTGCTGCTTTGATGGTCTTTTTATAAGACAAATAGGTATGCAACTGATGTCTATGAGCAAAGCTCGGAGTCCGCATTTTCAACGAACGATGCCGCCGTTCATTGTTGTAAATATCCACGGCTTGCTCCAACATTTTGTTGGAAATTTCAGGAGACGGAAGGGTTCTGAGCAATCCAAATTCTTACTTGAGCGTTTGGTTGATTCTTTCAGCCACCGCATTCTCATAAGGATCGTACTTTTCTGTTGTGCTTAAAATCATGCCGTTGCTGGTGGCAAATTGAGTGTACTCCGGAAAATAATATTGGATGCCCCTGTCGCTGTGATGAATAGTTCCTGTATAGTTATGTTCTTTGTTTCTTATTGCCATTTGCAAAGCTTCTTTTACAAGGCTTGTCTTCATGTTATCGTCTAACTTATAGCCCATTATTTTTTTTGAATAAGGGAAATGTGAGATAATAGTTTGTTACAAGTAAACAATTTAATTTTCATGCAACGTTATTTTATTTGTGAAGGTGTAGAGATTTTTTAAGACCTGATATCACCTGCGTATGTACAATAGAACTATATATTTTACCGAAAAAAAATACAATTGAAAATATATTAATTTTACTAAAATATCTGCCATGCTAAAAAATGTCATTATCTTTTTGATTGTCATTTTAAGTGGTGAGATATTGGGTACATCCGGGCTAAACGCTCAGTCTGTATATTCCGAGGAGGATTCAATAGCGGTTTATCGGCTTCTGGACGAAGCGGATGATGCAGACTTTAACGGTAACATGGATAAGGCGATAGGAATGGTAAACAAAGCAGTAGAACTGAGTACCAAAAAGAACTTTCCGCGGGGACTGGCGTTTGCGTGGCTGAAAATAGCTGACCTTAAGCTGAAAAAAGATGGAACAGCGGCACTGAATATTTACTACGATAAAGCGCGAAGACTGGCTGCAAAACTAAATGACAATTTCCTCTTCGGATTAATTGAAATTCAGCAGGCTCAGCAAATGAATCGTTCAGGCGAACATGCCGAAGCCGAAAACAAATGCATCTCGGCTTTGAATTATTTTTTGAAAACAGACAGCCTCAATTATCAGGCATTAACGTATAATGAATTAGGTTTTTTGCAGGAGAGGTTGGGCAGATTCGAAGATGCGGCTCGCAATTATATCAGGGCGATAACGCTTTTCGAAAAAATCGGTAACGACAAAGAAGCGGCGAACACCCTCGGAAATATCGGCATCGTTTATTACAGGATGAGCAGCAAAGAAGAGGCGCTGAATATGTTTAAGAGATCGGCAACTATCAGAGCTGTAATCAACGATGTCAAAGGGCTGGCGTCAACGTATGCAAATATTGCTACCGTTTATTTACCCATAAATGAAGACTCCGCATCAAAATATTATCGGTTGCAAATTGAATACGCAAAACAAAGCGACGAAAAAATCAGCATAGCGCAGGCCTATGCCAATCAGGCAACGCTGCTTGTTAGGCAGAAAAAATATTCAGAAGCTTTAATATCAGAAGAAAATGCAATCCGGGTGTTCGAAGAATCGGGAGAGAAATACAAATCATCCGTACGGTATATCAGCGCAGCAATGATACACCACCATCTGAATGACAGTGTAAGAGCCGAAGAGCATTTCAGAAAAGCTGAAGATTATGGTTTAGCGTTGAATAGTAAACCCATTCTTGAAAATCTTTTTTTACAGAAATCCATTTTTTACCAGGCGCGAAACGATTACAAAAATGCCCATGAATTTAATACCCGATATCATCTGTATAAAGACAGTTTGATAACGGAAAAAACCCGGTTAAAAATATCTGAGCTACAGATTGAATATGAAACAGAAAAGAAAGACAATGAAATTAATCGTCTGAAATCAGCGGATAAAATTCACATAATAGAAATTGAAAGGCAGGCCGCACTACTGAGAGGAAATAAATTGGAAGCGCAAAGACAGGAGCAGGAAATTTTGCTTTTAGTTCAGGAACAAAAACTAAAGGACGACGATATCAAATTGAAAGAAGAACTACTCACCCGGCAGGCGCTGCTTGTAAAATCAAATGAGCAGCAACTCAAAATTGCCGAGCAGGATCGTCAACTCAAAGAAAAAGAATTACAGAACGAAAAGCTACTGCGCATGGGCGCCCTTGCTGCATTGGTTCTTGTTATGCTGATTGCCATCGTCTTATTCAGTCGGTACAAACTCAAGCGCAAACTACAAGAACAACAGAAGATATTGAACATACGTGATAATATCTCTAAAGACTTGCACGACGAAATCGGCAGCACCCTCACCAGCATCAATATTCTCAGTACTCTTTCGCAAAAGGCTTTTTCTGAAAATCCGGAACAGGCCAAAGAGATGTTGCAACAAATTTCATCCCAGTCCAAAACCATTCAGCAAAACATGAGCGATATCGTGTGGGCTATGCGACCCGATAACGATCGTATTGAAAACTTAGAAGTTCGCATGCGCGAGTTTGCAATACAGACGTTGGAATCAAATAATATTCAAACTCGCTTTGATTTCGACAAGGAGCTTCTTGAAAAAACTTTACCTCATGAAGTACGAAGAGACCTGCTGCTTATTTATAAGGAGGCTGTAACAAATATTGTGAAACATGCCGGAGCCTCCAAAATGAATATTTCATTCACGAAGCAGTCGGGCTATGCCATTTTATCCATAAAAGACAATGGTATCGGCGTGCACAATAACGGTCATACCTCCAGCGGCACAGGAACAAAAACAATGAATCAACGCGCACTTGCCATCGGCGGTATGCTGCAAATCAGTAATCATGGAAACGGTACACTGGTTGAAGTAAGGCTACCCATACCATGAATATGGGATGCCGCAGTGATTTTAATAAAATAAATTTGTATCATAGACATTCAATATGCCTTACAGAATTCTTATTTATGAGGATAACAAAAATCTGGCTCGCAGCCTCGATATGCTGTTCAAATGGCAGAATGAATACGAACTGATTGCTATACTTTCAAACCCGGTAGGCGTATTGCATGAAGTGGAACAATACAATCCCGACGTGATACTGATGGATATTGAGATGCCGGGAATGACCGGCGTAGAAGCGCTGAAAGAAATCAGGAAGGTTTACCAAAATCTCCCAATCATTATGTTTACTGTATTTGACGATGACGAAAATATCTTTGAAGCCATGCGCCACGGCGCCAGCGGTTATATTTTAAAAAATAATTTTGACCAACTCATCTCATCTGTTTCAGATGTGATGAACGGAGGAGCGCCAATGACAGGTTCAGTTGCGAAAAAAGTATTACAACTCTTTGCTCATCCGCGTGGCAGACAAAAGAATTCTGTATCGCAGAAAGCAGACCTTACCCTACGTGAAAAGGAAATTTTAGATCACCTGGTCAAGGGCTACAGTTACAAAATGATAGCCTCAGAAATGGATATTGCTTTAGAAACAGTTCGCGCCCATATCAAGAAGATTTACAAAAAACTAAGTGTCAATTCAGCTACAGAAGCAGTTTCAAAAGTGTTGAGAGGGAGGTAAGTTAGTGAAATTATCACGTTGTTATACTGAGTCGTTATTACGTTGAGACGTTGGGTGGAGCATCTACACAAATTAATCATCCCCATTCTCTCTAACCCTTTTATGGGATTTCATCATCACTAATCATAGGATATTTTTGAATAGTTAAAAGAATATCATGAAAATCCTAAAAATACTATTTACAGTTTTATGCTTTTTTTGCTTTACGATTCAAGCAAACTCACAGGCCCCCAAAACTCCGACCAAAGTGCAACCGGGAAAAGTTTCACCGAAGCCACCAGCGTACACAAAACCAAAAAACGGTAGCATCAAGGACACGACAACCACGTATGAATTTGCTCCGATAGCGGACAGGGACCCAGGTCAGATTTACAAACCCAGAGTAAGAGGATATGTGGATATGCATACGCATTTGATGTCGCATTTAGCTTTTGGCGGTAAAATAATGTATGGAACTCCTGATCCTCAGGCTCCTGCATTAGCCGGTACTTTTTTTCGCGGAAGTGACATTTCTCACTCGGAGCAATGTAATACTTCAATGGAACCTGCCGGTTCTATGGCCAGGGCGTTAGGTGATTGCAATGTCGTACACGGCGGTTGGGGAATGTTTGATAATAACTGTGGCGATCCTATCAGACAACAAGTTGTCAATGACCTTGACAAAAATTATATTTTCAAAACAGGTGGGCTTATTCCTGATCATCTGCACAAAGATGGAGCAGGATATCCTCATTTCAAAAATTGGCCTCATCAATCAAGTGTTACCCATCAGCAAATGTGGTACGAATGGCTCGAACGGGCTCATAAGGGAGGATTGAATATTATGGTTGCGCTGGCAGAAAATAATTCTCTTTTAGCCAAACTTGCAGGCGCCGGGGAATATATTGACGACAACAGCTCTATTAAACTACAACTACGGGAAATAAAGAATTTCGTCAATCGACACAGCGGCTTTATGGAAATAGCAAAGTCGCCGGAAGATGCATTAAGAATAATCAAAGCAAAAAAACTTGCAGTAATTCTTGGGGTAGAAACAGATGACATCGGGAACTTTGCACGTAGAGCCAAGTTTGGACAACATGAAAGAATCACTATTGAACATGTAAAAGCCGAGCTCAAGGACCTCTATAATAATTATGATGTACGTTATATATTCCCGATCCATGTCGCAGATAATCTATTTGGCGGCACTGCTGTTTATGATACCACGCTTGCATTGAGTACGAAATATTACACGAATCACTTTATTGAAGTTGAAAGTGTTCGAGGTCGCAACATAGGATACAAACATGGTAAAAAGAGATTTGATAAAGATGATTTTCTAAATGAGTTTACTCAGGAGTTGATAAAAAGTCGTGATTTAGGAGATGTTATCAGCAATCAACCAAACTATCCTGCTCCACCTGCAGGTTCAGGACATGTAAATAAACGGGGCTTGACCACACTTGGTACTGCCGCAATAGTAGAAATGATGAATCTTGGGATGATGATAGACATAGACCATATGTCAGAAAAATCCATGCTTGGTGCCCTTGCTGCCTCCAAATTGTATGCACGTTTAAGAGGCGCCGAATTTTATCCTCTTAATGCAGGTCACAATGGTATCAGAGGAGATAATGGTACTGAAAGGAATCTCCATCCCGCTGTTGCTGATAGCATCTTTAAAACAGGAGGAATGATAGGCGTAGGAACTGCAAATGCCACACCGAATGAATTTGTTCAAAATTTTATGAATGTTTATAATATAAGACGGAGCCCTAACATAGCTTTTGGCTCAGACGTGAATGGGATGGAGCCTTTACCCAAGCAATCACCGGGGTTAAATAGTGATGCATTTTATGCAGGTTTTCCTCTTGGAAAAATCATGCGAGAGAACGGCTTCCCATGGGATTACACAAATGAAGGAGTAGCTCATTACGGCCTGATGCCCGAATTCTTTCATGATGTAAAAGGTCAACCCAACGGAGAAAACGTGTCTATACTTCTGAATAATTCCGCAGACCGCTTTATCACTATGTGGGAAAAATGCGTCAAGCTCAGTCGCCGATAACCATTCTCTCTAACCTTTTAATGGGATTTATAAAACATTCAACAAAAAATTATTTTAATTCCAAAACAATAAATCATGAAACTTAAATTGTTATTTTCGTTAACGCTGGGCTTCTTTTTTGGACTGAATTACGTTCAGGCACAAACCACGACTCCCGTTAATAAAACCATTACGACCGGAAAGAAAATAATTACGGTTCCCGCAAAAAAAACACCAGCCCGAACCAGACGGGTGGTAGTCAAAGCGCCGACTACACTGGTCAAAAATGTACAGGTTGAGAATATTGAGGAATGGCTTTGCCCATCGGCATTGTTGAGAGGCGATCGGGAATTTGACGGTAACGGTCCCAGAATTAAGTGTGAGGTTAAGTTGAGTATAGGTACAGACAGCACTACACTCTGGGCTGACATATATTTTAATGCCAAAGAAACAAAGCACGACTGGAGCGAAACCGAAGGCAGGTGGAGGATGAAGATCTTCGACGCACCGTATGGAGAAAA
Organism: uncultured Ferruginibacter sp.; assembly: GCA_964490345.1. GTDB lineage: Bacteria > Bacteroidota > Bacteroidia > Chitinophagales > Chitinophagaceae > Ferruginibacter. The sequence continues at coordinate 114,688 of CAZBBO010000003.1, forward strand.
GATTGTTAGAATTAAGACAGATGCGGCCAGTAGAACACAATTTATCAGCCCGAAAGCGGGAGCGCAAATTTTATTTCCCGGATCGGACTTACAACCGGCGGTGAAAGCGTTCTTAGACGGTGTGCCTTTTTCGCCAACTGTATTGGCTACACACAATATAAAACCTGACGCAACCGGAGGCCTCACGCCTTTTTCAGTTAACGAGCTCATCACTACAACGATTCTGAGAGGTAACCAGGTAGTAAAAATTGCACCAACCGAAGGAAACCTTGTCAAATACTTTTATATCGTTGGCGATACCGGCGGCGGCGATATCAGTGACGACGATAATTGTAACGATGACACCCGCATTGAAAAGATAGAGTTCTGGCCTGTGCAGATAGAATACAGAAAAGGGTAAAAACGTTTTCTGTGTCTTGACCTGGTGAAGAGGTTGTATAACAATTGTATTTATTCAAGTTGTTGGGCGTAGTGAAGCGAAGGCGTAGCCGAAGCGTAACGCAGCCCAATAACTTGAATATTTTTCTTTCTATAAACTTTTGGAGGAAGCTCGCCCAGTGCATCATGCGGCCTCATCGTATTATAGTCATCCACACATTTCTGCGATATTTCTCTTACTTCATCAATCGTATCAAATATATAAGCATCTAAAACGCCTTTCCTGTTCAGAGAAAGGAAATCATCAAATCGCTTGAAAAAATAAAATTTCAACTTGAAAAAGAAGTAGATATTTTAAAAAAGAAGTTGGACAACCTATTATAATATGGCAGCCGCAGCAGCACAAAAGTATCAGAAGCATAAAAGGTATTGGTAAGCGTGCCACTGCGATGCTCATCATCTTCACACAGGGTTTTAAATATACCCACAGCCTCCGTCAACTCATCAGTTTTGCAGGACTGAGCCCGACAGAATGCAGTAGTGGCACAAGCATTAAAGGTAGCGGACGAATTTATAAAAGGGGAGGTAAGCCTATGCGTGATGTTCTCTACATGTGTGCGATCAATGCAAAGCAAATCAACCCGGCTTGCATGGTTCTTTATGACCGGTTGCGGGCAAACGGAAAAACCGGAAAACAAGCCCTGGTAGCCGTAATGAACAAACTATTAAAACAGGTATTTGCAGTAGTAAAAAACAAAACACTATATCAGCCAAACTATTGTTCAGCTTAACCTTGAAAAAAGATCAATTTTTATTTGGCTTTTTACACAGTTCATGTTAGCTGATCGCCCGTATTATCTGTCTTTTAGTTTTCTATTTTATTTCAACTAAAATCTTCACTTCGGTTGGACTTTTAATCAAGGCTTCAAATCCTTTTTCCACAATATCATCCAATTCAATAACACTTGTAACTAATTTTTCTACAGGAAGACGACCACTGTTAATTAAGGCAATGACTTGTGGAAATATATTCCGATAACCAATTATCCCTTTGACGGTTATTTCCCGTAGTGCTTGGTTTAATGCATCGTGGATGACTTCTTTGGCAAATAAAGCTACCAAGACAGCTGTTCCACCGTTGCGAAGACTGTTAATTCCTGTGTCAAACGAGGCTTGCACTCCTGCGGCATCAATAAATATATCCACACCATAACCGGTCATTTCCTTGATCTTTTTAGGAATATCTTTATCTCTTGCATCAAATGTATGAGTAGCACCAATCTCCCTTGCTTTAGCCAACCTTGCTTCCGATAAATCAGAAACGAAAATTTGAGAAGCTCCCACAGCTAAAGCCACTTGAACCGTGAGTAAACCAATGGGACCTGCACCCGATATTAAAACAGTGTCTCCCATTTTAAGACCACTTTGCTGAATGCCATAGGCTGCCACAGCTGCAGGTTCAACAATTGCTCCTTGTTCAAAGGTTACGGTGTCAGGGATTTTATGTATCATATAATCTTCTACTACTACGTACTTTGCAAATGCTCCGTCAGAAGTTAAACCCACAAAGCCCAAGGGTTCTGAAAGGTTGTATTCTCCTGATTCAATAAAAGGACTGTCGGGATTTCTGAAGATAGGTTCTACTACCACCCGATCGCCTTTTTTGAAGTGTTTTACATTTTTACCTACTTCATCAATAACTCCTGAAAACTCGTGTCCTAATGTCGTTGTACCTTGATGTCCGTTGAGCAAATAAGGTTTGTCGAATGGAATTAATTGCGGGCCGTGATTAAACTCGTGCAAATCAGAACCACAAATTCCTGTAAACTTTACTTCAATCTTTACCTGATTCTCGTTGGGTGTAGGAATGGCTATTTCTTCTACTCTGATGTCTTTGGCAGCGTGCCATCTGGCTGCTTTCATTGTTTGTGCGTTCATAACTTTATCTTTTTTTTAATAACGATTTTAATTTTCGTATCAATGACGAACTTCCTTTATCAGTTTGGTTAGTGGTTGAAGATTGGGTATCCAACTCTATAATTTTTCCTGTACGCATATCAAATACCCAGCCGTGAATGTCAGGATAATCAGGGGTGTCTTTTAAAGCTTGAATACAATCCATTTCTACAACATTCTCCGTTTGTTCTATAACATTCAGCTCTACCAATCGGTCGTAGCGTTTGGTTTCATCTTTTATCTTCTCCAATTCCGTTTTATGGATACGGTAAATATCTTTGATTATTTGCAACCAAGGGCTATTTTTTCCAATTCCTTCTTCTTCCATAGCAGCTTTGATACCGCCACAACCATAATGACCGCAAACAATAATATGTTTTACTTTTAGGTTAGTAATGGCATATTGAATAACGGAAGCTACATTCAAATCAATGGGATTGACAATGTTTGAAATATTTCGATGCACAAACATATCTCCTAAATTCAGTCCGGTAAAAATATCGGGATCTACACGGCTGTCCGAGCATCCGATAAAAAGATAATCAGGCTTTTGTTCGATACATAAATTATGGAAGAAATCAGGGTTTGAAGCCGTTTTTTCAGCTATCCATTTCTCGTTATAGGCTAATATTTCTTGATATGTTAACGGCATATACTTCCTTTTTTAAAATCTTATTTATCGAATCTAATTCAAGATAGCATCTCTTTTTTTATGGAGGTGTTTCTGTATCGTCCTGGAATTGGTTGACAATTTTTTAAATTGATTTAGTTCAAATTTAGGTATTTAACTTCTTTATTTTTTCTATAGGATTTGTAAGGTTGATTTGCTTTCAGGTGAACATCTTTTGGTGTTCTGTTATTGAGACTGTCGTGCGGTCGCAATTCATTGTAAACTTTTACTGCTCGTTTTACCATTTTTTTCGCCAGGCTTTTATTTTCTATGGTCTGGTTTAAACCCTGTTCATATTTTAATGTCCGGTTAATTCTTTCTGCAAGTGCATTTTCGTATGGATCATATTTTTCTGAAATGCTAACCAGTATATTATTGTTTTCTAAAAGTTCCACATATTCAGGCCAACAATATTGAAACCCTCTGTCAGAATGATGGATCAATTGTTTGTAAGAATATTTTCGGTTTTTTAAGGCCGTTTTTAATGCATCGAGAGTTAGCGATGCTTTCATATTAGTTGATACTTTGAATCCCATAATTTGCTTTGAATACGCGTCTGTAACTAAAGCCAGATAAGCATGCCTGCCATTTAAAGCTAGGTAAGTTATGTCGCTAACCCATAATTCTTCAGGCCCCTGGGGCACTCTGTCTTTCACTAAATTTTTATACTTTTTAAAATTGTGATTAGAATTGGTCGTTCTGTGAAAATTCTTCAGTTTAGGTACCAGCAGGCTATTGGCGCGAAGAAAGTCAAATAGTTTGTCCCTGCCCATCTTGATTTCTTTTGCTCGAAAATCTTCCTTGAGCAAATAATGAAGTTTACGTCCTCCTGTTTGCTGGCTGATCTCACCACGTTTATCTACCACCAACTGAATAATCTCATCACGCTGTTTAAGTTCCTTTTCCGCGTTCGCTAGCTTTTTGTGGAAGGCTTGTCTGCTGATCCCGAAGCACTGGCTAAGCCATTTGACTTTAAAACGGCTTTTTTCTTCGCCTCTATTTCTTTCGCCAATGATTCGGGAAGCCACTTTTTTGCGTAATCCCTCCCGGTATCCAACTCAGCTTCTGCAATTACCTGTTGCTGAAAATTCTTCACAAACTCCAGTTCCTCAATCCTTTCCTTGAGTTTTTTGATCTCGTCTTTCTTAGACATAAACTGTTCCTTTTGCTCTAAAGTAGTGTATTTCTGCATCCAATAATAAATCGCAGCTCTGCCTACTTTATATTTAATTGAAGCGTGCCTGATGGAAATCCGACCATTACTGACTTCCTCAATAATTTTGAGTTTAAAGTCAAATCCCACAGATTTTTTCTGACAGGGGAGATTTTTTTCTTTCATTGATTCCTGTTTAATAGTGTTGATTTTTGTAAACCTATTTCAGGATTCTTCAGTTTTTTTAAACTTGCCCATAACGGTTCGGGTATTGCGGAAGGCGGGATTTTAAGCACAAAAATTTAATCGAAGAACGAGTGTTGAACTTTGCACAAATGCCCAATCGAAGCTGTTCAGCCCCGCTTTTGACAATTCATGTTGTACACGGCCAATTCTACTCGCTCAACCGATTCTCAATGTCCATTCTCTGATGTAAAACTCTTATTACTTCAATTTCGCTTTGTTTTTCAATGAGTCGGTAAAAAATTAGATGTGATTTCACTTTAGCACAACGATAGTTTTTCCGAACGTGGCTGAAATCTTTCCCCGAATTTGGATTGTCACTTAAGTATTCAATTTCATCAAAAATTAAGTTAATGTATCTATCAGCCTGCTTTAATGACCACTTTTCAAAAGTGTAAAGCCAAATACGCTCAATGTCCTCCGATGCTTTGACACTAAGTTTATACTTCATTGGTCAAATGTTTGCTGCGAAGATTTTTGATGAATTTATTACGGTCAAACTTTTTAACAAATCCTGATTTTTCCCCTTTCTTGAGTTCTTTTATGAGTTCTTTCTTTTGATTTTCTTCTTGTTCAAATAGTCTTAAAGCAGCTCTTACAACCTCACTGGCAGATGAGAAACGCCCGCTTTGTATTTGGTAGTTAATAAAATTTTCAAAGTAATCCCCCAACAAAATAGAAGTATTTTTTGCCATTGTTACCTAATTTGAATTCAAGATACCAATTCTTGGTATTTTCTCCAAATTTTAGAGTGTCTGTCTTACGCTAACTTAGCTTATAACCGTTTACGTATTGGCGATGGTGGGGTAATAGCATTCCGAGTTTAGTACCCAAGTTAAATTGAGTTAACGAAGTTGAGCATGTAATGTCAAGTAGCACTATTGCAAATCCCATTTTTTGCCTTCGTCCTTCTTCAATCGCTTTTTATTGTATTATACTGTTTCAAATTCTCTTGTGTAAATAACAGTTTTCGATATATTTTTCAGTCCATCTTTTACTAGTTCAATTGCCATAAACACATCAGAAGGAATACCAATTGGTACTTTAATATTCCACTTGTTGGTTGGTTTTAATCCTAATTCTTCTGCTCCTTTAAATCCTTGTTTGATTATTGTCAACCTATTTTAGAGTTTGTCATCACCACTAAATGCGTCCAACTGTCATAACCCTCCTGATGCTTGTCTGTGTTGCGCTCCTCTACTATTTTATTAAAGCGAGAACGGTCAAGTTTTGATACAATCTGGGAAAACAATGTTACATTTGCCATGAGGGGAATTGCTTTTGTGAAGTAAATACTTCATTATCATTAAACCCTTTGAGATGGTCGGGAAAAATTATACTTCATATCTTAGGATGATTTAGAAACGTTATTGGATTTCATTTTTTATCTTTTTTACCCAAGCCTCAATGTCTTGTTTATTACTCTCGGACAATTTAGCATCGCCATGTATAAGCGTATAGGATTTCAATGGCATTTCATTGTCTTTGATGGTTTCAATCACTTCATCTAATTTATGCAATTTCTTTTTGGTGGAATAGGCATTAAACTCATCAAAATTTAATTCTTCTTTTCCTTCATTTACATGGTCAGCTAACCACCAATTTACAGGTTGGATTTTGTTGTACCAAGGGTAATTGGTGTTATTAGAATGACAATCATAACAGCTTGTTTTTAAAATGTTTTGAATGTTTTCAGGCACATCATAATGCTGTGTAATTGCATTTTCAGAAACCCGAATGCTTTTGTTTTCTTTTGTTTGAAAGAATTGGATGACCACCAAAAGAACGATTACTGTAATAGCAACTTTTTTAAAAATTGACTTTTTCATTACTTTGAATTTTTAAGATTAATTAATTTAAAATGTTTTTTTTATTCTTCTCCCTTATTTTTCATTGCCATCAGTAAGGTATATGCTCCTTGCTGAACTATCTTACTATTTTTCAAATTATCGATATTGATAATTTCTGTAAAACCATCTCCGCTGCTTCCTACTTCTACCGTTATCATTTCAAAGTTGTTGGTATCTTTTTGTTTTAAAACGAAATGTTTACCTTCAAAAGGAACGATACAATCATCGGGCAATGCTAAATTTTTTGTTTCAGGTATTTCGAGCTCCGCATTCATATACATTCCGGGAATTAAAAGAGCGTTATAATTATCAAAATGGGCATGTACCTCTACGGCTCTGTCTTCTGAAATACTTTTTCCTATGAGAATAATTTTCCCGGAATACTTTTCTTCGGGCTGGTTATTGGTATAACTGACTACCGGCATACCTATTTGAATTTTATCCCAGTCTTTCTCAAAAACTTTCAAATTCAAATGAATATCTCTTGGGTCCACCAATTCAAACAGCACATCTGACGGGCTAACATATTTGCCAATATTGACCAGTACTTTGGTTACAAATCCGTCAAAAGGGGCGTAAATATTGGATGTTCGCTTAATGTTATTGACGGATATCTGATTGGGATTGATGTGAATGAGTTGCAGTTTTTGTTCCAATGCTGCCAATGACACTTCCAAAATCTGGTAATCTGCCTGAGCCTGTTGGAAAACTTTATCACTACTGGCTTTACTTTGATTGAGCTCTTTTTGACGATTGTATTCTTCTCGTGCATTTTGCAATTGTGCTTTTGTAGTCAGATAATCCTGCTGTAACTGGATATACTGGTTGTCTTCTAATATTACCAATATTTCACCTTTTTTAAAATGCATCCCGGGCAATAGTTTGGTGGATTGTACTCTGCCCCCCAAAGCACAGCTAACAGAAACCAAATTTTGTGGCGGTACATCTATGCTGCCGTTCAGTTTCAGGGTGTGATGGATATTTTTCTCTTGCAACTCCGTTGTGCTCAATTGAAAATTTTGAAGCTGTTCTTTGGTCAATGAAATATGATTTTCATTGCCTGGGTTGGGCTGTTTTTCTTGTTCTTGTTTGTTGTTTTTACACCCAAAAGCAACTAAACTCAATAGTGCGATAATTATATTTTTCATTGTTATTTTATTTTGAAATTAGATAAAGAATGGTGATAGCTGTTTGGTTTAACTGTGTCACAGCCTGATAATAGTTTGTTTGAATTTGTGCAGCCTGATTATTCAAAAGCACCCAGTCCAAATAGTTGATTTCTCCATTGACAAATTGCTCTTTTGCCGTTTTGAAAATCTGTTCCGCTTGTGGCAGTTGCTTGTTTTGAAAATTCTCCACAATGGCTTTTTGTGTTTGATAAGCTTTCAAAGCCGAACGGTACTCCGTTTCTAATTGAGCTCTTTTGACTAATTGCTCATTTTCATAAAAAGCAATTTTTTGCTGTTCAGCTTTTATGTTGGCTTTTTGTCCGCTTGCAAAAATTGGAATGCCAACACCAATTGCAACCACATTATAACGGTGTGCATCAATATCTCTAAAACTTTGGGTGTAATAAGATAATGACAAATCAGGCAGTAGTTTGGACTTCTCTAATTTTACTTGCAATTTGGATTGTTCTATTTCTTGCCTTGATAACTGAACAATTGGATGGTTTTCTATTGACACTTCATTATTCAATAACCCCATATCAATAATATAATTTTCGGCTATCAGTTTAAGTTTTGTATCTGAATGTAAAAACCATTGCAATTGTATTTCCGCTAAATCAATTTCATTTGCTAACCATTTTAATTGATTGGAAATATTCTCAAGCTGAATTTCGGCAGTCGTTTTTTCCAAAATATTTCCTGCACCTTTTTCAAATCGTAATTTGCTTTTCTCTAAAAATTCCGCATATAGCGTATCGGTTCTGCTAAGAATTTTTTTCTGCTCGTTCAGCAATAAAATCTGATAGAAAACTTGAGTAACTAATTTTCTTGTTTCTATTTTGGAAAGTTTTGTTTGGGTAATCGCTTTTTGCCATTCTTGTTCCAAAACCTTTTTTTGATTGCTGTAAACTGTAGGGAAATTGATGCTTTGTGTAAGCCCAAATTTGTTGTCAAAAGCGGGCGTGTTTATCTGTCCAAATTCTCCGATCAGGCTAGCTTCTGGAATATTGAGATAAGATGCCTTTTTCTTAGCCTGATAGCTTTCTAACAGTTCATTGCTTTTGATGGAAAGATTGTTTTTATCCGCCATTTCCAATGCCTGTTCTAACGAAATATTTTGTGCAAAAAGTGGAATTTGGAACAACAAAATAATGAGCGTTGCCATTGATTTTTTAGGCAGTTTGATTTTCTTAAAACTGATTTTTTCAAACTGAATAAATAGAGTAGGTAAAACAAACAGCGTTAGGAAAGTGGCTATCAACAATCCGCCAATTACCACCGTTGCCAAAGGTTTCTGTACTTCGGCTCCTGCACCTTTACTCAATGCCATAGGCAAGAAACCTAATGATGCCACAAAAGCCGTCATCAATACCGGTCGCAATCTGGTTTTTGTGCCGTTTAAGACTACTTTTTCCAAATCCTGTTCTCCAGCTTTTTTGAGTCGGTTAAATTCGGCTATGAGTACAATACCATTTAAAACCGCAACACCGAACAATGCAATAAATCCAATGCCGGCACTGATACTGAAAGGCATTCCTCGCAACGCCAACAGAAAAATACCACCAATGGCAGAAAGTGGAATGGCAGTATAAATCAATAAACTTTCTTTAATAGAATGGAAAGCAAAAAACAACAATATGAAAATCAAAGCCAATGATATAGGTACGGCAATCATTAAGCGATCTTTTGCCTGATTTAGATTTTCAAAAGCACCTCCGTAAGTGATATAATAACCCGGTGAAAATTGTAGTTGTTGTTCTGTTTTTTTACTCAATTCATTCACGATACTTTGTACATCTCTGCCACGCACATTAAAGCCGATGACAATTCTTCGTTTGGCATCTTCTCTTTGTATTTGAGCCGGTCCGGTGATAATGCCCACATCCGCCACTTGATATAAAGGAATCTGTGTGCCTTTGGGCGTTGGGATGAGTAAGTTGCGAATGTCATTCAAGTTTTCTCTTTGTTTTTCATCCAATCGAACGACTAAATCAAACCGTTTTTCTCCTTCATACACCTTACCGGTGCTTTGTCCTGCAAAAGCAGTGTTCACCACTTTATTGACTTCTTTAATATTCAGTCCAAACTGTGCCATTGTGCCTCGGTTGAACTTGACTACCACCTGCGACATCCCAGTTACGGGTTCTATGTATAAATCCTCTGCACCCTTTACGGATTTGATGATAGTGCCTAATTGTGTGGCATAATGTACAAGACTATCCAAGTCCTCCCCAAAAATCTTACAGACCACATCTTGTCGTGCACCGGTCATCAATTCATTAAAACGCATTTGCACGGGATACTGAAATCCTGTACTGATGCCAGGTACAGCCTCCAAAGATTTACCCATCTTTTCTGCCAATTCGGGAAATGTTTTAGCGGAAGTCCATTCTTTTTTGTTTTTTAAAATCACCATCATATCGCTGGCTTCCATCGGCATAGGGTCGGTAGGCACTTCTCCGCTTCCAATCTTTACCACTACCTTTTCAACTTCCGGATATTGTAATTTCAAAATATGAACAGCTTTTTGAGTATATTCAATTGTGGTGTTTAAATTACTGCCGGTCAAAACTCTGGTATCCACTGCAAAATCTCCTTCTTCCAATGAGGGAATAAACTCTCCGCCCAATCTTGAAAGAATAAATAGAGCAATTACAAAAAGTACTGCTACCGATGCTATGACTGTTTTTGGAAAATGAATAATCTTTTTCAATAACCTTTGATGTGCGTTGACTACTTTATCCATCACCCTGTCCGATAGATTGGGTTTGTGTTTCAGCTTTTTACTCAATACCAAAGCACTCATCATCGGGATATAAGTAAGCGAAAGAATAAATGCACCAATCAAAGCAAAAGAAACCGTCTGTGCCATCGGTTTAAACATCTTGCCCTCGATACCATGTAAACTGAAAATTGGCAAGTAAACAATCAAAATAATTATCTGACCAAACACAGCACTATTCACCATTTTGGAAGCTGAACTTTGTACCTGTCTGTTCATTTCCGATTGACTGATTTTGGGTAGGATTTCATATTTTTTACCGTGATGCAACTGATGCAAAACTGCTTCAACAATAATCACCGCACCATCCACAATTAAACCAAAGTCCAATGCTCCCAAGCTCATCAGATTGCCACTCACTCCAAAAACATTCATCATAATAATAGCAAAGAGCATGGATAATGGAATGACAGATGCCACTAACAATCCGGCTCTTAAATTGCCTAAGAACATTATCAAAACAAAAATGACTATCAGTGCGCCTTCTGCCAAATTGGTTTCGATGGTGTGGATGGCATTGTTTACCATTTTGGTTCTATCCAAAAACGGTTCAATGATTACACCTTCCGGCAATGTTTTTTCAATGAGTGCAATTCTTTCTTTTACATTTTTGATGACATCATTACTATTCGCACCTTTCAACATCATCACTACTGCACCGGCTACTTCGCCCTCATCGTTATAGGTCATTGCTCCGTATCGTGTTGCATGACCGATATTCAATGTAACCAAATCTTTCAGCAAAACAGGAATCCCATCTGAAGTGGATTTAACGGCAATGTTTTCAATGTCTTCTTTGTTTCCAATCAAGCCTTCGCTTCGGATAAATAAAACAGTCGGGCCTTTTTCAATATAAGCACCACCTGTATTTTGATTGTTGTTTTCCAAAGCCTGAAAAATATCATTGATAGTGAGATTGAAGGATTGTAACTTTTGAGCATTCACCGCAATTTCATATTGCTTTAGCTTGCCACCAAAACTGCTGACTTCCGCCACGCCTTTTACCCCCAATAATTGTCTTCTTACAATCCAATCCTGAATCGTGCGTAGTTCAGTCACATCATATTTATTTTCAAAACCCGATTTTGCACGAACCACATATTGATAAATTTCACCTAATCCGGTAGAAATAGGGCCCAATTCAGGTGTGCCGACACCTTCCGGAATTTCATCTTTTACGGATTGCAATCTTTCGCTTACCTGTTGCCTTGCCCAATACACATCGATATTGTCGTCAAAAACAATAGTAACTAAGGACAAGCCAAACCGAGAAAAACTCCTGATTTCGTGAATACCGGCAATATTACTGCTCGCTTGTTCAATAGGGAATGTAACCAATCGCTCAATGTCGGTAGCTCCCAAAGCAGGAGCCACGGTGATTACTTGCACCTGATTATTGGTAATATCGGGAACGGCATCAATCGGCAGTTTGGTGGTTTCATACACACCAAAGATGACAAGGGCAAATGTAAACAGCCCTATGATGAGTTTATTCCTTACCGAAAACTCAATAATTTTATTAAGCATATTTTTGAATTAATCATTAAATTTAATTTTGAAACTAACCTGAAACTCAGGCACGGCAATAGAAAGACAATATTTGCCTTTTCCTAATTAAAATGATTAACCCAAACGGGGTGGTTGCCAGATTTGGCTAAGGTAGTTATTGATGAAATTTCCTTCTTTATAAAGCGGGATTGTAGTTTGATTGCTTTCAAAAAGTGATGTTGCAACTACATTAAAAACTGGAACATTAGACACAATAGAGGTCGAATGAACATTTAAAGTTTTTAAAGGAAGATTGTCGTGGTGATGTTGAGGAAAATCGGGATGAGAACCTTGATTGGTATAGTGTTCTTTTAAAAAATCGATGAAAGAAATATCGCCTTGCAAGCCTTCATGCTCAAAATAATGCTGTATCAATACCGGCAATTTTATCGCCTCTCCAAACATAGTGTTTGCAAAAAGAAAGGTGAATAAAAAAAATATGGCAATGGTACGCCTCATGGTTGCAAAGTTACAATTTTTAATTAAAATACTGATGTTAATCCTGATATGATTTTTGCAGTTTCGAAACAATTTTATTTGATTTTTCTGCATCGGTTTCATTTGCCAATGCTTTTACAATTTCAAGATGCGGGTGCAGCCATTTGTGTAGTTCATCGTGGCTTTTGCCGTCCATGGTACAACTTTTTATGAGCTGGTCGTTCTGTTCTTTTAATTATTGAGCTAATGCTTTATAATAAGCCTTTCCGTTTTGAATGTTAGAATTTACTAATTCTTCGCCTTTTGCTACAAAAGGTTTCATTTCTTCGTTCACCAACCACTTTTCGCCATTGTTGAGTTCAATAGCTTCGGAACTTTTATCGTGTTGATCTTCTGCGTGGTTTTCTGTTACCTGCTTTTCTGTTGATTTTTCGGTGGTATTATTACAACTCGACAAAAACAAAATGCTAATTCCTAAAACAAATACTTTCTTCATATTTTTAACTTTTAGTTATTAATTCTTCTCAATCATTTTCAATATTCCATCTAAGATCGTTTTCCCGTCCTTAACAAGATTTGATTTTTGTCCTGATAATTTCCATTTCAGTACGATCATTCTCATTCCACCAATAACTATGGTAGTTAGGGTAGAACCTCCAATCAATTTATTGTATTGCCCTTTTTCTTGACTTATTACAATATTTGCTTTCGCATACTCCTGCATCATTTCCATAATTTCAGCTACTTTACTGCTCAAACTTTCATCAAAATGGAAAATATTTTCTGCAAAAATGACACTCACAATTGCTGGTTTGTTTGTAAAAGTTTGTAACTGAGAATTAAAAATCGCTCTTAATTCATCTGCTATTGTATTAGTCGGTTTAAGTGAAATAGACAGAATACGGTTTTTCATTTCTGTTTTAAAGTATTACAGCAAACTCAATAAGATTTCATTTTTACTTTTAAAATGTCTGTACAAAACAGGCTCAGACATACCGGGAATTAAAAAATTTTTTACATGATGCTCGATAAAAAAATCCTTGGTTAAAATTGCTGATTTTGCTGGCGTAAAGCCCCATACCTCTTGTTTATCCTTAAATAATTCCTCCCATATTTCTAACATCGCTATATTTCATTTTTTTTGAACTAACGTAAATTAATTTATTCATTTCATTAATTTACTTTTTTTATCTCACTGGTTAATACTTACACCGGTTGAGTTATAAGCGTATTTTTCCCATTAAAACGTAAATAATTTTAAAAATGAAGTATTACCTTCATAACTTCTATGTTCGAGTAATTAAAAGAATTAACTATTAGAAGATGAAATTGACTAAGTATTTATTTATATCCATTTGCTTTCTATCATTTGCTGCCTGTTCTAAAGAATCGGTAGATACGTCATTAGACCCTGCTATAGGAAGTGATATTGCCGATGTATCATACGGGAGCAATGCTCAACAAATGTTTGACCTTTATCTTCCACCTAATCGAAGCGCCACAACAACAAAAGTTTTTATTTTCATTCACGGAGGGGCTTGGATGAGCGGCGATAAGTCTGATTTCACCTGGAGTATTCCTTCTCTGAAAAATATTTATTTTCCCAAATATGCCATCGTGAATATGAATTATGTGTTGGGCAATGTTTTAACCGGACAGTACGCATTGCCTAATCAGATAGACGATATTCAGGCAGTTATAGATTTGATTACTGCAAAATCATCCGAATGGCAGATAAAACCGGAATTTGTGCTTTGTGGACACTCGGCAGGAGCACATCTTTCTATGTATTATGCCTATACCAAGAATAATCCAAAAGTGAAAGCGGTAGTTAGCCTTGCGGGGCCAACGGATTTCGAAGATACTTTTTATACAAGTAATATTTATCTGAATGTTCTCTTTAACGGGTTGGTAAATTCAAGCAGCATCCCACCCGGAATGACGGTAAACAAATATGCAAGTCCTGTAACCTGGATACGGACAGAGAGTACACCTACAATTGCCTTTTTTGGAAGTACAGATTCAACAGTTCCCATTATAGATCAGAAAACGAGTTTAGATAATAAGATGTCATATTACAGTGTGCCTTATGAAAGTTATATTTGGAATGGTGAGCATAATGCCTTTGCTAATGAACCTAATTGGTCTGATATTTCAACCAAAACTAAAGCCTTTCTTGCGTTATATAATCCATAAGGAAATTTAAAAAATAATTTATGGCCAAGGTAATAGTAGCCCGTGCTAAAGTTATAATTCTTTTATAATTCGAACCTTATATGCCAAACGAACCTCATCGCTTACCTTTGTGTCATAAATGATGTTGTATATCGGTTATGTTGTCGTTGTTTTCTAAAAAAGATAAATTGCCGGAAGGTGGTTATTTCCCTTTTTCAACGGATATGCATTCCCATATCCTGCCGGGTATAGATGATGGTGCACCTGACATAGAAACATCACTTGAACTAATAACCGGATTAATGGCAGTAGGTGTAAAAAAGTCTATAGCCACACCGCATATCATTAGTGATATGTATCCTAATAATTCAGTCACTATTGGTAAAGCATTAACCACCTTACGGTCTGCTTTACAAGAAAAAAATATTCTCTTTGAAGTACATGCTGCTGCGGAATATATGCTGGATGGAAGTTTCTTTGATTTACTGGATACAAACGAAAAATTATTAACGGTTAAAGACAATGTCATCCTTACAGAATTCCCTTTTGCTACGTTTCCCAATTATATTGAAAAGATATCTTTTGAAATTATAACAGGAGGGTATCAACCTATTCTCGCTCATCCTGAAAGATATGGATATGCTCATACAAATTATAAATTCTTTCATCGTTGGACAGAACTAGGCTTTTTGCTTCAAGTAAATTTGCTTTCATTGGTAGGTTACTATGGTAAAGAGGTAATGAAGGCGGCCAGGTATATTGTGAAAAATGATTTGTGCGTTTATTTGGGAACTGATATGCACCATCAAAAACATTTAGAAGCCCTTGTGCACAAAAACAGCCAGGATGTATATTTTGAATATCTGAAGGATAAAGACTGGAATACCTTACTCTGACCTTTCTCTCCAAATTAAACCATGCTGAAATATTACAAAGCTTTAGATGGGGTAAGAGCCGTTGCTATATCTCTTGTGCTGCTTCAACACTATGCTTACATTGTTGGTAAACAAATTAATGCAGGCTTTTTGGGAGTTGATTTGTTTTTTGTGCTTAGCGGGTTTCTGATAACCGGAATTTTATTTTTCTCAAAGGAGCATTTTGGCTCAGCTTATAAAAAGTTTTTAGGTAGAAGAGCACTTCGTATTTTCCCATTGTATTATGGTAGTTTACTTATCCTTTATTTGTTGAATACTCCGGGTATCCGCCCATGGATTACCTATTTACTAAGCTATACTTTTAATTATGCTACTGTGTATTTTGATATACCCATGTACCCCATTATTCATTTCTGGTCTTTAGGTATTGAAGAGCAGTTTTATATTTTCTGGCCGTTTGTTGTTTTGTTGTTGCGTAATCAGTTGAAATGGTTGTTGGCGCTTATGCTCGGGCTAGCCGTTTTATGTATTGTACATCTTCAGTTTCATATCTTTAAAGCAATTGAGCCTTATGATTATGTAAGCTTGTTTCCGCGTATTTATAGTTTAATAGTAGGCGGGTTAGGGGCATTGATTTTTTCAAACCGCACATTACCTCAAAAACTGAAAGGGAAACTTCCCGAAATACTAATGTGGGCTGGTTTAATTGTTTGTATGGTGATTAGGTCAAACATGAAAATGATTTTGTTTCCTCCATTGGCTTTAATGTTTATTATAAAAGCACGTGATGGATTGTTTTATTGGAATGATGTGAATGTATTAATGAATAACTCCCGATTCGGTTATATCGGAAGAATATCATACGGAATGTACATCTTTCATTATCCGCTTGCTTATTACTTGAGTATTTATGTGTTTAATCCATTGTGGAACCTTATTCCATTTAATAGCATTGATGGATTAGGGTTTTTGTACTATCAATCCTGGATATTAAGACTCCCCTTATATACCATATCGGTTATTATACTTGCTCATCTGTCTTATCGGTATCTTGAAGCTCCGGTACTTGCATTAAAAAATCGTTACTTCGCTTAATGGTTTATATTTCCCAATCTACAATTTCGTTCACCCATTTTTCCTGGTAAGGTGCAATTACTTTTATGTAATTATCAGAATATCCTTCCATCATCCCATTCTTACTTTGACTTTCAAATAACACACTTCGCTTTTGTCCGGAATACATTCGGGTAAAGTCACGCATCTTGTGGTAACTCAGGTTTCGTAAAATACGGTTTCGATCATGTCTTATGCCTACCGGAACTACATCACTTATTTTTAATGCATCGGTATTTGCTCTTTCCGAATAAGTAAATACATGCAAATAGGAGATGTTTAAGGATTGAATAAAGGCGGTAGTTTCATCAAAATCGTCTTCAGTTTCTCCGGGAAAGCCCACAATAACATCTACGCCAATACAAGCATGAGGCATAATAGATTTTATTTCCTGTACTTTTTCCAAGTAAAGTTCTCTCTTATAACGCCGCCGCATAGCCGCTAATGTTTTATTACTTCCACTTTGTAAAGGAATATGGAAGTGTGGCATAAAATGTTTGCTTTTTGCCACAAATGATATGATGTCACTGGTAAGTAAATTAGGCTCTATAGAAGATATTCTAAAGCGATCTACAGCCCCATCATCATCCAGCGCCTGAATAAGATCGTAAAAGGCTTCTTCTCTTTTACGGCCACCTTCATACCCTTTCCCAAAATCACCTAAATTGATTCCCGTTAGTACAACTTCCCTGGTGCCATCTGCACCCAGCTTACGAACATCTTCAACCACCTTTTCAATGGTATTGCTACGGCTTTTGCCACGGGCTAAGGGGATGGTGCAAAAACTACAATTATAATCACACCCATCCTGTACTTTTAAAAATACGCGCGTGCGCTCGTGAACAGAATAAGAAGGAATAAAGACATTGACATCTTCAATATCACAACTGCAAATACGCCCTGAGTCGTTTTGATGTAGTGTTTGAAGATGATAAGAAATATTGAATTTCTCAGTAGCTCCAAGCACAAGGGTCACTCCGGGTAATTCAGCAATTTCTTTAGGCTTTAACTGTGCATAGCATCCAATAATGACTACCATTGAACCGGGTGAACGGCGTTGAATCCTTCGAACAATCTGCCGTGCTTCTTTTTCAGCACTTTCAGTTACCGCACAAGTATTGATAATATATATGTCGGCATTATCTTCAAAAGATTTTTGTACAAATCCATCTTTTTCCAACATCCTGCCAATAGCTGTTGTTTCGCTAAAATTAAGTTTACAACCCAATGTGTAAAGGGCTACACTTTTGCTCATGGCTGCAAAATTACAGAATACACCGGTAATTACTCCTTCTTGATGTAGATGGGGCGATTTTATATTATTTTTTATCCTGTTTTATACCGGTGATATTGAATAGTATTTTTTGCTGATTATTGATGATAGATTAATAAGTAGGCTGATAATTATTGTTTAATTTGCAGCATGCTGAAAAAGTACACTGTTTATTTGATGTTTGCAGTGGCAGCTCTGTTGCTTTTGTGGATTAAACTAAACCAGAGAGGGAAGAAGTATGCGCATGATAAAATTCAGGTTGAGGCAAAAGCACCTGAACCTTTTGAGCGAAATATAGCCCTTCTTAATTATAGCAAACATGCACAGTGTAGAATGGGATGCAGACATATAGATAAAGAAGAAGTGGAAGATATTTTGCAAAACGGAAAGTTTAATTACCAACGTACAGAAGAAGATGAAAAGGGGGTTACTTATGCTATGGAAGGCATTACAAAGGATAATCAAATGGTTAGGATTGTATTTGCCCCACACAGTGATAAGATTACGGTAGTTACGGTAATAGATTTGGATACTGACTGGCCTTGCAGTTGTAATTAAGTTCCTTTAATTTCTAACGAAATGAAGTTTAAATCATTTTTGGCAAAACCTTATGCCAATTTTATATACAGGATTATAAAGAAAGGAATGGTTAATGCGGTTAATGACCAACAGGCTATTTTTGATACCCTAATTAAACATGCTGCAAAAACAAAATTCGGAACAGACCATCATTTTGATAAGATAAAATCGTACGAAGATTTTGTACAGTATGTTCCTATGCGTGATTATGAAGCGTTGAAATCTTATATTGATTTAGTAAAAGAAGGTAAGCATAATATATTGTGGAAGGGGGTGCCTCTGTATTTTGCCAAAACAAGCGGAACCACTAGTGGAGTGAAGTATATCCCTATTTCAAAAGAATCTATTAACAATCATATCAATACCGCCCGCAATGCTTTATTGTGTTATATGGCAGAAACCGGCAACTCATCTTTTGCCGATGGAAAGATGATCTTTTTAAGCGGTTCACCTGAGTTAGAGCGAATTGGAAATATTCCTACCGGACGATTAAGTGGAATTGTAAACCACCATGTGCCACGCTATCTGCGGTCTAATCAATTGCCATCTTTTGAAACAAATTGCATTGAAGAATGGGAAAAGAAATTAGAAAAGATTGTAGATGAAACTATTCAGGAAAAGATGACCCTGATAAGTGGTATTCCACCTTGGATGCAGATGTATTTTGATAAGTTGCAAGAGCGATCAGGGAAAAAAGTGGGTGAATTGTTTCCTCATTTTAGCCTTATGGTACAAGGTGGCGTAAACTTTGAACCTTATGAGCGTAAACTAATTGAGAGTATTGGCAGAAGTATTGATACCATTGAATTATATCCGGCCAGTGAAGGATTTTTTGCATTTCAGGATTCTCAAAAAAATCAAGGTATGCTGTTAAATACCAACAGCGGTATATTTTTTGAATTTGTACCTGTATCTGAAATACAAAGGGAAAACCCTACCAGGCTGATGCTTAAAGATGTGAAACCCGGAGATAATTATGCATTAATCGTTTCAAGCAATGCCGGGCTTTGGGCTTATAATACCGGAGATACGGTAAAATTTCTAAGTGCTGAACCTTATCGCTTGATTGTTACAGGCAGAATTAAACATTTTATTTCAGCATTTGGCGAGCATGTAATAGGAGAAGAAGTAGAATCTGCCTTAATTGAAGCTACAGATGAAAACACCCGGGTTATTGAATTTACTGTAGCTCCGCAAGTGAGCGAGGGGAAAGGGAAAAGCTATCATGAATGGTTTATTGAGTTTGAGAAAATTCCCAACAATTTAAATGCTTTGGCAAGGCAAATTGATGATAATCTTCGTAAAAGAAATATGTATTATAATGATTTAATTTCAGGGAATATTTTACTTCCCCTAAAAATAACGCCGGTAAAAAAGAATGGCTTTATTGCCTATATGAAAGGTTTGGGAAAATTAGGCGGACAAAACAAAATTCCGCGTTTAAGCAATGACCGCAAAATAGCAGATGGCCTTCGCCAATATGTAGTGAATGGATTATCTCAATAAGATTAGCTGATTTTTAAATGTTTATAGGTTTCGGTGTTGGCGGAATAACGTAAATTGCCGCCCATATTAGTAATTTCACAGGTATGAGTGAAGCGAATCAGAAAAAGCGAATTGCCATTTTTGGGTCAACAGGATCAATAGGCACACAAGCATTGGATGTGGTTAGGGCACATAGCGAGATTTTTGAGGTGGAGATTTTAACCGCACAGGCTAATGCTGAATTGTTGATTTCTCAGGCACTTGAATTTATGCCCAATGCCGTGGTGATAGGAAATGAAGAGAAGTATAAGGAAGTTAAGGAGGCTTTGTCTGACAAAGGGGTTAAGGTTTTTTGCGGTGAAAAAGCTCTGGAAGAGGTTGCTGATTTTGATACCTATGATTTGATGCTTGCGGCTATTGTAGGGTTTGCCGGTTTAAGGCCCACTTTAAAAGCAGTTGAAAAAGGTAAAACTGTTGCGCTTGCTAATAAGGAAACGCTGGTGGTGGCAGGTGATATAGTAATGCAAAAGGCTGTTGAAAATAGAGCTCCCATTATTCCGGTGGATAGTGAACATTCTGCTGTTTTTCAGTGTTTGCTTGGAGAAGCCAGAAACCCCATTAATAAGGTAATTTTAACTGCCAGTGGAGGCCCGTTTTTGGGTAAGAAGCCTAATTTCTTGGTTAATGTAAAGAGAGACCATGCCCTTCAACATCCTAACTGGTCAATGGGTGCTAAAATTTCTGTTGACTCCGCAACACTTATGAATAAGGGTTTAGAGATGATTGAAGCGAAATGGCTCTTTAATCTAAAACCCAAACAAATTGAGGTTGTTATTCATCCGCAAAGTATCATTCATAGTATGGTAGAATTTGCTGATGGTAGTGTAAAGGCTCAGTTAGGCCTACCGGATATGAAATTGCCTATTCAATATGCATTAAGCTTTCCTCAACGCATTAATAACGATTTCCCAAAGCTGAATTTTAAAAAGGCAAGCACACTCACTTTTGAAGAACCTGATTTGCGTACGTTTCGCAATTTGGGATTAGCAATGGATGCTTTACACAAGGGCGGAAATTTACCTTGCATATTAAATGCAGCTAACGAAATTGCGGTGTGGGCCTTTTTAAAAAATCGAATTGGTTTTTTAGATATTACCGCTGTAGTGGAAAGAACTATGGAGGTAATTCCTTTCATTGAAAATCCTTCATTGGAAGACTACTTTTACAGTGATGGTGAAGCGCGTAACTTTGCCGCTACTTTATTACAAATTGAATAATTTCTTTCTAATTACATTTTATAATACATGGTTAATTTGTTAGTGATAAACTGGGGAAGTGTTGGCTTGCAGGCTGCTCAATTACTATTGAGTTTATCTATCCTTATTATTCTTCATGAATTTGGGCATTTTATTACGGCTAAAATATTCAAGTGCAGGGTAGAGAAATTTTACTTGTTCTTTGATCCATGGTTTTCATTATTTAAGAAAAAAGTTGGTGATACCGTTTATGGCATTGGATGGCTTCCACTGGGAGGCTATGTGAAAATTGCCGGAATGGTAGATGAGAGCATGGATAAGGAACAAATGAAACAACCCCCACAACCCTGGGAATTTAGAAGTAAACCGGCATGGCAACGCTTGATTATTATGGTGGCCGGCGTTACTGTAAATATTATTTTGGCTTTTATTATTTATGCCATGATTTTAATGGTGTGGGGTGAGAAAAAAATTCCGGCTGATTCTTTAAAATATGGTATCACATTCAATGATTCTATTTTTAAAGATTTAGGATTTAAAAATGGTGATAGAGTGGTGGCAATTGATGGGAAACCGGTAGAGGCCTATACTGATATCCTAAAAAGATTGGTGGTTGTTGACCATGATGTTACCGTAATGCGTAACGGTAAGTCAGTTTCTTTACCTATGCCGGTTGATTTGATTGGCACCCTTGTTGAAAAACGTAGAAAGGCAGATGGTCCAATGATTTCACCACGAACTACAGTTATTGTAATGAATGTAGAAGATACTACCGCCGCTTTCAAAGCTGGTTTGCGAAAAGGAGATCAGGTGGTTGCTATTGACAATATACCTACTATTTTTTATGATGAGTTTTCAGAGGAGATGCATAATAAAGGGATTGGTGATAGTATAACCCTAACGGTTAAACGAAATGGCACCTCAGTTGCTATCCCTATGGTGTTGGAATTTGATGGGAAGGTAGGTTTTAATGCCCCTGCTACTCCTGAACAGCTTGATAGCCTCGGATTTTATTCCTATTCAATAAAGAAATATAGTTTCTTTGAAGCTATTCCGGGAGGTGTTCGACGCTCCGGTGAGGAACTGGGTTTTTATATTGATCAGTTTAAAAAGATTTTATCTCCCTCAACAGGAGCTTATAAAGGGGTGGGGGGCTTTAAAGCAATGGGTTCGGTATTCTCCGGAGTGAGTTGGGATTGGGAGCACTTCTGGACAATTACCGCATTCTTTTCTATAATTCTTGCCTTCATGAACTTGCTGCCTATTCCTGCTTTGGATGGAGGACATGTTTTGTTTACCTTGGTAGAAATGGTAACCAAACGAAAACCAAGTGAAAAGTTTTTAGAGTATGCCCAAATTATAGGTATGGTGTTGCTTTTGGCATTAATGCTGTATGCAAACGGAAATGACTGGTTTGGATGGGGGAAATAGTTCTTCGGGTGTTTTTTACCGGTATTAATAGATTATACATTTAATTAGAGAATACACATTATATCATTATCTTTCTTTTCTCCAATAAACGCCTGTCCAATCTATTTCAATAATGGGTTCAGTGATATTATTTTCTTTCCGGTAATCTTCAATAGCTTTTTTGCACCCTGCTACTGCACCCCAATCATCAACAATCAGGTAGCCCCCAATAGATAATTTGGGATAAAGCACGGTAATGGCATCCATAGTGGACTCGTACATATCGCCATCTAATCTCAGCAACGACAATTTGGAAATTGGCGCATTAGGTAAGGTGTCTTTAAACCATCCTTTCAGAAATTTAACATGTTCATCCAATAAGCCATATTTTTCAAAATTACTTTTCACGGTTTCCATAGAGATAGCTAATTCTGAACGAGTAAAATGTTTATCATTTTTATCTGCAGCATATTTTTGTTCATTTGGCTTTGGTAGTCCCTCAAATGAGTCAGCTACCCAAACATTTCTGTCAGTTACATTATTATAACGTAGAATCGCTTTCATGAATATAGTTGCTCCACCTCTCCAAACGCCTGTTTCTATTACATCGCTTTCAATATTATCTTTCAGGATGTTTTTTAGGCAATACTCAATATTATCAAGGCGCTTTAGGCCTATCATGGTATCGGCATTGGCCGGCCAATCCTTACCATTTATTCTATTTTCTTTTTTAAAATTGAATCTTTTGCAAATAGCCAACCCAAACTTTGCTAAACGTTTGTTTGCAAAAACGACGAGTTTGGATTTAAAATTTCCCCTTGATTCATAAACAGGTCTATACTCAATTTCATTGATACGGTGATAATCAACAAGGACTTTTTTTAGAAGGTCAATATACATGAAGGAGCGTTTTTACGGAGGCCAAAGATATATAATAATTTACACCGAATGGGGAGGCTTTATTATTTAAGGAATGAGGAACCTGAACATATTTTATCAAATAATTTCTTCATGCTAAATGGTCTGCCTCTGAATAAATGAAGGATTTATTGATGTATTTAATATTTTTTATAGGCTAAAGCAGGCAGGATGATTTTTACTACTGTTTTAATTTTTAACAGCGGGTAAAAAAATTGAATGTTTAATAATTGGTATCTTTGTAAACCAAGGGGCTGACCGGTTTTGACAGCATAGATCTTTGTAAGTAAGCATGTAGTGCGTTGCGTAGTCAGCACTTTAATCTGAATACGAAAACTTTAAATGGCAACAATTCGTATGCCATGGCTGCCTAATCAGTGATTAAGTAGTCATTAGGGCCGACTGGAAGGGTTTACCCGGTACCTTTCCCTCCGCCGACTCAAAACAAACCCGGGGTGCGGCTGTAGAATGGTGTGACTACAGTTTAAGTTCATCCACCTAAGGTTTAGCTTGGTTCGTTCTGCTCCGGGTTACTCCCTACAATGAATGCAGAAATAAACATGTAGAAAGCTTATGGAGGATATGTTTGGACTCGAGTTCGATTCTCGACAGCTCCACTTTAATTTTGCGGCATCTTTAAGATAGCCGCATTTTTTATCTAAGTAAGAGTACATTTCCTTTCATTTGCCGCATATTTCCCAAACGATCTGTACCTTTTAAATACCATACATAATTTCCTATGGGTTGCGTCTTGCCTTTATACTCGCCATTCCATCCTCTTCCAATTACATTTGTTTCAAACACTAATTCACCATAACGATTATACACTCTAAAGAAATCTAATTTTCGAATCCCAACAGGGGTGGCTCTAAAAATATCGTTTTGCCCATCATTATTGGGAGTAAAAGCATTGGGAACATAAAATGTTGGGCCGTCAATTACACGCAAATGAACAGTGTCTGATGCGCTGCATCCTATATCATTGGTTACAGTTAATATAAGTGTAGCATCGTGTTGGAGGCGAACGTAAGGATTAGCAATATGTGAAGAACTAACCAAGGTAGCAGGCCACCAGGTGTAGTTTCCATTGCCACCACCATTAAGCATAAAAGATACATTGGTTTCAATAGTAGAGTCTCTTCCTGCTTCTGCAAAAACTTCATCCCTAATTTCAAATACAATCATTGCTGTATCACTACATCCATTACCATTTGTGGCTATTGCAGTATAAGAACCTGCTTCTACCGCAGCATAAGGAGGAGGAATGTCCACGCTGTTTAAACTCCATTGAATAGGTGCTCCTGAAGCACTTAATAAGCCGGCAATGTTGGCTGTTTCTCCAAAACAAACAGCCACGCTTTTGTCATCACCTAAATCAGGCTTGCTGTTTATTATAACTGTGATTGGGGATTGGAAACTACTGCATCTACCATCTGTTTGTAATACTTGATAAATATAAGTACCCTCAATCAGTGTGGAAGGTATGGGCGAGGATATAGTTCCAACGGTTGCCCCCGGAGCAAACCAAAGCAAGGTGTACCCTGCATCTGCAGTTGCATTTAATGGAGTGGGAATTTGGCCTGTACAATAAAAAATTGGACTGGAAACGTTTACCTCTGGTGGATTAGGCAAAACAGTTAATTCCAAAACTGCAGTTGAATCACAGCCAGCCCTATTAGTTAAATGTTGCGAAAATGTACCTGAGGTATTTAGAAGTCTTCCTCCCCAAATATAGGGAAGTTCGCTTTCGCAAATGCTTATGGTTGAGAGTGAGTTTGTTTCCTGTTTAACGCTAAGCTGAAGAATTAAAATAGAATCGCAGCCGTTTTCGCTGAGTAAAGTATCGGTATATCTGCCGGCATATTGGATGGTTTGGTTTTGCCAAAAAAACGGAAGGGCACTGTTGCAAACGGAACTATCTGTTAAAATCCTAAATCCCGGCGATACATTAAGCGTTAGAGATACAATGGAATCGCATCTCCATTGATTGGTAAGGTTGGCTGTGTACACACCCTGCGATGATAAGGTTAGTCCATTCCAATGATAAGGTAGGTCTCCATTGCAAATATTTATCTGGGTTGAATGATAATCAACCTCACGCACAGTAAGAAAAAGTTTTGCAATGGAATCACAGCCTGAAGCACCCGTTAGTGTAACGGCGTAATTGCCTGATTGAACAAGTGACATTCCATTCCAATAGAATGGTATTTGCGAAAAACATATTTCCCGGGTTTCCATGGATTGAGTTACGTTTTTAATAAAAAGCGATAACTGAGCAAGCGAGTCACAACCTTGTTGACCAGATAGTATAACGGTATAGATACCAGGCTGCGTATAGGCGTTACCGTTCCATCTGTAAGGAAGTTGATTTTGGCAGAGGGTAATAGTAGAAGATGAAGAGCTAATAGGTATAACGGTTAATATCAGGCGCGCAATAGAATCGCACCCTGATGTGGTGAACAGATGCGAATTATAGGTGCCGGAAGCATTATAAGTATTTCCATTCCATAAAAAAGGTAATTCATTGGCGCAGTGGGTGATTACTGTTGTAGAGGATTGTGGATTGAAAATAGACAAGGTGAATACAACAACCGAATCACATTGTGAAGGGCGGCTGAATTGTGCATAATAAGTGCCGGAGGTTGAAAGGGTTTGTCCTTCCCATAAAAAAGGCAATTGATTGCTACAAACAGTGTGATTTTGGAATGTGGTATCAGAAACCGACACCACCAGGTTTAAGGTGGCAATACTATCACATCCATTTTGATTAATAAGGGTTATTGATTGGGATCCTGCTGAAGTAAAAGTGAATCCATTCCAGTGGTAAGGCAGGTCTTGCTGACAAATGGTTTGGGTAGTTACACTGGTTGAAGCCGGTGCAATGGTTAAACTAAGAATGGGCACCGAGTCGCAGCCGGCAGGAGTACTAAGTGTAATTGCATAAGTGCCTTCTCGAGTATAGGTATTCCCGTTCCAGTGATATGGCAGCATGGAAGGGCATATCGTTACATTGGTAGTGGAGGTGAGAATATCAGTGACCGTTAAATTTAAAACAGCTACTGAATCAACTCCGTTGGTATCTGGAAATATTACTGCAAAACTTCCGGCTTGTGAGTAACTATTTCCGTTCCAGGTATAGGGGAGTGCGTTAGGACAAATGGTATCATTAGTAATGCTGCTAACGGTGCCGGGTAGATGTAGTTCAAGGGTGGCAATGGAATCACATCCTGTGGTACTGGTAAGTATAGCTGTGTACGTTCCCTCCAAATAATAATCTACTCCATTCCATCTAAATGGTAATTGATTTCCCCAGGTGTAAATTACTGTTGTGCTGTTAAGCTGATCATATACGGTGAGATATAAGGTTACGATAGAATCACAACCCACTGAATTGGTAAATATTTGAGTATATGTTCCTGAAGTATTAAAAGCGGTGCCGTTCCAAATATAAGGTAGGTTGTAATCACAAATTCCTACATGCTGTTCCAGCTCAATAATAGGAGCTATAATTAATCGTAATACAGAAATAGAATCACAGCCATTTTCTCCGGTAAATATAAATGGGTAATATCCGCTGGCGTTAAAGGATTGCCCATTCCATTGAAAAGGTATTTGAGATGGACATATCCCTACGGTTAGCGTATCTTGTTTTACCTGTGTGATACTGAAATACCCTGTGATGATGGAATCACATCCCAAACTGTTTTGCAATGTAGTGGTGTAGGTACCGGGTGTGTTTAAGCTTTGATTGTACCAAACATAAGGTAAGGAATTTGAGCAGGTTGAAAAGTTTTCTTCTGCAGTAGTGTTATTGTTTACAGTGAGGTGCAAGGTAGCCATTGAATCACAGCCCAGTGTAGATACGAGGCCAATGGTGTAGGTGCCTGCTGAGTAATAATTCCTGTTGTTCCATCGGTACGGCATATTATTTTCACAAATGGCAGCATACACATCTCCCGGTATCACATCTTCAACCACAAAATTTAGTGAAGTAATTGTGGTACACGGATCCGGCTGTAAAGGGGGATTTAAAATATAACTACCGTTGCCGGTAATGGTCATTCCATAATAATTAAAAGGTAATGATTCAGGGCATACTCGAAGGCTATCTGCCATTACGATGGGTGTGGTAATAATTGCAGTGAGATGAGCGATGCTGTCACAACCTGAATCGGTTACAAAGGAAGCAGAATAATCTCCATCAAGCGTTATTAATTGGCCATTCCAAGTATAAGGTAATTCTGAATTACAAATACGTTGGGTGAGATAGGTATGAATAGTTCCGGCTTCTGATAACTGAAGTCTTGCTAAAGAATCACAGCCGTTTGCAGCAGTGAGTAAAATGGTGTAATTGCCGGGGGTGCTTAAAGATAGTCCATTCCAGTTGTATGGAAATGCGCGGTCGCAAATGGTTATTTCTGTATTGCTGGTAGGTGATGGCAGAATAGTTAGATATAATGTAGGAATAGAATCGCATCCGTTGGCAGCTACTAAAACGGTACGATAAGCCCCTGGATTACTAATTGATCTTCCATTCCATAAAAAAGGCAATTCATTTGCACAAATTGTAATTCGTGTAATACTGGTGGCTATCGGAAAGATATGTAGTTCCAACGTTGCTGTAGAATCACAACTATTGGAGCCCGGTAGCGTAACTTGATACGTTCCTGGTACAGTGTATTCATTACCATTCCATGAAAATGGTAATCTATTGTTGCAGGTATTCATTACCGTTAGCGAGGTGCCGTTAGGCTTTGTCCTTAGTTTTAAAGTTGCCAATGAATCGCAATTGGCTATACTGGTGAGGGTTACGGTATAATCTCCCGGAGCTGTTAAAGATTGCCCATTCCACAAAAAAGGAAGGTCGCTCTCACACACAGTAACCCGGGTTGTGCTACTTACCACGTTGTTAACAGACAAGCTTAGTATAGCTACTGAGTCGCACCCTTTATTGTTAGTGAGTGTAACGGAATAGGTGCCACTTGTAGTATAACTTTGCCCATTCCATAAAAACGGAAGCTCCGAAGAGCATTTAATTTCATAGGTTATGCTTGTGCTGATTTCATTTACTGTTAGCCTTAGGAAAGCTGTTGAATCCATACCATTACTTCCAATAAGGGTAACAGAATATAATCCTGCGGATAAAATAGATAGTCCATTCCAAGAATAAGGCAGTTGATTTATGCATACCGTTTGGAAAGTGGTGTCTGCCTGTACGTGGATATCCAGGCGAGGGGAAACATTATTTTTAAAAAGGCATTTAGTTTTATGATGAACGAAGCTATTATTTGCTTTTGGCAAGGCAGCAACGGAATTTAGACTGAAAACTAATAAAATTGAAAAAAAAGTAATGAGGGGTATTTGCCTTGTAAAGAGGCAGTGAAAAAGAAATCTAATGCTATTTGTCAAAAAATGCATAGCCGAACTGTTTAATGGTTTGGCTTTTTATGGATGGGTATTAATGGATGCCCCTGCGCTGTTTGTTAATTGCTTTGATATACAGTAAGCCGCCTTATTAATTTGCTCTGGCATGTATATGTTCAATTATTTCTTCCATTGAAATAGCGCTATGGCTGGCATCGAAAATACATTTGCCTTGATTTATTATAAGAATCTGCGGTGATTCGTGTTCAATTTTAAAGTCATCTGCTATTTTGTTAGATAAAGTTCTATAATTTAGTAAATCTAATAGATGAAAGCCTGCTCCTTGAAACCCATCACTGCGTTCGAGCCTGTTTAATGCCATCTTGCTAATACTACACCGGGTGCTATGTTTAAATATCACTTGTGGTTTAGCTTTTGATAAGGATACAATGTCTTCCAAATCAGCCTCTGATTCAATTTGTTTCCAATTCATTTTTTAAAATTATTATACACGAACAGAAGGGCAACCGGTTCTACGGCTAGCTCCACAACTTGTAATGGTAGCCGCGATTAATAAGCCCAATATGCATGCAATTAAAATCTTCTTCATGGTTAAAATTTACCTAATGTAAAGATAATTTTTTTTACGAGATGTTACAATTATGGAAATATTACTTTCTCATTCCAAGGTTAATGCTACCTTTGCAAAAACCTATTTCCTATCAATGAAACTGACTATAGATAGGCCCATTGCCTTTTTTGACCTTGAAACTACCGGAACCAATCTTTCTACCGACCGAATTGTTGAAATTGCTATTGTAAAACTGATGCCTGATGGCACAAAAACAGTAAAACGCAAACTGGTAAACCCAGAGATGCCTATTACCAATTCGGATATACACGGCATTACTGATGAGATGATTAAGGATGCACCTACTTTTAAACTGATAGCCAATGAGATTAAGCAGTTTTTAGATGGTGCTGATTTGGGAGGGTATAATAGTAACCGATTCGATATTCCAATTTTAATGGAAGAATTTTTAAGGTCCGGTTTGGATGTTGATTTAACTGATAGGCGTATGGTGGATGTTCAGCATATTTTCTATTCTATGGAGCCACGTACGCTTACTGCTGCTTATAAGTTTTATTGCCAAAAGGAACTAACCGATGCACATAGTGCAGAGGTTGACGTGCAGGCCACTATTGAAGTTTTACTGGCTCAAATTGAACGTTATGAGGAATTAGGTGTTACGCTGGATAGTATTCTTACCAAGGTTGGTGAGGAAAAAATTGTGGATTATGCCCGAAGGTTTAGCTTTGATGACAATGATAATGAGATCTTTAATTTTGGAAAATATAAGGGTAGAAAAGTGGCTGAAATTCTAAAGCAGGAGCCTCAATATTATGATTGGATGATGAAGGGTGATTTTCCTCTACACACAAAGAAAAAGCTAACAGAAATCCTCAAGCGTACGTTGTTAAAAAATAACTAATAGCACCCATTGAAATCATACGCTTAATAAAGTGTAACTTTAGTGTTTGTTCTAAAATGAAAGTTTGGATAGAATTGTTATTATACCAACCTACAATGAGAAGGAAAATATAGCAGCAATTATTGATGCTGTCTTTTCTTTGGAGGAGTTGTTCCATATTTTAGTAATAGACGACGGCTCTCCTGATGGAACGGCATCAATTGTTAAGTCGCTGTTTCCTTCGTATCCGGGTAAACTGTTTTTAATAGAAAGGAGAGGAAAGCTGGGATTGGGAACGGCGTATATACATGGCTTTCGTTGGGCGATTGAAAAAGGGTATGATTTTGTATTTGAAATGGATGCCGATTTTTCACATAATCCAAAGGACCTTGTGCGGCTGTATCTGGCAGTTAAAAATGGTGCTGATGTAGCAGTGGGCTCTCGCTATGTACCGGGTGGTGCAGTTAGGAACTGGCCGTCTAATCGAATTTTTATATCTAAAGGCGCTTCTTTATATACCCGTTTAATAACCTGGATGAAGGTAAAAGACCCAACCGCAGGTTTTGTTTGTTATAAACGTGCCGTGCTTGAAGCAATAAATTTTGACAATATCAGTTTTGTTGGCTATGCATTTCAAATTGAAATGAAATTTGCTTCCTGGAAATTGGGTTTTAAAATAGTTGAAGTGCCTATTACCTTTATTGATAGAAAGTATGGAACAAGCAAGATGAATAAAGGAATTATTCAGGAAGGGATTTTGGGAGTTTTAAAACTTAGATGGGAAAGCTTATTTAAAAATTACAGGAAGCGAGTGCATAATATTGAGCTAACCCAATCAAAACCTATAATAAAAGAACGTGAATTCATGCACAAGTAGCATTACTTTCTATGGTATGCCGGATGATGTGCTATTAAAGTTTGACGTAAATATTCCCTATCAAGATGCGTATATATTTCTGTTGTAGTGATGCTTTCATGCCCAAGCATTTCCTGTACTGCTCTTAAATCTGCGCCACCCTCTACTAGATGGGTAGCAAATGAATGACGAAAAGTATGTGGGGATACCGTTTTAGTAATGCTTGCTTTCTTTGCCAAATCTTTAATGATAAGAAAAATCATTACACGCGACAATTTACCTCCACGACGATTTAAAAACAACGTATCGGTTTGCCCGTTTTGAGGCGTAATATGGTTCCGTATGTTTTTTATATAAATCCGGATGTGTTTTATGGCTTCGCTGCCAATGGGAACAAGTCGTTCTTTATCTCCCTTTCCGGTAACCCTAATAAAGCCCACATCCAAAAACAAACAACTTATTTTTAAGTTTACCACCTCACTTACTCTTAAGCCACAACTATACAAAGTTTCCAAAATGGCTTTGTTTCTTACTCCTTCTGCTAAACTAAGGTCTAACTTTCCAATTATTGCTTCAATCTCTTCAAAGGATAGTACATCGGGGAGTTTTCTTCTGTTACGAGGAGATTCTAACAATAGTGCAGGGTTGTGATGAATTATATTTTCTATTACACAATATTTAAAGAAAGATTTTATTCCGGATATAATTCGGCTTTGTGAGGTGGCACTCATTCCTAATTCATTTATCTGACGGGTAAATCCTTCCAAATTTTTTAAAGTAATTTCACCGGGTGATTTTTTAAAGTCGTTTATTTGAAGATAGTTGCATAATTTCCCTATATCATTCAAGTATGCCTCTACTGAATTTTCAGATAAAGATTTTTCAAGCTGAAGCCAGGCTTTAAAGCCACTGAGATAAGATTCCCACATTTTTTACCGGATGTGCTAAAATTGTTTCTACAAGATAATTAAACATTAAATTCGCACCTCAAAATTTTTTCATGTCAAAAATTAAAACTGTCAACTTTAGGTCATTTAAAAGGAAAGTTTCACTGTATCGCTCCACATTTAGAAAATTTATAAACTTAGTAGTAAAGGATACACCACGTGGAATAGATCGCTTAACACCTAAAATTGAGGTAGAGGTTTGGAAGGAAGTAGATTGTCTCACTTGCGCAAATTGTTGCAAAACAATGACACCAACGTACAATGCCAAGGATATAAAACGTATTGCCAAACACATTAAAATGACACCGGAAGTATTTACTAAAAAGTATTTGCGAAAAGATAGAGATGGTGATTTTGTAAATAAAACACAACCATGCCCGTTTTTGAATCTAAAAGATAACAAATGCTCAATTTATACTGTGCGCCCTGATGATTGCCGCGGCTTCCCGCATTTATCAAAGAAAAAGTTTGTTGAATATGCACATGTACACAAACAAAATATAGATTTATGTCCGGCTACATTTAAGATGATAGAGAAAATGTATGAACACTATCAATAACTATTACCAAACATACACATCTTCAATGAGGGTATAGTTTGGTTCTTTATAAATTAATTCAATAGCCAAAACATCGTATTGCACGCGTTTATTATTATTATTACGACTGAGCCAGTTTTCTGCCGCAATCATCATAGACTGAATCTTCTTTTTTGAAACACTATCATCCGGATATCCAAACATTTTGTTTGTTCTGGTTTTAACTTCAATGAAATGGACATAATTTCCTCTTTGGGCTATTATATCAAGTTCATGACTTCCGTAGCGCCAGTTGGTGGCTAAAATTTCATATCCTTTTTTTTGAAAGTATGCTATAGCCAGGTCTTCACCTTTTTGCCCCTTCTCTATGTTACTCATCATTATGGAAAATAAGTAATAACAATTCTATCCACCATGATATAATCCACAAAACAAATGAGGTTTTTCCGGCTAATTGTGTACTTTTGTAATTGTAAATAATGAGCACATGAACAAAAATTATTTAAATTCTACAGTTATTGCTATAGGTTTAGTAGTGTTAGCAGCCCTTTCAAGAATTGCATTATACCCGAATAATTTTAGCCCAATTATCGCCATCGCATTATTTAGTGGTGCAGTAATGTATAATAAAAAATGGGCATTTCTACTACCCCTTGGCGCTATGTTTTTATCAGATATTTTGTTTGAGGTTTTTAATATTGATTCTGGCTTTTGGGGTTACGGACAATTAGTAAACTATGGTTTATTGGCTGGCATTACGGCATTGGGTTTTGCCATTAAAAGAATTAATATTTTAAATGTAGCCGGATTCACCATATTATCCTCTCTGCTGTTCTTTTTTGTAAGCAATGCTATGGTTTGGGCTACTATTCCAGGTATGTATGCTCCCGGGTTAACCGGTTTGCGTGATAGCCTGGTGGCTGGTATCCCATTTTTGAAAAATAGTTTAATAGCTGATTTAGTTTATAGCACTGTATTATTTGGTGGCTATGTATTATTAATCAAGACTCTTAGTAAGAAAGCATTTCAATAGGAATAGAAGTACTATATTTTTTAACAAGGCCTCTATTTGAGGCCTTGTTCATAACCTTTATCAATGAATAAATTTTTGCCAGCTGCTGCAGTTGTGGCTAATTCATCACACCTGTTGTTGTAGCGGTTTTCTGCATGTCCCTTTACCCATACAAAACTGATTTTTAATTTGAGGGATAGCTCATAGTAAGTTAACCACAGGTCTTTATTTTTTTTACCTCCTGCAAATTGTGTATTTATCCAATTGGTTAACCAGCCTTTTGAAATGGCATCAACAACATATTTGCTATCTGAATACACGGTAATCGGAAGCGTTTTATTTTTAATGGCTTTTAGTCCTTCAATTACTGCTAATAATTCCATCCTGTTATTTGTAGTAAGCCTGTATCCTCCATAAATTTCTTTATAATGGTTTTGGTCGGTCATTAAAATAGCGCCATATCCACCCGGTCCTGGATTACCGCGTGATGAGCCATCGGTGTAAAGTTTTATGTGCATTATACCTGGAATACGCCGGTTTTAAATTCGCCAATATATGGGTTGTGATTTGCAGCAGAAATACCTTCAGATATTACTTTACGAGTTTCGGCCGGATCAATAATTTCGTCTATCCATAAACGTGCTGCTGCATATTCAACCTTGGTTTGGTTGTTGTAACGTGTAGTAATTTTTTGTAAGATAGCATGTTCTTCCTCCGGAGTAACAGTTTCTCCTTTTGCCTTCATACTGGCCACTTGAATTTGTAACATAGTTTTGGCTGCTTGCTCACCACCCATTACAGCAATACGTGCAGAGGGCCATGCATAGATAAAACGGGGGTCGTAAGCTTTGCCACACATTGCATAGTTTCCTGCACCATAAGAATTTCCAATAATGATGGTGATTTTTGGTACAACCGAATTGGAAACGGCATTAACCAACTTTGCTCCATCTTTAATTATACCGGCATGCTCACTTCTACTACCTACCATAAAACCGGTTACATCTTGTAAGAAAACCAATGGTATTTTCTTTTGATTACAGTTTAAAATGAATCGAGCAGCTTTATCTGCACTATCATTATAAATTACACCACCTAATTGCATTTCTCCTTTTTTGTTCTTTACAATTAATCGTTGATTGGCAACAATGCCAACAGCCCAACCATCTACGCGGGCATATCCGCAAATAATTGTTTTACCATATTCTTGCTTAAACTCATCAAAAGAGCCAGCGTCCACAATGCACTTAATAATATTGAGTGAATCGTATGGCTTTACATTGCCTTCACTTTGTATTTCATAAATATCATCCGGTTTACCTTCAGGAAGAACAGGAACAATTCTGTCAAATCCCGCCTTCTTTGGTTTTGCTAATTTACCAATGATGCTTTTTACTCTGTCAAAACAAGCTTCTTCAGTGGGGAATTGATAATCTGCTATACCAGAAATTTCATTATGTGTGGCAGCTCCACCAAGGGTTTCAGCATCAATACTTTCACCAATTGCTGCTTTTACCAGGTAGGGGCCCGCTAAAAAAATAGAGCCATTGCCTTCTACCATTAGTGTTTCATCACTCATAATAGGAAGGTATGCCCCACCCGCTACGCAGGCTCCGGTAACCACTGCAATTTGTGTTATACCCATAGCACTCATCTTTGCGTTATTTCTAAAAACTCTACCGAAGTTCTCTTTATCCGGAAAAATTTCATCCTGCATTGGAAGAAATACACCTGCACTATCCACAATGTAAATTATAGGTAAGCAATTCTCCATAGCAATTTCCTGCATCCGCAAATTCTTTTTACCGGTAATTGGAAACCATGCTCCTGCTTTCACAGTTTGATCATTGGCAACAATCACACATTGCCTGCCGGATACATAACCTATGCCACTTACAGTGCCTGCAGCAGGACACCCACCGTATTCTTCATACATTTCATATCCAGCAAAAGCTCCTATTTCTAAAAAAGGAGTATCATCATCACACAAATAAGCAATACGCTCCCTTGCTGTAAGTTTATTTTTATCTTTTTGTTTTTGAATGGCCTTTTTTCCACCTCCCTCATAAATCTTATCTAATTTCTTTTTGATTTGGCTCCAGGCCATTTTATTAACATCTTCGTTTTTGTTTTTCTCAATATTCATAAACGTAAAAGTAACTATTATTTTACGTTGCTGAAAACACAATAAATCATTGGCCTAAAATGGATGCACCCTATGATTTGAACATAGCCTTTTTATGCTTTCTATATACTGTTTAAAATTCAGGCTTGTAGGTACTTTTAATAAAGAATATAAACTGTAATCCCAAGTATTAAAGCAGGAAATTCCATGGTCGGTAATCGAAGAAACAGATATGCCTCATTAATAGATGCCCAATACGATATTTTACAAAGCTGCCCCCTTTGAAATTTGATAGGTGTTGCTAAAAAATATACGGTTTGAAAAGAAAAATATCACTCGTGCTTTAAAAACAAAACTTGAGATTTTTTAAATTAAAAAATATTATATCATTATCACCGGCCGGGTTTGTAAACTTCCTTTTCACATACAATTTTGTTTTTTCTTCTATTACGTTAAGAGTGGCATAATTGTTACTTTGAATATTAGGCCATAATGGTATTACAGCAGTGCTTTTGCATTGCAAACAAGCACTAAAAAAAGCAAGACCAATATTTATTTATAGGTTGAGAATTAAAGATTGAATGGCACTTTGTTAATATCCCCTATAACGGAGGTTATTATTCTGTTATGAAATAAATATGTCTTGATTCTTTTAAGTTTAAATGAGATAGAATCATTTCAGCAAGTTCAAGATCCTGGATATCTACTTGTGAATAGTCGGCATTATACACATAGGGACCGCGTTTTAATGCACCTTCATAATTAATAACTAAATTGTTACCGGTAACCCCATTGCCATTAACGCTTATAAAACCATTTATTTTAGCAACGCCTTTATTAAACTTATAGCTAAAGTCTCCCCCAATATGGATTGTATAACCGTTTACTTTTATAGTAATTTGGATTCTTTTGTTATATGGTTTTTCATCTTTCTTAGGGTGACGCATTTCTTTTTGGGTAATTGTTTCTGCAATTTGTGCTGTTGAATTAAATGATAATGTCAATACAGTAAATATTAAGATGATTGTTTTCATGGCACAATAGTTTTATGAGACCTTAATGTTGTTTTGATTTATAGGGCTAACAATTTTTGTAGTTATTACAGATTTTAAAATTCAAAATTCAAAAAGAGACAAAAGCTTACAAAGTGAAAATGAACAAATAAAATTGCTTTTTTTCTTTATATCTGATGGGTGCTTTTTGAACTAAATATTTAAATGGCCTATAGGTAAATTAGGTCAGAAAAATGAATGCGCTTTTTCAGAAAATCGCTCTAATAGTGTGATTTGATTGGCAGCCCTAATTAAATTTTGATTAGGGTAGGAGGCCCCGTAATAGGTATCGCTATTCAAAAAGTCTGTTAGGAATCGCAGTGCTTGCATATAAATACTAAACTTGCCTGCAAAATAAAAATGTTGTTTTTCTTCTTTCGTTAATTCATTACCCATTTCACTGCAATAGCCTTGTACAATGGCCTTATAATATGCTTCCCTTACTAGTATTTTGGAAAAATCTTTTTCCTCTTCACTTACCGGGCACAGATAGGTACGCATCATATCACCTACATCGCTAATGAAATATCCCGGCATCACGGTATCTAAGTCAATCACACAAAGTCCCTTCCCATTTTTATCAAATAATACATTACTTATTTTAGTATCATGGTGTGTAACTCTTTTTTTAAAAGCAGGGTTCCTTTGTATTTGCAAATAATCATTAGCAATTGATTTATGAGTTTCAAGTTTGCTAATCCATATTCTTCCTACAGCCTTTCTTTTCTCATTTGCATATTTAAGCGCATGTACAAATTGGTTATACCGAAGGTGTAGATTATGAAAATCCGGGATGGTATCCTTCAATTTTATTAAATCTATTCCTAAAAGTGATTTTGTGAATTTTCCAAATTGCGCAGCTGCTTCAAATGCAATTTGTGGGCTATCAACTACAGTATAGGTAATGGAATTGGGTATAAATGTGAAAAGGCGAAATACGCCAAAAGGAGGTATTGAAATAATTTCTTTATTTGATAACGTCTTTTGAGGAGTTGCGAAAAGATAATCAGGGTGATGTGTTTTTAGGAAATCAGATATCAGTGTTATGTTCTGCGTGATTACTGTTGGGTCTTTAAAGACAGTATTATTTACTTTTTGGAGTATAAACGAGTTTTTACTGGTTGAAATTTTCCAGGTGGAATTTATTAGTCCCACTCCCCATTTTTCAATTTTTAATACATTTCCGCTCAAGTTAAAATGAGGTAATACGGTTGAAATGAGGTCGCTATTTTCAGGTTGCTTAAAACTCATCTGAAAGTGAAAATACGGGTTTGCGATACATCCATTTACCTCCGGTAAAATCCGGGAATTCGATAGTTTCATTTCCCTTCTCAATAGAGATTTCACTAAGTGGGGTGATTGCGCTCCACGCTGCTGCATCATATACATCCATCGGGGTGTCTGTTTTCCTTTTAATAGATTCTACCAATGCGTGTATTACAAAGAAGTCCATGCCTCCATGACCGGCTCCTGCTGTTTCATTGCTCCAACGTTTCCAAAGAGGATGATCATATTTATCAAACCATGATTTTGAATCGTCCCATTGATGAGGTTTTGATTTTCCTTCAATATAAATACCATGTGCTACATCCATCCATAACCCGCCTGTGCCTTGTACTCTAAACCCTAATGAATATGGGCGTGGTAGGTTGGTGTCGTGCTGTAGTAATATAGTTTCTCCATTTGCACAGCCAATAGATGTAGTTACTATATCACCTAATTTAAAATTGATTTTTGCATTGGGGTGATTGGGCCCGCATTTTTTAACAATGTAATCATGAAGTCCGCACGATTTAGATGAAAAAGATGAAATATTCACAAATCTATTTCCTCGGTTTATGTTGATATAATGAGCAATAGGCCCGATGCCATGTGTGGGATATAAATCACCATTTCGATAAACAGAGTGGTGTGTACGCCATCTTGCTTCACTCCATCCCTTATCGCCAAACTCACATCCATGGCCATAAGCTTCAATACCATTGTTGAATTTTACTTCACGCAAATCATGCTGATAGCCACCTTGTAAATGTACTAACTCTCCAAACAAACCTTGTCGCACCATATTTAAAGCCGCCATAACATCTCTTCGGTAACATACATTTTCCAGCATCATTACATGCGCATTGTATTGCTCTGCAGATTTTATTACATCCCAATGATCTTGAAGCGTTATGCCCAGCATAACTTCTGTTCCAATGTATTTGATACCTGCTTCTATTGAGCCAATAATCATTTCTTTGTGCCATTCCCATGGTGTAGAAATGATAATACCATCAATATTTTTTAATGCCAACATCTTTTTCCATGCATAGGGGTCACCTGAAAATATTTGTGGCATTTTATTTCCACTCTTATCAATAATACTTTTTGAAATGCTTAACATCCGTTCATCAATATCGCAGATAGCTACTAATTCCACATCATTTCTTCGCATAATAAGGTCTAAGTGATTTTGGCCACGTAATCCTACTCCAACCATGGTCAATCTCACCTTTTCTTGATTTTTGCTAATACTCGCTAATAGTTCCCTGCCGGGTAAAGCCACAAGGGCTGCGGTTAATGCGGTGTCCTTTATAAATTTCTTTCTGTTCATTTTTTTAGAAGAATGAGGTATCAGTTAAAAATTTGAATCTAATTAGGCTTCTTCTTTCTGTTTGAAGTAACCCTTACGTTTGTTTGAATGTCTTTAAATTTATTTTTTGATAGTTCTAAAAATAAAACATCATAGGTTATGGAATAAACCTTTTTCTTGGTACATTTTTTTTATGTCGCCATGTGGTTATCTTTCCTGATAAGTAACCTACTGCAATGGCCAACGGATAATCTCCAATCCAGTGCACCTCCGTATTTATCATGGCATAAGCACAGCCAGCTGCAACAACGCTTCCTACGGGTACAATCCATTTCTTTTCAGGGTAATTATTCGCAAGCACAGTTATAGTGGCTACAAGTGTTGCTAAGTGTCCGGATGGGAAAGCATCGTAACGAGGAGTGTTGTTTTGATAGGTAGAGAAAGCTGGTAGCGGACGCCAACGTCCACCATCCACCGTTCTTGCAAAGGGGCTTTCTCTTCCAGAAATTCGTTTTAATATCTGGGTGGTTAATCCCATAGAGATAAATGTTTCGGTTAAATCGTATGCTGTGCTTATTGCTCTTTTGTCGTGTGTAATTTTTCCATACGTCCATAAGCCACCTGCAAGTATTATACTGGTGCCGCCTTGTCCTAATTGATATAACGCTGTATTTAAGTTTTTTGGGAGCCTGAATGCTTTAACATTTCCTACTGTTATCACATCAATATATGCCGTTTCAGGCCTTAATCCAATATTGTCACTAAGTTGTCGTACGCCATTAAGGATGTTTTGGTCTTGCCATATTAATAACCCTGTTGATACTGCTACCGCTGTTAAAGGAAGAATGCTTTTTTTCTTAAAAGGAGATTTGGCAATTTGCCACATATCTGCTGGTACATTTTTTAAGTTCTTAAGAATATTCGTCTTCCCAAAAGCAAGGGTATCATTTTTATATATATGAAGTTGCAACCCCGATGGTAAAGCAGGCAGGTTAACACTATTATTAATTGCAATGGTGGAATCATTTTGTGAAAAGACAGATGATGTTGTCAAAAACAAAAACGCATTGATAAAAAGAATTTTCATATATGCACGCTGAGTTTTCAAAGTACTCAAAGATATTACTCTTGTTATATGTGAACGCAAAAATTTCAGTCAGACCATAAGAAAGCGCCCTGGCTATTATTTTATAATAGGTAATAAATAAAACATCCCGTACAAAAGGAAATGATGTTCCTAAATAATTTACACCCAGTTAAAAAGTGATTATCATCATGTTGATTAAAATGGGGCATTATATTTTTTGGATTACAATCCATTGAAAAAAAAACGGCTTAAGAAAGTGTCTTAAGCCGGAATCATGTGCCCAGAACAGGAATCGAACCTGCACGCCCTTGCGAACGACAGATTTTGAGTCTGTTGCGTCTACCAGTTCCGCCATCTGGGCTGATGGGCTGCAATATTACACTAAAGCATAAATCTGTCCAAATCCATTAGATTGATTTTATGAATTATTATTTGTTTTAATCTTTTCAACTTAAAGTACAGGTTCTAAGTGAGTAAAAGTTAGCGTAAATTTGCAAAAAATTTGAAATTGAAAATTGGTTTAATCAGAGAGGGAAAAATTCCTGCCGATAATCGTGTGGCACTTACTCCGGCCCAGTGTAGGTGGTTATTAAAAAACCAGAAGGGACTTGAAATATTTGCACAGTCTTCTCCCACACGATGCTTCCCTGATGTTGATTATACTCAGGCAGGAGTAATCGTGCAGGAAGACATGGCACAATGTGATATTTTATTAGGAATAAAGGAGGTGCCGGTTGATATGCTTATCCCACATAAAACTTATTTATTTTTCTCACATACCAAAAAGCTTCAGGAGCATAACCGGAAGTTGATGCGCACCATTATTGAGAAGAAGATTACGCTTATTGATTATGAGTGTTTGGAGCATGACGATGGCGCACGCATAATTGGTTTTGGCTTTTTTGCCGGTGTGGTTGGAGCGCATAATGGGATACGAGCTTATGGCTTACGGACTAAAGCATTTAAATTAGACAAGGTTAATCCTAAGAAAAATCTTCAGCACCTCTTTCATACCTATTTTGGTTTAAAAGTTCCCAATATCAAAATTGCTGTTACAGGTAGCGGTCGGGTATCACATGGTTTACTTGAGGTAATGAATTTGCTTGAAATTAGGGAAGTGGATCCACAGCATTATTTAGAAAGGGACTTCCCTTATCCTGTTTTTGTGCATTTAAAAGGTGGAAATTTATATGAGAAGGAAAATGGAGAGTATAATCGGGATGAGTTTCATAAGCACCCGGAATTATATCGTTGTAAATTTCCAACCTATATACCTCATACCGATATTTTGATGAATGGGGTGTATTGGGATAAAAATATTCCACGCCTGTTTTCAATGGCAGATTTAAAACGGCCTGATTTTAGGATTCAAACTATAGCAGACATTACCGATGATTTTAATGGATCTGTACCATGTAATTTAGGCGATTCTTCTATTGATGATCCTGTGTATGGGGTAGATAGGATAACCGGCGAAAAGACTGCACCTTTTTTACCGGGCTCAATAGATATCATGGCAGTTGGTAATTTGCCCAATGAATTGCCAAGAGATGCAAGCAGATATTTTGGAGAACAAATGATAAAATTTGTATTAGGAGATTTGCTTGCCGGAGGAAGTGAGTTAATTAACCGGGCTACTATCGCAAAGGATGGCAAGCTGAATACTCTTTTTGATTATATGAGTGAATATGCTGGATTAAAGCGCAACGGTCATCTCATAGATTAAGATAAAAATCTTTCAACAGTGCGGTAAATGCTTCTGTGTATTTATTATTGTTGTTGCGTATTATTATTTCTAAAGGCAAAGCGTTTATGACAACTCTCTTTTCAATTTGAAAAAATTGCCTGAAAGGTGGTGATTGTGAGGTGTTGCAAACACTAACTACTGATGTAATGTGAAGATCCATTTTGCCAGTAAGTAATTTTACCTCTTCTTCCCGACCAGCAGAGAGCATTATAAAAGCGCTTCCCGTTTCTGTTAGGAGTTTGGCTATTCCGTTGAATAACTCATTTAACGGTAAGGAAAAGTCGTGCTTACTTAAATTTTTATGATTTTTAGGAGATAATAGGCTGTTTGAAAAAAAGGGAGGGTTGCAAATTATCACATCAAACTTTTTGGTATTATCTGATAAAAAATCTTT
Source organism: uncultured Ferruginibacter sp. (assembly GCA_964490345.1). GTDB lineage: Bacteria > Bacteroidota > Bacteroidia > Chitinophagales > Chitinophagaceae > Ferruginibacter. Next base: position 157,129 of record CAZBBO010000003.1, read on the forward strand.
TAAAGTCTTTTGTTGAAGTGTGAATCTTCCTTTCCATGGAGAGGAATCAAAATTTTTTATTGCGGTGGCAAATGACTCTGCATGTGGTTCAATACAAGTAAGATGTGCATTAGATTTCTGTGCAGCCATTAATGCCAGGAGGCCTGTGCCGGTACCAATATCCAACAGGTGCTTAGTATTGAGTAATTTTTGAGTTAACCATGCTCCAAATAAACAAGAGTCTGTACATACCTTCATAGCAGCGCCATGCTGCCAAACGGAAAACGATTTAAAATTAAAATAGTTATTTGCCATTTTACCATTCGCTTCTTGCGCTGGGTACTACTGATAAAGGAGAAAAATCATTATTAAGGTATTTGTAATATGCAGTAATAGCAATCATTGCAGCATTGTCAGTACAATATTGGAAGGCCGGTATATAGGTGTTCCAACCCTTTGATTCTCCCAAAAGTTTAAACCGGCTTCGCAATTCACTATTTGCACTTACCCCACCGGCGATACTTACTTCATGGATGCCTGTTTGTTCTGTTGCTTTTTCTAATTTTTTAAGCAAAATACTTACAAGCCTGTTCTGTACAGAAGCGCAAATGTCATTTAGATTTTGCTCTATAAATATTTTTCTCTCGCTAGCATCTGCAAGAAAATTCTCTTTATATAGTGTTGATTTCCCAGCATTATTTAAAAAGTATAATATGGCCGTTTTTATTCCTGAAAAGCTAAAGTCTAATCCTGAAATTTTAGGTTCCGGGAAATGATATGCATTTGGATTTCCTTTGGATGCGTATTTGTCTATTAGAGGCCCCCCGGGATAAGGAAGCCCGAGCATTTTTGCAGTTTTGTCAAAAGCCTCCCCAACAGCATCGTCAATGGTTTTCCCAAGTATTTCTAATTGATAAGGGGAATGGCAACAAACAATTTGAGTATGACCACCACTCACTGTTAAACATAAAAATGGGAAGCGTGGTTTAGGGTTATCAATTAAATTGGCCAAAACATGCGCCTGCATGTGGTGTACTGCAATAAGTGGTTTGCCGGTGGCTAAAGCTAATGATTTTGTAAACTGTGCTCCAACAAGTAATGCTCCAATTAAACCCGGAGATTGTGTAAAAGCGAAAGCATCTATTTCAGCTAAGCTAACCTCCGCGCATTTAAGCGCATCCGTTACCACAGGTACAATTTTTTGCATGTGTGCCCTACTAGCTAATTCAGGCACAACGCCACCGTATTGATGATGTATGGCTTGTGAGGCTATACGGTTTGATAAAATTTTCCCATCCAGGCACACTGATGCGGAGGTTTCATCACAAGAAGATTCTATAGCAAGTATTAAAGGCATTTTTTAATTATGAACGTATGGCTACTACAGGATCAAGCTTAGCTGCGCGAGATGCAGGAATGATGCCGGCTATAATTCCAACCACAATACAAATTAACAAGGTAGTCACCAACATTCCTAAAGATATATATACAGGGAAATTCATCGGTCCTGATAAAATTAGGGTAAGTATATACACCATAATTAAACCAATTGCACCACCTAATATACACAACATAGCTGCTTCTAATAAAAATTCAAATAATATAGTTCGGCTCTTTGCTCCAACAGCCTTTTTTAATCCGATTATTGATGTGCGCTCTTTTACAGTTACAAACATAATATTGGCTATGCCAAACATGCCTACAACAAGGCTAATGCCACCAATAATGCTGCCTACAATATTAATGGTTACAAAGGATTGTGAAATCGCTTCGCTCATCGCAGCTACACTATTCAGCGAAAAATTATCATCTTCCTTTGGTGAAAGGCGCCTTATTTGACGCATTAATCCTCTTAACTCCATCATTAATAAATCTACATTAACATCCGATTTTCCTTTTACAATTATAAATGGACTGGCGGTGTTTTCATTCATCACTTGCTTTAAAAACCGGTACGGGATCATTATGCAATTATCAAAATCCCATCCAATAAAACCTGATCCTTGTTTGGTAATTACGCCCACCACCCAAAGCTTTCTTCCTTTAAAATTTATCTGTTTCCCCAGTGCCCGGCTTACAGTTCCAAATAAATTTTCTGCCACATCATATCCAATGATGCAAACCGGCGAACTTTGTTGAAACTCACTTGGTGAAATGTATCTGCCATAAGCGAATTCAATAGGTTGTATATTAATTTGATCTTCGTTTATACCATAAACACTTGCATTTTGTAAAACATCATCATCGTGTGAAATAGATCCGTTACCTCGCATTAAGAAAGCTACCGACTCAACCAGCTCAGATCGGGTACGAATAATATTTGCTTCTTCATTCTTTATTTCAGGTCTGGCTCTAAGCTTCCAAAAAGGGATGTCACTTTCTCCGGTATAATCCCATTTGTCAATATAAATACTTGTTGAACCTAATGATTTAACCTCATTTTGAATATTACGCTCAAGGCTGTTTACCGTTGCCAAAACCCCAATTATACAAAAAATGCCAAAAGCAACACCTGTAAGGCTAAGCCCGGTACGTAGTTTGTTTTGTTTTAAGTCCTGAAAAGTAACAAAAATAGAGGAACCTAAAATGGTAAGCGTCTTTCGCATGGCACAAAACTAATTGTTTACTTCCTTACTCTATATTAAATATTGGTTAAGCATGTTATGTTGTTACAAATGATAATTGTGTTTTAGAAAATACAGAAATATTTACCTTTGCGCCCATTGTATGAAATATACTCAGGAAATTAATAAGCGAAAAACATTTGCGATTATTTCGCATCCCGATGCTGGTAAAACAACACTTACCGAAAAGTTTCTGTTGTTTGGAGGGGCTATTCAAACCGCAGGTGCCGTTAAAAGCAATAAGATTAAAAAGCATGCAACCAGTGATTTTATGGAAATTGAACGACAGCGTGGTATCAGTGTTGCAACCAGTGTGATGACTTTTGAATATAAAAATCATTTGATAAACTTGTTGGATACACCGGGGCATAGAGATTTTGCAGAAGATACCTATCGTACGCTTACTGCTGTTGATAGTGTGGTGTTGGTTATTGATAGTGTAAACGGAGTGGAAGAGCAAACTAGGCGTTTGATGGGAGTTATATCTATGCGAAAAACACCGGTAATGGTGTTTATTAATAAATTAGACCGCGATGGGAAGAACCGCTTCGATTTGCTTGAAGAGATTGAAAAGGAATTGTCTATTCAGTTGCATCCCATGACCTGGCCAATCAATAGTGGGAAGGATTTTAAAGGCGTGTATAATTTAGAGAAAGAGAACCTCGTGTTATTTTCTCCCGGCTCTAAAGCAGAAGATGTTTTGGAGATAAGCGACTTGGAAGATGCGCGGTTAAATAAAAAAATTGGTGAAAAAGATGCGGCAGTCTTAGCTGAAGATGTAGAATTGTTAAGGGGGGTGTATGGCAACCTGCCGGTAGAGGAATATTTAAAAGGGGATGTGGCTCCTGTATTTTTTGGAAGTGCAGTTAATAATTTTGGTGTTAAAGAAATGTTGGATACTTTCATTCGCATTGCACCCACTCCACGCCCAAGGGAAACGACATCCAAAACGATAGTTCCTGATGATGATAAGTTCAGCGGTTTCGTTTTTAAAATTCATGCCAACCTCGATCCTAAACATAGAGATAGAATTGCTTTTTTAAGGGTGTGTAGCGGAAAATTTGAACGCAATACCTATTACCATCATGTTCGGTTAAATAAGGATGTAAGGTTTAGTAACCCCTATAGCTTCTTAGCGCGGCAAAAGGATGTAATTGAAGAGGCTTTTCCGGGAGATGTGGTGGGTTTATTTGATACCGGAAATTTCAAAATTGGGGATACGCTTACTGAAGGGGAGGATTTTTATTTCACCGGGATACCCAGCTTCTCACCTGAAATATTTAAAGAAGTAATCAATAAAGATCCCATGAAGACCAAGCAGTTAGAAAAGGGGCTTATTCAACTTACTGATGAAGGAGTGGCTCAATTATTTACTCAATTTGGAGGTACCAAAAAAATCATTGGTTGTGTTGGTGAGCTGCAATTTGAAGTAATCCAATACCGGTTGCTTCAGGAGTATGGAGCTTCTGTTCAATTAAATAGTTTGCCATTTTACAAGGCCTGTTGGCTTACTTCAAATGACGATAAGAAGTTGCTTGATTTCTCTCGATTTAAACAGGCTAATATTGGTGAGGATAAAGATGGTAACATGATTTATCTGGCACAAAGTGAATGGTTTTTGAATACCGAGATAACCAATAACCCCGATATTCAATTTCACTTTACCAGTGAAATTCATAAATAAAATAATTGCTTAAATTCCGGTATAATTGGATGGCGTAATGGTCTTCAATTCCTTTTTTACTGCTGCAGATATTTTTAGCTGATTAATAAATTGGTGAATATCTGCCCTGGTAATTTTGCTTTTTCCCCTTGTTAATGCTTTTAAGGCCTCATAAGGTTGGGGATAGCTTTCTCTGCGTAAAATGGTTTGAATAGCTTCAGCAACTACAGCCCAATTATTATCTAAGTCTTCTGCCAATTTCGGCTGATTTAATATGAGCTTGCTTAATCCTTTTGAAATAGATTGGAAAGCGATATGGGTATGAGCCATCGGAACACCAAGGTTACGTAATACAGTGCTGTCTGTAAGGTCTCTTTGCAGCCTGGATACAGGTAATTTTGCTGCAAGGTGTTCTAATATTGCATTAGCAATACCCAAATTGCCTTCTGCATTTTCAAAATCAATAGGATTTACTTTGTGTGGCATGGCGCTGCTTCCCACTTCTCCCTTCTTTGTTCTTTGCTTAAAGTAGTCCATGCTGATATAAGTCCAAACATCCCTGCAAAAGTCTATAAATATGGTGTTAATTCGTTTAATCGCATCAAAGTGAGCAGCCAAAGTATCATAGTGTTCAATTTGTGTAGTGAATTGTTGTCGTTCCAGTCCTAATTTTTCCGAAAGGAATTTATCTGCCATTTTTTTCCAATCTTTTTTCGGAAAGGCAGCTATGTGTGCATTAAAATTTCCGGTGGCTCCGCCAAATTTTCCGGTAAATGGTATATAGCTGAAAAGTTGAACCTGATTTTCAATTCGCTCTACAAATACCATAAATTCCTTTCCGAGACGAGTGGGTGAGGCTGGTTGACCATGGGTTCTTGCCAGCATAGGAACAGTTTCCCATTCTTCTGATAATTGAAAAATTAAAGATTGTAAATTGAGTAATGCCGGCAGGTAAATAGTTTCAATCACCTCCTTCCACAACATAGGAATGGCTGTGTTGTTTATATCCTGTGAGGTGAGACCAAAGTGAACCCATTCTTTTAAATTCTCTAATCCTATTTGAGTACACAAATCTTTTAAAAAATACTCAACAGCTTTTACATCATGGTTAGTAATTTTTTCTGTTTCTTTGATTCTTTTTGCATCATCTATTGAAAAATTTTCCACAACATCCCTGAGCACCTTTTTTGTTTTGGCATCCAGCTTAAAAAACTTTTGTTCGGAAAGGAAAATAAAATATTCTACCTCTACCATCACCCGATACTTTATTAATCCGTATTCTGAAAAATATGGAATAAGATTATTTGTTTGGCTCTGATAGCGCCCGTCAATGGGTGAAATAGCCGAAAGTGAAGAAAATTGCATGAATAAATGTGGATTGAGTAAATTTATGCAAATTTAATCATCTGTTGGAAAGAAAGCTTAGAGTTGGTGCGGTAAGTTATTTAAATACTCGGCCCTTAGTATGGGGGTTTGAAAATCATGATTTTTCAAATCGGATAGAGCTTAGTTTTGAATATCCCTCCATGTTGTTAAAACAGCTACGAGAAGGAGTTTTAGATATCGGTCTGATTCCTGTTGCCGGTATCCCACAATTGAAAGAGGCGCATATTATTTCTGATTATTGTATTGGCGCAAGAGGTAAGGTTAATAGTGTAGCTATTTTTAGTGAGGTGCCTATAGAGCAGCTTACCCATATCTATCTCGATTATCAAAGTAAAAGCTCCGTTGCCCTTGCCATGCTCTTGCTAAAGGAATATTGGAAACAGCCTGTTGAATTTATTCCGGCGGAAGAAAATTTTATTCAGCAGATTCACAGCACAAGAGGCGCTGTTGTTATTGGCGATAGGGCATTGGAGTTACTAAGGTCTTGTAAATACCATTATGATTTAGCTGAGGCTTGGAATATGCATACCGGTTTACCTTTTGCTTTTGCTGTATGGGTAGCCAATAAACCCCTTGCTAAGGATTTTATTGCGGAGTTTAATCTGGCAACAGGTGAAGGGATGCATCATTTTGCAGAAATAGTAGCTAATGCTAACTTTCCAGCTTATGATTTAATGCATTACTATACTTATGATTTGGATTATACGTTGGATAGTAAAATGAAAGAGGCTATTAATCTTTTCCTAGAAAAACTATCTCTTCTCGAACCACTTTTGCCACCGGTTTCTCAGCGTTGAAACAATAGGTTTTACATCCGGAGATATGTTGCGGTAATAAATTCCGGTAAAATAAAATGTGGCAAATACAAGCGGATTAATAATAAGTAACAATAAACCGCTGGGTACAGGTTGTAAACTGTAATAGGTTATAAAATAGGCACCTGTGGCTATTAATAATACTTCAAAGGTTTTTGTACTAAACGGTTGCATATTAAATTTCTTCCAAAGGAAATGTAATCTTATGTAATTGTAAATGGATAGTGAAACCATATTGGCAATAGCAGGTCCTATGATTCCATACTTTACTGTAAGGGTATAGCTCAGCGGAATAATTATAATGGTAAGCAGGATACTTGTCCATAACTCAAAGCGCCAGTAAACAGAGGTGCCAATTATTTGTGAGTTCACACCTGTGCCCGTTTCAATTATGGCTACAATACCTAAAATAAAAAACACCCATTTGCCTTGCAAGTAATCTGCATTGATATTAAAATAATTGATAGCTGTGTCAAAGTTGAGCCATATACAAAAGAAAATAAATAAGGCAAAAGTGAGCAGGTTAATAGATGATCGTTTATAAATTCGGTTTATTTCTTTATAATCTTTATCCTTCCATGCACGGGATAAAATGGGAATAGTAATAGCTATCAAACTTCTAAAAGGAGCTTGCATTACAGATACCATATAGGCAGCTAATCCAAAAATACCTACAGCTCCAAGACTTTGTTTAGCTGCTAATACAATCCCATCTATACTGCTTCGCAGCACATTTACCACAATCACAATAAAGGTTAATGTCATTGCTGCAGTAATCTTCTTTCTGAATTTTCGTGTTACCCGGCTTATCTTAAAGGAAATCCATAATTGCTTTTTATAATGCAAATAGCCTCCTAAAACAATTACGATAATCGCATATTGGATAGCAAATAGCACAATAAAGGTGTGGAAGCTAATGAGATTGAAAATTTTCAATATAATAATCACCAAGGTATAAAGTCGAAGAATTGTTTCGCGCAACATGGAGGTTGTTACTCCCTGATGATAACCGTAGCTATATGCTTCCAATAAATTAAACAGCAAAATAAAACAAGCCATTGGCAGACACCAATAAAAGTATTCTACAAAAAGCGGGGAATTTTCACTAAACTTTCTCACAATCAGTGGCTCCATAATGAAAAGTCCAATGGTGGTAAGCACAAGGCCCACAGCAGAAACGACCAGGCTAAGCCCTAAAATATCATTTTCCTTATCGGGTAAATTGTCTTTATAATAAGGGAAGAATTTAAATAGAAAAGTAGAAACGCCAAATGTTGAGAATGCAAAAACCATCATACTCACTTCAATCATAATGCGCGTAAGGCCATTCTGCTCTGTGGTAAACCAATCGTTATTTGTGAGGAAGTAAGTATTAAACGCACCAATAATGAAGCCCAAATAAATCCAAGCGGTAGCTTTTAAACTTCTTTTTCTAATGTGCGCCATGTAATTAATTAAGGATGGCCGATATTTATCCTATAATTTTGCGAAAATATTGATATTCAGGAAAATTAAACTAATTCTTGTTACATGAAGGTAGTAATCTTTGCGGGAGGGCTGGGCACCAGAATTTCTGAGGAAACCGAAGTACGCCCAAAACCGATGGTTGAAATCGGTGGTAGGCCCATTATTTGGCACATAATGAAGATGTATAGCCGGCATGGATTTAATGATTTTATTGTGTGCTTAGGATATAAAGGCTTTGTGGTAAAAGAATATTTTATGAATTACTTTTTACACAATGCAGATTTAACGGTTGATTTGAAAAATAACCATGTTTCTTTTCACAATAATCATAGTGAATCTTTTAAGGTAACATTGGTAGATACCGGGTTGAATACAAAAACGGCAGGAAGACTTCAAGCGGTAAAAAGCTATTTAAACAATGAACCTTTCCTGCTTACCTATGGTGATGGAGTAAGTGATGTGGATATTTCAGCCTTAGTAAAATTTCATCGGGAACACGGTAAAGTAGCTACTGTTACAGCAGTGCAATTAGAAGCCCGCTTTGGCGGAATGGATGTGAACGGGGACGGCTTGGTAACTGATTTTAGAGAAAAGGTAAAAGATGAAGGAAAGTGGATCAATGGCGGGTTTTTTGTTTTACAACCGGAGGTATTTAATTACCTCGATGGCAATATGTTGGATACGATGTGGGAAGATGAACCGCTTGAAAAGCTAACTGAAAATAAACAGTTAGTTGCTTATCGCCATACAGGCTTTTGGAAATGCATGGATGCATTAAGAGATAAAATTGAATTGGAAAAACTGTGGCAAACAGGAAAAGCAAAATGGAAAACCTGGTAAATAATAATTTCTCAGAGGTGTATGCCGGTAAAAAAGTCTTGGTAACCGGACATACCGGGTTTAAAGGCTCATGGCTGTGTGAATGGCTGTTGATGCTAAATGCACAGGTTAGAGGTTTTGCACTTGAACCCGAAACGGCACCTAATCATTTTGATATACTGAAATTGGAAAACAGAATGGAAAGTATATTTGCGGATATACGTAACCGTGATGTATTAAAAAAAGAGGTAAATGCATTTCAGCCGGATTTTATTTTTCATTTAGCTGCCCAACCATTGGTTAGAAGGAGTTTTCGTATTCCTGCCGAAACTTTTGATGTAAATGTTACCGGGACAGCTAATTTATTGGAAGCTGTAAATGAGTTGGAAAAGCCTTGTGTGGTAATGCTAATAACAACAGATAAAGTGTATGAAAATAAGGAGCAGGGTATATTTTATAATGAAAGTGATAAATTAGGTGGTTTTGACCCTTATTCTTCCAGTAAGGCATGTATGGAATTAGTAATTCAGAGCTTTCGACGCAGTTTTTTTAATCTTAAAAATTACCCTTTTCATCAAAAATTATTAGCCGCTGCACGCGCAGGAAATGTAATTGGTGGTGGTGATTTTAGTGAGGATAGATTAATGCCCGATATGGTTCAGGCATTGTTTAATAATGCTCCCTTACTATTACGTCATCCAAATTCAATAAGGCCATGGCAGCATGTGTTAGAGCCGCTTAGCGGATATTTACTTTGGGGGGCAAAACTTTATGGAGGGGGGGTAAAATATTCAGGTGCCATTAATTTCGGACCTTTACCAGATGATCACCTTACTGTAGAACAGGTGGTTAATAAAGCCATTCAAATTTTCGGGAAAGGCTTCTGGCAAAAGGATGAATCAGGAGGGCAAGTACATGAGGCAGGAATTTTGAAGCTGGATATTAATAAAGCAAAAGAATTATTGAATTGGACTCCTCGATGGGATGCTCAAGCAGCTATTAATGAAACCTTGCAATGGTACATGCAACCGATACAAAACAAAGCAGATTATACCCGTTTACAAATTGAAAAATACATGCACGCATGATTTTTACTCCCACCATTTTGGCCGGCAGTTACGTCATTGAACCCGAACAGCGTCATGATGAACGTGGATGGTTTATGCGAACCTTTTGCCAGGATGAATTTGAAAAATCCGGATTAAATGGCGTTTGGGTACAATTAAATCATTCCTTTACAACTCGAAAGGGAACAGTACGAGGGATGCATTTTCAACAACAGCCGGATGTGGAAATTAAGTTGGTTAGGTGCATACAGGGGAGAATATGGGACGTGATTGTGGATTTGCGGGAGCAATCTTCAACTTATTTACAATGGTTTGGCGTTGAGTTAAATACTGAAAACAGGCTTATGATTTATGTACCTGAAGGTTTTGCGCACGGCTTTCAAGCATTAACAGATAATGTGGAACTCATCTATCACCATTCAAGCCCTTATGCACCCGAAAATGAACGAGGTGTAAAATATAATGATCCTTCTTTAAATATTGAGTGGCCATTGCCAGTTGAAATGATTTCAATAAGAGATAATAGTTTTCCTTTAATTAATGATAAGTTTAAATCTACTTTTTAATGACTTGCAGGTTTTGTAAAACAGAAACGGATAATGTTTTTATTGATTTAATTAATGCACCGGCTTCTAATTCTTTTTTAACGTTTGATCAATTAAATGAACCGGAGGTGTTTTATCCGCTAAAAGTGTTTGTTTGTCCATCATGCTTTTTAGTGCAAGTAGATGAGTATAAAAAATCAGATTCTATTTTTAATTCAGATTACGTTTACTTTTCTTCTTTTAGTAAAAGCTGGCTTAGGCATTCGGCCGCTTATACTGAAATGATGTATGGGAGGTTTGGGTTAAATGAACATTCTTTGGCGATGGAAATAGCAAGTAATGATGGCTATTTGCTTCAATACTTTAAAGAAAGGAATGTGCGGGTATTAGGAATAGAACCTACAGCTAATACAGCCAAGGTGGCACAGGAGAAGGGAATAGAAACTATAATTAAGTTTTTTGGTGTTGAGCTGGCAAAGGAGCTTGTTGCACAAGAAAAATATGCTGATGTGTTGCTGGGAAATAATGTATTGGCTCATGTGCCCAATATCATTGATTTTGTTCAGGGAATGAAAATAGTATTAAAGCCCGAAGGAGTAATTACGATGGAGTTTCCTCATTTATACCAGTTAGTTAAACATAATCAGTTTGACACTATTTATCACGAACATTTCTCATACTTATCTTTTATTACTGTACAACAAATTTTTATGGCCTGTGGGTTGAAATTATTTGATGTAGAAGAATTACCAACCCATGGAGGTTCTATTCGAATCTTCGCTGCACATGAAGACAGTTGTAGAGAGGTGGAGGTTAGCGTTGAAAAAATGATTCAAAAGGAAATGGAAGCCGGAATGCGTACCTTGGATTATTATAATGGGTTTCAACAAAGAGCACAGGAAATAAAAATTAGTTTTTTGAAATTTCTACTTGATAAAAAAAGTGAAGGAAAAAGAATTATAGGATATGGCGCTGCAGCAAAGGGAAACACATTATTAAATTATAGTGGGGTTAAATGTGATTTAATAGATTTTGTAGTAGATGCGAATCCACATAAACAAGGAAAATTCCTGCCCGCAAGTCATATTCCTGTAGTGGAAGAATCAAAAATTCGTGAAGCTCGGCCAGATTTTGTTGTTTTATTTCCCTGGAATTTAAAGGAGGAATTAATGGAACAGTTAAAATATATTCATGAATGGGGAGGGAAATTTGTTATCCCAATTCCGGAAATTAAGATTATTGATGCATGAAAAAGGTATTAGTAACAGGAGCAACAGGGTTTGTAGGAAAATCTATAGTAGATGATTTAGTTAATAGAGGGCATCAGGTAATTATTGCTTCCAGGAAAATTGTACAATCTACTGCTCCTAATGTTGTTATTAAACCTTTTGATTTAAATTCTCTTGATGATAAAACTGATTATTTTAAGTATTTCAATTATCCCGATGTATGTATTCATCTCGCCTGGGTTGGGCTTCCTAACTATCTGGATGAAATACATTTGAAACAGGTGCCTCAGCATAAACGTTTTATAGAAAATTTATTATCGAATGGGCTTCGGGAGCTAACGGTTACGGGCACATGCTTTGAATATGGTTTAATAGAAGGAGAATTAAAGGAAGATATGGAGTCTTTACCGGTTACCGCCTATGGGAAAGGGAAGTATGCATTGACAAAATGGTTGATAAATCGGCAAAATGAGCGAGCTGCAAATGTGAAGTCTTTACGGTTGTTTTATATGTGGGGCGAAGGCCAATCTCCTAAATCATTGATTCCAATGCTTAATGCGGCCATTGAAAGGGGAGACTCTTCTTTCCCGATGAGCGGAGGAGAGCAGGTTCGTGATTTTTTACCTGTTGAAGAGATGGCCAGAAGGATAGTAATATTAACACTCAATCCTGCTGCTACAGGGATTATTAATTGTTGTAGCGGGAAGCCTACAACCCTTAAAGGATTTGTAAAACAATATTTGTCTAGAAAGAGAGCTTCAATAAGTTTACATTTTGGTGTATATCCTTATCTTGATTATGAACCGATGGCCTTTTGGGGAAGTGTAAAAAAGCTAAATTCGTTTTTAAAAGAAAACTAAGACCATTTTATGCGAAATTTTGGATATAAGATTATTTACCTGGTCCAGTTGGCTCGCTATTTTGGTTTTGTAGATGCAATAAAGATTTCTTTTGGCTTGATTATGGGAAGAAGGAAGCACCATGTTTTAATTTTATCTAAAAAATTCAATAATCCTGTCTCTATTCGTAAGGCTGCTTCTGATTTGCCGATTTTTTACCAGGTCTTTTGTGATTTGCAATATGATATCAGTTTCTTTCTCGATTTCACCCCTATGTCAATCATTGATGCAGGGGCCAACGTAGGTTATGCAAGTTTATATTTTTCAAATCAATACCCACAAGCAAAAATTATTTCAATAGAACCGGAGTTAAAGAATTTTGAGCAGCTTAAAATGAATACAGTAGCCTATCCCAATATTAAATCGGTGCAAGGTGGAGTTTGGAATCAATCCGGATGGGCTCATATAAAGAATATCCAAGAGGCTGATGCAAGTTTCGAAATTGAGGTTGATGATAAAGAAGGCACGAATACCTTTAAAACGTTTTCTATTTTAGATATTATGAAAATGGGGGGATTTAATTCTATAGATATTTTAAAAATGGATATTGAAGGCGCAGAATATTTTGTGTTTAGTGAAAACCCTGAAAGTTGGCTTAAACATACAAAATGCATAGTGATTGAATTGCATGATCATTTGCAGCCGGGTACTTCAAAGTTGTTTTTTGAAGCAATGAGCAAATTTGATTGGAAAACATTTGTTAAAGGAGAGAATTTGGTATGCATTAAAGCATAAGCTCTGCTATCCGTATTTTAAGCGAATCCTGATTTTCTGATACCATTTTTTTAGATGAAAGCAAAATGATGGTTTTTCATCTTCAGGATACCCTACATTGATGTCTCCCTTTTTTATGTCAAAGGGTGGCTCAATCTTTTCTTTCTCAATAACCACAATAGAGTCGTAAAACGAAATGGAGTATAATTTATCTTTCAGTTCTTTATGTTGAATACTGTTGTTTTTGCCTGCATACCACAGGTGCATTACATCTATTAAGTTCTTAATAAATTCTATATAGGTAGAATTTCTTTTTAATCCGCCACCAAAATCTGGCCAATAGGAGGTATGGTTGTCTTCACACAAATAAATTCCTCCATATTTTATTTTTGAAAACATTTCTTCAAAGGTTATAATTTGTTGCTCCATGGTATGCCCTCCGTCATCAATAAGTATGTCCAAATCCGGTATTTGTTGTTTTACCTCATTTAAGAATTTTCTGTCTGATTGAGAGCCGATAAATATGTTAACATTTTCTTTTTCAAATTGCTTACATCCGGGATTGATATCAATTCCGTAGTATTTTAAACCCGGGCCAAAAAACTTCTGCCACATATCTATTGAACCTCCTTGTGACACGCCGATTTCAAGGATAACCGGGCTTTGATTCACATAGGTTCCAAAATGCCTGTCATAAATCTCAAAGTAATGGTTCCATTTGTGCAGTCTGTTGCCTTGATGGTTATTAAAAATTTCTCTTGTACTTTGCATAAGTGTTGAATGGCTGTAAAAATATGTCTAATTTTTATTTCCTATTGCATGAGTGATTCAAAAGTTGGAGTTGTTTATCTGGCATGGATGCCTTTTGGAACAGATTATCTTAAAAAATTTCTGGAGAGTTACCAAAAATATGCATCAGCACACCCGCATCAACTGGTAGTAGTTTTTAATGGAGTTTCCAAAGTGAATGATTCAGTTAAAGAGGCATTTTTACAGGTGCTAAAGGAGGCCAGGCTATTACATTTTACTCAAATGGAATTTTCATCAGGTCAGGATGTAGAAATTTATAAGAGGATTGCAGATACAACTGATTTCGATTACTTGCTTTTTATAAATACTTATTCAATAATTCTGGCTAATCAATGGCTAAAGATTTATTTTGATAATATGAATGATGGTGTTGGATTATTAGGAGCAACCGGATCCTTTGCAAGTTATAAAGCATCTATTAATCGCCAATCAAAGTTGTTGCTTAAGAGTAAGATATCATTAAAGAAAAAGTGGAGTATTCTAAAATATTTATCCAAGTTAAATATCCTATATGGCCGTCAATTTCCCTCTTTCCCTAATCCGCATATACGCACCAATGCTTTTTTTATAAAACGTAGTTTGATGAGTTCATTACTTTTGCCAAAAGTAAAATCAAAAATGGATGCTTATATTTTCGAAAATGGAAAGCAAAGTATGACAAATCAAATCTTACAGAAAGGGTTAAAATGTTTAGTAGTTGACAAAAACGGTGCTTGCTGGGATAAAGAAGAATGGTATTCCAGTAAAACATTTTGGTGTGGCAATCAAGAAGGGCTTTTAATTTCTGATAACCAGACCATTAAGTATGCTCAAGCCAATCAGGAACTGAAAGGCTACCTTCAATTTGATGCCTGGAATAAAGTTAAATAAATGTATTCCTATTCAATTATATTACCTGTTCGTAATGGAGGAAATTATGTAAAGCAATGCGTGAATAGTTTGCTTGCTCAAGACTATACGAATTTTAATGTGCTAATATTGGATAACGATAGTACAGATGGTACTTTAGAATGGCTTTCTCAGATTGATGATAAGCGAATCAAGGTTTTTCCACATTCTTTACCACTAAACATTTGTGGAAATTGGGGTAGGATAGCAGGGCTGGAGAAGAATGAATATATGACTATGATTGGCTCCGATGATATTCTTTTGCCAAATTATTTATCTGAAATGAACCGGTTGATTGCGGGAAACCCTAAGGCTTCACTATATCAGGCACATTTTGAATTTATTGATGCAGAAGGAAAGGTTATGCATTCTTGTCAAAAAATGAGGTTCACCTATTCAGTTGGCGAATATGTAGAGGCGCAGCTTACCAGAACGCTTGATAGTATGGGTACGGGATATATGATGCGTAGCGCTGATTATAATCGAATAGGCGGTATTCCTACTGATTATCCTAATCTTATTTTTGCAGATTATGCATTGTGGGTTCAATTAACAAGCCTAAGTTATATGGCGGTAAGTAAGGTTAAAACTTTTCAATATCGGCTTCATAACAGTGTCTCCAGGGTTACTAACGGTGAAGATTATACTAAGGCCTTTTTTATGTATCTTGAATTCTTATATAAACTAAAATCTTTGTATCCTGATATACAAACAGCGATAGAAAGGAATTTTAAATCATACCTGCTTTATTTTTGCCAAAGTCTTTCTCATCGCTTGCTAAACACTTCAGCCAAAAATAGAAAGACTTCAGTGGCCGATTTTGTTGATAACTGTGTCTGCTATGCAAATAAGCTTATTCCCGGGCAGGGCTTTTTCCCGCTTCGAAAACTTGGAATTCAATTAGCGGTATGGTTAGATAGAAATAATATTACCAGACTATCCTTTAAGATTATCAAGCAGATGACTCTTCTTTTCCGCAGCTAAATCGCAAGTCATCATTTCACTTATTAATTCACGAACAGTAGTCTTAGGCACCCATCCCAGCTCATTTTTGGCTTTTGTTGCATCTCCAATCAGGAGTTCAACTTCAGCAGGTCTGAAATAACGAGGGTCAATTGCAAGAATTTCTTTTCCTACCGGTAGTTGGTAATCGGGGTTATCACATTTTACCACATATCCTTTTTCATTCACATCTTTACCTTTAAACTCGATGGTTATACCCACTTCTTCAAAGCACATAGTTACCATATCTCTTACCGTGGTGGTAACTCCTGTGGCCAAAACAAAATCATCAGGAGTATGGTGTTGCAAAATTCGCCACATACCTTCTACATAATCACG
Organism: uncultured Ferruginibacter sp.; assembly: GCA_964490345.1. Taxonomy (GTDB): domain Bacteria; phylum Bacteroidota; class Bacteroidia; order Chitinophagales; family Chitinophagaceae; genus Ferruginibacter. The sequence goes on from CAZBBO010000003.1 coordinate 173,375, forward strand.
TGCATGTCCCCAGTCGCGTTTTGCATCAAGATTTCCCAATAAAACTTTATCCTGTTTGCCCAGTGCCACCCTTGCGGTGCTAATAGTAACTTTTCGAGTAACAAAGCTTTCGCCTCTTATCGGGCTTTCATGGTTAAATAGGATTCCGTTTACAGCAAACATGCCGTATGATTCTCGATAGTTTACAGTAATCCAATATCCATATAGTTTAGCCACTCCATAGGGTGAGCGAGGATAAAAAGGAGTGGTTTCCTTTTGAGGGATTTCCTGAACCTTTCCAAATAATTCTGAGGTAGAAGCCTGGTAGAATCTGGTCTTTCCTTCTAATTTTAAAATTCGGATGGCTTCTAAGAATAACAACACGCCTGTACCATCCGCTGTGGCAGTGTATTGCGGAGTTTCAAAACTTACCTGTACATGACTTTGGGCAGCTAAATTATATATTTCGTCTGGTTGGGTTTGTTGCACTATTCTAAGGATATTGCTGCTGTCTGTAAGATCTCCGTAATGAATAAAAAGCCTGTCGTGATATTTATGGTTGAAGATTAAATGGTCAATACGAGTAGTATTCATCATACTGCTCCGTCTTCGAATACCATGAACAATATATCCTTTATCTAATAATAGCTCGGCTAGATATGCTCCATCCTGACCGGTGATTCCTGAAATTAAAGCAACTTTCATTCCTTGGTGTTATTTATTTATTTTCGCTAAAATACATATAATAGGCTGATACTTGCAAGTTTTAGTAGATACAAAATATATCAAATGGTTGTAGTTGTTAATTGTTGGGTATTACGAAATAAAGAATTGGATGGTATTGGAAATTTTACTGTTGAAACATTAAGTAGAATGATACCTATGCTTCCTGAAGTGAATTTTATGCTTTTGGTTGATAAAGGTTATCAAGAAGATTATTTCAACTTCCCCAATGTATCGCTTCATAAAGTATTTCCTGCATTACGCCACCCGTTGTTGTATGTTTGGTTTATGGAAACAGTGGTGCCAAGATTCCTTAAGAAGCACAGTCCTGATTTATTCCTTTCCATGGATGGATTTTTGAGTTTGAGCACAAAAACAAAACAATTGCCGGTTATTTATGATTTAAATTTTGAACATTATCCTAATGATTTAAAGTTCAAAAACCGGATTTACTATCGCACTTTCTTTAAGCGCTTTGCCCATAAAGCGAGTAGAATAGCTACTATATCTGAATTTAGTAAAATGGATATTGTTGCCCGTTATGCCATAAAGGAGGAAAAGATAGATAATGTATCCTGTGGGGTTAAACAGCGCTTTCGTCCTTTAAATTTGCAAGAAAAGGATGCTTGTAAGCAGCGATATGGTATAAATGAAGATTATTTTTTCTTTATTGGTTCCATGCATCCAAGAAAAAATATAGTTAGGTTAATTAAAGCCTTTGGTAGTTTTAAAAGAGAAACCGGTTCGAAGATAAAATTAGTGTTGAGTGGCCATATTTTGTGGGGCGATAGCAGCATTCAAAGTGTGATGTTGGATATACATTGTGCACATGATATTATTTTCACCGGTAGGGTAAATGATGAGGATTTGGTGTTATTGTTAGGTGCTGCGCTGGCACTTTGTTTTGTACCAACGATTGAAGGGTTTGGGTTGCCCATCGTTGAAGCCTTTCAAGCTGAAGTGCCTGTACTCTGTAGTAATACAACTTCAATGCCTGAAGTAGCCGGTAATGCAGCCATCTTGGTAAATCCATTTAACATAAATGAAATTGCTGCCGCTATGAAAGAAATGGTGATGGATAAGGAGCTGCGCAATAGATTAATTATTTGTGGACGTGAACAAAGAAAACTTTTTACCTGGCAAAATACAGCAGAACGATTGTATGCGTGTATAATGAAGGTGCGCTAATCAGGCGTTAACCAGAGACATTTTATGATCCCAATATGAAAGTAAATCTGTAAGACTGGTCTTCATATCAATTTCAGGATACCAGCCTGTTTCTTTATTCAATTTTTCATAGCTACCTATTAGTTCTTTGTTTTCAGAAGGCCGCAAGTTATTAGGATTAGCTATCGTTTTGATATGTAACCCGGTTAATTTAGAGCAAGTGTCAATAATCTCCCGTAATTTATATCCATGATTTGAACAAACATTATATGTTTCTCCTTTTATGCCTTTTAGCAAAAGCAAATAATATGCTCTCACTACGTCTCTTACATCTGTAAAATCTCTAATCACATCAATATCTCCAACAACAAGTGTGACTTCTTTCTTCCCTTGTTTCTTTTGAGTGGTAATTTGTTTAAGGAATGAGCCAATAGCAAAATTTTCGTTTTGATAAGGTCCAATATGGTTAAAAGATCGGGTATGAATTAAATCAAGCCCATAGTTATGGGTATAGATGCCTACTAAATTATTTTGAAGCACCCTTGCTGCTCCATACGGACTAACCGGCAAGCATGGAAAAGTTTCAAGCAAGGGTAGTGAACTGTTTTTTATATGTCCATATTCTTCTGCAGAACCGATTGATAACATCCTGCAGGGAATGGATGTTTCACGAAGTGCTTCAATCAGGTTAATAAAAATTTGTGAATTTTCACTAACAATTTCGCCTGGCCTCTGCCAACTTAATGCTACACTTGATTTTGCTGCAAGGTGGATTAAATAGTTTGGATTGAAATTTAAAACAGCCTTTGTAACCTTTTCTTTATCAAGTAAATTCAATTGAACAAATTTGCATTTAACGTGCAGGAATTCGTTTTCATTAAAGGCTGGCAGATGTTGATTATAAATTCCAAGTACTTCAACCGGAGTATTGAGTGATGATAGGAACTCAATAAGGTGTCTAGCCACAAAGCCTGATATGCCGGTTATAAAAATTTTCATACTTGTTCGGTTATACACCTTGCTGCCTTTTTCGCAATATTGCCCCAATAAAAATGATCAAAAAATGCGAGAGGTGTTTTCTCATTTAAGTTAACATAATCCAACCCACTTACAAAGGTACTCCAATCTTTGTCATCTATCACAACCATTTTATGTGCTGTTATATCTGTAGGAACGCCAATTGCCCCACTTTTAGTGCTTATTGCGCACAAATTATATCCCAATGCTTCCACTAATTTGGTTTTTATTCCTCCTCCATCCGTAATCGGATTTAAAAATATATCAGCACCCAAAAAGTAGGGCTCAATGTCATCTACATAGCCGGCATAAACGATGTTCTTTTTGGAGTATTCAATTAAATTATGCATTTCAGAGGGAATCCCTTTGCCACAAATAATAATAGTATAAGCCTTTTTCTGGTTTAATAACCGTGAGTTAATCTCTCTTAAAATATAACCTACAGCATCTAAATTGGGCTTGTAATTGAGTGTTCCGTTAAAGAATAAAATGAGATGATGAGTGGGAATTTGATGCTTATTACGAATAAATTCAGCAGCTATCTCTCTTTCCTCTGCTTCGGGTGGTGTAGTTCGTTCTATACCGTATGTTATGGTAGTGCATCGCGACGGGTGGAGTTTAAAATTAGAAATAGCAAAGTTTTTATCCTCATCTGTTACAAAGAAATTAAAATCAGCTTTTCCATGTACCCATTTTTCATAACATCGCATAATTCGCCACCACCATTTGCCGGTACTCTTAAATCGAAGGTGTTCAATGTTATGTGAATGGACTATTACTGTTATGCCTAAACGCTTTTTTAAAATATTAGCCAGCCATCCAAGGTAGGGATGCTCTATAATAATAATTTTTGCTCCTGTTTGTTTTATAACGTTACCCACCCTTTTTATCAAGCGAGGATGTGTGTATCGTGCAATTCCTGTACCTAATATCGGAAATCCTTTAGCAGGAAATTCATCGGGTATGATAGTATCTGAAGGACACACCAAATTAACAGGCAAATAATTGCCTAGGTATTGATAAAAAAGCGCGATACCTTTTTGACCACCCATTTTTGCAGGGAAAATCCGATATGGTGTTATTGCAATAATAGGCTTAGTAGTAGCATCCATCAAGCACCTCCCGATATTTTGTTTTTAGGCTTTACGCATAAGAAAACTTCCCATAATAACCATCCGATGGTTAATATAAATACCAACCATCCACTCGCCTGGCTAATTTTATCTCCTCTAAAATAAACTGAAGGCTCAAATCTGAATTCAATGCTATGATCGCCTGTGGGAACTACCATGGCTCGTAAAACATAATTTGCTCTAAAATACGGAACCGGTTTACCATCCAAATATGCCTTCCAGTCTTTGTAATATATCTCACTAAATACTGCCACTAGATTTCCGTTTGAATGGGTGTTATACACAATAGTGTCATTATCAAATTTGCTCATTACAATGGTTGATGTGCTATCCGGAGCAACTACATCTTTAACCAAACTTTGATTGCTAATATCTGCTACTGCAGAATCTGCGGTATTTAATGTGTTTAAAGCTTTCATTTCTTCAACTGGTCCATTTACAAAACGGATACCTTTCACAAACCATGCATTACCTAATGCATAGGGGTTGCGAACAGCTACTACATCATTCCCCTGTTGCTGAATAATGTAACGTGTATTTAGCATATTTAATACTTGAGGATTGGGGCTGCCACTCAATTGGTATTGAATGAGGTCATCATATATGCCCAATTTGGCAGGGTGGTATCCTCCGATGGATTTATGATAATAAGAGGTGCGAGATTCATCCAGCCCTCGTGTAGTATTAAATACCCTGTAATTAGGGTCTGTGTCTTTTAGAATTTGCTCATCAGCAGTAGTCATAGGGAACTCGGTAGCTTCATGCTCATCTGCAGAATCAAAACTTTGCTCATTAAGATATTTCGATCCAAAGGATAATAAATCAATTGTTATCAACAGGGCAATACCAGTTTGCATCCATGCCGGATTAAATCTCTTTTTGTCATATAAGATGATTATTCCAGCTGCAATTAATACATAGACTAAAGAACGAGTCCAATCGCCAAGCATTTTAGACGCCCTGTCTTTACGTAATGCACTCACTAATTCTCTTGACTTACGTTGTGCATCAGGGTCTTGTTGTAATGATGAATAAACCCCTTCGTAAAGTTGGTTATCAATAAGTGGTCTCTCTGTATTATTAAGTGTAGCTAGTTTTTGTTGCATATCATTTCCTCCTTCTTTAATGATAGCATTAAACTGATTTGTTCGATTTTTGTTTTCTTTAGAAAAATCTTGTGTTGTATAAAATAATAACCCTGCAATGAATACAACACCGGTAGCCATTAGCCCTTTTTTTAATGCCGGCCATATATTTATTTTATCATCATTTGCTAATTTATTAAGTACCAAAGCCGCAATAACAGGGAAGAGTATTTGCGGAATAACTAAGGTCATGGTTGGCACCCTAAACTTGTTATACAATGGGAAGTGGTCAAACATAAAGTAATTGAAGGCTTTAAAATTATGCCCCCATGCTAGAACAATGGCAAAGATTGAAATAGCAAGTATCCACCATTTATGTTTATTATCGAGATAGAACATTCCAAACAAGAAAAGGAAACAAATTATTGCACCGAGATATATGGGTCCATTAGTAAAAGGTTGGTCGCCCCAATATAAGGCGGTGCTCTGTTGGAGAGCAAAATTTGTAGCTTGTTCTTCTGATAAATTTAGCTTCTTTTCTAAAAACTGTGCAAGGTGTGAGTGTTCATCTAATTTTGGGAAGACATAGGTTTCTCCATTTCTTTCTGCTACATGTGTACCGTATCCCATTACTCCTGGAAACATGAGTGAAAAGGTTTCTCCTTTTCCATAACTCCACATAAATGCATAATCCTTTGTTAGACCGGTTGTTTTTCCATCTTTTATCTTTTCATGAGATTGTGTGTTATCCATTACCAATTGTCCACCTCGTTTAGATTCCTTTGAAAAATCGTAAACAGTCATAAGGGTAATTGCACTTACTGCCACACCAATAATAGCTGCTATTATCATCAGCACTGAACTTTTTGCAAGAGAGGCGACTTCACCATTTTTAATGGCTCTAATTGCATAAGCAATTATCATTGCAATAAGAATAAGGAACAGGTAATAACTAATTTGTTGATGCCCCATATTAATTTGCAATGCAGTAAAGAGAGTAGTAAGTATAAAGCCCGAAAGATACTTTTTGTCAAGCAAAAGAATAACCGCTCCAATTACTGCGGGGCAATAGGCAAGTGCGTACATCTGAGTTTCATGGCCCGCTGTAATTATGATGGGAGAAAAGCTACAATAAGCAAAACCGATAGCACCTGCAATTGCTGCCCATGGTCTAATCTTCATGCAGATACAAAGAAAGTAAAATGAAATACAGGCCAGGAAAAAGAAATTGATGGGCTTAGGAAGCCAAAGTTGAAAAGTACGGTCAATAAGGTGTAGTGGATGGTATGCGCCTTCAATGGCTACTTGAAATGCCGGCATTCCGCTAAACATGCTTGTAATCCAAAGCGGTACATGTCCATGGGCTTCTTTATAAACATAAGATTGATGACTCATTCCCTGCCACCCGGTAATGTCGCCTTGTTTTAGCACAACACCTGATTCCAGTGCAGGTTTACAAAAAATAACGGCCACCAATAAAAAAACAATTATTGCAATAAGATGAGGTAAGATTGGCTTTAGCTTTCCCATAATTTTAAAATGTGTCACAAAATACAGAAAATGATGGGAGTAGTTATAGAATGGAAAAATTTTGACAATGATATTCGTGAACCCGTGTAGGGCAGGAGGGTATAGTAATTATAAAAATCTTATGTTACTTAATAATTTGGTTCTTTGAAGACCAGATTATGGAGATATGTGGGGTGCTTATTTAATGAAAAGCATTTTTTTTTGAAACGTACAAGAGAGATTATTAGGATGGTTGCATTAGGGAAATTGAGTAGAAACACTTCAGTGAGTAGTGCCCCTCTGCCGCCATTTAAAGTTCATTTTTTTTAAAATATGGAACAATACCTCGGCTTGGTACTTTGTGGATACAACTCCAAACAGATGGGACTAAGGAAAATTTTGTTATTATTAAAACGCAGAACAATACCCCGTAAGACGTATTGTAGGGGTAAAAATAATG